>NZ_PDLY01000003.1 GCF_014048465.1 Bombella mellum
AGGCTCATAACCTGAAGGTCGTAGGTTCAAATCCTACCCCCGCATCCATCCATATACTCCCCCTCAAATATAAATCAGGTCGTCAGGCTCGAGCCAGAAATAAGGCTGCGTGGCATCACTCCACATACTCTCCAACCTATGCTATCCTCCCCGCGTAGACCGATGGTGTTGAGAATGCCGTGGTTTCCCTACCGATTTGTCTATGGTAGACTCGGTCACGAACTGCCCGGATGTCAACGTTGGCCGTGGTTTCCCTACCGATTTGTCTATGGTAGCCTCCCATCAATCGCAACCACTTGGATGAAGTTGCCGTGGTTTCCCTACCGATTTGTCTATGGTAGCCTAAAAGAAGCTCAGGGTCCAACGATAAAACAGCCGTGGTTTCCCTACCGATTTGTCTATGGTAGCCTACCAATGGCTTGCTTGGGGCAACAATCTGGGCCGTGGTTTCCCTACCGATTTGTCTATGGTAGCCTGACGGCTGCGGCTGTCCGTCCACCAGCTGGGCCGTGGTTTCCCTACCGATTTGTCTATGGTAGCCTACATTCTCCCACCGGATATGAACGGAACGTGCCGTGGTTTCCCTACCGATTTGTCTATGGTAGCCTCTGGCACGGCAGTTCAAGGACAACTCCCCGGCCGTGGTTTCCCTACCGATTTGTCTATGGTAGCCTCCCCTAGTGTGGAAGCACTGTGTCCATACCGCCGTGGTTTCCCTACCGATTTGTCTATGGTAGCCTGGTCTTTGTTTTTCTGGACAATGGAGAGATGCCGTGGTTTCCCTACCGATTTGTCTATGGTAGCCTACCGTAGAAATGCATTCAGTTCACCCCCGAGCCGTGGTTTCCCTACCGATTTGTCTATGGTAGCCTAACGCATGGGGGCAGCCCGTCTGGACTGGGGCCGTGGTTTCCCTACCGATTTGTCTATGGTAGCCTTCAACAAGTTTTCAATGTACGCAGTGCATTGCCGTGGTTTCCCTACCGATTTGTCTATGGTAGCCTCTATTGACGCATGGGAAGGTTACTGCCCAGGCCGTGGTTTCCCTACCGATTTGTCTATGGTAGCCTAGCTTGAGCGTAACGGACTGATACTGCATGATTTTTCGCTGTTTTGCGGCCGAAAATCATAGCAGTATCATCTGTTTTGCGCCTGCTTGTTCGGCTTTTTTTGCAAGACCAAGCATTATTTCCATCCGTCCGTATTGTTTGTCCGTGACCTGAAGTGCCCGGACACTGCCTTCTCTGGGCAGGACTGAGCGCACACGACGCACATGTTTGTCCAGACTGTCCTGACCACGTCCGACACGGACATAGACAGAATATTGTAGCATGATGAAACCATCGTCCCGTAAAAAATTGCGGAAACGGGTGGCCTGTCGACGTTGGCTTTTTGTCCGGACAGGGAGATCGAAAAAAATCATCAGCCACAAGAATCGGGCCTCCTCCGCTTTCATGGGGTTGTTCCTCCCGTCGGGAGGACGGGCAACTGGAGCAGGGCCGCACTGCTATGCTCAAGAGCCTGTACCAGACTGGTGGCAATCTTTTCTGTGGCTGTCAGAATGCTTACAGTCTCCTGACCTATCAGAGCAGACTGTGACAGAACACCAGTCATGAAATGGCGATCTTCGAGGGTAATGTCGCCTTCGTCAGGCTCCAGCTGATGACGTGCCACCATCTGGTCCACATAGGGGCGGAAAGGTTCGATAAGGTCATCCGCAAGATTGAAAGCATTCATGCGGGACGCATGATGGAGCCCCAGTGACGGTATCAGGCCTACCGCCACGCAGGCACGGGCGATGGCGGCACGGAGGACGGCATAGCCGTAATTCAGTAATCCATTGCGTCTGTCAGCCCTGTCAGCCCGGGTAAAATCTGGAAAAAGATGGGACCAGTAGAAACGTGCTGCCTGTGCTTCAATATTGTCCCGGTCGCCCGATGTGACCCGTCCCGTCATGTTTTGCAGCTGTCGGGCTTTTGGACATTCACGTGCTGCCAGAACGGCCGCCTGATTGTTTATCTTGCTGATGACGATCTGCTGCCAGAGACGTTTCTGAAGTGGCTGCGAGGCGGAAATCTGGGATTGTATGATGTCCGCCTGAGCATAATGCTGGTGAAAGGGAAGAAGAAGCCCTGCCGGGTGATGTTTGTCATCCGGCACGGTCAGGATGAGGCCGTTGGTGGCAAAAGCGGAGAGCAGGGCTCCAGAGAAGGTGGCCTGTGGCGTATCCAGTATGCAGCAGGCCACATCCTCCAGTGGCAGGGCGATGGTATCGTCGCCCTGCGTGATGACGATCTGTCGGTCCTTCAGGCTCAGTCGGGCCGGACGGGAGATGTGCACACAACGCCATGCCATGTTCGTGTCTCCTTCCTGACAGGTGACAGCTCTCCAAAACGGTTGATGGCCAGTTTCTGGACGTTATCCAGTGTCTTTATGCCGATACCTCTCTGGGGTGGCTTTTTGTTGGCAGGATCGGCCAGGGCAATGGCAGCCGTGGAACGGTCACAGCCGGCAAAGTATCCCTCGATGATGGTATCCTTTTTTGTAAGACGCACATAGCTGCGGGGATAGAGACTGAACTGGAACTGGGCTTCAGGCCCCATGACAGGCCAGTGTTCTTCTGCCTTGCCGGAGGCCATGGCCCTGTCGGGTGGAGTCGGCCAGCGGGAACGGTTCATCACCTGATGACGATAGATGGGCACCAGATACCATCTCACTTTGCCTTTTTTCCCAGTGACCCTGAAGACGTCGACCCGTGTCATCTCGCCTCTGTCCGCCATGCCGCCCCGAACGGGAACAGCCGGTTTTTTCCTTGTGGCAAGACGGACCTTGTGGATCAGATGGCCTTCATCTGCTGTGGCGCATGGCGTTCTTGGCGGGGTGTCCGCTGGTTTGCCTGCCTCTATCCAGGTACGGAGAGAGGTGATGAGACCGGCATTCCGGTCTGGGTCCTTGATGTTGGACAGGTCAGACAGGGTCAGTTTTTCAACGGGTTTGCGTTCATAGATGACAGGTCCGGTGTCTTCATCCCGCACCTGCCGTATGGTGGCGGCGTGGCCTTCCCCACGGGCACGTTGCCGTTCGGGACGGGCCACCAGAATGGACCCGTATTTTTCCTCCAGCTGTTCCCGGAAACCGGCCCAGGGTGGGGCAATGTCCCGCATGGGGCGGGGAAGGCCCTGCTGTTCATTTTCCTGGAAGGATTTCGTGAGTTTCTGGATTTCTGCTTCACTGATGGCGGCAACGATGGCGGCATCCAATGCATGATGGCGGTCGTCACGGAGACGCTTTCCATCGACTTTCTTGAGGGATTCAACCCCCCAGGCATGGCGCAGGGCGGCTGTCAGGGCACCGGGACGGGTGAAGACCCGCCGTTTCCCTCCTTTTTCGGCCCGTTGGCCACGGGGGTAAAGCAGGCGTGCCGCCTCGGCCATGAGGCGTGCCGCATGGCGGGTGTCGTTGAGATTGCGGGTGCGGAAACGCTCTTCTGTTTCCTTGCTGCTTTTCAGAAGGAAATTGCGTTTTTTTAGCCCCTTCAGTTGCCTGTTGGTTTCCACGGTAGCCACAAACCTGTCCCAGGCCTCCTGCCCCCGTGTGCCATGAATCCATTCATGAGGTGTCAGCCCCTTCTTGGCCTGGTTTTCTTTCGCAAAGCAGAGGCCCTTGTTGTTGTAGCTGTCATCGCCAAAACGTGACCAGGGGAGGATATGATCGACCTGGAGGCGGTTGTCCCGTGCCATGAGCAGGTCCGGTGGAATGGATTTCCCTGAGTAGCAGCAGTGCCCTTCCTGCTCCTTCCAGAGGCGGTATCGGAGCAGAAGGTCTGAAGGAACATCATCGATTTTCAGAAGGTCACGGATTTCCTGACGTTCCCTCTCACGCTGTCTGGTCGTGGCTTCGAGATTCTTCTCAATTTCCCGTCTTTTTTCGAGGCTGTTGCCGACATCACGGGCCAGCTCGATGCAGATCGCTCCGGGCAGGCCCCAGCGGTTGCGCATGGCCCAGAGCTGTTTCATGCCCTCGCTCAGGGCCTTTCTGGCAACCGGATTGGCAATGCTGTCACGAACGTCGTCCATGAGGGTCTGGAACCTGGCTCTGGTATCCACAGTCTCCCGGCTGCTGAGTTTTGAAGCGGCATGATCGTACCCGACCCTTTCGCAGGCCTTGTCATATGTCAGCCCCTGCTGGAGAAAAGGGATGAGAGCCCGTGCGGCCTTGTCCGAGAGAGAGGAGGCACCCCTGAATTTTGCAAAGGGGTTCCTGTCACTCAGCAGGGCCTGACTGAGCAGGGCATGGGCTTCAGCGGGCAGGCCGATCTGGCCCAGTTTCTCAATGATGGTGTCGGCCAGCTCATGAAAACTTATGATCCATGCGGCCCGGTCGAGCAGTTCAGGCTGTGGCAGAAGCTGCCGCCACAGCGTTTCCCCCAGAATCTTGCGGAATGTGGCCGTACCGGCCAGAGCTTCGCCTGTCCTGCTGGTGATGTCCTGTTTTTCCTGGTCTGGCGAGATGGTGACGAAACGCTGGTCATCACGCAGGCCGATGAGTTTCCGTACGGCGTCTCCCGTCAGCCTGCGTGTTGTCCCGGCAGTCTCGCAGGCAAGGCGCAGCTCTTCTGAAGTCAGGGGCCGCTCTGTCGGACCGTCCGTGACACGCAGGTTCACGAGCCGGCAAAGAAGGCGGAACCGTTCGAATGAGGGGGAAAAACGGGATGACCGTTTTTCATCAGGTTCAAAAGGGCAGGCAGCCACGAGCGTGCCGCTGTCCTGCATGGGACGCTGCCGGAAGGCTATGCGGGTGAAGGCCTCTTCAAGGTCGGCACTGGCGACGGAATTGCCCAGGGCATGTTGCCTGCTGAAGAGGAGCTTTGTTTCATGTTCCAGATCATCCCGGCTCATCGTACGGTCAAAGAGGCCAGCCCGGTTGCGTCGCCGCTGAACATAGGCAGGATCACGGGCAAACATCTCACCGACCGTCCGGTATCGGGCTGACCGCTCCCTGGTTGTTGCCAGGGCTGCCAGCATCTTGCTGTCGTCAGATGGAGCATTGCCGTCGACACGTTTGGCTGCTGACCTGAAGCCCCGTCGTTTGGCGATATGGGCCAGTGCCACGGCAAATTCCTGAGGCGTCAGCGGGTGGTCTAGCCCTTTTGCTCTCATCTCCCAGGGGTCAATGGCAGGCTGGCGCAGGGCGTCCGGATGTGACGTGCCGATCAGCCCATGTTCGGCGAAAAGGCGGCGGATCTCGGCCATCCTGTTGCGACGGCGGCGAAGAATGCGGCGCAGGAGACGGTTGGTGCGCCTGATCTGGTTGGTGGGTGTCCTCTCCTTGTCCGTTTCGGGAACATCGAAACACCAGCTGCCAAGAGCCTTGACGGCACCGTCTGTTCCTGATCGTTCCAGCACGGCCCATCCGCATGATCCAATACCGAGATCAATGCCAAAAAGGAGTGCTTCTGAAATTTGATGGCTCATGAAATGTTTCCTCCCGTTCAGATTGACAGAATTCAGCATGTTCCGTAGGAAGGGAACAGACAAATCGGTTGGGAAACCACGGTAACATGGTTTTCCATGTGAAGGATTACCTCTTCCTGCGTTTTCGTGGGGAGAGGGATTCCCTTTCCTGAAGGTTTCAGGGTCTGTCTTCCGTTGAAAATTGAGGTCTGGTCAGGGAGTGGCCCGGTAGATAATGAGGCCCCGTCTCTGCCTGACATAGTCATCCAGTGGACTGTCCACGACGTAACGATGTTCCGGCAGGGAGGAGGCGTTGCGGAAGTACAGACCGTGATTCTGCCATATGGCCAGCCCTATGTGGAATACATCCAGTCCCGGAAGAGGGCTGTAAATGCCGATCACGTCACCATTCCTGATGCGCCCGTGAATCCCGCCTGCTTTCAGGTCATTCAGGAATGGCTGTGTTGGCAGGTAGGTGATGAGACGCTTCCTCAGGGGAAGGTCGGGCAGGTAACGGTCGGTTCCCGTGGGAGGCGTCCGGGCTTCGTGGGCCGTGGCCTGCGGGCGTTCGGGTGAGGCAGGCCCGTTCTGGTCACTGGAAGGCAGCTTCAGGTTCAGCGTCTTCTCCACATGTCTGGCATAGGGAAAATCCGGACTCAGATCATGGCAGAGAACGGGTGTTCCGTGCAGCCAGTCGCTCAGGAAATGGCGTCTTTCCCTAAAGGTGACGTGGTGATGGCTGTAGCGTGTGGCGATCAGGGCGTGGATGAACTGTTCCACGTCCTGGCTCAGGCTGGCGGCCAGAACGATCTCCACGAAGGTCATGCAGTTGACGCCCCGCCATGAGAGGACGAGTTCTTCCGGCACCGTGGCGGAGCCGATGAGGGGCTGGGCCAGATAGGGCGTGCCCTTCATGGCCTGTGAGATCAGGACGATGCGTTCCTGCCGGGACCTGTGGGGAGCGATCGAGACAAGATGACTGATCTGCTGGCGGGTCGAGGCTGACAGGGTGGCGAGAGCTGGTGCATCGGATGGAAGAGCGGCAGCAGTCCGTCGTCCGTTCCGTACGGGATGATGCCCGGTGCTGCCCGCCAGAGAAGGATCACAGAAAATCAGGCCTCCCGCACCAAGGCTGGTGAGGAAGGCCCGTCTCTTCAGCATGGGTACACAACGGCCTCTGTCAGACAAGGTAGCGTGCGCTCTGCTCTGCCATCATGAAGTGGATGCCGATGTCATTGCCATCCTGAAGTTCCCGGTAGATATGCTGGACCGGATGGCCGCCTTCATGGAAGGTTTCCTTCACATGGCTGACCAGCACTCTCAGGCCACGGATGTGGTGACGACCGCCACAGACATGGCCGAGATCACGCAGGCTCGCCAGAAGGTCCTTGGGGCGGAGCTGGCCGCACAGGGCCTCCTCCGGTTGTCCGTCAGGATAGGTGACCCCCATGATGATGGCGTGCAGCTTCTTCTCCCGGACCAGAGGGGCGACGGCCTTCCAGAGTTCATGGAGATTCTGTGGGCCGTCCGGCCTGTCAGCCTGGGTGTCTCCCAGATAGAGGATGGCCTGGCCATGATGCTGGATCAGGAAGGCGGTGGATGTCGTGCTGGCATGGGTGAGCGGCCAGGCGGTCACGTCCAGCCTGCTGTTCCCGATGGTCTGGCTCTGGCCCGGCTTCATGTCCCGGTAGGTGTACCTGCCTGTCCGGGGCTCCGGTCCTTTGTCGCCCATGACGCCCCAGACACGGCCATTGAAAAGATGCTCGGCCAGAATAGCGTTGGTCTGCGGCAGGGCATGGATGGGTTTCGGCGTGTCCTCCGGGGAGGACAGGACCAGCCCTGCCACATGGTCGAGATGGGCATGGCTGATCAGATAGGCCCTGACAGTCTGCTTGAGGACATGTCCGGCCCGGCCCAGAGCGGAATCCGGCATGATGGGGATGTCGTCCAGGATACCCCGGGCCTCGGCCCGCTTCAGTCCATGCCCCAGCGTACCAGCATCACAGATGACAGCCTCGTTCGTGCCCAGGGGGCGCACCAGATAGGAGGACAGGTTGCCGTCGGCCACGCCACTCCGTACCCCAAGGGCCACGATCTCGAAGACGGGATGGCTGTCGGCAAAGGTGACGGGCGTCCCGGCCGATCCTGCCCGTGTCTTTCTCAGCCGGTCACGGAGCGTTTTCAGGTGATCTAGGGGCATGGTCTTGTCCTCCCTGACAGCAAGACGGGTGATGGGAGCATCCGGCTGCGAATGTGGTTGAGCCGTTACGGGTTCATCCAGTAATGATGAAGCCTGTCGAGGATACTCCCGCCTCGCCCACGGGGAAAGGGGGAAGAGGAGAAGGAGATGCCATGCGGTTCATTCATGCGGCCCTGAGACGGGCCGGGATTCTTGCGGTGCTTGTGAGCGGTGTTGCCTGCGTGCAGGCCCGTGCGGAGGCGACCATGCCGGCACAGTGCGACAATGCCCGGTTCGTGCAGGATCAGGCGGCCTATGCCCGGCAGTTTGCGCACACGAACGTGCCTTATGGCCAGCATCTCGACCTGCCGGAGCATGTCTGCGGCACCGTCGTGCGGACATACCGGGCACGCCGCAGCCGGAGCGGGATGCACGGCTATTTCCTGATGGCCGTCGAAGGGGGGAAGCCCATCAGGGTCGTCTCCAACCTTGATGAGATGAAGGCCCCGTCCTGGCCGTGGGTGAAGGCCGGGGACCAGGTTGAGGTGCAGGGGCGGTATTATTTCGACGGTCCCGGCCGGGAAGGGCTGGACTGGACCCACCACGGCACGAGCCGCAGGTGGCCGTGGGCGGGCTATGTCAGCGTGAACGGCCAGCATTACGAGTGAAGATCGGCAGCCCGCTCCTGCCGGGCCGTGTCAGGCCGGAGCGAGCGTTCTTACGGGGCGGCGGCCCTTCCTGTCCGTGGGGGCCTGTGCCGTGGAGGAGATGGCGAAGGTCAGCTGGCCGTCCCGTGCCCCGATCCTGACCGTTCCGCCTTCCGTCAGCCTGCCGAAAAGAATTTCTTCCGCCAGCGGTTTCTTGATGTGGTTCTGTATCAGGCGGCCCAGCGGGCGGGCACCATGGGTGCGGTCATAGCCATGCTCGGCCAGCCAGGCCCTGGCGGCTGCCGTGAGATGCAGGGAGACATTCTTGGCGGCCAGCATGGCGGTCAGCTGCTGGATGAACTTGTCCACCACGTGAGTGACGACGGCAGGCGTGAGCGGGGCGAAGGGGATGATGGCATCCAGCCTGTTGCGGAATTCCGGCGAGAAGAGCCTTTTTATGGCTTCCTCATCGTCCCCTGACCGTGCCGTGCGGGCAAAGCCGATGACCTCCTTGGAGAGGTCGGCAGCACCGGCATTGCTGGTCATGATGAGGATGACGTTGCGGAAATCCACTGTCTTGCCGGTGTTGTCCGTCAGCTTGCCGTGATCCATCACCTGAAGCAGGATGTTGAAGAGATCGAGATGGGCCTTCTCGATCTCGTCCAGCAGCAGGACGGCATGGGGGGTCTGGTCTATGGCACTGGTCAGCAGGCCGCCCTGCTCGAAGCCGACATAGCCGGGCGGCGTGCCGATCAGCCGGGATATGGAATGGGCTTCCATATATTCGGACATGTCGAAGCGTATGAGCTTTATGTCCAGCGACCGGGCAAGCTGGCGGGCGGCTTCCGTCTTGCCGACGCCCGTCGGGCCGGAGAAGAGATAGCTGCCGATGGTTTTCTCGGCATCACGAAGTCCGGCCCGGGAGAGCATGACGGCGGAGGACAGGGCATCCAGAGCCGCATCCTGCCCGAAGACGGCCCTGCGGAGGTCCGAGGGCAGGTGACGGATGGCCGCACGGTCATCGGTGGATAGGTGGCGGGGCGGGATGTGGGCGATGCGGGACACCGTGGCCTCGATGTCCTTCACGCCCACCGTACGTCGGCGGCGGCTGCTGGGGAGCAGGCGGCAGGCCGCTCCGGCCTCGTCAATCACGTCGATGGCCTTGTCCGGCAGCTTGCGGTCGTGGATGTAGCGGGCGGAGAGTTCCACGGCACTGCGGATGGCCGGGTCGGTGAAGCGGATGTCGTGATGTTCCTCGTACCGTTCCTTCAGGCCCCGCAGGATGCGGATGGTGTCAGCCTGTGATGGCTCCTCGACGTCGATCTTCTGGAACCGCCGTGTCAGGGCGTGGTCCTTCTCGAAATGCTTCCGGTATTCCTGATAGGTGGTGGAGCCGATGCAGTGCAGCTTGCCCGTGGCCAGGGCAGGCTTGAGCAGGTTGGACGCATCCATGGAGCCGTTGGTGGTGGCCCCCGCCCCGATGAGCATGTGGATTTCGTCAATGAAGAGCAGGCTGCCGGGATTCTGCTCCAGCTCATTCATGATGGACTTGAGCCGTTCTTCGAAGTCTCCACGGTAACGGGTACCGGCCAGAAGGGCCCCGAGGTCCAGACTGTAGAGGCGGGCACCGGCGAGGATGTCGGGGACCTGTCCCTGCACGATTCTCTGGGCAAGCCCCTCGGCGATGGCCGTCTTGCCGACACCGGGGTCTCCGACCAGCAGGGGATTGTTCTTGGTGCGGCGGCAGAGGATCTGGATGACCCGTTCCACTTCCTTTTCCCGGCCGATGAGCGGGTCGATCCGGTTGAGATGGGCACGCTCGCTGAGGTTCGTGCAGTAGGTCTGGAGGGCGTCCCTGCTGTCGGCCTCGGCAGTGTCCGGGCTGTCCGCATGTTCCTTGCGGCTGTTCTTCGTTTTCCTGCCGCCGCGGTGCTCACGCTGCGGTCCGGCCGCCACGTCATCATGCTGCATGGCATGGATGGCATTGAGCCGCGTCAGGCCCCGCTGCTGGAGGAAGAAGACGGCATGGCTCTCCTTCTCGGCGAACATGGAGACCAGAACATGGGCACCGGTCATGATGGACTGGCCCGCACTCTGGATGTGAACGGCCGCCCGCTGTATGACCCGCTGGAAGGCTGCCGTCGGCTGGGGGGCGTCCTCCAGTTCGGGGCGGATGATGGCCTTCTGCTCGTGGGAAAGGAAGTGGTCGACATCCTGCCGCAGCTGTTCCAGATCAGTCTGGCATGCCGTGAAAATGGTCATGGCGTCACGGTCGTCACACAGGGCGAACAGGAGGTGCTCCAGTGTGATGAATTCGTGATGATTCTGACCGGCAAGGATAAGCGCACGCTGGAGCGTCTGTTCAAGTGTGGAGGACAACATAGGGCGCTCCTTGTGACATGAAGGAATGTCAGAATGATGAAATGGCGGTAGAGAAATCTGTCAGACCATTAGGTGGCGACGGGTTCAGGCTTTCTCAAGGGTACATTGCAGGGGATGCTGGTTCTTCTGGGCGAGGTCCATCACCTGTCCCACCTTGGTTTCGGCAATTTCATAGGTGAAGATTCCACAGACCCCGCTGCCTCTGTTGTGCACCTCCAGCATGATGGCCCGTGCCTGCTCGGGAGACTTGTCAAAAAACTGCTCCAGCACGAAGACGACGAAGTCCATCGGGGTGTAGTCGTCATTCAGGAGGATGACCCTGTACATGGAGGGATAGACAAGGTCCGTTTTCTGGGTGGTGAGGATGTCTTCCTGTGCGGCAAGGGTGGGATGGTCAACGGTCGTCCCCGCCACGGTGGAAGCCGTGGGGTGCCCATGTGTCATTGCATATGACCTGCGCTGCATGGGAACTCTCCTGATTTATGGTAAATATATCCTCTATTCTATCAGGAAAATGCAGGAATCATATGGTGTTGGGAGGGGGCGGAGCGGCCCGCCGGAGGAGGGGGCGGGGGTGGCCGTGGCGTTCTTCTGCTGTTTGTGACGTTTTTTTAAGGCGGTGTCCGTAACGGATTTGTGATGAAGTGGATTTCTTTATTTAACCGTTCTCAGGTACATGTCGGGTCATGGATGAAAAATCTGGACATGGCAAGGAGTGGAACATTAAAGTCATCCCGGTTTTAGTCCTGTGAGTCTTTCGTCAATTTAAGGATAATGCCTTCTGATGCGTCCGTCTTTCAGTCGTGCCCTGTTTTCCTGTGTGGTCGTTCTGTCCACGTTTGCTGGTACGGCACGGGCGCAGTTCGCAGGTCACATTTCCTCACTGGTCATCAATGCCCGTACCGGGGCCGTACTTTCCGAGTCTGATGCGGACCTCCAGCGTTATCCGGCCTCGCTGACGAAGATGATGACGCTGTACATGACCTTCCAGGCCCTGGGGCGTGGCAGCATCACTCTCCAGGATGAGATGCCCGTGTCCATCCATGCCTCCACGCAGGCTCCCTCCAAGCTGGGGCTGCGCCCCGGCACGCACCTTTCCGTGGAGCAGGCGATTCTGGCCCTGGTCACGAAATCCGCCAATGATGCGGCCTGCGTACTCGGCGAGTATCTGGGGGGCGGAGATGAGACCCGTTTCGCCGCCCTGATGACCTATCAGGCCCGGCGGCTCGGCATGGGACATACGACCTTCCGCAATGCGTCCGGCCTGCCGGACCCGGACCAGGTCACCACCGCCCGGGATCTGTCCGTCCTGGCCCGTGCGCTGCTGCGGGATTTCCCGGAATATTACCATTATTTCGGTGTGCGGGGTTTCCCCTTCCGTCGGGGCGTGATTCCCAATCATGACCCGCTACTGGGCGTGTATCAGGGGGCCGACGGTTTCAAGACGGGCTATACCGACCTTGCCGGGCACAATCTTGTCAGTTCGGCAGAGCAGGGGCAGGTCCGGCTGATCGGCGTCGTGCTGGGCGCACCCAGCAACGAGAGCCGCAACCAGACCATGATCGCCCTGCTGGATGACGGCTTCTCCGCTTCCGGTCAGGCTCCGCTGCCCCTGATGAAACGGCCTGTCACCTACGCCGTGGCCAGACGTGGCGCAGGGCATCACTACCACATGCGCCGGGGTGTCGTGCTGGTGACGTACCGCTCGCATGGTGTGCCTCGTGGGCTGCATCATTCATGGGCGTCCCGTCGGGGGCATCACCGCTCCTGAGGCGGCTTTTCCGTTACAGGGGGGCAGGCCGTTCCGCCGGTCCATGATGTTCTGACAGTGCGGCCATTTCCCGCAGGCTCTTGCGCTGCGGCGAGGCAGGGCGCATCCTGCGGGCAGTTCCGGCATATGGTCGAGCCGACAGCAACATCAGGATAACACAAGGGTTACGTTACTTCATGTCTTCTCAGGACGGGCGCAGCATCCAGCATTACACGACGGACGATTTCAGGCATCTCAAGGCAGCCGGGCAGCTGGCCGCCGCCACGCTGGACATGATCACCGAACATGTACGTCCCGGCATCACGACAGGTGAGCTGGACAGGATCATTCATGACTACACGCTGGAGCATGGGGCGACGCCCGCTCCGCTCAACTATCACGGTTTCCCGAAATCCTGCTGCATTTCCCTCAATCATGTCGTCTGTCACGGGATTCCCGGTGACAGACGCCTTCAGGAGGGGGACATCCTCAACATTGACGTCACTTCCATTCTGAATGGCTGGTACGGTGACACGTCCCGCATGTATGTCGTGGGCAAGCCGCCCCGCAAGGCCGAGAAGCTCATCGACCTGACCTATCAGGCTCTCATGCTGGGGATCGAGCAGGTGCGGCCCGGGGCCACGCTGGGCGATATCGGTCATGCCATCCAGAGCTTTGCGGAGAAGAACCGCCTTGGCGTAGTGCGGGACTTCTGCGGGCATGGCATCGGCCGTAGCTTCCATGAGGCACCGAGCGTCCTGCATTATGGTCGGCCCGGCCAGGGTACGATACTGAAGGCGGGCATGGTCTTCACCATCGAGCCGATGCTCAACCTTGGCCGCCCGGACGTGAAGGTTTTGGCCGATGACTGGACGGCCGTGACACGGGACCGTTCCCTGTCCGCCCAGTTCGAGCATCAGCTGGGCGTGACGGAGGATGGATATGAAATCTTCACCCTGTCGCCCCGTGGTTACACGAAACCGCCTTACGCCCTCTGAAAACCGGTCCGTGGACAAGGAAGCCCGTCATGATGGCATTGCGTAAACTGGCCGCCCGGCTGGCTCTGGGGAGCATGGTGCTGGGAAGCGTGGCCCTGTCTCAGGCCGAGACGCTGAGTGCGGCGCACGATCCGCTGGCCTATGGGCCGGACACCACCCGCCCCGGCACGCTGGTGAAGGGGGAGACGGGCATGGTCGTCTCCGCCCAGCATCTGGCCTCCGAGGCGGGGGCGCAGATTCTGCGTGAGGGTGGCAATGCCGCCGACGCCGCCGTGGCCGTCGGCTATGCGCTGGCCGTGGTCTATCCGGCGGCAGGCAATCTGGGCGGTGGCGGCTTCATGACCCTGCGCCCCCCGCATGGTCCTGCGGTATTCATCGACTTCCGGGAACATGCGCCCCTGCGTTCCCAGCCTGCCATGTATCTGGATGAGGAAGGCCGGGTGAAGCCGGGTCTTTCCACGGTGGGCTGGAAGGCCGTGGCCGTGCCGGGGACGGTCGCCGGGCTGGAGGCCGTGCGGAAACGCTGGGGACGGCTGAGCCGGGCGAAGGACATGGCCCCGGCCATCGCCCTGGCTCGGGACGGTTTCGTTCTGGAGGAAGGCGACGTGGAGCTTCTGCACACGTCGACCGACTATTTCCGGCAGGATGAGTATGCCCGTGGCATTTTCCTGCGGCCTGACGGAACGGAGCTGGCCGTGGGGGACAGGCTGGTCCAGCCCGGCTTGGCCCGGTCGCTGGAGCTGGTCGCCCGGAAGGGGGAGGATGCCTTCTATCGTGGCCCCATAGCCTCGGAAATTCTCCGGGCCTCCCGTCTGGGTGGCGGGTTCCTGACAGAGGCGGATTTTCGTGCCTATAAGCCACGCTTCATGAAGCCGATCACCTGCCAGTATCGGGGTTACCAGATCGAGACGGCACCTCCGCCAAGCGGTGGTGGCGTGGCCCTGTGTGAGGTGCTGAACATCCTGTCCGGGTATGACATGGGCCGCCTTGGCCTGCACAGTGCGCCTGCCGTCCAGCTGGAGCTGGAGGCCATGCGTCATGCCTATTCCGACAGGCGGGACCTTGGTGATCCGGCCTTTGTCGTCAATCCGGTTTCCTATTTCCTGAACCCCACTTATGCCGGGCAGATACGGGCCGCCCTGCCCAGGGACAGGGCCGTGCCATCCGATGCGCTACAGGTCGGGCGTCCGGCCCCCGGCAGGGTCACGTCGACACCCGGCCCGGCCGTGGAGAAGCACGAGACGACCCATTTTTCCACGATCGATTCCCATGGCATGGCGGTGTCCACCACCTATACGCTCAATGGCTGGTTTGGAGCAGGCGTCATGGGTGGGCGCACCGGCATCTGGATGAATGATGAGATGGACGATTTCTCCATCAAGCCGGGAGAGCCGAACATGTTCGGCATTGTCGGTTCGGTGGCCAATGCCATTGCACCGGGCAAGACGCCCCTGTCATCCATGTCCCCGACGATCGTGAGCCGGAACGGGCATGTCGTGATGGTCACGGGCAGCCCTGGTGGCTCCCGCATTCCCACCATCGTGCTGTCCAGCCTGCTGGGCGTGGTGGATTATGGACTGGACCTGGCACAGGCGGTCGATCTGCCCCGTCTGCATGAGCAGTGGAAGCCCGACGATGTGGAGATGGAGACGGGTGCTTTGAGTCCGGACGTGCAGAGGACGCTGGAGCAGGAAGGATACCATTTCATCCCCCATCGTCCGTGGGGTATCACGGAGGCGATTCTGGTCGGGGGACCTAGGCTGGATGGTCAGGACCCGGCCCGGAAGGGGATCGGCCCGTTCTATGGCGTGGCGGACCCCCGGCATCCCGGTGGTGCGGCCGTCGCTCCCTGAAAGGGCATGGGGTGTGGTGGAAAGTAAGGGCTTGCCTGCCCCCCCTGTTCCTGTGCTAGAAGCCCGCTTGGGAGATCGGCCCCGGGCGGCTGACCTGCGAACCCGGTCAGGCCCGGAAGGGAGCAGCCGTAGTGGGCTCGTGTCGGGTCGGGTGTCCGGTCTCCTCCGATTGCCGTGCAGGCCCGTGTGCCTCCGGGGCGTCCTTTCCAGACGATGAAAGCTGTGGGAGGCACGTTGCAGCCGTGAGTGAAGAAGACATTCCCCTCCCGCCCGAAGGTGGAGCCGGTTTTTTCTCCGATGCTGCCCCAGCGGATGCCGTTCCTTCGGAACAGAAGGCACCCTACCGTGTTCTGGCCCGCAAATACCGTCCCCAGACATTTGATGACCTGATCGGTCAGGAGAGCCTCGTCCGCATTCTGCGCCGGGCCTTTGCCGTGGGCCGTGTGGCCCATGCCTTCATGCTGACAGGGGTGCGGGGCGTGGGCAAGACCACCACGGCCCGGATCATCGCCCGTGCCCTGAACTGCACCGGCGTGGATGGCACGGGTGGCCCGACGGCTGATCCCTGCGGTGTCTGCCCCAACTGCAAGGCCATTCTGGCAGACCGCCACCCGGATGTCCTGGAGATGGATGCCGCCTCCCGCACGGGTGTGGATGATGTGCGGGAGATCATCGAGGCATCCCGGTTCCGCCCCATGCAGGCCCGCATGAAGGTCTTCGTGATTGACGAAGTGCACATGCTGTCCCGCAATGCCTTCAATGCGCTGCTGAAGACGTTGGAGGAACCCCCGGCACAGGTCACCTTCATCTTTGCCACGACCGAACTGCGGAAGGTGCCTGTCACGGTGCTGTCCCGCTGCCAGCGTTTCGACCTCCAGCGTGTGCCGCAGGCCACGCTGGCCGAGCATTTTGCCCGCATCGCCCGCAAGGAGGGCACGGAGCTGGAAGAGGGTGCCCTGGCCCTGATTGCCAGAGCCGCTGACGGATCCGTGCGTGATGGTCTGTCCCTGCTGGATCAGGCCATCGCACAGGGAGCGTCCGATACGGCCAGCGTGGCGGACATGCTGGGGCTGGCGGACCGTGGCATGGTGTTCGACCTGCTGGAGGCCGCCCTGCACGGGCAGGTGGCGTCCGTGCTGGAGATTGCCGGGCGGGCTTATGCCCGTGGGGCTGATCTGGGCGTCCTGCTGACGGACCTGATGGATGTGCTGCACCTTCTCTCCCGTATCAAGGCACTGCCGGAACTGCGTGACGGCCCAGAACTGCCGGAGATGGAAAAGGTCCGTGGCGGGGCGATCGTGGATCATGTGGGGGTCACGGTTCTGGGGCGGGCCTGGCAGCTGCTCCTGAAGGGGCTGGCCGAGGTGGAAGCCGCTCCGGACCGGCGGCAGGCGGCCGAGATGGTGCTGATCCGTCTCTGTCATGCCAGTCTCCTGCCCACACCGGACAGGCTGATCCGGCAGATGCAGGAGGCATCGTCTTCCGGTGCCATCCAGACCGAGGGACAGTCCGGTCCGCAGGGAAAGGCCGCTTCATCCGCCGCACATGGCGGAGGGGCGGCTCCGGCAGGGGGTGTGTCCTCATCCGTGTCCCGGTCCTCCCTTCCCCGGGGGCAGGAGGCGGGCGGGCCTTCGGCCTTCGTGCAGGGGGCCGGGACGATGGCCGGAGGGAGTGATGTGGTCCGTCAGGGCAGTACCGTCCTGAAGCCGCAGCTGGACGGGCCTGCCCCGGAGCCGGTTCCTGCGAGGCAGCCCCTGCGTCTGGCCACGGAGAATGGCACGGCCGTGTCAGCCCGTGATGAAGGGCAGAGGGCGGATGATTACGGTGCAGGCGAGACCATTCCGCCCATGCCCCGCAGCTGGCGGGAGCTGGTCGCTCTGGTGGGGCAGCAGAAGGAAGCCCGTCTTCACGGAACGCTGCGGCATCTGGGGCATGTCGTGGAGTTCGAGCCGCCCCGTCTCGTGCTCCGTCTGGCTGAAAATGACCGGGAGCAGAAGCGGCAGGCCTTCCGTGCCCTGACGGCCCTGCTGGACAGGCTCTATCCCGGCCGCTGGCAGGTGATCGCCTCCGAGGAACAGGGTGAGCCGACACTGGACGAGCAGGGGGCGGAGATCATCGCCCTGCATCAGGACAGGGCCAGGCAGCATCCGCTTGTCCAGGCCATCATGCAGCGGTTCCCGCACGCCCAGATCGGCGAGGTGCGGGATCACACTCTGGATGATTACGGCCTGCCGCCGGAGACGGTGGTTCCTCTGGGAGAGGACGTGCCGCCTGATTTTGAATTTGCCCCGCCGGATGCCGACTATCCTGACGAGGACGACTTTTACTGAGCCGCAGGGACGGTCATGGTCCCGGCCCGGTTTCGCAACCAAGGAGTGACGTGATGAAGAATCTTGCTGGCATGATGAAGCAGGCCACACAGATGCAGGCCCGCATGAAGGAGGTTCAGGCCAGGCTGGAGAGTGCGGAAGTTGATGGCGAGGCCGGCAACGGGCTGGTGCGGCTGACCCTGACGGGCAAGGGTGTGCTCAGGTCCATCACGATTGATCCCAAGCTGGCCGACCCGGAAGACATGGAAACCATGCAGGACCTGATCGTGGCCGCATTCGCCGACGCCCGCAGCAAAACGGAGGCCATGAGCCGGGAAGAGATGAAGAAGGTCACTGGCGGTCTTCAGCTGCCGCCGGGCATGGACCTGCCTTTCTGAAAGCCGGAGCGAGGATGAGGGTCTGACGTGCGCATAAGCCCCGAAATCGAAACCCTGATGTCCCGTCTGGCCCGCCTGCCCGGTCTTGGCCCCCGTTCGGCCCGTCGGGCGGCCCTGGCTCTCCTCCAGGCTCCAGAAACACGTCTCCAGCCCCTGATCGCCGCCATGCAGGCGGCGGCACGGTCTGTCCATACCTGCCCGCAATGCGGGAATCTGGACAGCTGCACGCCCTGCTCGCTCTGTGCGGACCCGCAGCGTGATCCGTCGGTCATCTGTGTGGTGGAAACCGTGGGTGACCTCTGGGCACTGGAGCGGGCCGGAATGCACAGGGGGCGGTATCAGGTGCTGGGTGGCGTGCTGTCGGCCCTGTCCGGTCAGGGGCCGGAAGACCTCAATCTGACGGGTCTCATGGAGCGTGTGCGGTCAGGCGAGGTGGAGGAGGTCATCCTTGCCCTCGGGGCCACGGTGGATGGTGCGACCACGGCCCACTGGCTTCAGGAAAAACTGGCCCCTCATCAGGTGGCGGTGAGCCGTCTGGGGCATGGTGTCCCGATGGGGGGTGCGCTTGATGTGCTGGATGAGGGGACGCTGGCGGCCGCCATGTCGTCCCGGAAGGTTCTGTGAGCATGTTCGGCCTGTCTCCCCATATGCCCCGTGTTGCGCTGGTGACGGGGGGCGCACGCCGCCTTGGCCGGGCGATGGTGGAGATGCTGGCCCGGGAAGGCTTCGCCGTGGCCATCCATTGTCGCCGCAGCCGTGAGGAAGCCGATGCCCTGCTGAAGCGGATTGGTGGTCATGGCTGTGTCGTGCAGGCCGATCTGGCGGAGGAGGCCGCCCTGCTGCCCCTGCTGGCGGAGGTGGAGGCAGGACTTGGGCCGGTCGGTGTTCTCGTCAACAATGCATCCGTTTTTGAACGGGATGAACTGGGCGGCGTGACCCGCGAAAGCTGGGATGCGCACATGGAGCCGAACCTGCGTGCCCCGTTCGTCCTGTCCCAGGCCGTGGCCGCCTCCCTGCCGGATGGGGCTGAGGGACTGATCCTCAACATGCTGGACCAGCGTGTCTGGAATCTGACGCCCCATTTCGTCAGCTATACCGTGGCCCGTTCTGCCCTGTGGAGTCTGACCCGCAGCATGGCCCTGGGGCTGGCCCCCCGCATCCGGGTGAATGCCATCGGGCCGGGGCCTGTCCTGCCTGCCGCAGGTCAGTCTCTGGAACATTTCGAGACGATGTGCCGCCGTACGCCGCTTCAGCGGGGAGCGGACCCGGATGAGATTGCCGCCATCGCCCGCATGTTCCTGATGCTGCCATCCGTCACGGGGCAGATGCTGGCCCCTGACGGCGGGCAGCATCTGAACTGGTCGCCTGCGGCGTCCTGACCTCAAGGGCCGCCTCTTCATAGCGTTCGATGAGGGTGGCAAAGCCGCTGCCATCCGTCCGGCGATGGAGGATGGCCCGGTTTTCCAGCACGGTTCCTGGGGGCAGCCCCGTGAGGCGGCTTTCAAGACGCTGGCGGGAGAAGGTGGCCTCACCGACGGCCCTGCCGAAGGGCACATGGCTTCCTGCCAGTTTCCGGCGGGCGTCTGGGGTCAGGCGGTCAGGCAGATACAGGTTCCACGCTTCGGACCATACCGCCCGCCCGCAGAGAAGCTGGACGTGCCGGACGACCAGCCGGGCCGCAGGGGAAGCCTGCATGGCCTGTCTTGCTTCCCGCTGGAGGGCCGGGGCTGCCTTTCCGTCCAACAGGTGGGCCGTGATGGGAAGGGGACAGTGCTGTTGCAGGGTGGCCGTGGCACTGTCACGCTGCGACAGGTCCTGCGCCAGGGCCGCCGGTGTGGCGGGACGGGGCGTCACGGTGCGGGGAAGACTGCCATCATGGGCCGGTGCCGTCCGGGGCAGGCAGAGACAGACCATACAGAAAAGCCGCATCCATGCAGGAATGCGGCTCTGACGCAGAGGGACGGACCACCGGAGGCGGCCGTTCCCATGAGAAGGGCGGCAGCCCTCATGAATCGTCGCGGTCATCCTTGTCGGTCGAGACTTCGATGTCCTTGCTGATATCATCGTCATCATCCAAGTCATCATCATCGGAAATGACATCATCGTCATCGCCGGTGTCGATGTCCACATCATCCTCATGGTCTTCCTGGGCGAGATTCTTGTCCTTCTCGTCCGCCAGTTCCTCTTCCTTCTTCAGGCGGGAGAGGTTGGTCGGCTGGGTTGTCCCGCATTTCGGGCAGACGGCAGGCACGCGGTTCAGATCATAGAAGCGTGCATTACAATCGACGCATGTCCGTTTCAGACCAAGTTCTGGTTTTGCCATAATGTTGAATGCCCGTATTGCCACAAAAGATGAAGTGTCTGGGCCATGCCACCGAAACGCCCCGCTGTCAAATATTTCTCCCTCTGGCGGAAGAGGGGGCAAACTCCCGCTCCCTGTCCTGTTCCCGCAGGCAGAATTGCCGCATGAAGGGGACAGACTTTTCCGGATGAATGGAGTAATCTGGTCTCACATGAAATGATCCACCCCTGATGATGTGAAGCAGGCCTATGACAGCACAGCGTCCCTTGACCGTTTCTTCCGCCCCGGCCGGGCTGGCGGGACGGGTCCGTGTTCCCGGAGACAAATCCATCAGCCATCGTGCGCTGATGTTTGCCGCCCTTGCCGAGGGACGGACCCACATTACCGGCCTGCTGGAAGGTGAGGACGTACTGCGGACCGCCGAGGCCATGCGTGCCCTCGGGGCCAGTGTCGTGCGGGAGGAGACCTGCTGGGTCGTGGATGGCTGTGGTGTTGCGGGGCTGAAAGAGCCTGCGGACGTGCTGGACATGGGCAATTCCGGTACGGCTGCCCGGCTGCTTAGCGGCGTTCTGGCGACGCACCCCTTCATGAGCATCATGACCGGCGACGCCTCACTGCGCAGCCGCCCGATGGGGCGTGTCAGTGTTCCGCTGGCCGAGATGGGGGCACGATTCGTGACCCGTGCGGGCCAGAAGCTGCCCATGGCCGTGGAAGGAACGGGCAGCGGGAAACCGCTGCATTACCGTCTGCCGGTGGCCTCGGCGCAGGTGAAGTCCGCCATCCTTCTTGCCGGTCTGAACTGTGAGGGTGAGACGGTTGTGGAAGAGCCTGCCCCGACCCGTGATCATACCGAGAACATGCTGCGTCATTTCGGCACGGAGGTGAAGGTCGAGGAGCTGCCCGGAGCCGGGCGGCGCATCACGCTGAAAGGTCCGGCCCGTCTCGTGGCGCAGGACGTGCTGGTGCCGGGGGACCCGTCATCGGCGGCGTTCCCGGTCGTGGCGGCCCTGCTGGTGCCGGGGTCGGAGATCGTCGTCGAGGCCGTGGGTCAGAATCCTCTGCGGACCGGTCTGTTCAGGACCCTGAAGGAAATGGGAGCCTCTCTGGAAGTCCGTGATGAACGGACTGAAGGTGGCGAGGTCATCGGGGACCTGCATGTGCGTGCAGGCCGGCTGAAGGCGGTCGATGTTCCGGCCGTGCGGGTGCCGTCCATGATTGACGAATATCCGGTTCTGGCTGTGGCCTGTGCGTTTGCGGAGGGCACATCCCGTCTGCGGGGTCTTGCTGAGCTGCGGGTGAAGGAGAGTGACCGTCTGGCCTCCACCGTGGCCCTGCTGGAGGCCAACGGGGCGAAGGTGCATGTCGAAGGGGATGACCTGATCATCGAGGGGCAGAAAACCCTGCCCGGTGGCGGCAGGGTCCAGACCCACATGGATCACCGGCTGGCCATGAGTGCCGCCGTGCTGGGGCTGGCGGCAGAGAAGCCCGTCCATATTGATGACACAGCCTTCATCGAGACCAGTTTCCCCGGCTTCGTGTCCCTGATGAACGGCCTCGGTGCGGGGCTGGAGGCATGAGCAGGCGGGGCATGAAATATCCGGTCATCGCCATTGATGGTCCCGCCGCAGCGGGCAAGGGCACGCTGGCCCGCCAGCTGGCGGACACGCTGGAGCTGCCCTATCTGGACACGGGGCTGCTGTATCGGGCCGTGGCCCGCCGGGTGCTGGACCAGGGTGGCGACCCGGCCCATGACGGGCCGGAACAGGCCCGCCAGCTTGTCCCGGAGGACATGCGCCGGACCGACCTGCGGGAGCCGGAGGTGGATCGTGCCGCCTCCGCCGTGGCCCGTCATCCGGAGGTCCGGGAGGCCCTGCTGGAGCGGCAGCGTCATTTCGGGCGTGCCCGGGGTGCCGTTGTGGATGGAAGGGACATCGGCACGGTCGTGTTTCCTGATGCCTCAGCCAAGTTTTTCATCACGGCGTCACCGGAGGTCCGGGCGCAGCGGCGGTACATGCAGCGTCATGGCCATCCATGCACCGACTCGGCCGTTCTGGCGGAGGAGGTGGCGGCCATCAACGCCCGGGACCAGCAGGATGCGGCCCGTGAGACGGCCCCCCTCCGGCCTGCCGAGGATGCCGTGCGGATCGTCACGGATGATCTTGATGCTGCGGGCGTGCTGGACCGTGTCTGCCACATTCTGCAGGAGAAGGGCATCATCCGGCGCTGATTCATATCTTCGGTGTTGACAGCCCCCCCTTTATGCGTGTTGGTGAGGGTGTATGTGATGCCGTACAGCCCACGGCATCGTGGCCCTTCGTGCCGTCCGGCATGGGGCAAGTGATTGATGACGACTTCCGCTCCGGGCTGTGGAGCCGGGAGGAGACGTCGTTTTTTCCGGTCCGTCCTGATTTCTGCGTGGCCGGGGGATGCGGCGCATGGCTGGGTGCCGGGCACAGGCTGCGGCACTCTGGAATGCTGGAAATACATGGCTTCTGCCACTCAGAATACACCGGAACACGGTAAAGAAGATTTTGCTGCTCTGCTGGAAGAGACACTGGGCAGCGACAGTGCGTTTGACGGTACCGTCGTACGCGGTCGTGTCATCCGTCTGACAGACGATCACGCCATTGTCGATGTCGGCCTGAAGAGCGAAGGGCGTGTGGCCCTGCGTGAGTTCGGCCCTGTGGGCACGACCCCGGATGTGAAGCCGGGTGACGTGTTCGAGCTGTTCATCGAGCGTTACGAGGACCGTGACGGTTCCATCGTGCTCTCCCGTGAGAAGGCCCGCCGTGAAGAGGCATGGACCGCTCTGGAGAGTGCCTTCGCTCACAACCAGCGTGTCAACGGCACGATCTATGGCCGTGTGAAGGGTGGCTTCACGGTCGATCTGGGTGGTGCCATGGCCTTCCTGCCGGGCAGCCAGGTGGACATCCGCCCCGTACGTGACGTCGGGCCGCTGATGGGCCAGCCGCAGCCGTTCCAGATCCTGAAGATGGACCGTGCCCGTGGCAACATCGTCGTGTCACGTCGTGCCGTTCTGGAAGAGACCCGTGCCGAGCAGCGTTCCGAGCTGATCCAGGGCCTGAAGGAAGGCATGATCCTCGATGGTGTCGTCAAGAACATCACCGATTACGGTGCGTTCGTTGATCTCGGCGGCGTTGATGGCCTGCTGCATGTCACCGACATCGCCTGGAAGCGCATCAACCATCCGTCTGAAGCCCTTCAGATCGGCCAGCCTGTCCGTGTGCAGGTGATCCGTTTCAACTCCGACACGCAGCGCATCTCCCTGGGCATGAAGCAGCTCGAGGCTGATCCGTGGGAGAACGTGGCCGTCAAGTATCCGGTCAATGCCCGCTTCACGGGCCGCGTGACCAACATCACGGACTACGGTGCATTCGTCGAGCTGGAGCCGGGCGTTGAAGGTCTGGTTCACGTCTCCGAAATGTCCTGGACGAAGAAGAACGTCCATCCGGGCAAGATCGTGGCCACCTCCCAGGAGGTCGAGGTCATGGTGCTGGATGTGGACAGCGCAAAGCGTCGCATCTCCCTGGGCCTGAAGCAGGTTCAGCGCAACCCGTGGGAGCAGTTCGCTGAGGAGCACAAGGTTGGCTCCGTCATCGAAGGCGAGATCCGTAACATCACCGAGTTCGGTCTGTTCATCGGCCTGTCCGCCGACATCGACGGCATGGTCCACATGTCCGACCTGTCCTGGGATGAGTCCGGCGAAGAGGTCATGAAGCGTTACGAGAAGGGCCAGGTCGTCCAGGCCAAGGTTCTCGACGTGGATGCCGAGAAGGAACGCATCTCCCTGGGCATCAAGCAGCTTCAGGAAGACCCGGCTGCCGATGTTCTGGACCGCATCAACAAGGGTGATGTCGTCACCTGCGTCGTGACCGCCGTCCAGAGCAACGGGATCGAGGTCAAGGTCGATGACGTCCTGACGGGCTTCATCCGCCGTGGCGAGCTGGCCCGTGACAAGAGCGAGCAGCGTCCGGAACGCTTCGCCGTTGGCGAGAAGGTCGATGCCAAGGTGGTCGGTCTGGACCGTTCTTCCCGCAAGCTGTCCCTGACCATCCGTGGTCGTGAGGTCGAGGAAGACAAGCAGGCCATCAGCGAGTACGGCTCTTCTGACTCCGGTGCGTCCCTCGGTGACATCCTTGGTGCGGCCATCCGTCGTCGCAGCACGGAAGACTGAGAGAGCATCTCCTAGATAAGGGAAAATACAGGATTATTTTCTCTGGATCGGGATAATAAAAGGGTGGTCCAACGACCACCCTTTTATTGTTTCACGCTGGTAATGGTGATAAATCCCTGTCAGGAGCGTGCTCCATAAGAGGGTGTTTTTGTTGTAATTAAGCCGTTATTGCGGTCTGCCAGGTGCGGGCGGGCTGTAAGATAGGGTCTGCTTCATGGTGTGGGGTTATTAATGGCAATTATCTATAATACAAATTATACCCATAACCCGAATGCTTATCTGACACTTGCGATACAGCGTGCGGCAGAAGAGCTCTTTGGGAAAGAGAACATTTTCGTCGCTGACAACATGAGCCTGGCAGGTGCGGCGGCCTCCGGCCAGCATGACACCCTGCTCTGCATCGACGGGCAGCGTCTCAACCAGGCTCTGATCCGCCGCGTGCGGTCCGCCTTCAAGACCGTGATCCTGTGGACGTTTGAAGACCCGTTCATGCAGGACGTCAACGCCCAGCTCGTGCCGCTTTTCGATTACATTTTCACGAATGACCCCGCCTCCGTGGAGGTCTATCAGGGCAAGGGGCATTATCTGCCACTGGCCGCCAGTCCGAGCCTGCACGAACGCCCGGTCAGGAACAGGGCGGACTGTGACTATGACCTGTTCTTTGCCGGCACGATGTGGCCGAACCGGGTGCGCACCCTGCGGCGTGTTCTGGCCAGTTTCCCGGACGTGCGGCTGAAACTCGTCTGCCCGAGCAACGAATATCTGCCGCCCCTGCCTGATGACATTGCCGCCCTGGCTCTCCAGCGGCCTGTCAGCCATGAGGCGTTCATCGACTTTGCCAATGTCAGTGCCGTGACGCTGACCATGTTCCGTGACTATGCCAGCCACGGTGATGTCAGCCAAGCGACGGCCCCCGGCCCACGCTACTTCGAGCTGGGTCTGGCCGGTACGGCGCAGGTAGTCGAGGTTGCCTCCGGCATGGATGTTGAGCACTTCAGGAGTGTGGATGGCATTCATCTGGCGCATGATGATGATGAGGTTGTCGAGCAGATTGCGAAGCTGCTGGATGACAGCAAGCTGAGGCAGCGTTCCGCCACGGCGGCCCAGAAGTCGGTGCTCAGCCAGCATCTCTACACGCACCGTCTCAAGGCCATCCAGACGGTGACGGAGGCGGATTTCGGCCGCTGTGCACCATCCAAGGTCGTGCCGACCCCACGGCGCAACCGGCTGCGGGTGCTCTTCTGTACGCATTCCACCATCCATGAGCAGGTCTGGGGTGGGGTCGAGGTCTACCAGCGGGAGCTGTGTTCCTTCCTTGGCCGGGACGTCGAGTTCTTTTTCTGGCTGCGCCGGGGCACGTACTGTCGTCTTCTCTCGGCCAACGGACATGAACTGGAGCGTTTCGACATCGTCGAGCGTGGCTGGGACGACATCGTCTGCGATGCACAGGAGGAGACGGCCTTCTCCAGCGTCCTGAGCCAGTATAATGTGGATGTCGTCCACTTCCAGCATCTCGGGCATCATGCCCTGTCACTGCCGCTCATCGCCAAGGCCAGCGGGGCGGGTGTCCTGTTCTCGGCCCATGATTTCTGGCTGGTCTCTTCACGCTACAATCTCCTGAATCAGGACATGCGCTATTCCGAGGGAGAGTTCGGCTCCGTTCTGGCGATGGACATCATGCTGAAGCTAGCCGAGGGGATCGAGTATGGCGGGGAGCAGACACGCCGTGCCTTCGTGGACCGGATGCTGCATCATGTGGATGCGATCATGTTCGGGACGAAACATTCCCGTGATTTCTTCCACCATGTCTACCCTGTGCTGGACCGGAAAATCAGCCTGATAAACGGCATTCCCAGCCCTGACGTGACGCTGCCGGTCGTCCCCAACGAGTACCGGCCTCTGGATGGCCGCCCCATGGGTGTGGCGGTGGTCGGCAACTTTGCCCGTACCAAGGGGGCTGACAGCATCATCTCCCTGATCGAGGCGGCCCATCCGGAGCATTTCCACTTCCACATCCTCGGCTACATCCATCCGGACTACCAGACCGTCATGGAAAGCATGATGAGCCGACCCAACGTGACGGTTCACGGGCGGTATGACGTCGGCAACACGGATGTCATGAAAAAGGCTGACGTGGCCCTGTTCCTGTCCATATGGCCCGAGACGTACTGCATTTCCCTGTCCGAGGCCTGGCAGTACGGGCTTGTGCCGATCGTGACGAATGTCGGTGCCCTGGATGATCGGGTGAAGGATGGTGTCAACGGCTTCAAGGTGCCCATCAGCCGCCCGGACAGGGTGCTGGAGCGTCTGGAGCTTCTGCGGTCGTCCGAAGACATCCGCAAGGCGATGATGAAAGCCATCACGCCCGACCTGTGGACGCATGAGGGTGAGTATACCGAGGGCCTGCTGAAGCTCTATCATGACCTGGCCCCACGGCGGCTGCTTGGTGTCTCCGACCTCATGCTGGATGCTGGCCAGATCAACCTTCTGCCCATTTCCTCATGGAAGAACCAGGCTCCGCCCCGGCACATCTTTGACCCGCCGCTGGTGCGGGACCTTGCCATCAGCCTGCCGCCGCATATCAATGACTGGTTCGCCATTCAGGGGGCAAACTGCTATCTGGATGACATCTGCCACCACGTGCTGGTCGAGGGTGCGGAGAAGACCTTCCAGCCGGCGGACGAGTTCCATCTCCGTGGCTGGCTGTTCCTGCCGGGCGTGACCACGTCAGGGCAGATTCATGTCGTGCTCATCAACGGGGACAGGAACAGCCCGCTCATCTTCCTGAAGAGCGAGCGTGAGATCCGTACCGACATTTCGGACCTGTTCGGCAACGACGTTCCCCGCCGGTCCGGCTTCTCCGCCAAGGCGGCCCTGCGGGGCAAGTGGTGTGAGGGGTGGTACCGCATCGGTGTCATCAATTCCATCAATGGCCGGGGTGCGTTCCAGATGCTGTCCTACGGTCTTGAGGTCGAAGGCGGCAAGATCAAGAGTATCCGGGCATGCAGGCCGGACAATGACATCATCCTGAGCGACTTCCACAGGGTCGTGAATGACGACACCGTGCTGCGGGGTGTTCCGCTCGCCCGTTTCCCGCGGGGACGTCTGTTTGCGCAGGAGCAGGGGGTCCAGTTCCACTTCATCGACCGGCTTGAACTCATCACGGCCGGTGAGGAAGCGGAGGCGGTGGACGTGACCGCCCTGACTGACGATCTGGGTGGCGTGGAGCTGCGGGGCTGGAGCTTCATGGCCGGGCATGGCCGTGCCGGGATGGTCTATACGGCCATGGTGAGCGATGACAGGGACGAGGTCGTCCTGTTCGCCATGTCGCGTTTCGCCCGTGATGACGTACGGCGTGCCCACCATGATGCACCGCTCTGCTCCGGGTTCGAGGGGACGCTGCGCCCCTGGAAGGGCCGCACCGCACCGATGACCGGTGTCTGGCGTCTGGCCATCGTGAACGTCATCGGGGAGAATTTTGCCCTGGCCGTGACGGACATCTGCCTGCATGTGGAAGGTGTACGCTGCCAGGCCATCTATCATGAGGAGGCGACGGAAGAGCAGCAGGCCCGCATCAGGCGGCTGGTGCTGGACCTGTCTGACCGACAGTCCAGCCAATGAGCTCGGTCGTGTCAGGCCCGGAGGCCACGCCGGCAGGGGGGCTGTCCCCCCGCTGGCTAGAATTTCATGACGAATGGTATCTTCTGCGTCATGCCGACGTGAAGGAGCTGATGCATCAGTACGGATACAGTGATGCACGGCTCTTTTACGAGGAGATCGGCTGCCACAGGGGCCATTCTCCCAACCGGTATTTTGACGAGGTCTGGTATCGCCAGACCTATCCGGAAGTCCGTCGTGCCCTGCTGGAAAAACGCTGGAAATCCGGCTTCGAACATTACTGCATGGAGGGGTTCCGCAGCCTCTCCCCGCACTGGCTGTTTGATGAGGTTGCCTACCGTCGCCGCCATCTGGAACTGACGGATCAGCATCTGGCCGAACGTGGCTTCTGCAACGGATATGACCATTACCTGTCCTATGGTGAGGCCCACGGTTTCCGGGCCGGGCCGTTTGTTGATGTCGGTCTGCTCCAGAAGATGGCCCGGCATCATGCGGAGTGGTTCGGGCCGGAGGGGCTGCTCGCCTCGTGGCTGGTCCTGCCTGCGCATGTCGCTGATTCCATGCCGATGTCGTGGTATTTCGATGCGGCGTGGTATCTGGAGACCTATCCGCAGGTGAAGGAGGCCATTGCCGCCGGGGAGTATGGCAACGCCCTGCATCATTACCTGACCAATCCGACACCGGATGAGTTCAGCCCCTCTCCCTGGTTTGACGAGGCCTATTACCGCCGGACCTCCCCGGACATCCTTCCGTCCCTCGGTGCTGGCGGGCTGCGGAACGGCTATGAACATTTTGTCCTGTTCGGTGCCCATGAGGGACGGTCTCCGGCAGAGGGGATCGACCTGGCCCTTTACAGACGCCATCCGCTCGTCTGGTCGGATTGCGAGGGAGGTGTCCATGACAGTCCTTTCGCCCGTCTGGTGGCGGAGAAGCATGGTCAGGCCGTTCCGGTCGGGCAGGAAGAGCCGCCGCTGGATGAGGACCAGACCCGTCAGCTGTTCCGGGATGAGGCGGCCCTGTATCTGCCCGCCCTTGCCCGTCAGAAGCTGGATTTCCGGGTGCGGGGGATGGCGGAGGTCAGCGTCATCATGGTCGTGCATGACCAGATCGATCTGACCCTTCAGGCTCTGGCGTCCCTTCGGGCCGGGTATGACGGGGCGATCGAACTCATCATCGTCGATTCAGGGTCCCGTGATGAAACGTCCGGGCTGGAAGAGCTTGTGGAGGGAGCCATCATTCTGCGCCACAGGGTCAATGTCGGGTACCTGCTGGGTTGCAATGAGGCACTGGAGCATGTCACGGCTCCGGCCGTCCTGTATCTCAACAACGATGTCCGGCTCTATCCCGATGCCCTGCATCATGCCCTGAAGCGTCTGTACCGCCTGGAGACCACGGGAGCCGTGGCGGCCCGGCTGGTGCGGACCAACCTGTATCTTCAGGAGGCCGGGTCCATCATCTGGAGGGACGGGGCGACCTACGGCTACCGGCGGCAGGACGATCCCAACATTCCGGAGGCGAGTTTCAGCCGTGAGGTCGATTACGGCTCGGCGGCGTTCCTGCTGGTGAGAACGGGGCTGCTCCGGCGGCTTGGCGGGTATGACACCCGGTACTGGCCTGCCTATTTCGAGGATACGGACCTGTGCGTCCGGCTCCAGAAGATCGGAGCACGCATCGTCTATGAGCCTCTGGCGATGGTCGAACATCTGGAGTTCGGCAGCTCCGGGCAGAGTGGTTCCCATCAGCTGATCCAGCGGCACTGGAAGGTGTTCGCCCAGCAGCATCAGGAATTCCTGCGGCAGCAGCAGCCCCAGCATATCCGCAATGCCCTGCTGGGGCGTGAGCGGCGCAGGCCGGAGCGTCAGCGTGTCCTGCTGATCGAGGACCGCATCCCCCTGCGGGGGCTGGGGTCGGGCTACGTGCGGTCGAATGACATCGTCCGGGCACTGGTGGCACTGGACTATCACGTGACGGTCTTTCCTGTCATGCGGGAGGAGGTGCGGCCGTTCCTGCTCTATCGTGACTTCCCGGAGGAGGTGGAGCTGGTCTTCAATCAGGACATGTCCACCCTGCTGGCCTTTCTGGAAGAGCGGGCGGGCTATTATGACCTGCTCTGGGTGGGGCGGACCCACAACATGGCCCGTCTCCTGCCCCTGCTGAACGAGGCAAGCCGCTTCCTGCCGCATTGTGGCTCCGTGCTGGATACGGAAGTGGTGGCGGCTCCGAGAACGCTTCTCCAGCAGAAGGTGACGGGCCTGACGCCGGACGGACAGCCCGCACGGGTCATGACGGCCGATGAGGAGGAAAAGGAGCTGGACCGGCTGCTGGCCGAGGAGCTGCGCTGCGCCCATTACTGCCAGCAGATCGTGGCCGTGACGGAGCATGATGCGGAGCTGGTCCGCCGTGCCGGTTATCCGAACGTGATGGTGCTGGGGCATGGCATGAAGCCTGCTCCGACATCCCGGCTATATGGGGAGAGGAAGGACATTCTTTTCCTGGGGGCCTTCCATTGTGAGCGATCCCCAAATTATGACAGTATGATGTGGTTCGTGGAGGAGGTCATGCCCCTCCTGAAGGCTCTGCCCGAGGATGTCTGCCTGCATGTGGCCGGTCATGTCCATCCTTCGGTGGACATGACTCCACTGGGCCGTCATCCCCGTGTCGAGATTCTGGGGGCGGTGGACGATCTGGATGCCCTGTTCGACCGGTACAGGGTGTTCGTGGCACCGACCCGTTTTGCCGGTGGACTGCCTTTCAAGGTGCACGAAGCGGCGGCACGGGGCCTGCCCATGGTCGTGACCGACCTGCTCCAGCAGGAAGTGGGCTGGAAGGCCGGGGAGAGCCTGCTCTGTGCAGCGGCGGATGACCCGGCAGGCTTTGCCGCTGCGGTGGAGCGTCTCTATGGTGATGGAGCACTCTGGCAGCGTGTCCGCCAGTCCGCCCTGGAGGCGGTAAGGCGTGATACTGATCTGGAGCAGTTCAGAAACAGATTGAAACAGATTGTGGATGCCTCCCTGAACTGACGCAGGGTGAGGAGTTGTGGGGGTGAATGACAGATGAGTGCAGGTAAGAAGCAGGCCGCCGTGACGGACAGTCAGAAAAACGCTAAGGCCAGGAAGACGCACAGGGTTCTCCTCTGTAGCGGTGGCCGTTATGAGAGCCACGCCAATGCCCAGGTGCGGGCCACCATCATGGATGGTCTGGAAGACTGCTTCGGCAAGGGGAACGTGATTGCCGTGCATGTGACGACGGCTGCCGCAGCCATCGACACCCTGAAGCCGACCCTGGTCTTTGCCATGGGGTCTTACCTGCCGGAGAGTACCTATTACGGCGAGATTTCCCGTGCCGCCAAGAAGGTCGGGGCCGTGACGACGTTCTGGGCGACCGAGGACCCCTACGAGCAGGATGCTCATTATCAGATCAGCAATGATTTCGACGTGATCTTTTCCTGCGATCACTGGGGGCATCACTTCTACCAGCGTGACCGGGTGTTCCATCTGCCGCTGGGGGCCTGCCCGAAGCTGCACTACGTGCCGATCGACCGGCAGGTGGAGAAGACCATCGACGTGCTTTTCTGCGGTGTGGCTTTCAGCTCCCGCAAGGAGGTCATCGGCAACCTGATGCCGGTTCTCCAGCAGCTCAACATCCGCATCATCGGGCCGGGCTGGGGCGAGATGGGGGTCGGTTTCTCTGATGCCCGGATCGAGAAGCAGCAGCTAATCGATCTTTACAGCCGCTCCCGTCTTGTCCTGAATCTGGGGCGTTCCCTCCATTTTGAGAACAAACGCTTCATGATTTCACCGTCCACACCGGGGCCACGCACGTTCGAGGCTGCCGCTGCCGGGGCGTTCCAGGTGTTCCATGAGGAAACGTATGAGCTGCGCCGGTATTATGATGCGGACGAAATTCCGGTTTTCTCGAACCGGGATGATTTCGAGCGGATCGTGAGGCTGTACCTCAATGATGACAGGAAGCGTTTCGAGATGGCCAAGAAGGCGCAGGAACGCACCATGAAGGAACATCTGTATGGCAATCGTATCCTTCAGGCGGTGGAATATCTGATGGAAGAGAAGCTGCTCTGATTCACGGCGTTCCGTGAGCTGGAATTTGCCGGAAGGCATGAAAAAAGGGCACCCGGTTTGGGTGCCCTTTTCTGTTCTGATGCAGGGTGGAGAGGCCCTCATCTGGTCGGGGCAGGTCCCATGATGATGCGGGACATGTCCGCCGGGCGGATCCACCGGGCGAAGGCCTGCTGCACGTCCACGGCCTTCATCTCGTAAACCGCCTTGGCCGCCTGGTCCGGGCTGTCCAGCGGCAGGTCCAGATCAATGAGGGAGAGCCAGAGACCGGCAAGGGAGTCGAAGCTGGCCCGGTTCATCGGGAAGCTGCGGAGCAGGCTGGCCTTGGCGAGGTCCAGAGTCTCGTCAGAAACCGGTTTTGTCCTCAGCCTGTTCAGGTCCTTCATGGCGAGGGCCTGGGCTGCGGAGACCTTGGCCGGGTCCGCCCCAAAGGTGATGGAAAAGCTGCTGCGCGTACGGCCATAGGTCAGGCCGCTGCCTACACCATAGACATAGCCGGTCCTGACACGGAGGTCCTGCATCAGGAGGGAGGAGAAGCCATCCCCCAGGATGGTGTTGCCCACGGCTAGGGCATGGCGGTCCTGATTGGTGACGGTCAGCCCCAGTGTCTCGGTCAGGGTCACCTTGTCCTGCGAGCGGCCCGGGTCGGCCACGACGGCCCTGCTGGCACGGCTCGGGGGCACGGGTGGCAGATCGACCTGCGGGGCCGTGCCTTTGGCCTGCCAGCCGCCAAAGGCAGCCGTGATTTTGCTGACGGCCTCTTCAGGCGTGATGTCGCCGATGATGACGATGGTCGTCAGGTCAGGCCGGTAGGCCAGCCTGTAATAGGCGTTCACGTCACTGAGCCGGAGTGCCCGGATGGTCTCAGGCGTGGCCTCCCGCAGGGTGGGGTCCTTGGCCGGGACCAGAGCCTTCTTGATGGCCCGTCCGAAATGGTAGGCGGGGGATTTCAGCGTCCCCTGCTGGCTGCTGGCCTCCTGCTCCCGTGTGATGGTGAAGGCCTGTTCGGGGAAGGCAGGGTGCAGTTCATGCTCGGCCAGCAGGGACAGGCCCTGGCTGAAAGAGTCCGTCAGGGTACTGAGGCTGAAGCTGCTGCCCGCTTCCTCCTCGGCAGAAATGTCATCAAGGGCACGGGCCAGAGCCAGACGGTCATGCTGCGTGCTGCCATACAGGAAGAGCCGGTCCGTCAGGGCGGCCACGCCTTCCTTGCCCGGGGGCTGCTCCAGGGCGGGATTCTGGCGGATGGTGCCGTACAGCTCGATCGTGTGGCTCACATGTTCGGGCTGGACGATCAGCCGCAGGCCGTTTGGCAGCGTCGTGGCGTAAGGCTGGGGAGAGGCCGGTGGCAGGGTCAGGCGGGCGAGGGCTTTCTCGGCCCAGTCCGGCAGGGTGACATGCTCCTTGGGCGGGTTGGCAAAGGATTCAGCTCCGCCGAAGCCCTTGTCCGCCAGCGGCTTGCCGGAGTTGCTGGGCGTCAGCGTGGCACTGATGGCGTGGTTGGGGTCCAGCCATTCCTGGGCCAGGGCGTCAATGTCCGCCTTGGTGACCTTCTGGAAGGCCCGGATCATGTCACGAGGATTGTGCAGATGCTGGATGGCCACGGCCTGTGACCAGCTTTCGGCCTGCCCGCTGATGCTGTTGGCGTTGAATTCCAGTGCGGCGATCTCACGCCGCCGGGCTGCCTCGATGAGGTCCGAGGGCAGGCCGGAGGAGCGGTAATTTTCCAGAATGGAGGCCATCTTCACCCGGACGGGGTCGGGGTCGCCGCCCTGCGGGAACACGGCATAGGCCGTGGCGATGCCTCCCTGTGCTTCCGGATCGTACATGAAGCCCGTCTCAAGGGCCTTGCCCTGCGGCACCAGGGCGAACAGGTCGCCACGCTGGCTGGCCAGCACGTCCGCCAGAAGGGTTGCTGCGGCAAAGCGGGGATCACGCTGCCCGGGCATCTGCCAGGCCAGGGTGACCAGTCCGGCGGGCAGGTCCGTCGGCAGGGAGAGGGCCTGATGGGTGACGGGTTTCGGCGTGACCTGCGGGCGGTCCGGCAGGGTGCGGGCCGGGAGGGTACCAAAGGCGGCTTCCACCTTCTTCAGGGTCTCGGTCGGGTCCACATCCCCGGTGATGACCAGCACGGCGTTGTTCGGAGCATACCAGCTCTCGTAGAACTTTCGCAGCTGGTCAATGGTCGTGCTGTCGAAGGATGGGCGGCTGCCCAGCGCATCGGCCTCGTAGGGCGTGCCCTTGTAGAGCAGGCCCCGCACCTGCGAGAGATAGCGGTAGATCGGGCTGGAGAGGTCACGGGAGACTTCCTGCTCGATGGCACCCCGTTCATGCGCCCATTCATCTCCGCTCAGGGTCAGGCCCTCCATGCGGCCTGCCTCGATGCGCAGGAGGATGTCCAGATCACTGGCAGGGGCGGTGAAGTAATACTGGGTGACATCCGCCGTCGTGTCGGCATTGTCGTTGTTGCCGAGCCGTGCGCTGAGTGCGGCAAGCTGGTCCCTGCTGAGGGACTTCGAGCCATTGAACATCATGTGTTCCAGCGCATGGGCCGTGCCGGGGAACCCTTTCGGGGCATCGACGGACCCGACCTCGTAATTCATCATGGTCTGCACGACCGGGGCCAGATGGTTCTGGACGATGATGACACGCAGGCCGTTTTTCAGGGTGGCCCGTGTGACGCCTTCCTCATCACTGGCGGTGGTGGTGGCCTGCCCGGGGGCAGGCTGGGCTGCCGTATCGGCCAGGGCGGGCAGGGCCGTGAGGCCCGTGGTGAGAAGGGTGGCCGCAAGAAGGGCCGGACGGAGCAGTGAAGCGGGCAGAGCCATGAGGGCTACGCATCCTTTCAGCAGGGGAAGGTTGTCGTCTGTTTTCGGTGTGTCGGTTACATATCGTCAAGAGGGCGTGTTCTGTTATAGTCCAGACCAGCGCAGATCATGCTGGACGGGCATGATACCAGAGAAAAGGAGACAGGATGAAGGAGGGGTTTCTTCAGGCACTGGATGATTTCATTCTGGACAGGCTGTTCCAGCCCGTGGCGGACCGTCTGCCCGAGAGCGTGTCGGCCTGGAGCGTCGGCATCAATTTCGAGCTGGGGTCCGTCATTCTTCAGGTTGCCTGCCTGTTTGCGCCACTGGTGATTTATGGGGCCTCCATCAGCGAGAGTGTGGAATCCGTCCTGGTGCTGCTGTGCAGCATCGTGCTGTTCATAGGGTTCCAGCGGTTCCGGCCGCTGGTGAGGCCCGGCACGCTGAATCCCCTCCGGCCGCTCATGTTTAGCCTGCGGCTGATCTGTCTGGCCTTTCTCGTTTATGAGACCATTTCCGTTCTCGTGTCGTCGGCCTCGCCGTCCATGTGGCTGTGGAACCGTCTGGGGCTGCTGTCGCAGCTGGCGTTCGTGACGGGCCTGTATTTCATGGCCTGCCAGCCCCGGCCGCCGGGCGGGGAGCGCAGGGCGGAGAAACGTCTGGCCGAACTTAGGGGAGTTGCGACTGATGGTATCTGACAGGGTGAGGATGATGTCCCTGTGCGGGCTGCTTCTGGGGTTGTCCGGTCCGGGAAACATGGCTCTGGCGGATGGTGTGGCTGGCCCGTCCGGGAACGGTCAGGCCCAGCCCGCCCCGCAGGAGAAGCGGGTGGCACACGGGGCCTCTCATGACAGGGCGGGCGCAGCACGCCGGGGAGGCAATCATCTGCTCATTCCCCTGCCGACCGATGAGGTCGTGGGGCGGCAGGATGTCGAGTACACATGCAGCCTTGATGAGAAGAAGGCGGGGGATGATGTCCGGTCCTTGCGGACCTCCCTGCCTGGTGGCCGTTTTACCGTGACCTATCTGAGTGCGGACATCATGGCTCTGGCCGTCCTGCCCGTGGATGGTCGGGTGATGGTCTTCGCCAATGTCGTAGCGGGGGACGGGGCGAAATATGTGGGGGACCGTTACAGCTGGTGGGCCAGAGGTGATGAGGTCACGTTCGCCCGGGAGGACAAGGAGGGCGTGTCCTTTACCTGTCATGTCGTGCCCGCTGCCGGGAAACCCGCTGAACACTGATCTGCCCGTGATCTGACATCTGGTGCCAGCAGAAAAGGGCTCCCCGGTGAGGGAGCCCTTTTCATGTGGGGGAGACTGTTTTAAATCGCCCCCGGAACCCGGCTTCATTGGATGGATCGTGCTAGGTAACGAAGCCGGGTCCCATCTCTTTCAGCCTTCAGCCACGCAGGATCTCGGCAGCCTTGACCATGTTGGTGATGGCCGGGCGGACTTCCTTCCAGTTGCGGGTCTTCAGGCCGCAATCCGGGTTCACCCAGAGCTGGCGGCGGGCGACTTTCTTCTCTGCCGCACGCAGCAGCTCGACCATTTCCTCGACGGACGGGACACGGGGGGAGTGAATGTCATACACGCCCGGGCCGATCTCGGCAGGGTACTTGTGGTCGGTGAAGGCTTCCAGCAGTTCCATCTTGGAGCGTGCCGTCTCGATGGAGATCACGTCAGCATCCATGTCGGCGATGGCCTGGATGATGTCGTTGAACTCGGAGTAGCACATGTGGGTGTGGATCTGTGTCTTGTCCTGCACGCCGCTGGCCGTGACACGGAAGCTTTCCACGGCCCAGTCCAGATAATGCTGCCAGTCCTTGCGGCGCAGGGGGAGACCCTCACGCAGGGCGGCTTCGTCAATCTGGATGACGGGGCAGCCAGCCTTTTCCAGGTCCTGCACTTCGTCACGGATGGCGAAGGCGATCTGGCGGCATGTCTCGGAGCGTGGCTGATCGTCACGGACGAAGGACCAGTTCAGGATCGTGACCGGGCCTGTCAGCATTCCCTTGACCGGCTTCCTGGAGCAGGACTGTGCATACTGCCACCAGTCGAGCGTCATGGCTGCCGGGCGGGAGACATCACCAAAGATGATGGGCGGGCGGACATAGCGGGAACCGTAGGACTGCACCCAGGCATGTTTGGTGAAGACGAAGCCTGAAAGCTTCTCACCAAAATACTGCACCATGTCGTTGCGCTCGAACTCGCCATGCACGAGGACGTCCAGCCCGACCTCTTCCTGCCACTTGATGGCGGATGCCGTCTCCTTCTGGAGGAAGGCCACGTAATCCTGCGTGGAGAGTTCCTTCTTGGCGTGGCGGGCACGGGCCTGACGCACTTCCTTCGTCTGCGGGAAGGAGCCGATGGTGGTGGTGGGGAAAAGCGGCAGCTTCAGGGCCTCTTCCTGCGCCTTCTGGCGGACAGGGAAGGCGGACTGACGCTGTGTCAGCTTGGCATCCTTCTGGGCGGCACGCTTCTTCACATCCTGATTATGGATGCGTGTGGAGGTACGGCGGCTCTCGGCAGCAGCATCGGAGGCGTCCAGAATGGCCTTCACGCTCTCATGACCTTCATTGAGGGCCTTGGCGATGGTGGCGAGTTCGGCAATCTTCTGCACGGCAAAGGCCAGCCAGTTCTTCACCTCGGCATCCAGCTGTGTTTCACGCTCCAGATCAATCGGCGTGTGCAGCAGGGAGCAGGACGGAGCCACGATGATGTCACGCTTGGCGGCAACCGGAGCGATGTGCTTCAGAATTCTGGAAAGGTCGGCCTTCCAGATGTTCCGGCCATCAATCACGCCGAGGGAGAGCAGCAGGTCCGGACGTGCCTTGGCAACGACGTCCTCCAGCTGGTGCGGGGCACGGACCAGATCGACATGCAGGCCATGAACCGGCAGGGACAGGGCCGTCTTCAGATTGTCACCTAGCCCGCCGAAATAGGTCGTCAGCAGCAGCCTGATGTCAGGAACGGCACTGGTGAGGCTCTGATAGGCCAGGGCAAAAGCCTTGCGGGCGGCATCATCAAGGTCCAGCACCAGGGTAGGCTCATCAATCTGGACCCATTCGGCTCCGGCCTGACGCAGCTCACGCAGCACCTCGGTATAGACGGAGAGCAGCCCCGGCAGCAGGTCCAGCTTGTTGAAGGCTGCACCGTGGGCCTTGCCCAGCAGCAGGAAGCTCACCGGTCCCAGCAGGACAGGGCGTGTCTCGATGCCCTGGGCCTTGGCTTCCCTGTATTCGTCAATGATCTTGGTGGAGGAGAGGCTGAAGCTCTGCCCCTCTTTGAATTCCGGCACGAGGTAGTGATAGTTCGTGTCGAACCACTTCGTCATTTCCGCAGCGGGAACATCGGTGGCGGCATGGTGATGACAGGAACAGTCGTGGGCATGGTCCCCGGCCTCTTCCCCACCGGCGACCTGACGGCCACGGGCGATGGCGAAGTAGGTGGTGAGGTCCACCTTGCCACCCTTGTGGCCATAGATGTCCGGCACGGCTCCGACCAGGGCACTGGTATCCAGCACATGGTCATAGAGGGAGAAATCGTTGGAGGGGATGATGTCCGCTCCCTGCTCCTTCTGGCGGGTCCAGTTCTCCTTGCGGAGGCTGGCGGCGGTCTGGAGCAGCTCGGCCTCGCTGCTGTTGCCGGCCCAGAAACTTTCCAGAGCCTTTTTCAGTTCACGGCGGCCACCGATACGGGGAAAGCCCAGTGTTGCGACGCGTACGGTCATGACAATGCCTCCTGGCGTTGGGTGGGCACCGTTCCATTTGCCTTCCACCACCCTGCGGGATGTGCCGCCGGGGGAGAAAGGCAAACGGGCGGGCGGTATCTGCCCCACCGATGAGATCGGGACTGCCTTCAGGAGGCAGCCGGGAAAAGCGTCCGGCCCGTCCCCCGCACGGGGCGGGAAGACAGGCCGGGCTGTGCTTCGGGAACCAGAAGTGACAGGGCTTTTTAAATGTGTCAACAGATATTGCATATATAATGAAGTCATTATATATAGTTCGCATGGATCGTGCTCTTATAATCTTTCAGGCTCTCGCAGAGCCGACGCGTCTGAGAATTTTGCGCCTGCTGCGCGAAATGGAGTTGTCAGTTGGCGAACTGGCCCAGGTTCTGGGCCAGAGCCAGCCGCGGGTTTCCCGGCATGTGAAGGTGCTGGCGGAGGCCGAACTGGTGGAACGCCGCAAGGAAGGAAGCTGGGTTTTTCTTGCCCTCGGGGACGAGAATGACCTGGAGCCCATCTTTGCAGCGTTGGACCATTGGCGGCGTTATCACGAGGAGGATGATGACGAGATGGGCCGGGCGGACCGGCAACGCCTCCAGGCCGTGCGGAATGTCCGCATGGGTGAGGCCGAGGACTGGTTTGAGGTTCATGCAGCGGAGTGGGATGCGATTCGCTCCCTGCATGTCTCGGAAGAATCGGTCGAGTCGGCCATCATGAAGCTGGTGGGTGACGGGCCGCTCGGGCGTGTTGTGGATATCGGGACCGGCACCGGGCGTATGCTCGAGCTTCTGGCCCCGCAGTGTGAAAGTGCCATCGGGTTTGATCGCAGCCCCTCCATGCTGAGGCTGGCCCGGGTCAAGCTGGAAGAGAACCGGACGGTGGATGGCGAGGAGATCAAGCTGCGGCAGGGGAATTTCTACGCCCTGCCACTGGCCGCAGGCTCGGCTGATCTGACCATCCTGCATCAGGCGTTGCGCTATGCGCAGCACCCGGCCGCCGTCATTGCCGAGTCGGCCCGGATTCTCAGCCCTGGCGGGCGTCTGCTGGTGGTGGATTTTGCCCTGCATGACCGTGAGGAACTCCGCACGCGGGATGCCCACATGTATCTCGGCTTCAGTGATGAACGCATGCAGCAATGGTTCGAGGCGGCAGGGCTGGAGGTGGATCCCCCTGTCTCCCTCGACGGAGAATTGACGGTGAAGCTCTGGATGGGCCGCTTGCCGTCGGATCAGCAATCAAGGGTTACGTAGAACCGTATGTAAAAGGAACCGGCATCATGCCTGAGGTCTCATTTGAATTTTTCCCGGCGAAGACGGATGAAAAGGCCGCAGCCCTGCTGCGTGTCGCCCAGAGGCTTACCGCCTACGAGCCTCGTTTCATGTCTGTCACCTATGGGGCTGGTGGGTCCTCCCGGGACCGCACCATCGAGACCTTGCGGCAGATGTCGAAGAAGGTCTCCACGCCACTGGCCGGGCATCTCACCTGCGTGAATGCCTCCCGTGGTGAGGTGGACGACGTGGCCCGGGCCTACTGGGATGCCGGGGTGAAGCACATCGTGGCCCTGCGGGGGGACCCGCCGGTGGCCAAGGGAGCGGCGGCTGCGGCCTATGCGCCGCATCCGGACGGCTATCACTATGCGGCGGACCTCGTGGCGGGACTGAAGAAAATCGCTCCTTTCGAGATTTCCGTGGCGGCCTATCCCGAAACCCACCCGGAGGCGGTTTCATCCAATTCCGACATCGAGCATCTGAAAGAGAAGTTCGATGCGGGGGCAGACAGGGCCATCACGCAGTTTTTCTTCGATCCCGAAAATTTCTTGCGGTTCCGGGACCGTGCGGTGAAGGCTGGCATCACCCGGCCCATCGTGCCGGGGATTCTGCCGATCGGCCGGGCGTCGCAGGCGTGGCGTTTCGCCCGGATGTGCGGTGCTTCCGTCCCGGAGGAACTGAAGGCCCTGTTTGAGGGGGTGGATGATCTGGCTCCGATCCGTTCCCGCCTGAGTGCCGTGGTGACGGACCGCATCTGCCAGCGTCTGAGTGCGGAAGGGGTGGATCATTTCCATTTCTATACGCTCAACCAGAGTGCGCCGACCTCGACACTCTGCACCCTTCTGGGGCGGCAGCGGTCCCATGCGCTGGTCGAGAACGTGGCCTGACCGGCAGGCGGCGGAAGCCGGACTGAAAAACCCCCGACCCTGAGGACAGGGCCGGGGGTTTTTCATGAGATGATCCCTGCGGCGGCCCTGACTGGGCCGCCATGAGGCTTACTTGGCGTCCCGCTGCTTGCTGGGGGCCAGGATCATGATCATCTGACGGTTTTCCAGACGGGGCATCTGCTCGGCCTTGGCGATGTCCTCCACGGATTCACGGATGCGGTGCATCATCTTGGCCCCGAGGTCCTGATGGGCAACCTCACGGCCCTTGAAGCGCAGGGAAACCTTGACCTTGTCGCCGTCTTCCAGAAAGGAGCGCACGGCCTTGGCCTTGGTCTGGAAGTCATGCTCACCCGTACCTGGGCGGACCTTCACTTCCTTGATCTCGATGACCTTCTGCTTCTTGCGGGCTTCGTTACGTTTCTTCTGCTGTTCGTACTTGAACTTGCCGTAATCGAGGATCTTCGCAACCGGAGGCTCCGCCGTCGGGCTGATTTCCAGAAGGTCCAGCCCTTCGGAGAAGGCACGGGAAAGGGCCTCACGTGTCGGCATGATGCCGATCATCTCGCCTTCGGCATCAATAACACGTACCTGCGGCACCCGGATCTCTTCATTGACACGTGGCCCATCGCGGTTCGGGGCGGCGTGAAACGGCGGTCTAGCTATGGTCATCTCCTGTTGATGCTGCGGCCCGATCACAATGGACAAGCGACGGGACTCAAACTACCTGTTCAGATTCATAGCCCCCGCACCTTCATGGTGCAAGGGGGGCAGGGAGAGTGGAGATCAGGCCGTTTTCTGGGAGGCGGCCCGCAGGAGATCCGGCGGCGTGGCTTCCCTGGCGAGGGCCGGGATGATCTCGTCGGTGGCCATGACGTTCTGGGCCTGTTCGCCAAGGCGGCGGACGCTGACGGTGCCTTCCTCGGCTTCCCGGCGGCCGACCACGAGCATGACCGGTACCCGGGCCAGACTGTGCTCACGCACCTTGGCATTGATCTTCTCGTTGCGGATGTCCGCCTCGGCGTGAAGACCGGCCTTGCGCAGACGCTCGGTGACTTCCAGTGCATAGTCGGCGGCATCGGTGACGATGCTGGCCACCACGACCTGCGTCGGAGCCAGCCAGAGCGGGAACTTGCCCGCATACTGTTCGATCAGGATGCCCAGGAACCGCTCGAAGCTGCCAAGGATGGCCCGGTGCAGCATGACGGGGCGGTGGCGGGCACTGTCCTCGCCAATGTAGGAGGCGTCCAGCCGTTCCGGCAGGACGTAGTCCACCTGGAGCGTGCCGCACTGCCAGTCACGCCCGATGGCATCGGTCAGGACGAATTCCAGCTTCGGACCATAGAAGGCCCCTTCACCGGGATTCAGCTCATACTCCATGCCGACCATCTCGCAGGCCCGCTTGAGGGCACCTTCGGCCCGGTCCCACACTTCGTCAGACCCGGCACGGGTTTCGGGACGGTCGGAGAATTTCACACGGAAGCTCTCGAAGCCGAAGTCCCTGTAGACCTCGCCCAGCATGGTGACGAAACGGGCCGTCTCTTCGGCGATCTGGTCATCCGTGCAGAAGATGTGGGCGTCATCCTGCGTGAAGCCCCGCACCCGCATGATGCCATGCAGGGAGCCGGACGGCTCGTACCGGTGGCAGGCACCGAATTCCGCCATGCGCAGGGGCAGCTCACGGTAGGAGCGCAGGCCGTGACGGAAAATCTGCACATGGCAGGGGCAGTTCATCGGCTTGAGGGCGAGGGTCTTGTCCTCATCCTCCACCGTGGCGATGAACATGTGTTCACGATACTTGTCCCAGTGGCCGGAGGCTTCCCAGAGGGTCCGGTCCACCAGCTGCGGGGTGCGGACTTCCTGATAGTCGTTCCGGTTCTGGGCACGGCGCATGTAGTCCTGCACCGCCGTGTAGAGACGCCAGCCCTTCTGGTGCCAGAAAATCTGCCCGACCGCCTCTTCCTGAATGTGGAAGAGGTCCATGTCCCGGCCGATGCGGCGGTGATCCCGCTTTTCGGCTTCCTCAAGCCGCAGGAGATAGGCCTTCAGTTCCTTCTTGTCCCGCCATGCCGTGCCGTAGATGCGGGTCAGCATGGGGTTGCGGTGGTCGCCACGCCAGTAGGCCCCGGCCACCCGCATCAGCTTGAAGGCGTTGCCGACATCCGACGTGCTGCGGAGATGCGGCCCCCGGCAGAGGTCCAGCCATTCGCCCTGACGGTAGATGGAGATTTCCTCACTTTCCGGCAGGTCCCGGATCAGCTCGGCCTTGAACTTTTCACCACGTTTCTCGAAGAAGGCGATGGCCTCGTTCCGGTCCCACACCTCACGGGTAAAGGCATCGCCTCGTGTGATGATCTCGGTCATCTTGGCTTCGATGGCCTCAAAGTCGGCCGGCGTGAAGGGTTTGTCCCGGAAGAAGTCGTAATAGAAACCGTCCCTGATGCTCGGGCCGATGGTGACCTGCGTGCCCGGCCAGAGTTCCTGCACGGCCTCGGCCATGACATGGGCGGCATCGTGGCGGATCATCTCCAGCACGTCATCATCCTTGCGGGTGATGAAGCGGACGGTGCTGTCCTTGCTGATCGTGAAACCAAGGTCCACGGCCTTGCCATCAACTTCCATGGCCATGGCGGCACGGGCGAGGCCCGGCCCGATGGCCTCGGCGATCGTTGTCCCGGTCACTGCCCCATCGAAGGTGCGAATGCTTCCATCGGGCAGGGTAATGGCGGGCATGGAGGAACTCCTTGGTCGTTGGTCAGAATGAGAATGCCGTGTTCCTGATGGAACAGGAATGACGGCAGAAATGGTGCGGCAAAAATGGCCTTTTATGACTTCATTCTGCAAGCCCTAATATGCAGGCCGTGGGCTGGCTGGGTGTTTACGGCCGTTTTCAGGCCATTCCCGAGGGAAACTTCCAGTCCCGGACAAACCGTATGACCCGGCCCGGAGGCAGGGCGGAGAGGTCCGTGCTGTCCAGCACCCGGCTCCGTCCGGGGGTGATGCTGAGGGGAGCGCAGCGTCTCGGGTCACTGTCGGCGGAAAAGAGGGTCAGGGTCGGGCAGTCCATCGTGGCGGCCATGTGCATCGGGCCGGTATCGTTGCCGATACAGAGCATGGCCCGGTGGAGCAGCCCGGCCAGGGCGGGAAGGTCTGTCCGGTCTGTCAGGTCCAGGGCCTGTGGAACACGGGAGTGGATGATGTCCGCCAGCGGACGGTCAGCCGCACTGCCGATGATGACGGGCTGACAGCCCCATGTGGCGAGGGCCTGTGCCAGCGTGGCGAAATGGAGCGCAGGCCAGCGTTTTGCCGGACGGTGTGGGGCGGCCCCGGGGACGAGCACGGCATAGGGTGCGGGAAGATGTGGCCCCCGGTCCGTGAGGAAGTCCGGGACGGTGCGGGGCAGTGAGGGGATTCCTGCTGCCCGGAGCTGGTCGGCCTGCCGCATGAGCGTGTGCATCTGGCGGGCCTGTGGATTGAGATGGGGCAGGCTGGCCCGCCTGTTCTGGCCGGACCAGACGGTGCCGGGACGGGCAAGATGGAAATAGCGGGCCGTCCGGCCGGAATTCTGGAGGTCGAACACCATGTCCATCTGCCGCAGGAGGCGACGGATTCGCAGCCAGTGGGGCAGGTCCGTCACGGGGGGGCGGTCATCCGTGACGATGGCATCAAACCACGGGCAGCATGAGGCCAGATCACGATAGGGGCTGGCTGTCAGGAGGGTGACATGGCTGCGGGGAAAGGCGTGGCGGATGGAGGCGAAGGCTCCAGACGCCTGGAACAGGTCTCCCAGAGCACCATGACGGATGATCAGTATCTTCTGCGGCATAGGGCTCCGGGTGACCGCTCCGGGGGTCAGTCCTTCTTTTCGGGCGGCCTGCCTGTGGAGGAGGCGTTGGAGACGATGACCATGGCTGGTTTCAGCAGGCGGTCCTTCAGCATCCATGTGGGTGTCCATGCCTGCACGACATGGTTGGGCGGCAGATGGTCGACCTCCTGTTCCTGCATGGCTTGGTGCAGGTTGGCATCGAACGGCTCATGCGTCGGGTCCAGCTTCGTGATGCCGTGACGTTCCAGAATGGACAGGAAGGAGCGTTCCGTTCCCTCGAATCCTTCACGCAGGCGGGTGATCAGCCCGTCCTCGCCTTCCTCATGCGGCGGCAGGGCGGAAAGACCGCGGCGGAGATTCTCGGCGGCCTCGACCACGTCACGGGCGAATTTCTGGACGGCGTAATGGCGGGTGTCCTCGATCTCGCGCTTGTGGCGGGCACGGAGATTCTGGCTGTCCGCTTCGGACCGCTTCCAGCGGTCTTCCATCTCGGCCAGCTGCTCCTCAAGGGCGGCGATGCGCTCCTCGGCACTGCCAGCCGCAGCCTGGCCGTCCTCGCCGTGAAGGTCGGACTGTTCCGTATGTGCCGCCGCCTCGTGCGGCTGGGCTTCATGCTGGGGGGCGTCGGTCTGCGGCGTTTCGGTATGAGACGTTTTTTCTGTCATGTCGTGACCCTGTTTTTCGTCCTGGCGGGCCGGTTTCTGCGGCTCTGTACCACCGGCCGGATGGTCGGTATGGCAGGGCAGCCGGCCCCTTTTCTGACCCTAGGAGATAGTGTTCCATGCCATAAAAACAAGGGGGACGGAGGTTTTGAGAAAAGGTTAAGTAAAAATTGAACAGGAGTGTAAAACTCGATATTTTACACAATGGGCTGGCGTAATTATAAAAATTCAATATATAATGTTGTCAGAATAGTGGCGTGTGTTAGCAGTCGTCTTCCTGTTAATATTTGTCGTGAATTGTCTTAACTTTATGTTGAGATTTTTTATTGCTTGTCATTCCGAAAGAGACAGGAGTTTGCATGAAGAAGACCCTTTTCCCTCCCGTGACTTCGTCTCACACGGAAGAGAAACATGGTTCAAAAGCGCAGCAGGTCCCCGTTATTGCACTAGTGGACGACGACCGTAATATTCTGACATCCGTTCAGATGACGCTGGAAGCCGAGGGATTTACGGTTCATGCCTATACGGACGGGGAGAGTGCCCTCCAGGGCATCCTGTCCCGTTCGACGTCTCTGGCCGTGCTGGATGTGAAGATGCCCCGCATGGACGGGATGGAGCTGCTGCGTCGGCTGCGCATGCGCTCCAGCAGCCTGCCGGTCATTTTCCTGACCTCCAAGGATGAGGAGATGGATCAGCTCATGGGGCTGCGCCTCGGGGCGGATGACTACATCACCAAGCCATTCTCCGTCCGTCTGCTGGTTGAGCGGATTCGTGCCCTTCTGCGGCGGCATGAAGTCAGTCAGGCGGAAATCACGGGGGAGGCCGGGGCAAGCAGCAGCATTCTTGTCCGTGGCGCACTGGCCCTGGATGAGGCACGCCACCAGTGCCTCTGGAACGGGCAGGAGGTCGCCCTGACAGTCACGGAATTTCTCCTTGTCAAGGCACTGGTCGTGCGTCCGGGGCTGGTGAAGTCCCGTGACCAGCTGATCGATGCGGCCTACGGGGACAGCATCTATGTGGATGACCGTACGATCGACAGTCATATCAAGAGGGTCCGCAAGAAGTTCCGTCGGGTGGATGAGTGTTTCAATCACATAGAGACCCTGTATGGCGTCGGGTACCGGTACCGGGAATGAGGTGATCTCATGACCTGTTCTGGAGAAATGATGCCTGTCGGCTCTGGTGTGGTTCCGTGCTGATAGACGGACAGGATGAACTGATGGGGCCCCTGCGGGGTGTCTGGGGTCGCCTGCGGTCCGTCCGGCTGCAGCGGTGGGTCTCGCCGCTGACGAGCCGGCTGCTGATGGTCAATTTCCTGCCGCTGCTGTTCATGGGGGGGCTGCTTCTCTCCATCAATGCGGTGCGTAACACGCTGTTGAGTGACAGCGTGGATGCCCTGCGAGAGCAGGCCCGCATCTATGCGTCCGTGCTCCAGCAGGCTCAGAAGGCCAATCCCGAGGACGGAAAGATCGGGCTGGATGCGAAGGCCGCCCATCTTTTTCTGGATGACATGATCCGCTTCAGCAGCAATGCGCAGGTACGGCTTTATGCTCCCAACGGGTCCGTGCTGACGGAAAGCAGCAGAGGGCCTTTCACGCTGTCCGGTGCCCGCTGGCAGCCGAACGTCAATGTGGTCGACCGTATCTATGCTTGGGTCCTGTCCCTGATCCCTCTCAGCACCAGGGAGGGGGATGTTCCTCTGGACAATTCGACGACATCCCAGAATTTCGGGCAGGATACGGATGAGGACGTCCATCTCAGTGCCCAGGGAGAGCTGCCGCCCTACATCAGGCAGACGGGCCAGCATGAGCTGGTCATGACCGTCGTGGAGCCTGTCGTGGTGAATGGCGAGACGGTCGGCGTTCTCCAGCTCACCCGGTACAATACGGGCATCGACCGGGCCATCATAAAGGTGCGGTGGGTCATCGTCATCATGATGCTGATGAGCATGGGAGCGGCCGTGCTGCTCTCGTGGTATTTTGCGATGACGCTGGCCCGTCCCCTGCGTCGGCTGGTGGTGAGGTCGCGGGAAATGCGGGAGCCGGGGCAGGGGCGTGTCGATGGTCTCCCCTATGCCCTGCTCAGCCGCCGGGACGAGATCGGCGAGCTGGCCCGTGCCCTGCGGGAAAGTGCGCTGGCCCTGTGGGCCAGAATGGATGACGTGGAACGGTTCGCAGCCGAGGTCAGCCATGAGCTGAAGAATCCCCTGTCTTCCATCCGGTCTGCTCTGGATACGCTGCCCCGGATTACTGACGTGCAGGCACGGGACAGGCTTCTGTCCATTCTGGGAGGGGATGTCCGGCGGCTGGAACGGCTGATCTCGGACATTTCCCTGGCCAGCCGGGTCGAGGGAGAGCTTCAGCGTGGCGAACGGGCGGCGGTTGACGTCGTGGCCCTCCTGAGCCTGTTCGTGGAAGTGAACCAGGCCACACGCCGGGAGCAGTCCGTCCGGCTGGTCCTGTCCGTGCCGGAGGGCGGCGAAGCCCTCTGCGTGCTGGTGGCGGGGGACGGGCTGGTGCAGGTGCTGCACAACCTGATCGGCAATGCCGTGTCCTTCTCTCCACCGGAGGGCACGATACGGCTCGTGGTCCGCACCGTCATGGGGCCTCCGAAGCTCGAGGAAGATGGGAGCATCACGCCGGGTGGCCCGGCCATCGAGATTGCCGTGGAGGATGAGGGGCCGGGCATCCCGGAGGCCAAGCTGGACAGCATTTTTGACCGGTTCTACTCGGAGCGTCCCGTCGGTGAGAGCTTCGGTCAGCATTCCGGGCTGGGGCTATCCATCAGCCGGCAGATCATTCTGGCTTTTGATGGCAGCCTCCATGCCGAGAACCGGGAGGAGATCGATCCGCAGACGGGCCAGTCCCGCATCTGCGGTGCCCGCTTCGTCATCCGGCTGCCCCGCTGTTCCCCTGCTCCCGGCCCCGCCACCATGAGGTAGGAGCCGGATGGTGCGGTTTCTTGCCCACTGGAGACTGTGTTATGTCTGTGGCCACCATGGTAGTTTTGCCATCGTGACGCAGGGAAGCAGAACATGGGCATGAAGACGCAGGAACGGTCTTCACGGAATATCGTGCTGGTGACGGGGCTGTCCGGTGCAGGAAAGGCGTCCATTCTCCGCATGCTGGAAGACCTCGACTACGAGGTGGTGGACAATCCGCCGCTTGACCTGTTCGATGCCCTGGTGACCCGCTCCGGCTCCCGTCTGGCCATCGGGGTGGACGTGCGGAGCCGGGGGTTTGAGTCACACCGCATCGTCGACCTGCTGACACTGGCCCGGCGGGAGCCGGGCTGTCTGGTGCAGCTCGTGTTTGCCACGGCGGATTATGATGTCCTGCTGCGCCGCTTCACGGCCACGAGGCGACGGCATCCGCTGGCGGGGGAAGGCGGCGTGCGACCGGCCCTGGAGCAGGAGGCCGGACTGCTCGAGCCGCTGCGTGCCCTGGCGGACCTTGTCGTCGATACCAGCGATCTTCCCCTGCCGGACCTGCGGCAGATGATCGAGGCCCGCTTCAGTGCCGGGGTGGGCACCATGCTGTCCGTGGCCCTGATGTCCTTTGCTTATCCGGCTGGTCTGCCACGGGAGGCCGACATCGTGCTGGATGCCCGTTTCCTCCGGAATCCCCATTATGACGAGGCTCTGCGCCCCCATACGGGGCTGGATGCCGACGTGGCGGAGCATGTGAAGGCAGATCCGTTCTACAGGCCGTTCTATGAACATGTTCTGGGTCTGGTGCAGACGGTACTGCCCCGTTTCGCCCAGGAGGGCAAGAAATACGTCACCATTGCCGTGGGATGCAGCGGTGGTCGTCACCGGTCCGTCACCGTCGTGGAGGCTCTGGCGCAGGACCTTGCGGCCGACCCGATGATCGGGGAGCTGCGGGCACCCGTCATGGTGCTGCACCGGGAGCTGGCCCGCAACGGGCTGACATCCTGCCGCTGGGCCGTCCCGCCCGTGGGCGGGTCATCATGACGGCAGGACGTGGTGTGGCCCGTGACCCGGAAGGGGATGGGCCTGATTTCAGCACGGAGGTTCTGGCACGTCTGGAGGATGTGGCCCACTGGTGCCAGCATCATGGGCAGAGGCTGACCGCCGTCCGGCGGCTGGTGCTCGGGCTCATCCTGTCGGAGAACAGGCCGCTCGGGGCCTATGACATTCTCTCCCTGCTGCGTGTCCATCAGCCACGGGCCGTCCCGCCAACCGTGTATCGTGCGCTCGACTTCCTGCTGGAGCAGGGGCTGATCCATCGCATTGAGCGGCTCAGTGCCTTCGTGGGGTGCCGCCATCGTCTGGACTGTGAGGACTGCTGCACGTCCCACAAGGCATGGGGGGTGCATCGGGCGCAGTTCCTGATCTGTCGTGACTGTGGCCAGGTGCAGGAGCTGGAGCAGGATGTCGTGGCGGCCGTGCTGCTCCAGTCCGCCCGGGGGCAGGGGTTCCGGGCGGAGGCGGCCACGGTGGAGATTGAGGGACTCTGTGCCCGCTGTCACGGGAAGGATGGGACGGCAGAACATTGAGGCCCGACCGGCCTTTCCGCCCCGATGAAGAGGCCGGATGCCGCCCTGAAAGGTGCGGCGGATCGGGAGTATTTTCAGGCTCGCATAACTGTGATCTGCCAGTAAGAGGTAGCCTATAGGGTAAACTGTTTTTTATGATAGGGATGATTCCATTCAGTGGAGGGCATTCCTCCGGCAAAGAGGTCCAAATGTTATGAACAGGACAACCGAGTCTCCCCGTCCCGTTATTGATCCTGCCGCAAGACGGCGCGTGCTGCTCATCTGTATTCTGGCCTCTCTGGCCGGGCTGATGTGCGGTATGGATATTGGTGTCATTTCCGGCGTGCTGCGTCCATTTGGGCTTCAGTTCCATGCCTCCACCGTCGCCCTGGAGTGGATCGTGGGCGGGATGCTGGTCGGTGCCACCATCGGTGCCCTGACGGGTGGTCAGCTGACCCAGCGTCTGGGGCGCAAATACACCCTGACGGTCGCCGCCGCCTTCTTCTCCATCGGGGCGGCTGGATGTGCCGCCTCCCAGTCCGTCGCCATGATGATCATCTGCCGCGTTCTGGTGGGCGTGGGCATGGGGCTGTCCGATTTCTCCACCCCGCTCTATCTGTCCGAGGTTGCCCGCACGGAGCAGCGTGGGGCGATGGTGTCCCTCTACCAGCTTCTCAAGACGATCGGCATCTTCCTTGCCTTCTTCTCCAACAGCTGGTTTGCCGTGTCCGGGGCATGGCGGTCCATGCTGGTGGTCGAGGCCGTTCCGGCCGTCGTCTTTCTGGTGATCTTCCTCTGCCTGCCGCAGAGCCCACGCTGGCTGATGATCCAGGGACGTGAGGAAGAGGCCCTGGAGACGATGACCAAGCTGCGTGATGCCCCGGCCCAGGCCCGGCAGGAGCTTGCTGCGATCGGTGAGCAGCTCCAGACGAAGGAAGAAGGCTGGAAGCTGCTGCGGACCAACAGCAATTACCGCCGCTCCCTCGGCCTGGGAATGCTGCTTCAGATCATGCAGCAGTTCGCCGGAATCAACATCATCATGTATTACGCCCCCCGCATCCTGGAGGCCGCCCACTTCAGCCTTGAGGCTCAGATGTGGTGCACGGCCCTGATCGGTCTGGTCAACGTGCTGATGACCTTCGTTGCCGTGGGCTATTCCGACCGCTGGGGCCGCAAGCCGATCCTGTATGCCGGTTATGTGAGCATGGCTGCCAGCATGGCCATCCTTGCCTTCCTGCTCTGGTACGGCACGGTGAGCCTGCCGCTTCAGCTTCTGGCTCTGGCCATGATCATCATTTTCGTGGGCGGGTTCGCCATGTCCGCCGGGCCGCTCATGTGGGTCATCTGCTCGGAGATCCAGCCTGCTGCGGGTCGTAGCCTGGGGATTTCCATTTCCACCGGAACGAACATGATGAGTAACCTGCTGATCGGGACGACCTTCCTCAGCGTGATGGAGCTGATTGGTGGCCCCAATACTTTCTGGCTGTTTGCCGCCTTCAATGCCCTTGGTGTCGCATTACTCTATCTTTTCGTTCCAGAAACAAAAGACGTCTCTCTGGAAACTATTGAGAAACGTCTCATGAGTGGTGTAAAACTGCGTGACCTTGGTCGTTAAGTAAAAGGTCGGCCCTTTTCATCTGCTGTCGGGCGGGGGGATGCACCAGGCGTCTTCCCGCCCGGGCTGTCATGTCCGACTGATGGGGCCGTGTCACGATGCCGGCCGTTTCGGGTCGGCCTGTCAGTTTCAGAGAGGTTGTGCTCCTTAACATGGTAGATGAAGTCGATCCCCGCACCGTGCCTGCCGGCATGGGCGATGATGGTGACGGTACGTCATTTTTCGATCCAACAAAGTTCAAGATTCTGGTCATCGGCATTGTGGCCGCGCTGGGTGGACTGATGTCCGGCATTGATATTGGCGTGGTTTCCGGTGCCCTGGATCTCTTCTCACGGGAGTTTCATCCCTCCACAATTGCCCTGTCCTGGGTCGTCAGTGCGATGATGGCCGGGGCGGCCCTCGGGTCCATCAGTGCCAGCAAGCTGGCACAGAAGGTGGGTCGCAAGCGGGCACTGATCTGCGGTGCGGGCGTGTTCGTGGTGGGGGCATTGGGCTGCTCCCTGAGCTGGTCCATCCCCTCCATGATCTCGTTCCGTGTGGTGATGGGGTATGCTGTCGGCCTTTCCGCCTTCACGGCCCCGCTCTATCTGTCCGAGATCGCAAGTGAGGAATCCCGTGGAGCCATGATCTCCACATATCAGCTCATGCTGACGATCGGGATTTTCGCTGCCTTTCTGGCGGACACCTATTTCTCATATCGTGGGAGCTGGCGGGGCATGTTCGGTTTTGCCGCAGCCCCGGCGGTGATGTTCTTCATCGGTGTGCTGTTCCTGCCCTACAGCCCGCACTGGCTGGTCATGAAGGGACGCCACAGGGAAGCCCGCAGGATTCTGCTGGACCTGAGGAACGACCCGCTGGAAGCCGCCAAGGAAATTCAGGCGATCCGCCAGCAGCTGGAAACGAAGCAGGAGGGCTGGTCCCTGCTGCGCCGCAATAGCAATTTCCGCCGGTCGGTGCTTCTGGGGGTTGTGCTTCAGGCCATGCAGCAGCTGGCTGGCATCAACATCGTCATGTTCTACGCCCCCAAGATTCTTCAGGCGGCTCATTTTGATTCACATGCCCAGATGTGGTGCACTGCCATCATCGGGCTGGTGAACATGCTGGCAACGTTCGTGGCGATCGGGCTGGTGGACAGGTGGGGACGCAAGCCCATCCTTTATGTCGGTTTTTCCGTCATGGCCCTGACGATGGGAGCCTTGGCTGGTCTGCTGCATGAGGGCATGGCGGAGCAGGCCTCCCAGATGATCGCCGTCTTCGTGCTGATGGTCTTTTGCGCGGGCCATGCCATGTCGGCCGGGCCGCTGATGTGGGTGCTGTGTGCAGAGATTCAGCCCATCCAGGGGCGCAATTTCGGCATGTCCGTTTCCACCCTCACGAACTGGCTGGCCAACATGGGGGTCAGCGTCAGTTTCCTGCCCCTGATGGAGATGTTCGGGGCGTCCGGCACGTTCTGGCTTCTGGCTGTGCTGAACTTCATCTTCATTGGCCTGACATTCCTTTACGTCCCGGAGACGAAGGGCATGTCTCTGGCCACGATCGAGGAACGTCTGATGAGTGGTGTGAAGCTGCGCAAACTGGGCCGGTGATGGCCGGTTTCGCTGTTCCGGCAGGAGTTTGGCCTGTCGGGAGCAGCGTGGTGCCGGAAACGGCCTGATGTGAAAAAGGCTCACCCTCCATGATGGGGGGTGAGCCTTTTTTGGTGGACTGTGTATCTGGAGCGGCCGGTCTTACAGGATGAACGGTGACAGGGCACCCAGACAGCCACGCAGCTCCCTGAGCTGTAGCTCATCGAGATGCACGGCCAGCAGCGGAAGGAGCCATGCCGTGGTCTTGCGGTCGATCTCGGCCAGGGCGGCGATGGTTTCCAGAGAGAAGGACGGGGACTGGAGGGCCATTTCTGCCAGATGGAAGGCAGGCAGGCTCAGCCATGAGGTCCCGGAGGGCATCGTGTCCTGCGGGATGGCCAGGAAACATTCCCAGAGATCAGCCTTCATCCGGTTGGGCATGAGGGGTTCCCTGGGGGCGGAACAGAGGAACTGCCCCCGGTGGAAGACATTGCCCCGCTGCCTCAGGGCAACGGACGTCTGTTCGACGACAGGCAGGATGTCATAGCGGGGCAGGCCGGTCAGCCGGCCATCCTGAAGGATGAAGAAGTCCTTGATCCGCTGTGCTCCGTCCAGACCGAAGAGGAAGGCGGCTCTCGGGTGCTGCTGGCTCTGGAGCATGAAGAGCTGGAAATCGTCATGTTCCCTGGTGGGTTCTCCCGTGTCGTAAAGTAGGTCGTCCTTCACGGTGATGCGGCGCATTTCCCTGGGGTACAGGGCAAACATCTTGAACCAAGTGGGTTTCTGTTTCGGGCAGGGAGGTGTGAAATCGCCCGTGGAGGGATGCAGCTGGCGTATCTGCTCAAGAGCCATGACACAGCCCGACATGACGACGGGTTTCATCCAGCGTAGGGTGTCGGTCGTCCTTTCCTGAGGGGACGTGTCCTCGATTTCGTTCCACTGGTCAAGCTGGTGTTCGGAGAGTGACAGCCCGAGGTCCCTGTGGTTGCGGGCATGCTCCACGAACTGTTCCAGGCTCTTGTTCCGGAAGTGCATCAGGCTGGCAACGGACCAGTCCGGCCGGCCCTTCGTGATGCCAGGCGTGTCGGACCAGTCGAGCGGCTGGCCGGACGGGGTGACATAATTGCCCAGTTTCAGCGGGAAGTAATGCGTGTTGCCCCATTCGCCTTCCTGCCAGCAGGACGGGCGGATGAAACTTTTCACATGACGGTTGATGTCATCATCGAACGGGCTGTGACGGCTGAAACTGTGGAAAGGTGGGAGGCTGGGGGTCGTGATGTGGCCATTGTGACCGTATGTCTGCCAGCTGAAAGCCACGGCTCCGACATCCGTCCCCATTGAATCGAGGAGCATGCCCAGCGTGTCGTGCGTGCGCAGCCGGACATATTCGTCCGTGTCCAGAAAACCGACCCAGTCATAATGGTCGCCAATGGCGGCGAGGGCATCCAGATACACCTGCCGCCTGCGGTTCGTGCGTCCCTGTTCCGTCAGGTCAAGGCTGTGTTCCGTGATGTGAAACAGGCGTATGTCCCAGTGCAGGCAGGCTGCCTTTATGAGGTCTCGTGTCCCGTCCTGTGAGTCGTCATCAAAGAGGATGAAACTGTCAACGCCAAGCAGGGCATGCCATGCCAGCCAGTACAGGATGTCGTGGGCTTCGTTCTTGATGATGCCGACCAGAGCGATTTTCATGGGGAGATACGGTGTCCTGCGTGACGGTGTTTCAGCGGCGGAGGGTGGCAAGGCTGCGGATGCCTGCCCGGCTCATTTCCTGCAGAAGCTCCTGTTTCAGCCGTGTCAGAAGGCCGGGTCCCTCATAGATGAAGGCCGTGTAGACCTGCACGAGGTCCGCTCCCATCCTGAGCCGGTCGAGAACATCCCGCCCGGTCTCGATGCCCCCGGAGGAAATGAGGCAGAGGCGGCGGGCGTTGAGCTGGCTCACGAGTCCGAGCACGTCCCGTGCCCGTTCGGCCAGCGGTGCCCCAGAGAGGCCGCCCGTCTCTGCTTTGTGGGGGCTGCGGAGGCTCGTGGGGCGGGCCAGTGTCGTGTTCGTCAGGATGAGGCCGTCGGCTCCACCGTCAATGGCGGTCTGGAGGATGGGTGCATAGGCCCTGTCGCCAAGGTCGGGTGCCAGCTTGACCAGCAGCGGGGGCCGGTCGGGATGGGCGGTCTGGATGGCCTCCAGCAGGCGGCCCAGCATGTCCGCCGCCTGAAGGTCCCGGAGGCCGGGCGTGTTCGGTGAGGACAGGTTGATGGTGATGTAGCTGGCGTAGGACTTGGTCCGGCCCACCAGGGCGGGGTAATCGACAAGAGGGTCGGCATCCGTCTTGTTGATGCCCAGATTGATGCCCAGCGGTGCGCTGGCAGGCTGGACGTGGCCCTTCCTGTCGGGGTGGAACAGCGGGGCCAGATTCTGGCAGAACCTGTCAATGCCACAGCTGTTGAAGCCCATGCGGTTGATGATGGCCCGGTCTTCGGTCAGCCGGAAGAGTCGGGGGCGAGGATTGCCGGACTGGGGACGGGGCGTGACCGTGCCGGTTTCCACGAAGCCGAATCCCAGGCTGGCCAGCCCCCGTACGGCACGGGCGTTCTTGTCAAAACCGGCCGCCAGACCGATCGGATTGGGAAAGGACATCCCCAGCACGTCGGTCCGCAGGGCCGAGTGATCGGGCCGTCCCCGCCCTGCGAGGCCATGGGCGATGCTGTGGATGGCAAGCTCATGTGCAGTTTCGGGATCAAGACGGCGCAGAAGCCATGTGGCTGTTTTTCCGATATCGAGCATTCACTCTTCCCTTACTGGCGGTTAAAAAACCTTTCAGAACGCATGGCCCCTCTTGTCAAGGAAATTTGCGGTACTGTCGGCAGTGGTGCGCCGTGGCGATGAAGGATTATGAGATGTCGAGACGTCAGGAGCAAGGATCATGAGCTGGGATGAACTGTATCTGGAGACCTGCTGTCGGTCGGCCCTGCACCGGCTGGTGCTGAGTGGCGGGACGGGCCGCCCGGTCGGGCCTCCGCCGGAAGGGCGGATGCCAGACTTCCGTGCCCCCCTGAAGGACCGATCCTGTCTGGTCCGGCTGGCCGAGATGGGGTTGGCCAGACAGAGGAAGGACGGCCGCTTCGAGATCACCCCGGATGGTGAGCGGCGGCATGAGCGGGAGATTCTGTCCATGCGGCGGGCACGCCGCCGCAGACAGGGGTGAGGCTGGCGGATGTTTGCTCTTTGGATGGCCGGTCGGTAAAATCCCCGCCCGATCCGCTCCACCGAAGACCTGACAGGTACCCGACATCCATGCCACATCCGATTTCTCTGCCGCCCATCACTCTGGGCCCGGGCTGCGTGATTGATGACCCCGTCATCCTCGCCCCCATGTCCGGCGTCACGGACTTGCCTTTCCGCAGGCTGACCAGGGAGCTGGGAGCGGGGCTTGTCATTTCGGAGATGATCGCCTCCTGGGCGATGGTGCGGGAGAATGAGCGGACCCTGAGCATGGCCCGCAGTGCCGGGGCCGGTGGCGTCAATGCCGTCCAGCTGGCGGGGTGCGACCCGCAGGCCATGGGAGAGGCGGCGAAGATCGCCGTGGCGGGCGGTGCGGATGTCGTGGACATCAATTTCGGCTGTCCGGTGAAGAAGGTGGCGATCGGCCAGATGGCCGGATCGTCCCTCATGCGGGACGAGACTCTTGCCGCCCGCCTGCTGGAGGCGACGGTAAAAGCGGTGGACGTGCCCGTGACGCTGAAGATGAGGATGGGCTGGGACCATGAGAATCTCAATGCTCCTGCCCTGGCCCGCATTGCCGAGGATGTCGGCATCCGCATGATCACGGTGCATGGGCGGACCCGCCAGATGTTCTACAATGGCCGGGCGGACTGGAAGTTCGTCCGCAGGGTCAAGGAGGCGGTGAGGCTTCCGGTGATCGTCAATGGTGACATCGTGAGCATGGCCTCGGCCCGTCAGGCCCTGGCGGATTCGGGGGCGGACGGCATCATGGTGGGGAGGGGGTGCTACGGGCGGCCCTGGTTCCTCGCCCAGCTGACCCAGTCCCTGCGGAGTGGCGTGGACGTGCCGGACCCTGATCTCGCAACGGAGAAAGAGATCGTCCTGAAGCATTATCACATGATGATGGACCATTTCGGGGAGCGGCCGGGGCTGCGCCTCGCCCGCAAGCATGTCTCCTGGTATTCCGCCGGTCTTCCGGGGTCGGCGGCCTTCCGGGCGGAGGTGAACCGGCTGGATTCCGCTCCTGCCGTCATCACCCTGCTGGAGCGGTTCTATGATGACGCCATCGCGGCCGGTATCGTGCGTGACCGTGAAGCTGCCCTTGCCCGGCATGTGGCGTGATGGGCGAGCAGACGGCCCGTGAGGTCCGGGCCATGCGGCCCCTCTTTCTTTATGGTGCCAGCTCGCAGGAGCGGCTGGATGTGGCCCAGAGGATTCACGCCCACAGCCCGTGCTCCGGGGGAGCGTTCGTCGTTGCGGGGCTGACGGCCGTTCCCCGTGCCCTGCGGGAAGAGCGGCTCTTTGGTACGGCAGGCAATGGCTGGCTGGAGCAGGCCCGGGGCGGCACGCTCCTGCTGGATGAGCTGGACTGTCTGTGCCCGGAGCTTCAGAGGCGTTTTGCCGCATTTCTGGCGCACAGGTCCCAGGCGAGGCGGGAGGAAACGGTGCGTGTCGTCGTGGCCAGCCGCCATGATCAGGCCACCCTGCTGCGGCATGGTGAGCTGGAAGACGGGCTGAAACACTGGCTGGCGTCTCTCCCGGCGGCACAATGCCTCGGGCCGGAGCGGCTGCGGGCCGTCCGTGCCCTGTCCGGTGACCGGAGCGGAGGACTTGCGGCCATGTTCGAGCCTGTCATGCGGAGCTATGTGCGGGCCGGACTGGAGGCGGGGAGCTGCAACCTGCATGGCAGCGTGGTGGGAGCCGTGGAGCGGCCTCTCATTGCGATGGCCCTGCAGCATACGGGTGGCAACCAGCTGCGGGCCGCTTCCCTGCTGGGGCTGAACCGCAACACGCTGCGCAAGCGCATAAAGGAATTGCACATTGCGGTTCCCCGGTCCGGTTCCCGGTCAGGGGATCGCTGAAAGGGGGCGGTATCGTGATGATCAGACGACTTGCCGCCAGGGTGCGTGCGTTTCTCGGGAGACTGACCAGCCCGGATGGCGTGGTGATCCTGACGGTCATTGCGCTTGTCCTGACATTCGTGACCTTCATCGTGCTGGCGGGCGGGGTGTCCCTTGCCCGGGTGCCACGGGCGCAGGCCCTGCTGTTCCTGCTGGATTTCATCACGATCATGCTCATCGGGGCGGCGGCCGTGAGGCAGATCGGCCGTATGCTGGCCGAGCGGCGCATGGGGCAGGCAGGGGCACGGCTGCACAGCCAGCTCGTCATGCTCTTTGGCGTGGTGGCGGTGGCCCCCACCCTGATGGTGGGTGCCCTGTCAGCCCTGTTCTTCCATTATGGTGTGGAAATCTGGTTCTCGAACCGGGTCAACACGGCCCTGAGCGAGGCCCGCTCCGTGGCGGCGGGCTATCTGCGGGAGCATAACGAGAATACGAGGACGGAAGCCTTCGCTCTGGCCAACACGCTCCTGACGGTCCAGAATGACGAGATGTTCGCCCACGGGACGGACCTCTTCCATGACCAGTCCCGTCTTCAGGCCCTTCTGGAAGATGAGGTGACCGAGCGTGGGCTGAATGATGCGATCATCTTCAATCCGATCACCTACAAGATCATCGCCACCGGCGGTCTCCTGGCCATCCGGGCGGGAGACCCGGAGAAGGAGCTGCCGCCCCGGTCCGTCGCCGCCATGGCCCGGACGGGTGAGGTCGTGCTGCTGGACCAGCCGGAGGCGCAGGTGGTGCGGGGTGTGGTCTCGCTGGGCGGAAATTCCGGCCTCATGCTGGTCATCACCCGGCCGGTGGACCCCGAAATCCTTCATCACATGACCCGGACGAACACGCTGGTGCAGGATTACCAGCGGATGCTCAACAACCGTGGCAAGACACAGCTGACGCTTGTCGTGCTTCTTGCCCTGATGGGCCTGCTGGTGCTGGCGGTGGGGATGCTCAGCGGTCTGTCCCAGGCAAATCGCATCACCCGGCCGCTCAGCCTGCTGATCCGGGCGGCCCGCCGCATTTCCAGAGGTGACCTGACGGCCCGTGTCCCGGTGGAAAGCCGTGGGAACCGTGAGGATGAGCTGGTGGCCCTGTCCCGTGCCTTCAACCTGATGGCCAGCCAGCTGGCCAGCCAGCGGTCCGAGCTGATGATGGCCTATGACCAGATCGATGAACGCCGCCGCTTCACGGAGACCGTCCTGGCCGGCGTGTCCGCCGGGGTGATCGGGCTGGATCACGACCAGAATGTCGAGCTGCCCAACCGGGCCGCCTCCTTCATTCTCCAGCGTGATCTGGAGCAGGCCAAGGGGTGTCCCCTTGCCGATCACGTGCCGGAATTTGCGGCACTTCTGCGGGCCGTGAGGGAGCATCCCGAGAAGGAGCATGGGGCGGAGATACAGATCGACACGGAGGGAGCCCGTGCGCCGGGCGGTCCGGGCAGTGGTGGCGGGGCCGGAGCGGGCCGGACCCTGCTCGTCTGTGCTGTGGCGGACCAGAACGCCCATGAGGACAGGGGCGGCTATGTCGTCACCTTCGATGACATCACCCTCCTTCAGGTGGCGCAGCGCAAGGCGGCCTGGGCCGACGTGGCCCGCCGCATTGCCCATGAGATCAAGAATCCCCTGACCCCCATCCAGCTGGCGGCAGAACGGCTGAGGCGGCGTTTCCGCAAGGAGATCGCCAGAGATCCGGAGATTTACGACCAGCTCATCAGCACGATCGTGCGGCAGGTCGGGGACATCGGCCGCATGGTGGACGAGTTCTCGTCATTCGCCCGGATGCCAAGGCCGGAAATGGCCGAGCATGACCTCGTACGCCTGTGTCGGGATGCCCTGTTCCTCCAGCAGAACGCCCATCCGGAGATTGCCTACCGGCTGGATGTTCCGGCTGGCGGGCCGGTCATGGTACGGTGCGATCATCGCCTGATTGGTCAGTCCCTGATCAATCTGCTACAGAATGCGGCGGATGCCATTCTCATGACAGGACGTCATGTCACGGAGGGTCGGCCCGTGGTGGGCTGGATCGTCCTCAGCTTGACGCTCGAGGATGGAGCGGCAATCATTGGCGTGGCGGACAATGGTGTGGGTCTGCCTGCCGGAGAGCATCAGCGTCTGACCGAGCCTTACGTGACCCACAAGGAAAAGGGGACGGGGCTGGGGCTGGCCATCGTGCACCGGGCAATGGAGGCCCATCAGGGACGGCTGCATCTGCGTTCCCTGACAGAGGAGGAACGGCAGGCGTTTGCCGCTACTTGGGACAAGGGGACAGCTGGCACATTGGTTTCATTGAGTTTCCCGCTGCCGGACGGGCGTCCGGCGGCAGAGGGCGTGAGCGGATCATGAAGGTATCCCATGGAGCATGAAATTCTGATCGTTGATGACGAGCCGGATATCCGCTTCCTGCTGGCCGGGATTCTGGAGGATGACGGCTACGTCACCCGGAGTGCCGCAGAGTCCGACGAGGCCATTCGTGCCTTCCGGGAGAGCCGTCCCTCGCTCGTCATACTGGACATCTGGCTCCAGAACTCCCGTCTGGACGGCATGGCCCTGCTGCGCCTGTTCCGGGAGGAGCAGCCGGACGTGCCAGTCATCATGATCTCCGGTCATGGGACGATCGAGACGGCGGTGTCCAGCCTGCATCAGGGGGCCTATGATTTTCTGGAGAAGCCGTTCCAGTCCGACCGTCTTCTGGTCATTGTCCGCCGTGCGCTGGAGGCGGCACGGCTGCGCAAGGAGAATGCCGAGCTGCGCCTGAGGGCGGGAGAGCAGAGCACCCTCATGGGCAGCAGTGCGCTCGTCAATGCGCTGCGGGGGCAGATCAGCCGGGTGGCTCCCACCAATTCCCGGGTGCTGATCACCGGTCCTGCCGGGGCGGGCAAGGAAGTGGTCGCACGGCTGATTCATGCGGAATCCAAGAGGGCGGAAGGCCCTTTCGTGGTGCTGAACTGTGCCGCTCTGGCTCCCGACCATCTCGAGGAGGAGCTTTTCGGGGTCGAGGGCACGGATGACCAGCCGGGCCGTCCCGGGCTGCTGGAGCGTGCCCACAAGGGCACCCTGCTTCTGGATGAAGTGGCCGACATGCCGCTGGAAACACAGGGCAAGATCGTGCGGGCCTTGCAGGTCAACACGTTCGAACGTCTGGGGGGCAGGCACAGCGTCAAGGTGGATGTCCGTGTCCTGGCCACCACCAGTCGTGACCTCCAGGCCGAGATCGCCAGACGTCGCTTCCGGGAAGACCTGTATTACCGGCTGGCGGTCGTGCCCCTTCAGGTGCCGGCCCTTTCGGAGCGTCCCGAGGACATCCCGGTCATGGCCCAGCATTTTCTGGAGAGCTGCGCCCGGTCCTCCGGCCTGCCGGTCCGGACGCTTGCCGTCGATGCGCTGGCCTGTCTCCAGACCTATGAATGGCCGGGGAATGTCCGGGAGCTGCGGAACCTGATGGAACGGATGCTCATTCTGGCCCCCAGCGGGGATGGGGACGGGCAGAATGTCATCCGGGCGGACATGCTGCCGGAAGTCGTGCGGGAGGGGGCACCCTCCATGACATGCCTGACCCCAGATGCCGACGTGATGAGCCTGCCCCTGCGGGAGGCTCGGGACCAGTTCGAGACGCAGTATCTTCAGGTCCAGCTGATGCGCTTCGGTGGCAACATCAGCCGGACGGCGAATTTCGTCTGCATGGAGCGGAGTGCCCTGCACCGTAAGCTCAAGCAGCTTGGCGTGACGCAGGAAGACCGTTCCACGGCCCTTTCGGGGCGTGACGGGCAGGATGGAAAGTGATGAGGGAAGCCATGTCGGAACAGACGGAACGTGACGTGCAGGAGCAGTTCCTGGCCCATGTGCAGCAGCGGGAAGAGCCGGTGACGGTCTTTCTGGTCAACGGGGTCAAGCTCCAGGGGGTCATCACACGGTTTGATGCCCATAGCGTGCTGCTCCGCCGGGACGGGCATGTGCAGCTCGTCTACAAACATGCCGTCAGCACCATCATGCCCGTGGCGGCCCTGTCGGACCTGTCCTGACACGTCTTTCCCGCCCTGCCGTGTGGGGGTGCTTGTGCCCCGCTGGTCTCCGCCCCATATGAGGCGGGCCTGAAGAAGGCCGATACAGGATTTTGAAGACAGGATGTTCCGGATTTGAGACGTCAGCCCAAGGAAACCGCCCGCAAGCCCACACTCGCCGCCGTCATTCTCCCTGCGGAGAAGCAGGCCTTCGCTGAAGGCCGGGCTGCGGAAGCCCGGCTTGAGGAGGCGGTGGGTCTGGCGGCCTCCATCGGGCTGGAGATCGTCCATACGGCCATCTATCCGCTGCGGACGAAGCGTCCGGCGACCCTCCTCGGTGCGGGACAGCTGGAGGAGCTGACGGAGATCGTCAGGGCGGAGTCCGTGGGCGTGGTGGTGGTTGATGCCCGTCTTTCGCCTGCCCAGCAGCGCAATCTGGAAAAAGAGATGGGCTGCAAGGTGGTGGACCGGACCGGCCTGATTCTGGACATTTTCGGAGCCAGAGCCGCCACACGGGAAGGTGTGCTGCAGGTGGAGCTGGCGCATCTGGAATATCAGCGGTCCCGTCTCGTCCGGCTCTGGACGCATCTTGAGCGGCAGCGTGGTGGGTTCGGCTTCCTTGGCGGCCCGGGTGAAACGCAGATCGAGGCGGACAGGCGGATGTTGGATGAACGTCTGGTCAAGCTGCGGAAGGAGCTGGAACAGGTCCGCCGGACCCGTGGCCTGCACCGTCATGCCCGCCGCAAGGTTCCGTTCCCGGTCGTGGCTCTGGTGGGTTACACCAATGCGGGAAAATCCACCCTGTTCAACCGGATCACCGGGGCGGGTGTCCATGCGCAGGACCAGCTCTTCGCCACGCTGGACCCGACCATGCGGAACCTGACCCTGCCTTCAGGCCGCCGGGTCATCCTGTCCGACACGGTGGGATTCATCAGCGACCTGCCGACCGAGCTGATCGCCGCCTTCCGGGCGACGCTGGAAGAGGTGGCGGAGGCGGACATCATCCTGCATGTGCGTGATGTCGCCCATCCGGACAGTGCCTCCCAGCGGGAGGACGTGCTGTCCGTTCTGGGTGACATGACGGCCGACGGGATGCTGGATGAGGCGTGGCCGGAACGGACGATCGAGGTACTGAACAAGGCTGATCTTCTGGGCGGTACGGAAGCCGTGCCCCGCCGTGAGGGCAGCGTGGCCGTTTCCGCCCTGACGGGGGAAGGGCTGCCGGACCTCATGGAGGTTCTGGATGCTTTCATGACACGGTCCATGAAGCAGTTTTCGGTGCAGGTTCCTGTCGCGGATGGGGCCGCACTGGCATGGCTGCATGAGCATGGGGAGGTGATGGAACGGCTGGATGATGAGGAGAGGCTGGATCTTCGGGTCCGTCTGTTCCCGGCGGACCAGCAGCGTTTTGTCCGACAGTTTCCGGCCCTGGCCCTCATGCCGGAACAGGACGGCTGATCATGAAAAACCCCGGCGAGGTCATCCTGCCGGGGTTTTCCGTATCCGGGCTACCGGTCGGGCCTTCTTCAGATGGTGAAGGCCTTTTCATCGGACTGCTCGGTGAGGATGCCATGCTGGGCATGGTCCAGCCCGCAGACGGTCACCTCCTTGCCGTGCTTGCGGAATTTCTCGACAATCTTCTCCAGGGCCTGCACGGCCGTGATGTCCCAGAAGCGGGCGTGGGAGAGGTCCAGCGTCACCCGGTGGGCATGGGTGGTGTAGGTCATGGCCTCGGCCATCAGGTCTGCTGAGGCAAAGAATATCTGACCCTGTATATGGTAGGTCAGTATGTCATGCTCTTCCGTGGAGCGGACCTGCACCAGCCGGGCTGTATGCCATGCAAAGAACAGGCCGGAGAGCAGGACGCCCACGAGCACGCCAGCCGCCAGATTGTGGGTCAGCACGACCACGCCGACGGTGACGAGCATCACGAGGCTGGTCAGCTTGGGGTGGTGGAAGAGGTCTTTCAGGCTGCCCCAGGCGAAGGTGCTGACGGACACCATGATCATGATGGCCACGAGGGCGGCAACCGGCACCCGGGCCACCCACGGGTGCAGCACGACCATCAGCAGCAGGAGGAAGGCCCCGGCCGTGAAGGTGGAGAGCCGCCCACGCCCGCCATAGCGCAGGTTGCCGACGGTCTGGCCGATCATGCCGCATCCGGCAATCCCGCCGAACAGGCCGACGAAAATGTTGGAGATTCCCAGCCCGGTACATTCTTTCTGCGGTGTGCCGTGCGTGTCCGTCAGCTCATCCACCACACTGGCAGTCATCAGGGATTCCAGCAGCCCGACAGCCGCCACGGCCAGTGCGTAGGGGAAGGTGATGGCGAGCGTTTCAGCATTCAGGGGAAGCTGCGGCAGGGTGAACTGCGGCAGGCCTGTCGGCAGGGCCCCGAGGTCCGCAATGGTGCGGACCGGCATCGGATGGATGATGGTGATGGCCGTCAGCACGATGATGCAGATGAGCGGTGAGGGAATGGCTCTGGAGAGCCGGGGCAGAAGATAGATGATGACCAGCCCGATGATGATGAGCAGATGGGTCTGCCAGCTCACGCCCAGCATCTGCGGGACCTGGGCGGAAAAGATGAGAATGGCCAGGGCGTTGACGAAGCCGGTGCGGACCTCGCTGGAGACGAAACGCATCAGGGAGTGGAGGCGTAGCAGCCCGAAGATGACCTGAAGGCCCCCGGCCATCAGGGTGGCCAGCAGCATGTACTGGAGGCCGTGGGCATGGACGAGCGGTGCCAGCACCAAGGCGACGGACCCGGCGGCCCCGGAGATCATGCCCGGCCTGCCTCCGAAGACGGCGATGGAGACGGAGATGACGAAGGAGGCGAACAGCGAGACGGCCGGTGACACGCCAGCAATGTAGGAAAAGGCGATGACTTCAGGAATGAGGGCGAACGTGCCCACCATGCCTGCCAATATCTCCCTGACGGGTTTCTGGGTCCACTGCTGGATGTAGGAATCACTGGCCATGAATGCGGCTGGTCCTTCTCTCTGTTGAGGCTGTTGGGGCAGACAACATGGTTCTGCCGTGGTCACCGTACTGGCGGCCCGGTGCGGCCGGTCGTGCGACGACTATAGGCCGCTGCCGGAAGGCTGTGAAGCATTGTGGCCATGCCGTGTCGGAAACCCGTCATGGTGGCGGGTTCTCCCGGCCAGGAGGGGGCATGTTCCAAAAAAATGTGACAAAAATGCTTTTGAGGGCTGGACGGCAGAAGCAGGATTTAATAAATGTCAGGTCGCTGTGTGGCGGATGTAGCTCAGTTGGTAGAGCGCCGGTTTGTGGTACCGGTGGTCGCGGGTTCGAATCCCGTCATTCGCCCCAGCAGTCTCCCCTTGAAAAACATGGTGGTCGTGTCAGGCAGGCCCTGAGCCCTGAGCCCTGAGCCCTGAGCCCTGAGCCCTGAGCCCTGAGCCCTGAGCCCTGAGCCCTGAGCCCTGAGCCCTGAGCCCTGAGCCCTGAGCCCTGAGCTTTACTGTTCCTGCGTGACGACACTCAGCACATGCAGCCGGTCGAACCGTGTCTCGTCATTGGTGTCGCTGGCAATGTGGGCCAGTTCCTCAAGGGAGAGGGGGCCGGTCTTGAAGGCGAGAGCACGCCGTTCGGGATTGAAGAGGAAGTCGAGTACGGGTGTCAGAATCGGCCGCTGGAGGGCCAGCGCATTGAAGCGGGGCGTGATGACATAGCCCTGCTCGGCCATCAGGGAGCCTTTGGGGGCGGCCATCATCGGCTTGTCAGAGGCGTCATCGGTGGACTTCGGGCCATCGGCGGCCGGGGCGATCTGATGGATCAGGACGCCGTAATAGGAGAAGATGTCCAGTCCCTGCACGGTCAGTTCCGTTCCCAGGCACTGTCCGGCCTGAAGGAAGCGGGAGGCACTGTCATCCGCAAAATGCAGGGGATTGATGTCTGGCAGGGTGAAGTCGGATATCAGCTGGGCCGGGCTGTCCTTGCCGAAGACGGTACGCAGCCGGAGGTTCTCCTGCCATTCCCCCATTTTTTTCTGCGACGTGGTGGTGATGTGATAGTCCGTCGGCATGCTGACGGGTGAGGGAATCAGCGAGGGGGGAGGAGAGATGCGGGTGGTCAGCCCGTGCAGGTCACCCTCCGTATGCAGGTCGTCATTCTCTCCGGCCCGACGTTCACCCGACAGGTGGTTGAGGATGAGGGTGCGGCGCAGGTGGTTCTGGTTGAAGAGAAGGGACAGGCCGTTGATCTCCAGTTTGCCGGGCTTCTGCCACAGGGTGGCGGCGGGGTCCTGCCAGAAGGCTTCCGCCGGGTTGCCTGAATGCTGGAAGGGGCGTTTCAGCCACTGGATGTAGCCTTCCCGGGCCTCGAGATGCTGGAGGGCCAGATGCATCTCCATGGGGGCGTCAGGCTGTAGCGTGGCATTGCCGGTATTGGGCAGGAGAATCTGCCGCAGCACGGGGGGAATGGCTCCTCCACTGCCACCGGGCAGCTGGATGGAGAGGGAAAGGCCGTTCATGAGGGTATGGACCCGCATCCCCTGGCCGTATCCTTCCACGACCAGCATGTCGGCCGAAAGCGTCTGGATGGTGAAGGGGCGGGCCGTATTCCGTCCTGCCGTGGAGGAGGGAGCATCCTCCGTGCGGGTGACCTGAAGCTGGTTGAGCTGCATGTGCTCGAACCGCAGGGCCGTCACATCCTCGGGTTCAAAGGACATGATGGCCGCCAGGGAGCGCATGCTGTCCGCCTCGCCGTGTCCTTCATGGAGCGTTTCCGCCGAGGAGGGGATGAGAAGGTGATGGAACGAGGCCTCGGTGGCGGTGATGTGGTGGGTGCGGTCGGCATAGCTGGGTGAATCGAGCAGCAGGCTTGCCAGACTCAGCGTTCCGCTGGACAGCATCTTGGGGTAGCCGAACCGGACCCGGCGGGCATGGAAGTCCGTCTCCTGATAATGGAAGGACACGTCATACAGCGTCACGCCACCCAGCAGGAAGGCGGGACGGACCTTGCTGTAATGGAAGTCCGCTCCGGCGGGCAGGGCCGTCCTGAATCGTTCCAGCGCATGGGAGAGACGGTTTCCGGCCTCACGGTAGATGCCCAGCCCCCCCATGATGAGAACGAGAAAGGCCAGACAGAGGGGAAGCCGTAACCGTTGCATGCTGACACACCTCACTTGGGCACTCTGGATATGAACCGGCACAATACCCTCTGGCGAAGTTATGGGCAAATGGGGGCTGGGCCTCCTGCTGGAAAATGGCGGAGAGGGGAAGATTATTTTGCGGTATCATGATACCATATAGGGAAAAATGGCTGTTTTCCGCCCCTCATGGGTGGGGGTGTGCGAAGGGGAGGGCTTGACCTTTTCCGTGTCTCCCGCAATAAGGCCACATCCTGAACCTGTTTCCGGCTTCAGGATGTCCTGTCCGTCATGGGCCGGGCATCGTCGGGGACAGTCCTTTTCCTGATGCTGCGATGTCGTGGCATCTCAAACTGGAAATGATACGTCATGAAGACCACACTTTCGCTGAAACCCGCGGAGGTGACGAGAAACTGGATCCTGATCGATGCCGAAGGGCTGGTCCTGGGCCGTCTCGCCACCATCATTGCCAACCGTCTGCGCGGCAAGCACAAGCCGCAGTACACGCCGCACGTTGACTGCGGTGATGCGGTTGTCGTCATCAACGCCGAGAAGATCGCCCTGACAGGCAACAAGGTCGGTCAGAAGCTCTTCCATTACCACACCGGCCATCCGGGTGGGATCAAGGAGCGCACCATCACGCAGCGTCTCGAGGGCAAGAACCCCGGTCAGGTCGTGGAGAAGGCTGTCGAGCGCATGATCACCCGTGGTCCGCTCCAGCGCGCCCAGATGAAGCACCTGTATGTCTATGCTGGCACGGAGCACCCGCATGAGGGTCAGAAGCCCGTCAAGCTGGACGTTGCTTCCCTGAACCGCAAGAATACCCTGAAACGTCAGTAAGGCCTGCCAACAATGTCAGAAACTCAAGAGCGTCCCGCCGCCGAGCTTACCGGCACTCTGCAGGACCTGGCCAATGCGGCTCCTGCTGTTGCCAATGCAGCTCCCGTCTATGAAGCCAAGCGTGATGCGCAGGGCCGTTCCTATGCAACGGGCCGTCGTAAGGACGCCGTCGCCCGTGTGTGGATCAAGCCTGGCAAGGGTGAGATCACCGTCAACGGCCGCCCGGTCACGAACTATTTCGCACGCCCCGTGCTGCGCATGCTGATCACCCAGCCCTTCCTGCTGACGGATCGCTACAACCAGTTTGACGTGTACTGCACGGTTACTGGCGGTGGTCTTTCCGGTCAGGCCGGTGCGGTCCGTCACGGCATCTCCCGTGCCCTGACCCACTACGAGCCGGAACTGCGTGGCGTGCTGAAGATGGCTGGCTTCCTGACCCGTGACAGCCGTGTCGTCGAGCGTAAGAAGTACGGTAAGGCCAAGGCCCGCCGTTCCTTCCAGTTCTCCAAACGCTGATCTTTCAGCCATACGGAAAACTGGCCTGCGCTAGAAAAGCCCTCGCCCTGCCGGGTGGGGGTTTTTTTTATGGTGCATGTCTGGTATTCATGAAATAAAGTTTCAAAAATATGGTATTGAAAGACATAGTATTCCATATATTAGTCTCTTGACGGAACACTACATAAATTCCGAAATGTGACATCTTTGAACCGACCGGGAAGGCAGGAAGCATCATGGCAGAGTTCAGCATCGAACGGACAGAGACCCCCACATCAGCCGAGCAGAGACAGGCCCTGATGGTGGACCCGAAATTCGGGCGTGTCTTTACGGATCACATGGCCGTCATTCGTTACACGGATGAAAAGGGCTGGCATGATGCCAGAATCGTTCCCCGTCAGCCTTTGCAGATCGACCCGGCATCGACTGTCCTTCATTACGGGCAGGAGATTTTCGAGGGGCTGAAAGCCTATCGTGGCAAGGGCGGGGCTGTCACGCTGTTCCGGCCGGAGGCCAATGCCGCCCGGTTTGCGGCGTCAGCCCGTCGTCTTTCCATGGCAGAGCTGCCGGAGGACCTTTTCCTCGGGTCCATCAAGGCCCTGCTGAAGGTGGATCATGACTGGGTGCCCACCAATCCGGAGCAGAGCCTCTATCTGCGGCCGTTCATGATCTCCAATGAAGTGTTTCTTGGCGTGAAACGGGCCAATGAATATCTGTTCGTCGTGCTGGCAAGCCCTGTGGGGGGGTATTTCAGCGGCAATGGCAGCATCCCGGTCTGGGTGTCGGAGCAGTACACACGGGCGGCTCCCGGTGGTACGGGGGAAGCCAAATGCGGGGGCAATTATGCGTCCAGTCTGCTGCCCCAGCAGGAGGCGACGGATCATGGCTGTAGCCAGGTGCTGTTCCTCGATGCACGGGAGCGTCGTTTCATTGATGAGATGGGCGGCATGAACGTCATGTTCGTCCGCAAGGATGGCAGCGTGGTGACGCCGCCACTTGGTGGCACGATCCTTCGGGGCATCACGCGGGACAGCATCATCAGGCTGGGCCGTGAGATGGGCCTGAAGATGGTTGAGGAACCTCTGGCCATTGATGACGTGTTCAGGGACGCTGAATCCGGTGAGATCACGGAAGCCTTTGCCTGTGGCACGGCGGCCCTCATTTCACCGATCGGGGAGTTCCGCAGGGAGGCAGGGACCGTGGCCTTTGGCGACGGCAAAACGGCCGGGCCGGTCACCATGAAGCTGCGTAATGCCCTGTGTGCCCTCCAGCGTGGTGAGGAAGCGGATTCGTTCGGCTGGGTTCATACCGTCTCCCTCTGAGAAGGCAGCCGTAGGAGGCCGTCACCGGGTTCCGGGCATGACGGCTTCCAGACGGGCATGGAGAGTTTCCATGAGTTCCGGGTCCTGCGGGGCACCGGGCTGGTGAAGCTCCCGATACATGGCCTGAAGGATGTCCGGCGTGGCGTCCTTCACGGCCATGCGCCAGTAATGGAGGGCCTCGTCCGGCCTGCCCAGGCCCACCAAGGCCGTGGCGTAGTTGTGCTGTCCCCGGTAATCGCCTCCATCGGCGGATTTCTGGTACCATTCCAGGGCGGCAATGGGGTTTGCGGGGGTTTCCCACCCTTCCTCAATGAACCGTGCCAGAAGGTTCATGGATTTTGCGTGCCCACGCAGGGCAGCACGGCGGAAGAGCACGAAGGCTGCCCGTCGGCTGTTCTCCACGCCCATGCCTCTCATGTGGCAGATGCCGAGATTGTAGATGCCCCACAGGTCATCCAGTTCCGCCGCTTTCCTGTAATGGCGGACGGCTTCCTCAAGGTCCAGGGGGCAGCCCCAGCCGAACTGGGCGCAGCGGCCCAGCATGTTGTGGGCAGGCCCGTAATTGGCCGCCGCCGCAATGGCGAACCATTCCCGTGCCCGGTCCACATCCCGGGGAACATACTGGCTGTCCAACAGGGCTTTCCCCCAGAGCACCTGCTCCAGCACATGGCCGTTCTGGGCCTGACGGTATATTTCCGCAAGATTGTCCGGCAGGTCAGGTTTCCGTGGCCGACAGGCTGAAGAGTCGGTGAAGAACTGGTTGATCCGGTTGAAAACCATGATGTTCCTTACTCTGCGGTACGGCAAAATTCTGTGGTCAGGCCGGTGGCCTGTATAAAAAATAGGGCCGAGCCATGCAGGAATGCAATGGCAGAGGAACAGCGGAGCTGAAAGGGGGAGGATGTCTCTCTGGTGCGCGCTGCGGGACTTGAACCCGCACGTTCTGACCGAACTCGAGATTTTAAGTCTCGTGCGTCTACCATTCCGCCAAGCGCGCAGAGGAAGTGAGGAGTTTATACCATAGCCAGAAGGCAGGCACCATTCTGCGAAAGCCATTTTTCAGCTTTTTTGCGGCCCGGCTGTCCGCCCGGGGCATGTCGGTCCACCAGTCTCCAGAAGTCCGGCCCGTGATTGAAATGGCTGAGATGGGCCAGTTCATGCACCATCACATAGGTGTATATGTCCGGCGGAGCCATGATGAGCCGCCAGCTGAGCATGATGCGGCCCTGCCGGGTGCAGCTTCCCCAGCGGCTTCTGACGTCACGCAGGCTGAATTTTGTGGGACGGGCTTCCATCCTCAGGCTCTGCTGCCGGAAGAGGGGAGGAAAAAGGGCTTCCGCACGCCGCTTCAGGAACGAGAGCAGATGGCGGGCATGTTCTTCTGGCGGGTGACCCACATGCAGCCCGGCTTCCGTCAGGCGTGTGCGGCCATCCAGCATGACGGTGGGCAGGATGGGAATGGAGGTACCTTCAAGCCATATCTGCCCCCGTTCCACGGCGGAAGCGGGAAGGGCCTCAAGGGCCTGTGCGATCCATTGGGACTGGCTCTGGAAGAAATGCATCCCCTGCTGGCGGGTCACGCCGGGGGGTAGGGTGACGACGATGGCACGCCTGTGCGCGTCCAGGCGGAGGATGACCCGTCGTGCCCGGGAGGAGACACGCCAGATGACGGGCGGGGCCAGCATCTGGCCTCAGGTGCCGGTCTTGCGGGACAGGGTGGTGCAGGGGGCCGCCCCGTCTGGCCATTCTCCGGGCCAGTCGGCCACGTGGTCTTCCAGCATTCCGGCCCGTCGCTCGCTGACGCAGCGGCCACTGGCGGAGGCTCCTGCCTTCACGACCGTTGTGCCCGTACCGCTGCGGAGGGGGTGCCAGTCCGGCAGGTCCATGCCATCCCGCAGGAGGCGGTAGGCGCAGCTGGGGGGAAGCCAGTCTATTTCGTCCAGCAGGGCCGGTGTCAGGGACACGCAGTCAGGAACACGCCGGTGACGCTTCTCATAGTCGGTGCAGCGGCAGGTCTTCGTGTCGAGAAGGCGGCATGACACGTCCGTCCAGACGATTTCATCCGTGTCCTCGTCCCGCAGCTTGTTCAGGCAGCAGCGGCCGCAGCCATCGCAGAGTGATTCCCACTGGCCCGGTGTCATGTCCTGAAGGGAGGTCGTCTGCCAGAAGGGAGGGGACTCTGTCATGGCTGTAATGGTTCTGCTCTCAGGGTTCTGGTGGCTGGGGCTGGGCGAGCCAGGCATCGAAGCGTTCGCCCAGCAGGATGACATGTGTTGCCCAGAAACTGTCGCTGATTTCAAGTGATTCGGTCGGCATGGGGGTGGGGATGTCGGCCAGGCGTGGCGGGTTGGCGAGGAGGATGGCTCTCGTCTCATCCGATTTTCGTGCGGGGAGCGTGGCCGGAATGCCCCAGACGGCCGGACTGTAAAGGATGTTCTCCATCTGGGCCTGATAGGGCCGGGCCAGCGTGTTTCTTGTCTGGGGGGAGAGTATGATGCCACTGGGCGTTATGCCCATCAGTACCGTCTGTTCCTGAAGGATGTGGTAGGCTTCCGAAGGGGACTTCCACCATATGATGTAGGGGCGGAGCTGGCTGAGCTTGCGGAAGGCCCGGTCGATTCCTGCCTGGGTGGAGAGCTGGGAATAGATTTTTCCGGGAGGTACGCCATCAGCCAGCAGGGCGAGTTCCAGTGTCAGGCGTGGCCCGCGGAAGAAGGCCCTCTGGCCGGGATAGCGGGCGACGTCCCACAACGTGGCCCAGTGCGGCGGAACCGTCAGACGGGAGGAATCCCAGAAGAGGACGTTCCGGAAGAAGCCCGCAGGCTGGCCACAGCGGCCAAGGGCATGGATGGGCTGAAGCCACGCCCGGGCACAGGCGATGGCGGATTCCGTGCTGTCCAGCATGATGGCCTGTATGGGCTGTGGGTGGGCGAGGGTCAGCTGTTCAATGTTTTCCAGGCCGCTGCCATTCCGGTTCAGGAAATTGAAGGAGGGACTGCCGTTCGGGGTCATGGTGATGAAATTGTGACCCGGTATGGCCCAGTAATAGGTCGGGTCGGCCCGCAGGGGGGTGGCCGAGGCGGCCAGCAGTACGGCCATGATCATGAGAAGGCGAAACGGCCGCCATGTCTTCCGGAAAATGCCGTGGGGATGGATGACCGCCGCAGAGCAGGACAGACGGCTCCCGTCGCGAGGAGATGGGAGCGGACGTTCGTGGCTCTGGGAGCGGAGTGTTCTCATTGTGCTGCGGTACCGTGCGGAGGCAAAGGGTGAGTGGTTGTGGGGGGCGGTGACCAGGCCGGTTCATGGCTGGAATGGCGGGAGGGTATATAATATTCCTTGAAACTTCGTTACATGTGGCGGGAGAAAGTGTAACCAGACATTTTTGTGCCTTCTTTATGAGGTAGATTGAAGGGCACATTCATTTCGGTGAAGAAAAGTTCCTTGTCTGTGCCGGGCTGGACGCTTTGGTTTTTTTCCGTGTGGTGGTATATGGGGTGCCAGCCTGCGGGGGAATGCAGCCCTGTTTTTCCTCCGGACAAGAGCTTTGCATGTCTTCAAGAATCTGGGAGGGGCAGTAGTCGTATCATGAATGGTCTACTGGAAATTGGTCAGGCAGTCCTTGCTGCTCAGGGGAAAATCTTCAAGGAATGTGCGAAGCGTCATGGGCTTCGTGTCGCTTTCCTCATCGTAGCCGTCGTGTTCCTCGGTTTTGCGGCCATCAGCCTGCACGGGGTCTTCTGGGCCTTTTTCGAGCAGGTCTGCCATTTTGGGCCTCTGGCGTCCGCTGCCTGCGTGCTGGGTGTTGACGTGCTGCTGGTCGTCATCTTTCTGCTGCTGGCCCTCCGTGCCGGTCATTCCGGTTTCGCGGAAGAGCGTGCCCGCATGGAGCGTGACAGGAAGCTGCATGAGCTGAAGCAGAGCTTCGCCTTCTCGTCTCTGTTCAGTATCGCCAGCGGGCCGGTGGGCCGCTATGCCGGTGGGCAGGCCTGGCGCATCGTGAAGGGGGCTTTCGCACGCCGGAAAAAGTGATTTTGCCGGGTCAGCAAGTCTGTGAGAGAAAAGGAGCGGCCTTCAGGGGCCGCTTCTGCTATGGGCCATCGTGATTCCGGTCGTTCCGGTCCGTAACTGACGCCACGGGACGGCAAGGGCTGTTCCCGCCCCTGTGGGTGGGCAGGAAGGTAAGGGCCTGACAGTGTTTCGTGCTGGTCGTCCGGATAAAGTCCGGTATGATGTTTTCGGCAGAGGAAGATTCGGGCCTGTCTGGTCAAAAGCCGGACCTTTTGCAGGTGCGATAGGGAGCAACGTGAGCGAAGCGTCAGACATGTCATCCGTATTGTCCCGGTCTCTGGGGAGGTGCGGCGTATGATGCTCTCAGAAGTCAGCCTCTGTGGTGTTTTTGTCTCTCCAATAGCCGTCTATGCCGTCTGCGCCGTGCTGGTGACGCTGGCCCTGCGCTATGTGCTGTGGCGTCTTGGAGCGTTGGGCTGGTTCTGGCATGTCGCCCTGTTCGAGATTGCGCTGTATGTCTGCGTTCTCTGTCTGCTGGTTATTTTCGTCTGAGGAGGGGGCAGGGATATGAACTGGTTACGGCGTCTTGTGCGTCCATTGCTGACACTGATCGTCATCGCCCTGGCGGTCGGTCTGGGGTACGTCGTCTGGGACCTGTATGTTCTTGATCCCTGGACACGTGATGGCCGTGTCCGTGTCTATGTCGTCACGGCGACGCCTGAGGTCTCGGGGACCGTCGTGTCCGTGCCGGTCGTGGACAACCAGTTCGTGCACAAGGGCGACCCTCTTTTCACGATCGACCCGCTGCGCTTCCGGCTGAGGATTGACGAGGCGAGGGCACGGCTGGCAGGCGTGACGGAAGATTACAAGCTGAGCGTCCTCAATGCGAAGAGACGGCGTGGGCTTGGCGGCGTGGTCTCCCGTGAGGAACAGGACGTTTTTGATTCTGAGATGGAAGTGCGCCGTGCCCGGCTGGAAGAGGCGCAGTCCGCCCTGGATACGGCCCTGCTGAATCTTCAGCGTTCCACGGTCTATGCGGCGGTGGATGGCTATGTGACCAACCTCAACCTCCGTGTCGGGGATTATGTGACGGCCGGTCAGCCCCGCATGGCCGTGATTGATGCCAACAGCTACTGGGTTTATGGCTATTTTGAAGAAACCAAGATGCATGGCGTGCATGTTGGCGATCAGGCCCGCATCAAGCTGATGGGGTACCGTCATGTCCTGCGGGGGCATGTCGTCAGCATCGGTCGAGGCATCAATGATACGAACGGCATGTCGGACAAGCTCGGCCTGCCGGACGTGAACCCGATCTTCACATGGGTGCGGCTGGCGCAGCGCATCCCCGTCCGCATCGAGATTGACGAGATGCCGCCGGAGGTCATCCTGTCCGCCGGCATGACGGCCACCGTGGCCGTGGGCAAGGAACGGGCTGGTGGTCGTGGCCTGCTGACGACATGGTTGCAGGATCACCTGTGAGATGAAGATGCGGTTTGTTCCCCTTGTCGTCAGCAGCTGTCTTTTCCTGACGTCCTGCATGGTCGGGCCGGAATACAGGCCGGACAGGATGAAGGTGCCGGGCCATTTTGCCAGCGAGCCTCACCCTGCCACGAAGGAGGAGATCGCCGAGACGGAAGCCAACCTCCGGGACTGGTGGGCACAGTTTCATGATCCCGTTCTGGACAGGCTGGTGGAGCAGACCATCAGGGGAAATTACGACCTTCAGGTGGCCACCCAGCACGTCCTGGCCGAGCAGTCCGTCCGTCGGCAGGCGCAGGCCAACTGGTATCCCCAGCTTGATGCCAATGCGGGTGGCGGGGACAACCGTTATTCCATCAATGTTGACAACTGGCCCCTGCGTCCGGGCAATCCGAACAACCATCCCCACGCCTCCGTGCTGACCTATGGTGCCCGGGCAAGCTGGGAGATCGACATTTTCGGTCACATTTCCCGGCAGGTGCAGGAACGCAAGAGACTGGTGGAAGTCAGCATCGAGGAGCGGCGGGGGCTGCTGCTTGCCCTGCTGAGTCAGCTCGTGACGGATTATGTCGAGCTGAGGACTATCCAGACCCGCATGAGCGTGACGGAGGATTCCATCCGCACGGCCCGGGACAGCACCCGTCTCGTGGAGCGGCTGTTTGACAATGGTGTCGGCAACACGCTGGCCATTGCCCAGTCCCGGACGGAAGAACATGCCGAACTGGCCCGTCTTCCCCCCCTGCGGGCACGGCAGGAGCAGCTCATTCATGCCATCAACGTGCTGATGGGTGAGATGCCCGGCAAGGAGCAGCCTGATCTGGAGGAGCGGCGGCCCATTCCGACCCTGCCCCCGTTCCCGGCCATGTTGCCTTCCACCGTGCTGACCAACCGGCCCGACATCCGTTCGGCCGAGCGGCGTTATGCGGCGAGCGTCTCCCGCATCGGGATCACGATTTCCAACCTGTATCCCAATTTCAGCATTCCGCTGACCTTCAATCCCAATGCCTCCGCCGCCTATCAGGCGTTCCAGATCGGAGGGATGAGCTGGAACGTCATGATGATGGCCTCCCTGCCTGTCCTGCATGGGGGCAAATACAGTGCCCAGATCGCCCAAGCCCGAAGCGAGGCCGAGGCCAGCCGCCTGCAATATCGTCAGACCGTCCTGAACGCCTTCCGGGAAGTGGAGGACAGTCTCGATGACTGGCATCAGGACAACGAGCTGGTGCGGGAAGAGCGGGAGGCCGCCACGCAGGCCGGTCTGGCCCTGTCCCGTGCTCGCAAGCTCTATGCTGCCGGGCTGACGGGCTATCTGGACGTTCTCAACTCCCAGCAGACCTACCTGTCCCGTCGTGTGGCCGCCGTGTCGGCTACCGGCAAGCGCATGGATGATGCCATCTCGCTCTACATTGCCTTCGGTGCCGGCTGGCAGGGACGGGAGCTTTCCAGCACCACCCTGAAGGTGGAACAGCATGAGAGCAGGGACATGATCCTGCGGGCCTTCAGCCGTTAGGTCATATCTGGCTGGCGGGTGTCCCGGTAAGTCTGCATCGTGCTGAACCGCAGGTTGAGGGCGTGTGTTCCTCCCGTCCGATCGGGTACGTCCATTGTCACGGCCGGGTCCAGCCGCATGGCGTCATGTCCGGCGAGATGGACGATGCCGACAGGACGGTGCGGAAAGGTGATCTCGCAGAGCAGACCTGTCCGTGGATCAATCTGCCACGGTCCCAGATAGTTGCATCCGGCAGGCATCAGGGCGGTGGCATAGCCATCGTGATGGCTCGTCAGGGCCATGGCGAGCTGGCCGGAGCTGAATATCTTGCCGTGCCGCAGGGCCTCTCCCTGCCAGTGCCGGAGCCGGGGCCAGTGTGGAGCCGTGCGGGACAGGGCGAAGACACCGGCATTGAGGGTGGGGCGCACGCCGATATGGCGGCATATCGCCCGGGGCAGCCGGGCCAGACGGGAATTCTTGTACAGGATGGTGCGGAGCTGCACGAGGCCGAAGGGCAGCCAGCGCAGCCGGAACAGAGGCTTGTGCAGGAAGAGTTCCGGCGTGATGGCCAGAGCGTGCGGCGTCTGCTCGGCAGCCTGGAAGAGAAGCTCCACGGCCTGGCCGTCCTGCACCCAGGCATCCGCATCGATCCAGGCCAGCGTGTCATGTTCCGGGAAGAGCTGGTCCAGCCACATCTTGGAGAGTTCGATGGCCAGACTGGGCCGTCTGCGCATGGCCCATCGTGAGACATGGGGGAAGGCCCCCGGGGTGCGGACAGTGATGCCGTTCTGTTCCAGCCATGTGACCTGCTTCCGTTTCAGTCCGCCATCAATGCAGGCGACCGGCAGTTCGGCCAGTTCCGGGAAGCGGCGGATGGAAGCGATAAGCTCCTGAAGCAGGGGGAAATAACGGCTGTCGCTGCCTGTAATGATGAGACGTCGGGATGAAGTGCTGTTGGGAGTCTGTCTGTCAGTAGTATGCGGCATGAAGAACTGTCTTCTGATGAGGTCATGGGAAGGACGTGGGAAATGGTGGCCCGGACCTTCATTCTCTATTGACCTTATCTTACAGGCACACCACCTTTTCAGGAAAGAAAGGTTTTTTTCCCATGACAGACGCACCAGCAGGATCAGCGGCCGATTTTCTCAAGCCACGGGTCGAGGCCCTGATGAAAGAGGCGGAAGCGGCCGGCTATTCCAGAAGCAGGGTTCTGGCCGTGCTGATCAACCTGCTGGAGACGACGGAGCTGGAGGATACAGGACAGTAATGGCGACTGACCCATACAAGGTTCTTGGTGTAAGCAGGACGGCCTCGGACAAGGAAATCCGCAGTGCTTACCGTCGGCTGGTCAAGCAGTACCACCCTGACCGTAACCCCGGTGACACCAAGGCGGAGGAACGCTTCAAGGAAATCGGCAAGGCCTACGAGGTCATAGGGGATGAGGAGAAGCGGGCGCAGTTCGACCGTGGCGAGATCGACGCTGACGGGCAGCCACGTGGTCCCTTTGGTGGTGGATTCGGTGGTGGCGGAGCTGGCGGTTCCGGTGCCGGGTTCGGCGGTTTTTCTGGCGGCTTCAATCCGGAAGACCTGGGCGACATCTTCGGGGCTTTCGGTGGAGGCGGGGGATTCCGGTCCGCCCGCCCACGCCGTGGTGAGGACCTGCATGGCGAGCTGCGCATCAGCATGGAGGAATGTGCGCTGGGCACCCGCCGTGAGGTGAGCCTCGGTCATGGGCGTGAGGTTTCCGTGGCCATTCCGGCTGGCATCGAGGATGGCAAGACGCTGCGGCTGAAGGGCAAGGGTCAGGCCGGTCCGCCCGGCATGGATGGCCGCCCCGGCCCTGCCGGTGACGTGCTGCTGAAGATTCATGTGGCGGATGACCCCTATTACAGGCGTGACGGGCGTGACCTTCGTGTCACGCAGGACATTGACCTCCAGACGGCTGTATTGGGGGGCAAGGTGCATGTCCGTACCCCGGCCGGAACGGTGGCCCTGAAGGTCAAGCCACATTCCGACAGTGGCACGGTCCTGCGTCTGGGAGGGCGTGGCATTGCCGCCGACAAGCGGCACGAGGCGGGAAACCTGCTGGTGACCCTGCGTGTCGTGCTGGGCACCATCTCGCCGGAGATGGAAGCTCTCATACGCCGGGAGGCTGAGGAAGAAACTTCCGGTTAAAGGTTAAAATATTATATAGGTCCTGCCTGCGGCAGGATGTGCTAGCATGAATCTGAGGGAAGGCAGGTATTCGGTCCGGCAGGGGCTGTGAAGACCTGCCTTCGTCATGTCGGAGGCCACGCTGGGCCGGGGCAGGTAAGGAAGGGGCAGATGGCCATGGTCTGGGGAGTGTCTTTCTGGCAGCGTATCCGGCAGTCCAGCATTCTGGGAGGGCTTGTGGCCGTCCTGTTTGTCGTGGCCCTGTGCGTGCTGGGTGTGCTTGGCGTGACGTATGTTGACGGGTTCCATCTCGCAGGCGGCTGATTTTTGCGCTAGGGAGGGTGGATCAGTTCTTTCCCGTAACGGATGCGTGTTTTCATGACCGATCAGCAGCACTCTGCGGCAACCTTCCTTTCCGCACGGCGGCGGGCCTTCGCTGTCGTCATGGCCATCGAGCTGTGGGAGCGTTTCGGCTATTACGGCATGCAGGCCGTGCTCACGGTGTTCATGGTGGTCCAGCTCCACATGCGGGACCATGACGTCAACATCATGCAGGGGGGACTGGGGTTTCTCATCTACAGCCTGCCGGTGCTGGGCGGGCTTCTGGGGGACCAGTGTCTCGGCACTCGTCTCACCATGCTCATGGGAGCGTTCGGCCTGACGGCGGGTTATGGTCTCCTGGCCATGTCCCTTGGGCATCAGGCCGTCTTCCTGCCTGCCCTGACCCTGATCGCCCTGTCCAACGGGCTGTTCAAGCCCAATGCGGGGACGCTGGTCCGGCGCATCTATGCAGGGGATGGCACGGCACTGGATGCTGCCTTCACGCTCTATTACATGGCCATCAATGTCGGTTCGACCGTCTCCATGCTTCTGATGCCCTGGCTCCAGCAGCGTTACGGGGCTGCGGTGGCGTTTCTGGCCTGTGCCGGGGGGCTGCTGGCCGGGCTGGGCTATTATGCGGTGCGGGGCGGGCGGATGCGCCGTTTTCTGGCCGGGCATGCGGCCGAGGCGGTGCGGCAGCATGGGGGGGCTTCCATGTCTGTCCCGTGGATGGACCGTCTGGCCGGTCCTGTGCGGAAGGGTGGGCTGGGTGCCGGGATTCTTCTGGCCTTCATGGTGGTCTGGGCCTTCTGCACCTGGGTGCTGTACAGTCCGGCTCTGGTCCGGCTCTGCATCATTCTGGCCGGGGCCGGACTGGTCCTGCTGTGGGTCTGGCTCTATCTGCGGGCGCAGGACAGTGAACGGCCCGGCCTGCTGCTGACCTATATCCTCTGTGCCCAGACGATGGCCTATCAGATATTCTACCAGCAGATGCAGACCTCCCTGACGCTCTTTGCCATGCGGGACGTGTCTGGCGTGTATCAGCTGGGGCCGTGGCGGCTCTTCACCATGTCGGCCGGGCAGTTCCAGGCTCTCAATCCGATTGCTGTCATGCTGTTCAGTCCCCTGCTGGCCTGGCTGTACCGGCGCAGTGCCCGCAGGGGGCAGGATGCCGCACCCGCCATCAAGATACTGTTCGGTTATGCTCTGGTCGCTCTGGCTTTCTGCATCTGGTGGCTGGCCGCTGGCCACAGTACGGGGCTGGTGTCGCCATGGGTCATGGTGGCGGGGTATGGCACCATGTCGCTCGGGGAGCTGCTGACCATCGGTCTCGGTCTGGCGATCGTGGCCCGCTACGCTCCGGCCCGTGTCAGTGCGGTGTTGATGGGGGCCCTGTTCCTGCTCTGGGGCATCGGCATGTATCTCGGCAGTCTTGTGGCGGACCTGGCCAGTGTTCCGGCGGATGGCGGGGGGAGTCTGGCCGGTTATGTGGCCCTGTTCAGGGGGCTGTGTCTGGGCTGTGCCGGCCTGTGTGTGCTGCTGGTTCTGCTGCTGCCGGTCACGGGTCGTCTCGGGCGTCTGCACCGTGAACGGATGGTGAAGAAGCCGGTCACGGTCACAGGAATTTGAGGGGCGGGGAAAGGCTCCGTTCAGGACAGACAGATTTCACCACTGGAAGTTAGCGATAAAATTTATATAAAGGGGCGGTACTGTCCATCGCCGCAGGGTGTTCTGTAGCCTGTCCGCGGCATGTCGTGCTGAAGGTCGCCCCGATGCGTCTGGCCTTTGGCCCTCTCTCAGATCAACGGCTATGAAGGCTAACATATGCGTGGAAAGTGGCAAAAGGCTGGTGCAGCGGCGATAGGTATTGCCTTGATGCTGGGGAGCCGTGCCGCTTCTGCACAAGGTGCGTCTTCCGGCCCGTCGGTGGCTGTGCAGGAGACGACCTCCGGAGCGGAGATCACGCCCGAACAGCGTCAGGAACTGCTGAAGGCGGGACATTACGGCGTGCCCGCTAGGGATGAGCAGCGGGCTTTCGGTTCCGTGCCGCTTCCGATTCCGGGTGACGTCTTTTCCCGTGGAGCCTCCGAACAGAAGACGCCGGAGAGGCAGAAGGGGCTTTTCCCCAACAGCTGGCACGATTTCGTCAATCAGGACGGATTCTTTGGTGATCCCTGGGGCGCACGGACCTGGCTGGCCGATCACGGCGTGACGGTTGGCGGCCGTTACTTTCAGGACACGGCAGGGAATCCGTTCGGAGGAAAATCCCGTGCGGTCCGTTATGCGGATGAAGAGGCCCTGTCTCTGGATTTCGACCTGAAGAAGCTGACGGGTGTCGCCTTCAATGCCGGTACGCTTCACTTCCTGACGCTGGCCCGGCAGGGGGCAGGGCTGGGGAATACGCTGCCCGCCATCGACAGCCCGATGGAAATTTATGGTGCGGGTGAGACCATGCGTCTTGGCCGCCTCAGCTGGGAAATGCACTGGAACAATTACGTGCATACCGAGGTCGGCGAGATCAACACGGAGAATGACTTCGAGCAGTCCTCCACCTACTGGGGGGCCAACCTGTACTGCCAGTTCCAGAACAACGGCATCTGCGGGATGCCGCAGTCCATCGCCATGAACTCGGGTTACGGCTTCTATCCGACGGCCCATCCCGGTGCCTGGATCAAGCTGTATCCGGCGGGGAATGACCATTATCTGGTGCAGTTCGGGGCTTACAGCGTGGACCCGACGATCACCGGCGTGCGGAATGGCTGGAAGATGAACCTGCACGGGGCGACAGGCACCTACCTGCCGTTCCAGCTGGGCTGGCATCAGGGCGGGACGGATGATTATAGCGGTCCGCTACAGACGAACGTGAAGATTGGCGGGTATTGGGACACGTCCGAGGTCAAGAATGTCTATGGCCAGATGGGAACATATTACATTCCCGCCTCTGCGGCGCAGGATGCACCTGTCTCCAAGGTGAGGGGCCGGTTCGGCGGGTGGTTCCAGTTTGACCGCATGTTGCAGCGGGATGGAGCGGACCCGCACCGGGGAACGGCGTTTTTTGCCTCCTTCACATGGGGTGACCCCCGTACGGCCATTGCGCCCTATTTCGTGACGGCAGGCATTACCCGGAAGGGAACATTCGCCAGCCGACCCAACGATACGATCAGCTTTGGCATGAAGGCCCTCTGGGCCAATCCGAAGGTCACGCACTGGATCGAGCATCTCCAGCATACGGGCCGGGGGGCCGGGCTGTATGCTCCGCATTCGGAAGAAGCCATCGAACTCAACTATGGATACTGGCCCACACGCTGGCTGCTTCTGCGGCCCGGTCTGCAATATCTGTGGAATCCCGGTGCCGTGAAGCGGTACAAGGACGCCATGCTGATCGATCTGGAATCAGCCATTTCCTTCTGAAATTTTCTGGAAAGACCGGAAAGGGCCACATCACCATGTGGCCCTTTCCGTATCTGGCGTATGCCTCTTCATTTTCGGTAGGCTTTTACCTCTTTGAGGTTGTTCCTTGTTTCAGAAGATGGATATACTTACGGCACCGGAACAATAGGTGGGGTGGCTCATGCGGCACTGGCGGTATCTTCTGATGATGGGGTTATGCGGTGGAGTCGTGTCATGGCCGGAAGGCACATGGGCCGCTCCCAGCGAGCAGGGTGGTTCCGTTCAGGCCACGCTGGCCGGCACGTCCTCTTCTTCCGCTCCGGCAGCTCCATCACCCGCCCCGGTGGCGGCTCCCAGTGCCGTCCAGCCCGCCGCACCGGCCGGGAAGAGCTGGTTCTCCGACATTGATGTCGGTCTCCAGATTGAAGGCGGGGCCATGGCCAATACGGGCCATCCTGAAAATGGCATGAACTTCGGCCAGCTTCTCCAGTCCCACAGTGATACGGGAATGCTCAATCAGGTCGCCCTGACCATCACCAAACCCGTGGACCCGATCGGTGACGGTTACGGGCTGGGGGCGAACATCCAGATGCTCTATGGCTCCGATGCCAGGGCCTACATTATCACAGGGATTTCGGACCGCTGGCTGGACCATCACCGCTATCAGCTTACCCCCATTCAGGCCAACATCGCCCTGCACATGCCGTGGCTGACGAAAGACGGGCTGGACATGCAGCTGGGCATCCTGTCCTCCCCCATGGGGGTGGAGGTGCTGAATCCGGCGGGACGTGCCTTCTACACCATGTCCTATACGGCGCAGTATTCCAATCCGTTCGAGCATATCGGCTTCTACGGGCAGTGGCACCTGAATTCACATTATGCCGTCCTGTTCGGGATGGATGCGGGGAACCAGAAGTCATTTGGCCGGGGCAACAACAATGGCGAACCGGCCGGTTATGTGGGCTTCAATGCCAGCCAGCTGGCAGGGGGTGCCCTGTCCCTGACCTACCTGCTGCGGGTCGGGCCGGAAGACCCCCGCCGTGCGCTGGGCAGCCATCGGGCGCATGAGGCGCAGCGTTTCTGGAACGACCTCAACGCCACATGGCAGATCAACCCCAAATGGAGCCTGACGGCCGAGGCCACGCAGGTCCATGATGAGGGGCTGGATGCCAATACATGGAGCGGCGTCATCTGGGGAGCCTATGCAGCAACATCCACCCTGACCCTCAATGCCCGGGCGGAAGTCTATCGGGACAGCACGGGCCAGTTTGTCGTGCAGTACCCGGAAGACACGGGCTATGGCCGGTCATTGCTCGGCCTGCCCGCCCGGACCTACAGTGCCCCGGCAACGACGTATGGTGATCTGTCCTTCAATGCCGTGTGGCGGCCGAATATCGGCCATCACGTCAAGCTGCTTCAGATCCGTCCGGAAATCCGGTTTGACCGGTCGCTGAACAGCACCCGGCCTTTTGCGGATTTCCGGCATCAGAACCGCATCCTGATCGGTGGGGACGTGACGCTCGGTTTCTGAGGAAGAATTTCAGCCGCGCCCCCGGTAGCCGGGTACATCCTGTGCGGGAATCCAGACATCGTCCGGGGCGGGGCCTGTCTGCCAGAACACGTCGATCGGCATTCCGCCACGGGGGTACCAGTAGGCCCCGATGCGCAGCCATTCCGGGTCCAGCAGTTCGACAAGGCGTGTGGCGATGGTTACCGAGCAGTCTTCATGGAAGGCTCCGTGATTGCGGAAACTGGTGAGGTAGAGCTTGAGGGACTTGCTCTCCACGATCCAGTCCCGTGGGATGTAGTCGATGACGATATGGGCAAAGTCCGGCTGTCCCGTCACCGGGCAAAGGGAGGTGAATTCCGGAGCGGTGAAACGGACGACATAACGCCGCCCTTTATGGGGAGCCGGGACACGCTCCAGCTCGGCGGTTTCAGGCGACTCCGGCTGTACGGTCTGGCGGCCAAGCTGGCTGAGTCTTTCCGTGCCGGGGGCGGTGGGGCCTTGTGGGGTATGGGCGGTCATGACGCTGTTCCTTTACCGCTGGAATGAAAAGTTGGAGGCATGAAATCCGATGCTGTCCGGCTTGATACACGGTTCGGATTTGCAAAAAAATCAGTTTCGGTGCAGTAAGGGCACCATTCTGTCCCAATCTGTCACTTCCTGAAAGATCGTCCATGGACATCCGTAACATTGCCATTATTGCCCATGTCGATCATGGGAAAACGACACTGGTTGACCAGCTGCTCCAGCAGTCCGGCACCTTCCGTGAGAATCAGGCCATCACCGAGCGTGCGATGGACAGCAATGATCTCGAGCGTGAGCGTGGGATCACCATTCTGGCCAAATGTACTTCCGTCGTGTGGAAGAACACCCGCATCAACATCATCGACACCCCGGGCCATGCCGACTTCGGTGGTGAGGTGGAGCGCATCCTGAGCATGGTCGACGGGGCCGTGATCCTGGTGGATGCCGCCGAGGGTGCCCTGCCGCAGACCAAGTTCGTGCTGGGCAAGGCCCTGGCCCGTGGCCTGCGCCCGATGGTTGTCGTCAACAAGGTGGACCGTGGTGACGCCCGCCCGGACGAGGTGCATGACGAGGTGTTCGACCTCTTTGCCGCTCTCGGTGCCAATGACGAGCAGCTGGACTTCCCGATGCTGTATGCGTCCGGCCGCCAGGGCTGGGCGGATACGGAGCTGGAAGGCCCCCGTGAGAACCTGCACCCGCTGTTCGACCTCGTCCTGAAGCATGTGCCCAGCCCGGGTCTGGACAAGGACAAGCCGTTCGCCATGGTCTCCACCATTCTGGAGAGCGACAACTTCCTTGGCCGTATCCTGACAGGCCGCATTGAGCAGGGCCGTGCGAAGGTGAACATGCCCATCCGTGCCCTGCGGGCCGATGGCAGCGTGGTCGAGACAGGCCGTATCACCAAGCTTCTGTCCTTCCGTGGTCTGGACCGTGTGCCCGTTGAGGAAGCCGAAGCGGGTGACATCGTGGCCATTGCCGGTCTCTCCGAGGCCACCATTCCTGACACGCTGGCCGAGCCGTCCATCGAGGAGCCGCTGCCTTCCACACCGATCGACCCGCCGACCCTCTCCATGACCTTCCGTATCAATGATGGTCCGCTGGGTGGTCGTGAGGGCAAGAAGGTGACGTCCCGCCAGATCCGTGACCGTCTCTTCAAGGAGACGGAAGGCAACGTGGCCATCAAGGTGACGGACAGCCCGGAAAGCGAGGCTTTCGAGGTTGCCGGTCGTGGTGAGCTTCAGCTGGGCGTGCTGATCGAGAACATGCGCCGTGAGGGTTTCGAGCTGACCATCGGCCGTCCCCGTGTGCTGTTCCGTGAGAATCCGGAAACGGGCGAGCAGGAAGAGCCGTTCGAGGAAGTCGTCATCGATGTGGACGAGCCTTATTCCGGCGTGGTCGTGGAGAAGATGTCCCTGCGCAAGGGCGTGATGCAGGACATGCGTCAGTCCGGCGGTGACAAGGTCCGCCTGACCTTCATGATCCCCTCCCGTGGTCTGATCGGCTATCACGGCGAGTTCCTGACCGACACCCGTGGGTCCGGTCTGATGAACCGTCTCTTCCACTCCTACCAGCCACATGCTGGTGCGATTGAAGGCCGCCGCAATGGCTCCCTGATCTCTGCCGAGGATGGTGCGACGACTCCGTATGCGCTTTTCTCCCTTCAGGATCGTGGGACGCTCTTCGTGGATGCGGGTGAGAAGATCTACACCGGCATGATCCTTGGTGAGCATTCTCGTGAGAATGATCTGGAAGTGAACGCCGTGCGTGAGAAGAAGCTCACGAACATGCGTGCCTCCGGGAAGGATGATGCCGTCGTGCTGGTTCCGCCTCGCAAGATGAGCCTCGAGCAGGCCATTGCCTACATCGAGGATGATGAGCTGGTGGAGGTCACGCCGTCTGCCATCCGTCTGCGCAAGCGTTATCTGGACCCGCACGAGCGTAAGCGTGCCGCCCGTGGTGCCAAGGGCTGAGGCTCGGGCTTCCGTTTTTGGGTCATGAAAAAGGCCGGGGCGTCTGCTCCGGCCTTTTTCCATGTCAGGCTGTATCAGATGTCTGCCTCCCTGTGGCATGATGGTGGGGCTTCACAAGGGAAGAAGGGAAAATGTCATGACCAAGAGTCTCTATGCCACCATGAAAGCTCTGCCCGGTCATCGGGAAAAGGTGGCCAGCCTGCTGACGGCTCTGGCCGAGAACGTGCGGGCCGAGCCGGGCTGCGTGCGGTTCGTGGTGTACACGCTGGAAGATGAGCCGGACCTGTTCCATGTCGAGGAAAGCTACCGGGATGAGGCGGCCTTCAAGGCCCATATGGGGACCGAGCATGGCCGTGTGTTCAACAAGGCCATCGAAACCCTCGTTGAAGGTGGTGCCTCCAGGGTCGTGTTCCTGAAGGGCGTTGCCTGAACGGGGATCACCCGACAGACGAAAAAAAGCAGGTGTCCCGTCATGGGCACCTGCTTTTTTCATGGGGATGACGGAGCCGTATCAGGGCGTGCCCGGCTGGCCCCGGCTTGTGGAATGTTCAAAACGCAGGGCTTTGTCAGGATGGGCGACATGATGGGCCGCATGGGCGGCCACCGCTCCCTCCGAGAAGCCCTGCAGGATCAGCTTCATCTTGCCGGGATACTGGGCCACGTCGCCAATGGCGAAGATGCCTTCCAGGCTGGTCTGCATGGTGGCGGGATTCACGGGGATGGTGCTGCGCTGTGTCTCCAGCCCCCAGGCGGCCACCGGGCCAAGATCGGTTGAGAGACCGTAGAAAGGCAGCAGCACATCCGCTTCTAGAGAGCGGACCGTGTCATCCATGGCGATGAGGTCCACATGGGTCAGCTGGCCGCTTTCGCCCTTCAGGCCATGCAGCTGGTAGGGAACGACCTTCTCGATGGCTCCGGCGGTGATCTTTGCCTCGATCTGCGCCAGTGTCTCCGGTGCCCCACGGAAGCGGTCCCGCCGGTGGACAAGATAGACTTTTTCGGCAATGTCGGAGAGGGAGAGGGCCCAGTCCAGCGCAGAATCTCCACCTCCGGCCACGACGATGCGCCTGCCGGTGAAGTCGGCCCGTTTTTTCACGTAATACTGCACGGCCCCGCTGCGCTCATAGGCGTCCAGCCCGTCCAGCGGAGGGCGGTTCGGCCCGAAGGCACCAGCCCCGGCAGCGATGATGATGGCCTTGGCATGGATGGTGTCGCCACGCTCATTCTTCAGGGTGAAGGCCCCGGCCTCACCTTCCAGATGGCTGACCCGGCTGCCGAGAAGACGGGGCACGTTGAAGGGAGCGATCTGCTCCTCAAGGGCGGCAATCAGGTCGCCTCCGGTGATGGAGGGATGGGCTGGAATGTCGTAGATCGGTTTTTCCGGGTACAGGGCCGCACATTGCCCGCCCACACTGTCCAGAACATCCGTCAGGATGCAGTCCAAGCGTAACATCCGGCATTCGAAGGCGGCAAAAAGTGCCGTGGGGCCTGCGCCAATGATGGCGACATCTGTCGTGTGGGAAGAAGCTGCATGTGTCATGCTGATATTCATAAGCATTTTTTTCCTTGTGGAGTAGAGATTTGTTCTTATGACGCCCTTCCAGTCCACAGGTGCAGGGCTGTCGGTCTTGTATCCTGTGGCAGCCTGGACCATGCTGGCGAAGGTCCAAGGGTCATGATGCGGGGTGGCTTCTCTGATGAAAATGTATCTTTCGTCTCCTCAGCAGACGGTGTCTCTGGCGTGTCATCTTGCGGGTCTGCTGCGTTCCGGGGACTGCCTGGCCCTCCAGGGGGAGATGGGGGCGGGCAAAAGCACGTTTGCCCGTGCGCTTCTCCGCAGTCTGGCTGGTGATGAAGGGTTGGAGGTGCCCAGCCCGACCTTTGCCCTTGTCCAGCCTTACGAGACGAAGATCGGACCCGTGTTTCATTATGATCTCTGGCGGCTCTCCGGGCCGGATGAACTGTATGAACTGTCATGGGATGATGCCTGCGAGAGCATCATGCTGGTGGAGTGGCCGGACCGTGCCGAGGATCTTCTGCCGGAAGAGGCCCTGCATCTGACCTTTGCGCAGGGGACTGGCGAGCAGGACCGTATCGTGACCCTGCATGGCTGGCCGGAGGAGCGGCTGGCCTCCCTGTCCGCCTTCTCTGAGGGGAGGAAAGGCTGATGGGGCAGGCACGTACGCTCAGAATCTCCACCATTCCGGCGTCCTGTCCGTTTCTGGACACGGTGGTGCAGAACTGGCTGGACCGTGTGGGCGTGGAGGCCGACGCAGGCGGGCGTGGCGGTGGTGACAGCGGCATGATTCTGGTGCCGGGCCGCCGTGTGGCCCGTTCCCTCATGGAAGCCTTCCTGAGGGTCCTGGATGGCCGCCCGGCCCTGCTGCCCGCCATCGTGGCCCTGGGAGATGTGGAACAGCAGAGCCTGTTCCCCATGAGGGTGGATGAGGCCGTGCCACCCGCCGTGGGACCGGTTTTCCGGCTGGCCATTCTGGCTCGGCTGATTCTGGCGGCTCCATTCTTCACGACCGTTTCGGGGCGGGACGGCGGCACGATCGACCGGGTCTGGCCGCTGGCGCAGGCACTGGCGGAGCTGATGGATGATGCCGAGCGGAACGGCGTGGACCTGCACGAGGCCCTGCCGAAAGCCGTGGCCGATGACTTTGCCGGGCACTGGCAGAAGACGCTGGAGTTCCTCAGGATCGTCACGGAGGCATGGCCTGCGATCCTGCGGGAAGAGGAGCGCAGCAACATCATGGCCCGGCAGGTGGCGTTGATCGAGGCGCAGGCCCGCCTCTGGGCGGACATGCCGCCGGATTATCCGCTCTGGGCCGTGGGCTTCGTGGATGGCTCCGCCGGTGTGGCCACGGCACTGGAGGCCGTGGCGGCCCTGCCGCAGGGCATGGTGGTCTTTCAGGGGTTGGACCGTGACATGGAGGATGAGCTGTGGGACCAGCTGCCCCCGACCCATCCTCAGGCCCTGTTTCATGAATTCCTGTCCCGGGCTGGGGTCGATCGGATGGATGTCGCCCTGTGGGGCGAGCCGCTGCGCCCGGAGCGGGAGACGCTTTTCCGGCATGTCATGCTGCCGGAGGCGGGCATTTCCCGCTGGGGCCAGCCGGTGGGGGATGTCCGGCCTTCAGGCATCAGCCTGCTTCCGGCAGCGGATTCGCAGCAGGAGGCGCAGGCCATTGCGTTGATCCTGCGGGACGTGGCCAGCCAGCCGGGACGGTCGGGTGCCCTTGTGACGCCGGACCGTGGGCTTGCCGACCGTGTCCGGGCGGAGCTGCTGCGTTTTGGCATTCACGCCGATGACAGTGCGGGCGAGCCGCTGGTCCGTACCCCCACGGCCGTGTTCCTGCGGCTGATCGCTCAGGCCGTGACGGGCCGGTTCAGCCCGGTTGCGCTGCTGTCCGTTCTCAAGCACCCGTTGTCGGCCCTGGGCATGAGTCCCGGCCGTGCCCGGGCCAGTGCCCGTCTGCTGGAGAGGCGTCTGCTGCGTGGCCCGGCTCCACAGCCGGGGCTGGACGGGCTGCGTCGTGCCCTCGGGGCTTTGCAGGAGGCGCAGTGGACGGACAACGGGGCACAGGCCGATGCTCCGGACAGCCCGGAAAGTCTCGAACCGTTTCTCGATCGTGTGGAGGGAGCCTTCCGGCCCCTCCTTGATCTGGGAGCGGAAGCCCGTGTGCCGGAACTTCTGGCAGCCCTGTTGGAAACGGCCGAGGCACTGGCGGCGGTGGCGGATGAGGGTAACGGCACCGACCAGTCCCGACCCGGCTCCCGGCTCTGGATGGGAGAGGATGGTGGTGCCCTGTCCCGGCATTTCGTGGAACTCATGAGTCACACGGGTGATCTGCCTCCCCAGCCCCTGAACGTGCTGGACGGGCTGCTGACGGCCAGCATGGCTGGCAGGACGCTGACGGGGCTGCGGGGTTATCAGGGGGGTGTGGAACTTGCCCATCCCCGGATTTCCATTTATGGCGTGCTGGAGGCCCGTCTTTTGGCCTTTGATACCGTCATTCTGGGCGGGCTGAATGAAGGCATATGGCCTCCCGCAGCGGAGTCCGGCCCGTGGATGAGCCGCCCGATGCGCCAGCGTGTCGGCCTGCCGTCACCGGAACGGCGGATTGGCGCACAGGCGCATGATTTCGTGGCGGCGGCCCTGTCGTCGGAGCATGTCATCCTGTCCAGTGCCCAGCGGCGGGAGGGGGCACCATCCGTTCCGGCCCGGTGGCTGATGCGTCTTTCAGCCTTTCTGGAAGGGCGGCAGATCATGCTGCCCGTGCATCCCGCTCTGGGATGGCAGGTCAGGCTGGACATGCCGGACGGGGAAGCGAAACCCGTTTCTCCGCCGGAACCCCGGCCTCCTCTGGCCCTGCGGCCCCGGAGGCTGAGCATCACCCAGCTTGATACGCTCAAGCTGGACCCTTACGCTATCTATGCCCGGCATGTGCTGGGGTTGAAAGCCCTGTCACCGCTGGAAGAAGGGGCCGAACATGCTGATTACGGCAGGATCGTCCATACGGCTCTGGAGCGCATGATCAGGGAGCATCCCGGTACATGGCCGCTTCATGCTTCCCGGATATTGCACCGTCATTTTGATGACGCTCTGGATGAGGCTCTGGTGAATCCGGCTCTGTCCAGCTGGTGGCGACCCCGGCTGCACCGCATTGCCGACTGGGTGCTGGAGCAGGAAAGCTGGCGTCATGTGGGGCGGCTGCCCTGCCACTCCCATACCGAGATTTCCCTGAATTACACGTTGCGGGACCTTCCGGGTGGTGATTTCCACATCACTGGCCGTGCGGACCGGATTGACCTGTGGGAGGAGCCGGGCCGGGATCCGAGAGGCCGCATCCTTGATTACAAGACGGGAACGCCCCCCAGCAGCCGGGACGTAGTGGAGGGCTGGGCCTCCCAGCTGGTGCTGGAGGCCGCCCTTCTGGCCGAGGGTGCCTTTGAGGGGCTGCCCGCTGCCGAAACGGAAACGCTGACCTACTGGAAGCTGAGTGGTGGCGAGACGCCCGGGGACGAGATGGTCATCCCGTCCAGCAGGGCGAAGGTGACGCTGGGCGAGCTTGTCGGACCGGCCCTTGAACAGCTGCGGACTCTCCTTATGGATTATGACAATTCGTCCCGACCCTATCGGTCCCAGCCCTGGGCGGGCAGGGAGGCCCGCTACAGTGACTATACCCAGCTCGCCCGTGTTGCGGAATGGCGTCTGGCAGGAGATGACAAGGAATGACCCAGCTCTCGGTACAGGGAAAGGCTGATCATCAGAAGGCCCTTGATGAGGCCAACCAGGCGCAGAAGCGGGCCTCGAATCCTCTGGCCTCCGTCTTCGTCTCGGCCTCGGCGGGGTCGGGAAAGACGAAGCTGCTGATCGACCGGCTCCTCCGCCTCATGCTGCCATTGGAGCAGGTCGGGGATGATGGTCGGCCCGTCCTGCTGGAAGGGTCTGACCCGTCCCGCATCCTGTGTCTGACCTATACGAAGGCCGCTGCCGCCGAGATGGCCCATCGCCTGCAGAGCCATCTCGGTCGCTGGGTGTCCCTGCCGGATGAAAAGCTGGGTGAGGCCCTGACCGCACTGGACGTGCCTGACACGCCCGCCACGCGGGAACGTGCCCGTGGCCTGTTCCTGAAGGTGCTGGATGCGCCGGGCGGGTTGCAGATCGAGACCATTCACGCCTTCTGCCAGTCGCTTCTGCGGCGTTTCCCGCTGGAGGCGGCTCTGGACCCGCATTTTGTCCTGATGGAGGAGGCGGACAGCCAGATGGCCCTTCGTCGTGCCCTTGAGGACAGTCTGGCGCAGGATCAGGACCCTGTGCAGGTGCTGGCGACCCTGACGGGCTTTGACAGGCTGATGGGACTGCTGGGGCAGTTCAATGCCCGGTCGGGCCTTCTCCAGCCCCTGCTGGAACGGTGGACAATGTGGCCGGGTCAGGTGGAGCAGGCCTACCGGAGGCTGCTGGGAGCGGGAACCCGGTCCTCGGCAGAGCTGAAGCGGGAGGCCTGCCAGCTGGAGAATGAGGAGCTGTGGCGGGAGGAAGTCGGGGCCGCCATGCCGCTTCTGGCGGAAAGCAAGCAGGGTCAGTTCGGGCACTTCCTGACATGGCTGGCCCAGGACCCGGCCGATCGGGATGACGTGTTCCTGACCTCTCTCCTGTTCACGCAGAAAGGTGAGGTCCGGAACATGAGCCGTCATCTGGGGGCCAGGGCCAGGAAGGCCGCTCCCGGGCTGGAGCAGCGTCTGCTGGACGAGGCCGGACGCCAGCAGGAAATGCAGGAGCGCATCCGTACCCAGCGTCTTCTGGAGATCAACACGGCCTTTCTGGCTCTGGCCCTGCCGGTGATGGGGCGGTTTGCCGACGAGAAACGGAATCGTGGGGCCGTCGATTATGACGACCTGATCGCCCGGACGAGGGAGGTCCTGCGGGAACCGGGGGCGGCCTGGGTCCTGTACAAGCTGGATGGCGGCATTGACCATCTCCTGCTGGATGAGGTGCAGGACAATTCCGGCCTCCAGTGGGAGATAGCCGGTGCCCTCACGGCGGATTTCTTCTCCGGTGCAGGAGTGCGGGAGGCGACGCCCCGGCCCCGGACCGTCTTTGCCGTGGGGGATTTCAAACAGTCCATCTACAGCTTTCAGGGGGCGGAGCCGGAGCAGTTCCACATGTGGCGTCAGGAGTTTGCCCGTCGTGTGGACAGTGCAGGGCTGCTCTGGGAGGAGCCGAAACTCAACGTGTCGTTCCGGTCCCTGGCCCCGGTTCTGACATTTGTGGATGCCGTGTTCGCTGATGATGAGAAGGCCGGGGGCAATGAGGCCCTGGACGGTCTGAGGGAACAGGGAGACCGCCGCCCGCTCAGTCATCAGTCCGCCCGTTCCGGTGGTGGAGGGCGTGTCGAGCTGTGGCCTCTGGTGCCTTCCGACCGTGATGGAGCTGCAGGGGAACCGGATGACGCTTCTGCCGGACAGGTGGCCGATCCGTGGCGGGCACCGGAGAAGAACGAGGACCAGCGCAGTGCCCAGCAGCGTCTGGCAGACGGGCTGGCCCGACATATCCGGGAGCAGGTGGGCAGGCCGCTTCAGCCCGGCACGGCCCCGCTGAAGGCCGGGGATGTGATGATTCTGGTGCCCAAGCGTTCAGCCTTCCTGCGGGCCCTGATCCGTGCCCTGAAGGCCCGGGATGTCCCGGTGGCCAGCTTCATCAGCAGCGGTCTGGTGGAGCAGCCTGCCGTGCAGGACCTGATGACGCTGTGTGATGCCCTTCTTCTGCCGCAGGATGACCTCAGCCTCGCCAGCGTGCTGACATCGCCTCTTGGAGGGCTGAGCGATGAGTCGCTCATGGCACTGGCCACGGCTGACGGGCGGCGACGGGAGCTTGGCCGGGAAGGAACGCCCCTCTGGAGCCTTCTCGCACGGCGGCACGGTGAACGGCCCGAATGGCGGGACGCCTGGGAGCGGCTCAGGGCCCTTTACAGGCGTGTGGATTATGACACGCCTTATGACATCCTCATGCAGGCCCTTGGCGTGCAGGGGGGGCGTGCCCGTCTTCTGGCCCGTCTTGGTGCGGAGGCGGCCGAGCCGGTGGATGAACTCCTGACGGCGGCCCTGACCTATGAGACCCAGCATCCACCATCCCTTCAGGGCTTCCTGCACTGGCTGCGGGCCAGCACGGTAGAGAGCCAGCGTGAGGTGGAGGCCGGGGTCGATGCGGTCAGCATCATGACGGTGCACCGTTCCAAGGGGTTGCAGGCCCGTCTGGTCATCCTGCCCGACACGACCAGTCTGGCGGGCCGGTCTGACGGTCTTCTCTGGACGGAGCTGGAGGATGACAGGTCGGCACCTGATGGAGACGCACTGCATGGACCGCTCTGGATACCGCAGGTCAGGATGGGAACGGAGCAGACGGCAGAGCTGCTGGCCCGGGCCAGAGGCCGTCAGCGGGAAGAGAGGAACAGGCTCCTCTATGTGGCCCTGACACGGGCCAGCGATGCGCTGCTCATCTGTGGCTGGGAACCCAGAACCGGCAGCTGGGATTCAAGCTGGTATGGCTACTGCCAGGCTGGCATGGAACGTCTGGAAGGCGTGCAGGCCCTTCCTTTTGAAGGAGACTGGGAGGGGGAGAGGCTGGTGCTGGAGATGCCCGTCACGGCCGTTCCGGATTCCGTCCGGCGGGCCGGTCCCGCACATGTCACGATGGACCTGCCGGGCTGGATGGGACAGGCTCCGGACTGGCAGGTACAGCCTGCGCCCCGTGAGGATGCTCTGGCCCGTCCTCTGGCTCCGAGCCGACCGGAAGCCGCCGTCTATGGTCCTCTCCCTGCCGCCCGGTCTCCACTGGACATCGTGAGGGAGGGGCTGGTCGTTCCGCAGCCTGCCAGCCGTCGGCAGGATGCCATGGAACGTGGAACGCTGGTGCACAGGCTTCTCCAGTTCCTGCCGGACCTGCCTGCTGCGGAACGCCGGGGGAAGGCGGAGGCCTGGCTGCGGCACACCATGCCGGGTCTTGCGGAGGAAGAGGTCACCAGTCTGGCCGGGCATGTCGTCTCGGTCGTGGAGATGGAGGCCCTTGCCCCGCTTTTCGGGCCGGGAAGCCGGGCCGAGCAGGGCATATCCGGCACGCTGGGCCAGCCGGGAGACGGCACGGGCCGGGTCGTGCTGGGGCAGGTGGACCGTTTCCGTTTCGACGGGCAGACGGTCTGGCTCTGTGACTACAAGACGGGCCGGTCTCCATCCCGGCCGGACCGTGTCCCGCCAGCCTATCTGAAACAGATGGCCAGCTACAGGCGGGTCATGCAGGGCCTGCATCCCGGTCACCCCGTGCGCTGCTTTCTTGTCTGGGTGGATGGTCCCGCCGTGACGGAACTGCCTGCCGACCTGCTGGAGGAACAGGTCATCCTGCCCGGGTGACGGGTGTGATAACGCTCTGTTACCATCTGTTTGTTATAGAGAAAACATGTCACTCAGGACGATAATACCTGTTTCTCATCCGGGCGGGTCGTCTGCAAAAGTTAACAGGACTTGCTGAGTACACAATGGCGGAAGGTGTGGGAGAGTCCCTCCTGATGGGGGTCTGCACTGCTGGCTGGCTGGTGGCTACTGTTCGTGATGTATGGCAGAGACATCAGGGTGAAAGATCATAATTCGTGAGGGGAAGGACCATATCATGAGCGAACATACGGTAGCGGTAACGGACCAGAGCTTCGAGGCGGACGTCCTGAAGGCTGAGGATTTCGTTCTGGTGGATTTCTGGGCGGAGTGGTGCGGCCCCTGCCGCATGATCGCTCCGGCACTGGAGGAGATCGGCCGGGATTACAAGGGACGTGTCACGGTGGCGAAGGTGGACATCGATTCCAATCCGGAAACGCCGACGACGTTTGGCGTGCGCAGCATCCCGACGATGATCCTTTTCAAGAATGGCAAGCCGGTCGCCCAGCAGATGGGTGCCCTGCCGAAGAGCCAGCTCAAGGCATGGCTGGACGCTCACATCGCCTGAGACCGGGTCGGAACCTGCACAGCCGGATGAGCATCCGGATGGCATGGCCCGATGGTGGGAAAACATCCCGCTGTCGGGCCATTTCTGTATGGTGTGCGTGAGGGAGATGGTCAGCCTCCGGCAGACGGTGTAAGATGGCTGCCATGTCAAAAAAATCCGATTTTCCTGCGCCCGTTCTGATCACCACGTCCGCCGGGGTGGCCTCCCTCTGTGAGAAGCTGCGTCGCGAGCCTTTCGTGACGGTCGATACGGAGTTCGTGCGGGAAAAGACGTACTGGCCCCGTCTCTGCCTTGTCCAGCTTGGCGGCATGGAGGATGTGGCCCTGATTGATGCCTGTGCGCCGGGGATCGATCTTTCACCGCTTGCGGCCCTGCTGGCGGAGCCGGACTGCGTGAAGGTCTTCCATGCGGCCCGGCAGGACCTCGAGATTTTCCTTCATCTGTTCGACACGCTGCCGGTCAACGTGTTTGACACGCAGGTGGCGGCCATGGTGGCCGGTTTCGGGGAGCAGGTGGGATATGACAGCCTTGTCTCGGCCATGACGGGACAGGCCATAGACAAGTCGCACCGTTTCAGTGACTGGGCGGCCCGTCCGCTCTCGAAGGCGCAGATTGCCTATGCGAGTGCGGACGTGACCCATCTGCGGGTCATCTATGGGAAACTGACCCGGCAGCTGGAAGAGCAGGGGCGGCTCTCCTGGGTGAAGGATGAGCTGGCGGCCCTGGGTGAGGTCAGCCTGTTCCGGCCTGACCCCAGGGGGCTGTGGGTGAAGCTCAAGCCACGGACGAACAACCGCAAGGTTCTGGCCGTGCTGCGGGAGGTGGCAGCCTGGCGGGAGGAGGCCGCCCAGCAGGAGGACATGCCCCGCCAGCGCATCATCCGGGATGAGAGCCTCATGGAGGTTGCCGTGGCCCGCCCGCATGATGCCGGGTCTCTGGCCCGCATTCGTGGTGTCACGGGGGATTTTTCCAGAAGTGAGCTGGGCCGTGGCCTTCTGGCCGCCGTGCAGCGTGGGGAGCAGTGCCCGGAGAATGAACGGCCGGAACCTCCCGCCAGACGCCGGATGGAACGCCCCAAGGCTCCTTCCGGTGTGCTGGCCCTGCTCAAGGTCCTTCTCACGGCACGGAGTGAGGAGGGGCGTGTGGCGGCCCGGCTGGTGGCGTCATCCGACGAGCTGGAACGACTGGCGCAGGGAGAAACGGACCTGCCTGTTCTCAGGGGCTGGCGGGCCGAGCTTTTTGGGCAGGAGGCCCAGGCCCTGCTCCGGGGTGAGAAAGTCCTGTTTGTCAGCGGGGGACAGTTGCAGGTAGTGGACAGGAGCTGAGGTTTTCTGGCCTGATGTCCGTACCAGCCTGATGGGCTGCACGTCGGATGGAGAAAGAGGACCTGTTTTGGGTCGGTCCGGTTTCTGCTAGAGATGATGCAGGATCGCCATGATGACGTGCCGTGGAAATGAGTGGAGAAAACGTGGATGGCTATGGAATGGACAGATGAGCTGATCGCACGGCTTAAGGAACTGTGGGAGCAGGGTCTTTCGACGGCGGAGATTGGCCGTCAGCTTTCTATTACGAAAAATGCGGTTGTCGGTAAGGCTCATCGTCTGGGGCTGCCGCCCCGTCCGTCACCCATCCGCAACAAGGCGGCTGCGGAGGGTGCGGCTTCCGGCAAGCCTGCCCGTTCCCGTACGTCCCGTACCCGGAAGGCCGAGGAAGCACCCGCCGAGGATGGTGTGAAGGCCGAGCCGCCTGCCGCTGCCGGGCAGAAGACAGCGGCCCCGCCGACTGAGAAGAAAGCTGCCGGAACGGCCCGGGCCAAGGCGGCGGCCGAGAAGGTGGAGAAGCCGGCCAGAGCGAAAGCGGCCGGGACTGCGGCAAAAACGGGAGGAGCCGTAAAGGACGCACCATCCAGGAAGGCTGCCGATGACGTGGACGTGGATGACGAGGCCGATCTGGTGTCCGCCCGTCGTCCGGCCGCTCCTGCGTCACAGCGCAAGGTGGCTCCGCCCCGGCGTGTGCGCGACACGCTGGATCGTCCGTCCCGGCAGGGACCGACCTGCCAGTGGCCGATCGGTGATCCCGGTACGCCGGATTTCCATTTCTGTGGAGCGTCTCCGCTTTCTGGCAAACCGTACTGTGCGGAACATGCGGCCATTGCCTATGTGAAGATTCGTGACCGTCGGCACTGACCCGGTCGTGTCAGGTCATCATGGGGCATGAAAAAAGCTGCCATTCCGCAAGGAGTGGCAGCTTTTCTGCTTTCATGGGGACTGGTTTCAGGCCTTGCCGTCACCCGTTGCCGTGTCGGCGGCTTCATGGGCATGCACGTGGGCATGTTCCTTCGTACCGGGCAGAGGAGACGTGATCATCCCCATCTTGCCGGTGACCTGTCCGCCTTCTTCCACCTGGAGGCGGCGGCATTCGGCATCACCAATCAGGCGTCCGCTGGCCCTGATGACGAGCGTGTTGCGGACGGTCAGCTCCCCTTCCATCGTACCGGCGATCTCGGCGGTTCCCGTTTCGGCCACGCCACGGAACACGCCTTCGGAGGCGATCAGAAGCTCCTTGGCGGTCAGGTGTTCCACCTCGACCGTTCCCTCAATGATCAGGCGTTCGATGTTCTCGATCGCACCACGGATGGTGATGCCACTATGGACGACGAGCGTACGGGCGTTGTCGGTGTAGCCGCCATTGTCCTGACCGCTGAAGCGGCTGGAGGAAGCGCGCTGACGGGGGGCAGAACCGGGCATGGGGGAGGGAGGGGTAGGTAAAGACATGATTTCCTTTTGGTCAGGCGGTTAGGGTGACGCTGAACGGAGACTCTGATTCTGTCCATCAGGACATGTGGCTGTCCTGCTTCAGCAGAAGGTCTGGGCCTAAAATAGAGCCAAGACGTGACATTGGCTAGAAGGGCTGTTCCAGTAAGGGTGCTTTTCCATGGACTGTCAATGCTGCGGGGGCTGGCATGAAGGATGTAAGGGGCGGGCCGGACGCTGTAAAGATGGATTGATCTGCCTGCCGTGCACGTTATGGTGGAGACAGATTGCCTGAAAATGAATGGAAGTTAGTGTCTCATGTCTTCTACCGCTCCAGAATATGATCTCCTTTTTGTCGGGAATGCCATCGTGGATGTTCTGGCCACTGTCAGTGCCGAGCTGCTGGCCGAGCTTGGGGCCGCTCCGGGCAGCATGACCCTGATCGATGCGCCAAAGATGGCGCAGATCGAACGGCGTATCCGTGTCGAGCAGGTCGCCGGGGGCGGCTCGGCGGCCAACAGTGCGGTCGTGGCGGCCCGTATGGGGGCGAGGACGGCCTATCTGGGCAAGGTGGCGGCTGACAGGGCTGGTGAGGACTTCACGGCGGACATGAAGAAGCAGGGGATTGCCTATCCTTCCGCTCCGCTGGCAGGGGATGTCCCCACGGCACGCTGTATCGTGCTCATCACGCCGGACGGGCAGAGGACCATGTTCACCTATCTTGGGGCCTGTGTGGAATTTGCTCCTGAGGACGTGGTGGAGAACGTGGCGGCGGGAGCCGCCATCACCTATCTGGAAGGCTATCTGTTTGACCGCCCGCAGGCTCAGGAGGCCTTCTACCGGGCTGCAAGGCTGGCGCATGAGGCCGGGCGGCAGGTGTCACTGACACTGTCCGACAGTTTCTGCATCCAGCGTCATCAGAAGGCCTTCCGTTCCTTTGTTGCGGAATCGGTGGACATTCTCTTTGCCAATGAAGGTGAGATTCTGGCCCTGTATGAGACGGAAAACCTTGATGAGGCCCTGAAGGCCCTGTCCGCTGATGTTGCCCTTGGGGTCGTGACCCGTGGGGAGAAGGGAGCGGTTGTCCAGGCCGGTGAAACCCGTCATGAAGTGCCGACCGAGCCTGTGAAGGTGGTGGACACGACGGGAGCCGGTGACGCCTTTGCGGCAGGTTTCCTTGCCGGATATGGCCGGAAGAGGTCTCTGGTGGACTGCGCCACCCTGGGGAACAGGGCGGCCGGTCATGTCATCGCCCGTCTTGGGGGGCGTCCGGATGAAGGTTTCTCCCTGAAGGCCTGATGATGGTCTCATGATGAGAGAAAGGCCAGCTTCATCCTGAGTGGAGCTGGCCTTTTTTCATGACATGAATCTGTCATGTACGGGGGTGTTTCAGAGGGCATCCCATGTCGTGGTCTGTATGTTGTTGGCGGCCAGCAGGTCTTTTGTCGTGGGACTCAGTAGCGTGGCCAGTTCCTGTTCCGGCTGGTAGCCGGGCATGAGGGCGGCCATCTGGCTGTTCTGTCCCTTGGCAGGATGAAAATAGATTTCGCTGACACCGGGGGGCAGCTGCGGGATGAGCCGGTGGATGCGGTCCGGTGTCATCTGGCCGGACCAGCGCAGGCCGAAGCAGGAGTCGTTGGTTTTCAGGCCCGCCCTGCGGATCTGATGGCGCAGGACACGGGTCCATCGTTCTAGGGCCTGATCGCCGAGGGCCGGTGTTTCTCCCAGAGGGGCGGCGGGTTCCATGGGGGTGCGGACCGCCTTCAGTCCGTAGGCCCTGCCGGTCTGGATCATCATGTGCCCGATGGTCGGGTGCAGGTGCATGTGCTTGTGGGCATTGGCATGGTCCAGCGGAAAACCCATGCGGGAAAACTGCTGGAACTGGGCATGGATTTCTTTTTTCAGGGCCGAGCGTGTGACGGGGGAAAAGAAATACTGGAAGCCCAGCTTGAGCTGGTTGCTGCCAAACCAGCCCTGACGGTCCGTGATGACAGGCAGATGAAGCAGGGAATCCCCCTCGATGACGACCAGATGCAGGCCCAGCCGCAGGTCGGGCATACGCTTCGCCCGTCTCAGGGCATCCTCGAAGGCCGGTGCGGCCACCATGAGGCTGGCGGTGCTGAGAAGGCCTTTCCGGTGGGCTTCTTCAATGGCTTCATTGACTTCCACGCTCATGCCGAAATCATCAGCGGAGAAAATGACACGGCGGGGGGAGGAAACTGTCATGGTCTGGCTCGCAGGGGGAAGGTGAGGAAACGGAACGGCCGTCACGTGCGGCGGCTGTCCCGCATGATGCCTCAATCCGGCCTTCATGTGAATTCAGGGCAGGTCATGAAAAAAGGCGGTCCCGCATGAGGCCGCCTTTTCCCTGTTCAGTCGTTTCAGGTCCGTGTCAGGATGAATGACGCTGACGGAGGAACTGGAAGAACTCCACGCCTTCACGCAGGCGACGTTTGAGCATCTGCGGGTCCGTGGCCATTTCCTTGACGATGGCGAAAATCTTGGACGGGCGGAAGTAGAATTCCTTGTAGAAGGTCTCCACGCTCTTGAAGATCTCCGTATGGGAGAGATGCGGATAATGCAGCGGGGCGATCTGCACGCCGTTCTCGTCGATCAGCTCGGCCTCGTCCTCGTTCAGCCAGCCATTTTCGGAGGCCTGCTTGTGCAGGAAGGTGCCCGGATAGGGAGCGGCCAGGGAGACCTGCATGGTGTGCGGGTTGATCTCCTTGGCGTACTCGATGGTCTCACGGATGGTTTCTTTCGTCTCACCCGGCAGACCGACGATGAAGGTGCCGTGAATCTTGATGCCCAGCTTGTGGCAGTTCTTGGTGAATTCACGGGCCGTCTCGATGCGCATGCCCTTCTTGATGTTGTGCAGGATCTGCTGGTTGCCGCTCTCATACCCGACGAGAAGCAGACGCAGGCCATTGTCACGAAGGATCTTCAGCGTGTCGTAAGGGACGTTGGCCTTGGCGTTGCAGGACCATGTCACGCCCAGCTTGCCAAGCTCCCGTGCGATGGCCTCCGCACGGGGCAGGTCGTCGGTGAAGGTGTCATCGTCAAAGAAGAACTCTTTCACCTGCGGGAAGTATTTCATGGCGAGCTTGATCTCGGCCGCCACATGCTCCGGGCTGCGTGTGCGGTAGCGGTGGCCACCTACCGTCTGAGGCCACAGGCAGAAGGTGCAGCGGGACTTGCAGCCACGGCCCGTGTAGATGGAGATGTAAGGGTGCTTCAGATAGCCGATGAAGTAATCTTCGATCTTCAGGTCACGCTTGTACACTTCCGTCACGAAGGGCAGGCTGTCCATGTCCTCGATCATGGCGCGGTCCTTGTTGGTGATGATCTCACCGTTCTCGTTGCGCCATGTGATGCCGTCCACCTCGGCCAGAGGCTTGCCTTCGGCAATCTCCTTGATGGTGAAGTCGAACTCGTTGCGGGCCACGAAGTCGATCGGGCTGCCCTGGGCAAGGCTTTCATCCGGCTGGACGGCCACCTTGGCTCCGACCATCCCGATCTTCAGCTTCGGGTTGGTTTCCTTCAGCATCTTGGCCACACGGACATCAGACGGGAAGGACGGGGTGGAAGTGTGCATGATCACCAGATCACGATTCTTCACGTCCTCAAGGATAGGTCCCATGCCCATCTTGGCCGGAGGGGCATCAATCAGGCGTGATCCGGGCACCATCGCTGCAGGCTGGGCCAGCCACGTGGGATACCAGAAGGAGCGGATCTCCCGCTTGGCCTGGTAGCGTGAGCCAGCACCACCATCAAAACCATCGAAAGATGGGGGCTGCAGAAACAGTGTTCTCAACATGAACGGACACTCCTGATAATATCGGGCCAGTCAACGCCGGTATCGTTGACGGGGAAAGAAGGGCGCAAGGCTAGTTGGGTTTCTTATAGGGACTTCGAAAGTTTTTTGCCACGGGAGATATGTAGTGACTGCCCCCGCCAGGTGACACGGGTGCCACAGGCACTGCCCAGCATGACGGACATGGACATCCAGTCCCGGAAGATGAGGAACGGGAAAAGACCGGGCATGGGGCAGTTTGTCAGCCGCCCGGCATGACGGGTCATGGCACTGCGGCATAGCAGCCCTGTGGCCAGCATGGCCCAGGAAAAAAGGCGGGATGGTGCAAAAAGGACACAGAGACTGCCCCAGAACAGGGGCAGCTGAAGGGCGGACAGGCCATAGCCGACAGGCTCCACACTGCGGACGGTCCGGCCCCAGCGCAGCTCGTGGCTGAACAGGTCCTTCAGGCCGGTTTCCGCCACGGTGGTCTGGCAGATGGTGGGAGCCAGGGCGATCTTTCCGCCATTCTGCCGGATGAGCTGCCCCAGCATGGCATCATCCGCCACATGCCGGACGAGGACGTCCAGCCCGCCGATCTCTTCCAGATGCTGCCGTCTAAGGGCCATGGTGGCTCCCAGACAGTCCTCCCGCCCCATCAGGCGGGACATCATGACACCTGGGAGGAAGTTGGTGTTGATGCTGCAGGCCCCCAGCCGGCGGATGAGGCTGCCGCTTGCGGGAAGACCGGCATACAGGGTCGTGACGAGCTGCACGTCGTCCTGCCGCAGGGCACTGACGATGCTGCTGACGTAATCCGTGCTGACATGGATGTCGGAGTCAGAAATGATCAGGATGTCATGTCGGCAGGCCGGATACATGTTGATGAGATTGCCAACCTTGCGGTTCGGGCCGTGCTGGGTCGGGTTGATGATGACGGCGACATCCCGGTCGGGGTGGCGTTGCCGGACGGTCCGGATGACGGACAGGGCCGGGTCGCCCTCATCCTGCACGCCAAAGACGATCTGGCAGGGGCCGGGATAATCCTGCTGGAAAAAGCTGTCCAGGGCTTCCTCAAGCAGCGGTTCGTCCCCGTGGAGGGGCTTCATGATGGTCACGCCCGGCAGGGTGCCGTGGCGGGGGGGCGTGTCGGATGAAGGGCCGGGATCACCGGGAACCTGGACATGGCGGCAGAAGCGGTCCAGCAGGAAGGTACCGATGGCTCCCTGCACATGTCCGGCCAGTGAGAATGCGCCGCTCACGGCAGACGCAAGCGCAAGCAGTGAAGGCATCAGCTTGAGTACTCGTCGGGAGGGTGTGGACGGGGGAGGCAGGCTGTCCCTTTCCGCCCTGCGGGGCGTGTCCGGCTTCCCGGCTGTCCTGTCGACCTCACGATGGGGGCGGCAGGAGCGATGGCGGGAAAGGCGGAAAGGGAAACAGCCATGCGGACGTCATTCGTGCAGGAAGTCGTCCGCTTTTTTCGTCAGCGTGCGGGCGAGACCGCTGGCACCGCTCTGGCTGAAGATGGACTTGAAGTCGGACCGCTGGGCGGCCACCTGGCTGATGTGTCCGTCCAGCAGGATGTCGGCGATGCGCCATCCGTCCGGCGCCTGGACCATCACGTAATCGATGGCCGTGGCGGACTCGGCGGGATCATTCTTGTTGCCGAGGGTCGTGTGGACGATGGTGCGGCCATCCTCCACCGTGCTCCGTGATATGGTGAAGACGGCATCCGTGCCCGGCTTGAAGGTGGACGCATAGCGGGCCACGGTGAAACGCCTGAAGGCGGCGATGAGCGTGCTGCGCTCGTCAGCCGAGAGCTGGTCGTAATGCAGCCCGATGGAACGTTTCAGGATGGCATCCATGTCGAAGGCCCGGTTGACCATCGGGGCGATCATCGCACTGCGCTGGCCGATGCCGGCCTCGGAATGTTCTGACTGCTCCAGTGCCTTGTACAGCCCCGCAATCGGAGCCTGCGGTGTGGAGGCAGCCACGGATGACGGAGCCACCGCAGCACGGCCTGCTGCCTGTGCGGGGTGGTGGCCGGTGATGGCAAGGGCCCCTGCCAGCAGGGCCATCATACCAATGGAAGACATAAGACAACGTTTCATATGCATGCTCTTTCCTCCTATGTGCCTGTTTATGCAAGAGGCCACGAGGCTTTTTGCGAGAGAGACCCCGGCAGGACGCCGACCGACTGTGATGAATATGTTACAGTCGGCGGGGTACCATAGCGCATTATCGTTGAATGAACGAGTCTGGAGAGGGTATAGCAGATCCAGTGGCGTTGGGGTTTCTGCATCGGCGGTTGGCAGGGTCCCGCTGAGCTTGCATTTACGTGCTGCTTCTGCGAAGGAACCGGGCAGGTTTCGTGGCAGGTCCCGGTCTGGTGGGGGAGTCCACAGGCCGGGCACGGGTGTTCTGATACCGTGTGCAGCCCCGATGGAGAATTATCAGAGGATTATAATGGCCGTACCATTGATGCAGGCTGTCCGAGTTGGACGGTACGTTCTCAAGCAGCACCTTACCGGGCGTAAGCGTTACCCGCTGGTACTGATGCTTGAGCCGCTGTTCCGCTGCAATCTGGCTTGCGCGGGTTGTGGCAAGATCGATTACCCAGCGAAGATTCTCAACCAGCGCATGAGCTACCAGGAATGCATGGATGCCGATACCGAGGCCGGGGCACCCGTGATCGCCGTGGCTGGTGGTGAGCCGCTGCTCCACAAGGAGATGCCGCAGATCATCGAGGGGCTGGTGGCCCGCAAGAAGTATGTGTATCTCTGCACCAACGCCCTGCTGCTGGAGAAGAAGATCGACGACTACAAGCCGTCTCCTTTCTTCTCATGGGACGTGCATCTGGATGGTGACCAGCAGATGCATGATTCGTCCGTCTGTCAGGAGGGCGTGTACGAGCGGGCGGTCAAGGCCATCAAGCTTGCCAAGTCCAAGGGCTTCCGTGTCTCCATCAACTGCACCCTCTTCGATGGTGTGAAGCCCGAACGTGTGGCCGCTTTCTTTGATGAGGTCATGAAGCTGGGCGTTGATGGCGTGATGACGGCTCCGGGTTACGCCTATGAGCGTGCGCCGGATCAGGAACACTTCCTGAACCGCCAGAAGACCAAGACGCTGTTCCGTGACATCTTCCGCCTTGGCAAGGGCCATAAATGGCGGTTCACGCAGTCCCCGCTGTTCCTGAACTTCCTGGCAGGGAACGAGACCTATCACTGCACGCCGTGGGGCAAGCCGCTGCGGACCGTGTTTGGCTGGCAGCGTCCCTGCTACCTGCTGGGCGAAGGCTATGCCAAGACCTTCAAGGAGCTGATGGACGACACGGCCTGGGAGCAGTACGGTACGGGTGCCTATGAGAAGTGCGCCGACTGCATGGTTCATTCCGGCTATGAGTCGACGGCCGTGATGGATGCGGTCCGTCGTCCCCTGCATTTCATCAAGGTCGCCCTCCAGGGGCCGGAGACGGAGAAGCCGATGGCTCCGGAGATCTCCCTGACCAACCAGCGTCCGGCCTCCTATGGCTATGACGACGAGGTCGCCCGCCAGCTTCAGCGCATCGAGGGTGAAGAGGCCAAGCGTGGCGGCAGCAAGCCGGCCCGTGGGCCGCGCGTGCGCATCAATGGCCGTGCCGAGGCTGAAGGTCCGGCCGTGTCCGCTGCCAAGTAAAGGGGCGGCTCTTACCGTCTGCCCTGAGAGTTCTGCCCCTTCTTGTGGAGCGGAACATATCAGGGCAGGATGGGTTTCATGATGATTTCCGTTCTGACGATCGTTCTGCTCATTTTCCTCAATGGCGTCTTTGCCACGGGGGAACTGGCCCTCATTTCCGCCAAGCGTGCCCGGCTGGCCAATCTGGCACAGAAGAAGGTGGCCGGGGCCGAGCGCGCGCTGAGACTGGCCGAGAACCCCCAGAATTTTCTGCCCACCGTACAGATCGGCATGACGCTTGTCTCCATTCTGGAAGGTGCGTTTGGTGGCAGCCGGATAGAGGAGGCCGTCCGGCATTTCATAGAGCGTTGGGCCGTCCTCCAGCCCTTTGCGGGTGAGCTTTCCATCATCATCGTCGTGGCGTCGATCACGTTCGCCATGCTGGTCTTTGGTGAGCTGGTTCCCAAGCAGATTGCCCTCCGTCGGCCGGAAACCATTGCCATCCGTCTCTCCTCGGCCCTTCTGGTGCTGGCTTGGTGCACGAGGCCGGTCGTCTGGCTGCTCAGCCGGACATCAGACCTCGTGCTGCGCCTGATAGGCATTGGTTCCCTGCCACGGGCGACCGTGACCGAGGAGGAGCTGAAGGCGGTCCTTCAGGAAGGCATGCAGGCAGGCATTCTGGAGACGGAGGAACGGGCGATCATCGAGCGTCTGCTGCGTCTGGCAGACCGGCCCGTCCGGGCCATCATGACCCCTCGTAATGAACTGTTCTGGATTGACCGTAACGCCGACGAGGAAACGCTCGCCAGAAAGCTGCGGCAGTCATCCTACGGGCGCATCGTCGTCTGTGACGGGGACGTGGATCATCCTGTCGGTGTCATGCTGGCCAAGGACGTGATGGACAGGCTGCTTCTGGGGCTGCCGCTTTCTGTCGATGCCGTCCTGCGTACTCCGCCTGCCATTCCGGACAGCCTGACGGCACAGGGCATGATCGAGCGGCTCAAGGGCATTTCTCTGGGCATCGTGTTCGTTTTTGACGAGTATGGCTCGTTCGAAGGGATCGTGACGCCGTCAGACGTGTTCGAGGCCCTCATCGGGGATGAGGCCCTGGATGTCTCCACCCAGAGGGGCAAGGAGGCTGACGGGAAGGAAGAATACATCCTGGATGGCACCATGCCCGTTGATGAGGTCTGTGCCCGTCTGGACATCACCGCTCCGCCGGAGGATGGCCGCTACCATACGCTGGGTGGTGCCCTGATGGCTCTCCTGCGTCGTGTGCCTGCCAAGGGGGACAAGGTCGTCTATTCAGGGTGGCTTTTTGAGGTGCTGGAGATGGAACGCCGCCGTGTCCTGCGGGTGCGTGTCAGCCGCTGGGCTCTGGCGAAGAACTGACGAGGCGGTCCCCGCAAGGGAAGAGCCAGATTAAATCTCAATAAACAGACAGTAGACTTTATGTAAACGGATAGTGGAATTTCTGGGCAAATAATAGTCCATATGATGACTTCATAAGAAAATTCCTAATATCAGTTCCCGTAGGGAGAATATCCGTCAAAAAAACGTGATTTACGTCTTGGCCTTTTCTGGTGGGGTCGATATAAACCGTGACGCCACCTTCTCTGGACCGTGTCGTGGTGGAACGGTGAGGTGGGGGAGGCAGTGTGAGAAGGAGTTGCGCATGATAACGCTTTCACCTGACTATCGTCCTTCCAAAGATGAAGAATTCATGAACGAGATGCAGCTCGCCTATTTCCGTCAGAAGCTGCTCCTCTGGAGGATGGACCTTCTCAAGGAGGCGGGGGAAACCCTGGCCAGTCTCTCCGAGGGTGGAATTCATGAGGCCGATCTGGCGGACCGGGCCACGGTGGAGACGGACCGGGCCTTTGAGCTCAGGACCCGTGACCGTGCCCGCAAGCTGATCATCAAGATCGACATGGCCCTTGCCCGGATCGAGGACGGATCATACGGCTACTGTGAGGAAACGGGTGAACCCATCGGCCTCCAGCGGCTGGAAGCCCGCCCCATTGCGACCCTGTCCCTCGAGGCCCAGGAACGGCATGAACGGCACGAAAAGATTTATCGGGACGACTGATTAGGGGTTGCATGGCGGGAATGAACAGGCTAGTTAACCCGCCATAGGACAGCAACGCTGCTGTAGCTCAGTGGTAGAGCACTCCCTTGGTAAGGGAGAGGTCGCGAGTTCAATCCTCGCCAGCAGCACCATCCTTTTTCCAGCCTCCGGTCGTTTTTCTGTTGAGGCTGTGATCTGTTCCAGATACCTCCATGAGAGAATGATGCGGTCTTCGGTCGGGGGACTGTCCGGTTTTATCTGGTACTTCATGTTTTCATCATAGTGACGAGGCGTGTCCATCATGGCTGATGCGGTCATCCTTTATGGAATCAAGACCTGTTCCACGGTAAAGAAGGCTCTCAGATGGCTTGAGGAGCAGGGGGTGGAAGTCCGTTATCATGATGTCCGCAAGGATGGCCTGACGGCTGCCCTTCTGGAAAAATGGAGTGGTGTCGTGGGCTGGGAGAAACTTCTCAACCGTTCCAGCCTGACGTTCCGTCGTCTGGAGGATTCCGAGAAGCAGGACCTGACGGAAGCGAAGGCTCTGGCTCTGATGCTGGATCATCCCACGCTGGTGCGCCGCCCTGTCCTTGAGACAGGAGAGACGGTGACGGTCGGGTTCAGGCCGGAAGTCTATGAGGAGCTTTTCAGCCGGAACGGCTGATGGGGCGTCTGCTGGTTCAGGGGGGAACGGGATTCCATGGAGGTGTTTTCACGGCGTTCCTCTATGTCTCCGGCAGGACAGTCAGGAAAAGCCCTGCCCGTGATGGCCCCGGAACAGGTGCAGACACTGTTCCGGCGGCGTCTTTCCGACATTTGTGCCCGTTTTGAGGACTGGCAGGTTCCGGTCACCGTCAGCGGGACCATAGGGGACGTGCCAGCAGACCGCTGGCGGCGGCGTGAGGGTACCCCTCTGTTGGACAGGAAAACCGGGACGGCCATTCTTCTGGATGTGTCTCCTTCCCTGCTGGAGGGAGACGGTTTTCACGCCGGGGAGCCTGTGCGTGTCCTTGGCCTGCTGAAAGCCCACATGCATCAGGGACAGGTGGTCCCCCGTTTTGAGGTCCTGTCCATTACACGGGATGAAGAGGAGACCCTCACACGGCAGCGTGATGCCCTGGTGCAGACCCTGCGTGACGTGCCGCCCCAGCGGCGGTCTTTTCCTGCCGGGGAGGGTGTCCACATGCTCCTGCTCGGTGTGGGGGTGGGCGTGGAACGGCTCCGCAGCCTGCAACAGGCCCTTGGTGGGGTCTGGTCGGAGCGGAATGTCACGGTCCGTGCCCTTCAGGGGGCAGTGGACGGAACGGCCATTCAGCTCCTGCATGGGGCTGAACAGGAGATCGTGTTTCTTGTCGTGGCAGAAGAGCGGCTGACCGAGCTTGAGGCCCCGGCCTTCATGAAGGGGCTGCTTCAGTGTCCGGCCTATCGGGTTCTGGCCTGTGACCTGACGATGGAGGGGCAGGCGGTTCCGGATGTGGAGGCTGAGACTTCCACGGTCCTGCCTCATCTGGTCGAGCGTTTCTTCTCTACGGCCGCAGAAGCGGCCTCTTTCCTGAGGCAGGAGAGCATCGTGGTGCGGCAGCATCAGGATGAGGAGCGGGCACATCAGGAAGAACTGGCAGCCCTGCGGGCCAGTCTGACAGCTCTGGCAGAACGTCCTGCCGGGTCGCCCCGGGGAGGCATGTTCCTACCCCTTCTGGCTGGGCTGGTGCTGGGGGGTTGTATGGCCCTTGTGGGGCTATGGATGTTTCACGGCCTCTAGGGGAGAGGTTCAGGGGGCATCGGCCCCCTTTTTTCCGGTTTTCATTATCGGGGCAGGAAGGCTGCTCTTGGTGGAGGGGGCAGGAAGCTTTCCAGAATGGGAGCCAGATTCCGCATGTGCTGCGCTGAATCCGGCGAAAGCAGGAGGAGTGCCCGGTGGAGGTCGTACGGCCTGAGGTTCGGATGACCGGCCAGCCAGACCAGCAGCCCACGGACGCTGAGGCCTTCCGGTTCGTCGGCCTGAGGCAGCGGGGCGAACAGGTGGGCAGGCGGCACGCTGGCAGGGATCATTTCCAGCGGCGTGCTGCTGTGTCCTGTCTCATGGGGCAGATGGATGACCCGTCTGTCCGCATTGAAACTGATGTGCAGGCTGGTCATGCCGAAGACGCATGGGGCATCACCGAGTATGAAGGGCTTGCCTTCCTGCGTGTACAGGGTCAGGACATGGGGCGTGCCTGCCTGCCAGAAACCGATGAAAGGTTCCCGGTGGTCCGGCTGGTCCCCTTCAAGCAGCCTTCCTTCCGAAGACCGGAGAAGGACCGTCTGCCCGACCCTGTAGCTGGCGGAGAACTGTTCATCCAGCAGCAGGCGGCCCTGTGAGGGGGGGCGGACCCGGTCATACTGGAAGGTTCCGTGCTGGACATGGTTCCCTATGGGCAGGTCGGCCTCCTGCTTCTCCCAGTGCAGCCGGATTTCTTCGACCTGCTGGGCCACAAGTCCCCGCAGACGGGCAAGCCCGGCCTGGAGGGCCTGTTCCTGTATCTGGTTGGCCAGCCTGCGCATGTCCCAGAGCCTGTCCAGCGACATGACCTTCATCTGCTCGTTGCGGTCATAATGGGCACGCAGGGGAGCGGGCAGCTCGTCCTCGCCGTGGGCTTGGGCGCAGACATAGTGCTGGATGGATCCGCCGATCCACAGCTCCGTGGGAGATATGTCCGCAGAGGGCTGGTAGGGGGAGCCATCCAGACGCCTGATCCTGTCTGCCGGGAGGTTCAGTCCGAGCGGATCCGTCAGCCCTGATGCTTCCGGGAGATGCTCGAGGCGGGCCAGCAGGCGGACAAATTTGTGGTCCGTGAAGGATGGCGGGGCATGCCACGTATGGTGGGCCAGTATATGCCCGGGTGGAGGCGAGAGGTGCCCGGCCGCCCCGTATATCCGCCAGTGGATCGCCACGGCGGCGGTGTCTTCCGGGGTGCCTTGGAACATGTCCGAGAGGTTGTATTCTGGCACGAGATATTCGTCGGCGTCCAGAATGAGGAGCCAGTCATCGGCGGGTTCAGGCTCGGGAGACATGTCCTCGTCGTCGGCTCCGTCCAGTGCCTGCGTGACCTGACGGACATGGTCCACGGCGTGACGGGTCAGCTCCAGCCGCCGGGCTTCCGGTTCGAGACCATCCTGAAGTTCCACCGGGTGCCATGACACGGGCCAGTTCCTGCCAAGGCCCTGCACGATCTGCCTGGCCCTGTCGCAGGTTCCGCTGTCGATGACGGCTATGTGGTCCACACCCAGGGCGAGATGCCATGTCAGCCACCCCATGAGGTGACGGTCGGCCTGTCTGATGAGAACGGCGCAGGTGAGACGTGGGCGTCTAGCGGACATAGATACGGACCATGTTGTTCTGTACGGTGGGGTCGGAGCCGACACGCATGTCAAGCTGGATGGGGCGGGCACCGGCGGCCAGGATATGGCTGGCGACCGGGCTGACCAGCTCCTTCGTCAGATGCTGGAGGGCCTGCGTCTCAGCTTCGGCTGTCTTCTGCATGGGAGCCATGCCCTGCACGATGAACAGGATGTTGCGTTTGCGGCTAAGGGCCAGTTTCGTGGCCTTTTCCACCTGCGGGCCGTACTCCGCCTCCGGCGTGCCACCAGCTATCTGGAGGAAGGCGGGCCTGCCGGGGGGCGTGGCCGGAAGGGCAGGGGCGGCCACCTTCGGCGGTCTGCCGGCCTGAGGGTCGAAGGTGCGCTGATCAATGGGATTGCAGCCACAGAGGGACGCTGTCAGCACTGCAAGGGCCGCAGAACGGACTCGTGAAACGGAACGGTGGACAGAAAGAGCCATCATAAAACAATTAGTTACAGGAAGCGGGGCATGACGCAAGAGGGAAGCAGGCCTGCTTTAAAAACTTCATTTTCCCCCTGTTGCTCTCCAGCAGTGGTGCTATGGATAAAGAGTCCTTTAGCTACCAATTACGGAGGAAGCGACCAATGGCCGTTAAAATTGCAATCAACGGGTTCGGACGTATCGGGCGTCTGGTTCTTCGTGGCATCATCGAAAGCGGACGCACTGACGTCGAGCCGGTTCTGATCAATGATCTCGGTTCCGTGGAGGCCAACGCTCACCTTCTGAAGTACGACACCGTTCATGGTCGCCTGCCGGCTGAGGTCGAGGTCGTCAATGGTGACCTGCTCATCAAGACCCACCAGGGCCGTACCATCGGTCCGATCAAGGTGACGGCACAGCGCAACCCGGAAGAGATTCCGCTCCAGGGCGTCGACGTGGCCATGGAATGCACGGGTCTCTTCACGGCCCGTGACAAGGCTTCCGCCCTGCTGAAGGCTGGTGCCAAGCACGTGCTGATCTCCGCTCCGGGCAAGGATGCGGACGCAACGATCGTGTACGGCGTGAACAACGATGCCCTGAAGCCGGGCATGCAGATCGTCTCCAACGCTTCCTGCACGACCAACTGTCTCTCCCCGGTCGCTTCCGTGCTGGATGAGAAGTTCGGCATCGAGCGTGGCTACATGGTGACCGTCCACTCCTACACGGGTGACCAGCGCACCATCGACACGCTGCACAAGGACCCCCGCCGTGCCCGTGCCGCTGCCGTCAACATCATCCCGACCTCCACGGGTGCCGCCCGTGCCGTCGGTCTGGTCCTGCCGCACCTGAAGGGCAAGCTGGACGGTACGGCCATCCGTGTGCCGACGCCGAACGTCTCCCTCGTCTCCCTGGACTTCGTGCCGAAGCGCAAGCCGTCCTCCGTCGAGGAAGTCAACGAAGCCATCCGTGAGGCTTCCGAAGGCCGCCTGAAGGGCATCCTCGGCTACAACACGGAGCCGCTGGTGAGCCACGACTTCAACCACGTTCCGTTCTCCTCCACCTTCGATGCCACGCAGACGGCACTGGTTGATGGTGGCGAGCTGGTCCGTATCTGCGCCTGGTACGACAATGAGTGGGGCTTCTCCAACCGTATGTCTGACACGGCGTCTCTGTTCGGGAAACTCTGATCATGGCTTTTCGCACGCTTGATAAGGCGGAGGTACGTGGCAAACGCGTACTTCTCCGCGCTGACCTGAATGTCCCCATGCATGAGGGTGCCATTACCGATACGACCCGTATCGAGCGTGTGCTGCCGACCATCCGTGAACTGACTGAGAAGGGGGCCAAGGTCATCCTTCTCAGCCACTTCGACCGCCCCAAGGGCAAGGTCGTTCCTGAGATGTCGCTGGCACCGGTTGGCAAACGTCTGGGCGAGCTGCTCGGCAGCCCGGTCGCCTTCGCTGCGGACTGCGTAGGCCCCAAGGCCAAGGAAGCCGTGGATGCGCTGAAGGATGGCGGTGTCCTCCTGCTGGAGAACACACGTTTCCACGCCGGGGAAGAGAAGAACGATCCGGAATTCTCCAAGGCACTGGCTGCCAACGGGGACATTTATGTGGATGACGCCTTCTCTGCCGCTCACCGTGCCCATGCTTCCACCGAGGGCGTGGCCCGTCTGCTGCCGGCCTATGCTGGCCGCCTGATGGAAGCCGAGCTGAAGGCTCTTTCTGCTGCGCTGGAAAGCCCGAAGCGTCCTGTCGGTGCCGTGATCGGCGGGTCCAAGATTTCCACGAAGCTGGACCTGATCGGCAACGTGCTGGACAAGGTGGACGTGCTGTTCATTGGTGGGGCCATGGCCAACACCTTCCTCGCTGCTGAAGGCGTGAAGGTTGGCAAGTCTCTCCAGGAATCCGACATGCATGAGACGGCCCGCAAGATTGCCGCCCGTGCCAAGGAAAAAGGCTGCAAGCTGGTCCTGCCGGTGGATGCCGTCGTGGCCCGTGAGTTCAAGGCTGGTGCCGCCTCTGAGGTCGTGCCAGTGGACAAGGTGCCGGAAGACACCATGATCCTCGATGCTGGCCCGAAGACGGCCGAGCTGATCTCCAAACATCTTGCTGACCTGAAGACTCTTGTCTGGAACGGTCCGCTGGGTGCCTTCGAGATCGAGCCTTTCGACAAGGCAACCGTGGAAGTGGCCCGTGCCGCTGCCAGGCTGACCGAAGAAGGCAAGCTGCTGACAGTGGCTGGCGGTGGTGACACCGTTTCTGCCCTGCGTCACGCTGGCGTGGTCGACCGCATGAGCTATGTCTCCACGGCTGGCGGTGCCTTCCTCGAATGGCTGGAGGGCAAGACCCTTCCGGGTGTTGAGGTGCTGCGCGCCAGGTAAGATCAGCTTCGCTGGTTTTCAGGAAAAAGGCGGTGTCCTCCGGGATGCCGCCTTTTCTGTATCGGCCAGGTTTCTGTTTCACATGAAAAAACGCAGCCAAGGCACGGCCCTGCTGCGTTCCGTTCAGTCCGGTCCCGAAGAAAAGGTGGAAGGATCAGCCCTTTGCCCTGTCTTCCGTTTCCTCGGAGAAACCCTGCTCCCTGCGCCGCTCCTTGACGGCGGAGGCCATGGCCTTCTGCAGTTTCTCCATGGCCCGGGCCTCAATCTGCCGGATACGTTCACGGGAAACGCCATAATGATGGGAGAGTTCCTCCAGAGTGGATGGGTCTTCCTTCAGGCGGCGTTCTGTCAGGATATGACGCTCACGGTCATTGAGGGTCTGCATGGCCTCGGCGAGCAGGGCCTTGCGGCCGCTCATGTCCTCGCTCTCGGCCAGGGTGTCTTCCTGATTCTCGTTCTGGTCCACGAGCCAGTCCTGCCACTCCTGCTCGCCATCCACACGGAGGGGGGCATTCAGGCTGTGGTCCGGGGCCGTGAGGCGGCGGTTCATGGAGATGACATCCTGCTCCGGCACGCCCAGCGTTTTGGCGATGTGGTCGATCTGTTCCGGCTGGAGATCGCCCTCATCATAGGCCTGCATCTGCCCTTTCAGGCGGCGGAGGTTGAAGAAGAGCTTCTTCTGGGCGGCGGTCGTGCCCATTTTCACCAGAGACCAGCTGTGCAGGATGTATTCCTGAATGGCCGCCCGGATCCACCACATGGCATAGGTGGCCAGCCGGAAGCCCCGTTCCGGGTCAAAACGGCGGACGGCCTGCATCATGCCGATGTTGCCTTCACTGATCAGCTCGCTGACGGGCAGGCCGTAGCCCCGGTAGCTCATGGCGATCTTGGCGACAAGGCGGAGATGGGAGGTGACCAGCTCGTGGGCGGCACTGCTGTCGTGCTTGTCACGCCAGCGGCGGGCGAGGGCCAGTTCCTGCTCGGACGTGAGGAGGGGGAACCGGCGGATTTCCTGGAGATACCGGGAAAGGTTTGTCTCCGGGCCGATGGCGGGAAGAGTTGAGGGAGACTTCATGCGACTTCGACTCCTTGCACCCAGCTGGTGAAGAGACGGGTAAACCAGACCAGTCCATCCACCACAGGAAACAGCAGGACCAGCATGTGTGTTTTACATCCGGGCCGCCGCTGGCTCCATCGCAAATGAAGCAATGGAGACATGTTCCAGTTCATTACAGGACGCTGCTTGTCCTATAATTCTCTAATTGATTCCTTCTGGAAGTCAAACTTAATAATAGGTTAGGTGGCGTCCTTCCCTGAGAGGGCGTTCATAAGCACCTGAAAATCTTCCGGAATTGGGGCCTCGAAGCGCAGGGTTTCTTTCGTTCTGGGGTGGATGAATCCCAGCGTGGCGGCGTGCAGGGCCTGCCGGGGGAAGTCGAGGGCCTGATGGCGCACGTTCACGGGCAGCTTGCGGGCTGCTGTCGGGACACGGCGCAGATAGACCGGGTCGCCCAGTAGGGGGTGGCCATTATGGGACAGGTGGACACGGATCTGATGCGTCCGCCCCGTGGCCAGCCGACACTCCACGAGCGATACACCTGCATGGAAGGTTTCTTTCGTCGTGAAGCGTGTCAGGGCGTGCTTGCCGCCATTAGGGACGACGGCCATGCGCTTGCGGTCCCGCTTATCCCGTCCGATCGCCCCTTCAAACTCGCCTGAAGGCGGCAGGAGACCCCATGCCAGGGCGAGATAGGCCCGTTCCATCGTGCGGGCCGCAAAGGCTTCGGACAGGGCTTCGTGGGCGAGGGGTGTTTTTGCGACGACCATCACGCCGGATGTGTCCTTGTCCAGCCGATGGACGATGCCGGGGCGTTTTTCCCCGCCAATCCCTTCAAAGTCCGGCCCACAATGGCCAAGAAGGGCATTGACGAGGGTACCTGTCTCATTGCCGGGGGCGGGGTGGACGACCAGCCCGGCCGGTTTGTCCAGCACGATGAGGTCCCTGTCCTCAAACAGAATGTCCAGCGGGATGCTTTCGGCCTGCGGGCGGGCCGGTTCTGGCGGGGGCAGGCGCAGCTTCAGCGTCATTCCCTCCCGCAGGGCGAAGGCGGGGTCTCGCCGGGGCGTGCCGTTGCAGGTAAGATGGCCCGTCTCAATCAGGGCTTTGACACGGGAGCGGGAGAGGGTACCGATGGCGTCGGCCAGCATACGGTCGGCCCGCTGCCCTGTCTGCTCGGGCGTGATGGTGAATGAGAAGAGAGCGGGCGCATCCGCAGGGAGAGAATCGGAGATGAGTGAGTCGGACATGGCCCCCAATCTAGTCGAGCCGGGACAAAACAGCGAGTCGAACCCGCCACGTACGCCCAAGGCTCTGGTGGCGGCTGTCATCATCATGGGGGTGATGATCGTTCTGGGGACGGTCCTGCTGGTGGGAATCATCATTCACCGGATGATGAACCACTCTTCGGCCTCACCCGCTCCGGCAGCTCCCGGGCTTTCACGGGCAGCGGCAGGGCCTGCTTCTCTGGCAGGGCCAGCCCTGCTGAAACTGCCCAGACAGGCGGATGAGCAGGTCATGGCCGTCACGGCCCGCCCTGATGGCCTTCTGGCCATCATGCTCAAGACAGGGCAGGGCGATGCCCGCATCCTGCTCTGGCAGCCGGAGCAGGCCCGTCTTGTGGCGGAGCTGGACCTGACGGGGCCTGCCGTTCATTGATGGGGGCGGCCTTTGCAGGAGGGTCAGTCTTTTTCTGGAAACTCTGTCGGACATTCCCGCAGGATGGAGGCCATCAGGCCGGGAAAGCGGTCCTCCAACACGTCAAGACGGAGCGTGTTGCGGTGCTGGACCCCTTCCACACGGGTGTGCAGGATGCCGGCCTCCCGCAGGACCTGAAAATGGTGCGACATGCTGGATTTTGGCCTGCCACGCAGAAGGGTCGTGCAGTTGGCTTCCTTCAGGCCGTGCAGGTGGCAGATGATGCCCAGACGGACAGGGTCCGCCACGGCCCGCAGAAGGGGCAGGAGGGTGATGTCTTCCGGGGCGGGGTGATGATACAGCGCAGCCATGAGACCGTGTATCGGGAGTCGGGGGGCCGTTTGTCAAGGTTTCATTGTTCTATGTTGATAGAACAAAAAGGAAGTGTTAGCGTTTGAGAAGAACGGGCGGTGACACCGTTTGTCCCTGTCTCCGTCATCTGTCTGGTCATGTTTTTCAGGAGAAAACACCATGCCAACACTTTTCGATCCCATTTCCTTCGGGTCCATCAAGGCGGCCAACCGTGTCGTCATGGCACCGCTCACACGGGCAAGGGCAGGCAAGGATGCCGTCCCGACCCCCATCATGGCGGAATATTATGGCCAGCGGGCCAGTGCCGGTCTGATCATCTCCGAGGCGGTGGGCATTTCCCGTCAGGGGCTTGGCTGGGCCTATGCCACGGGCATCTGGAATGAGGAGCAGGTGAAGGGCTGGAAGACTGTCACCGATGCCGTGCATGAGAAGGGTGGCAGGATTGTCTGCCAGCTCTGGCACATGGGGCGGATGGTCCATTCCTCCACGACCGGGGAGCAGCCGGTGGCACCGTCTCCTTCCACGGCACCCGGGCACATCCACACCTACGAGGGCAAGGCTCCTTATGAGGAAGCCCGTGCGCTGCGTCTGGACGAGATTCCGGGCATCATCGAGGATTACGCCAGGGCTGCCCGCAATGCGATGAAGGCCGGGTTCGATGGCGTGCAGATTCATTCTGCCAATGGCTATCTGCTGGATGAGTTCCTGCGGGATGGCACCAATCACCGGACGGACGCCTATGGCGGGTCTGTCGAGAACCGTCTGCGTCTGCTGCGTGAGGTGACGGAAGCCGTCATCAAGGAAGTCGGGGCCGAGCATGTCGGCGTTCGCCTCTCCCCGAACGGGGAAGTGCAGGGCACGATTGACAGCAACCCGGAGGCCGTCTTCATCCCGGCGGCAAAGATGCTGAATGATCTGGGAGTGGCGTGGCTGGAACTCCGTGAGTCCAACCCATCCAGCACCTTCACGTTCGGCGGGGCCACGGAGCAGCCGAAACTGTCACCGGAAATCCGCAAGGTCTTTACCCGTCCACTGGTGCTGAATCAGGAATATACACGGGATGAGGCCCTGAAGGCCGTGGCGGATGGCAGGGCTGACGCCATCAGCTTTGGTCGTGCCTATATTGCCAACCCGGACCTCGTGCGCCGCCTGAAGGACGATCTGCCGCTTCAGGATGATGACATGGCGACATGGTACGGCCCGATTGGAGCCAAGGGCTATACGGACTATCCGTTCGCCAAGTGATAGGGTGATGACTCTCTTTGAAGGCGGGGTGGTGACCGGGTTGTCCGGTCCCACCCCGTTTTTGTGTCTGGGATCAGTCCAGCGGGCGGGTCAGCTCGTACAGGGCAACGGCGGAGGCGTTGGAGACGTTCAGGCTCTCCATCGGGCCGGACATGTGGATGGAGGCGATCTCATCGCAGGTTTCCCGTGTCAGGCGGCGCAGGCCGGCCCCTTCGGCCCCCAGAACCAGAGCCACACGGCGGTCGCCGAGCTGGTTGCGGTCCAGCCTCGTGCCGCCTGCATCCAGCCCCACGACCCAGAACCCGGCTTTCTGAAGGCCCTGTAAGGCACGGGAAATGTTGGTCTCCCGGATGATGGGCACGACATCCAGCCCGCCGGAGGCCGCCTTGGCCATGGTGCCGGTCTCATCAGGTGTATGGCGGTCCTGCACCAAGAGGGCAGCGGCCCCGAAGGCGGCGGCCGAGCGCAGGATGGCCCCGATGTTGCGGGGGTCCGTGACCTGGTCCAGCACCAGAATGGGGCCGGGGCGGTCGATGACATCCACGAGGGCGGGATTTTCCAGTGGTTCGACATTCAGGCAGACGCCCTGATGCACGGCGTCTTTCCCGCAGAGGGCATCCAGCTCCTCCCGGCTGACGATGCGGGGCTGATGGGCCGTCTCGGGCAGGGAGTCGGCGGCTTCCTTTGTCGCCAGAAGGCCGTAGATGACCCGTGCAGGGTTGAGCAGGGCGGCCTCCACGGCGTGCTGGCCGTAGATCCAGTAGCCCTTGCCCGTGGCGGGGGCACCGTGCCGGGTCGTGCTGCGGCGGGAGCGGTTGCGGGAGAGATTCTGCGCCTCGGGCAGGGCCACACGGCGGGAGGATGATTTTCTAGCCATAAGTCTTTGTATAATCTTTCTGGCCCGCATTGACATAGCAGTAAATGCGTATTATCACACGCTCATCCTGAGTTCGGAGGGGTGCCCGAGTGGCTAAAGGGGGCGGACTGTAAATCCGCTGGCGTACGCCTACGTTGGTTCGAATCCAACCCCCTCCACCAGGTGGTTTTTCCTAAAAAACTTGGTTGACTGGCCTCATACTATCATGGATGAGGATGCTTGCTTTTTAGGTTGTTTTTATCTGGTCATAGAGGATTAGCGCATCACGTTTCAGTGTTTCTCGGTGTAGCGGGTGTGTATGTTTGTCGTTTATCAGTTCTATTAGTTTCTGATGTAGTTGTTTAAACCATTCTTTTTCGGGATGTAGAGGGTTAGACGTATTCTGGGACTGTTGGAAGCGGTGGTTTAGTCTCGAGAATGCTATGTCTCTACTATAACCAATAAGATCATTAAGGCTTTCCAAAAAATATGATGGGTCAGTTTCATTAAGAAAGGGATTTTCTGTAAGGTAGTTATAGTTATCATATTTTACTATATCAAGAAGTTCTAATATTTTTCCTTTTTCAATTTTGTATTTTACATAATTTTTTATATTAGTTTTGATGAACTGATTCTTTTCTTTTGAGAAGGAAAGTAGTATATCCTTAAAAGATTCACTGCCTCTTTCGATATACATTAAACTGTGACTATATTTGCTAAGAAAAATTTTGTCAGCATAGTCTTTTATATCTTTTTCCTGATTAAAGAGGTGTTTTTTGAAGTATCTCTTTATATTTGTTTTTAGTGTACTGATTGGCTCTTCATTGAATGGTGAAACGTTAAGGCGCGCCAGCATAAGGTAAATATCACACATTTTAATTAATTCGTAGTCATCTTGTGCATTTAATTCATGAAATTCTTCTAAAAATTCCTTTAATAATTTGTCGTACTCATTTTTATCGTATTGCTGATAAGAATGTATTTTCTTATAGGCTGGAATGTAAATTTCATTTGATATGATATTTGAGAGATATGAGCGTTCATCAGGATTTAATATGCCATTTTTTATGAGTTGATACATAATGCGAACTGTATTTTGCTGCTCTTTCATCATAGGAAAATAAGTTTTTAGTCTTATTTTTGAGTGTTTTTCTTTGATATTTTTATAATATTCGTTAGAAAATCTATCTTTTGCAAATTTTTCATTAAAATCGAACAACATTATATGATGAAGATCATCAAATGTATTTTTATTTATGGAATTTTCTATAATAACACCGTAAAGAATAGATAGAATATTTAGTATATTTCTAGCGCATACTATATTATCAATTTCTTTATATGTGTATTCTAAGAGGTCTTCTCCAAATGTTTTAAAAAATCAATAAATCTTAAATTGTTGCAGGAAGATTTGATAATTAAATCGTAAATGTATTCCTTATTTTCTTCAATGAATGAAATAAGTATACTTTTTTTATTTTCTGTAATGAATTTTTTGAATGTTCTTTCTATGTCAGGCGTCAGGTGTAAAAAAAGATAGATAGTTTTCTCTTTTACACGGTCATATCGGTCTCTCTCTACCTCACTATCAGCAGCAATGTCTTTCTCATTGGCAACAAGAATGACACGGTCTTCGTGGGATTCCACCAAAGGCTGTACGAGGGCCAATATGTCGGATACGGGCATTTTTGCACGTTCCACGTCATCGAAGACGAGAATGCGGTTTCTGAATATCCTGTCTTTGTTTCCTGTATTGTCCGGAATCCCCAGAACAGCTGACAGGTCAGCCTTTCCGTTTTCCAGATGATGAAGGTCAATCTTCAGTGTGCTTTTCAGAAGTCCTTTGAAAACGACTTTTCCAAGCTCTCCTATCTTGCCTCCCAGTATGGGATGCATGGCCGCATAGATGGCTTTGGTAATTTCTTCGGCGTCCTGAATCCCGTAAAGGGATACATAGATCATGCCCAGTTCACTGTCTGATATGCGGTTTTTTTCTTTTTTTCAAAAAAGCGTTTTATGAACCACGTTTTGCCGCAGCCCCATGCGCCATCCAGCATAAGTGCGAAGGGAGGTCTGCTGGCTCCGTAACAGTATTTATCAAGCACCTTGGCTATGTTGGCATTCGGACCAGCCCATTCGTAATCGTCAGTCATTCGGTGAGGTATTCCTTAACAGTGTAAACTTTACCTTTTTGTGCCGAAGGTAGGAGAAAAAAGATGTCCAGACACGAAGCCGGGCGTTATTTTGCAGGCATGAGGCCGGTGTGAGATATGCTAATCTTGCCACTCTGCTAACGAACGGTCGGGAGGCTGTCATGGCCGGAACATCATCATCAGATCATCATGTCAGTTCCCTGCAAAGTCATGGATTGGAGCCGCACGGCATGATCCGTGTGGAAGGCGCACAGGAGCATAACCTGAAGGATGTTTCACTGGAGGTGCCACGGGGCTGTCTGGTGGTGTTCACCGGCGTGTCCGGGTCGGGCAAGTCGTCTCTGGCGTTCGGGACGCTCTATGCCGAGGCGCAGCGGCGGTATCTGGAGACGGTCGCTCCCTATGCACGGCGGCTGTTCCATCAGCTGCCTCCACCGAAAATCCGTAGCATCGAAGGGCTGCCGCCCGTCATCGCCCTTCAGCAGCAGGCAGGCACGAGCAGCCGGTCATCCGTGGGCAGCGTGACGACCCTCTCCAATCTGCTGCGTATGCTCTATTCCCGGGCAGGGACGTATCCGGTTGGTGCGCCCATGCTGGAGAGTGACGATTTCTCCGCCAATACGCCGCAGGGGGCCTGTCCACGCTGTCAGGGCACGGGATGGCTCTATGATGTCGTGGAAGAAAAGATGGTGCCCGACCCGACGCTGACCCTGCGGGAAAAGGCCGTGGCCGCATGGCCCGGTGCGTGGCAGGGGCAGAACCTGCGGGACATCCTCATGATGCGTGGGGTCGATCTGGACACGCCGTGGCAGGACCTGCCCAGGGAAACACGGGACTGGATTCTGTACACGGATGAAACCCCGACAGAACCGATCTACCGGGGCCTGAACTACGCCGAGAGTCAGGCGGCCATGAAGCGGGGAGAGCCGGCGACCTATCAGGGCACCTTCGCCAGCGCACGCCGCCATGTGATGCAGAGTTTCCACGGCTCCAAGAGTGCGAAGATGCGTGCCCGTGCGGCGACCTTCATGCAGGCGACACGCTGCCCGGTCTGTCACGGTGCCCGTCTGAAGCCTGAAGCCTTGGCCGTGACGTTTGCGGGGCAGGATATTGCGGCCCTGTCCCACCTGCCGCTGGAACGGCTTCATGCCGTGCTGAAAGACCAGCTGGCAGGGGAGCGGCGGGATGATGCGCAGGGGCGTGTGATTGAGGAAATCGGCACGGCCCTGCTCCGGCGGCTGGAGATACTGCTGGAGCTGGGGCTGGGCTATCTTCAGACGGACCGGACCGTGGACAGTCTTTCCCCCGGCGAATATCAGCGTCTGCGGCTGGGGACGCAGGTCCATTCCGCCCTGTTTGGCGTGGCCTACGTGCTGGATGAACCCGCCGCCGGACTGCATCCGGCGGATATCGAGGCCCTGCTGAACGTGCTGGCCCGTTTGCCTCGGGCCGGAAACTCCCTGCTGGTCGTGGAGCATGATCCTGTCGTCATGCGGCGGGCGGACTGGCTGGTGGATATCGGCCCCGGTGCGGGCAGCCATGGCGGGCAGGTTCTTTACAGTGGCCCGCCGGATGGCCTGCGGCAGGTGGAGGCCTCCCGCACAAGGCCTTATCTCTTTGCCCCGCCGCCTCTGGAGCGTGGTCCCGGCCGACAGGTGGAGCGGTGGCTCCAGCTTGAGGGAATCACATGGCGGAACATGAAGGACCTGTCCCTGAAGCTGCCATTGGGTGCTCTGGTGAGCGTGACGGGTGTTTCCGGTTCCGGCAAGTCCAGTCTGGTCAGTCAGGCTCTGGTGAGCCTTCTGGGGCGTGCGCTGGGCCAGAAGGTCGAAGAAGCGGATGAACCGCAGGATGGTGACGACACCACACCTCTGGCGGACGAGGCCGTGGAGGCCCAGCCGGAAGGGCGTGTCGTTGCGGGGCTGGAGCATGTCCGGCGTCTGGCCATCATCACGCAGAAGCCCATCGGGCGGACGTCACGCTCCAATCTGGCGACCTATACGGGCATTTTTGACCAGATACGCAGGCTCTTCGCCGCAACGGAAGCCGCCCGCAGGGCGAAGCTGGATGAAAGCTGCTTCAGCTTCAATGTGGCCAAGGGGCGGTGCCCGCATTGCGAGGGGTTGGGGACGGTCTCGGTCGGTCTGCTCTTCATGCCCGGTGTGGAGGCTCCCTGTCCGGTCTGTCATGGAGCACGCTACAGGGATGAGGTGCTGGCCATCACGCTGCGGGAGAAGAACATCGCCGACGTGCTGGCCATGACCGTGGAGGAGGCCTGTACCTTCTTTGCTGGAGAAGGGGCACTGGCCCGTGGGCTGGAAACGCTGGAGCAGTCTGGCCTTGGCTATCTCCGTCTTGGCCAGCCTGCACCGGAACTGTCCGGTGGTGAGGCGCAGCGGCTCAAACTGGCAACGGAACTGCAGAAGCGGCGGCCCGCCCCCATGCTGTATGTTCTGGATGAACCCACGACCGGCCTGCATCCTTCTGATACGGACAGGCTGCTGGGCCAGCTCCAGACACTGGTGGAGCAGGGGCACAGTGTGGTCGTGACCGAACATAACATGCGTGTGGCGGCGGCGAGTGACTGGGTGATCGACATTGGCCCCGGTAGTGGGGAGAAGGGCGGGAAGATCATTGCCTCCGGCCCGCCGGAGGAGGTGGCTAGGACCCCTGAAAGCCGGACAGGGCCGTATCTGCGGGAGGTGCTGGCCGGGGAGTGACGGGGTGGCCCCGCCGGGGTCTGGTCCTGGTGGGGCTGGTCGGTCAGTCGGTCTTCAGTGTGGTCATGTCGATCACGAAGCGGTAGTGCGTGTCGCCCTGTTCCAGCTGGCGGAAAGCCTCGTTGATGTCCTGAATGGCGATGGTTTTCGTGTCGGGCAGGATGTTTTTGCGGGCACAGAAGTCCAGAAGCTCCTGCGTTTCACGGATGCCCCCGGCGAGCGAGCTGGTGATATTGCGGCGGCCATAGACCAGCGGCAGGGTTGAGAGTGCCGGTATGGGGCCGACCTGCCCGACAAGGGAGATCGTGCCGTCCACATCCAGCAGGGAAAGGTAGGGGTTGATGTCATGCTCCACCGGGATGGTGTCGATGATGAGGTCAAAACGGCTGGCTGCCTCCTGCATAGCTTTTTCATCGCCAGAGGCGAGAAAGCTGTCTGCCCCTAGGGCGAGGGCTTCCTGTTCTTTCTTCCCGCTGCGTGAAAGGACGGTGACTTCCGCTCCCAGGGCGGATGCCAGCTTCACGGCCATCTGGCCCAGCCCGCCAAGGCCGATGACGGCAACCCGTGATCCGGGACCGGCACGCCATGTCCGCAGGGGGGACCATGTGGTGATGCCGGCACAGAGTAGCGGTGCCGCCCTGGAGGTATCCAGCCCGGCCGGTACTTTCAGGACGAATTCCTGCCGGGCGACGAGGTGCCTAGAATAGCCGCCCATGTTGGGAGTTCCGTCCACGGCATCAAGGCCACCATAGACCCCATTCATGCCGATGGGGTGTTTCCCGCCCTCACGGCAATATTGTTCCTCACCTTTGCGGCACTGGTCGCATGTCATGCAGCTGTCCACCATGCAGCCGACGGCAACGATGTCCCCGGCCCGGTGGCGGGTCACCTCCGGGCCGACCTCCAGCACGCAGCCGATGCTCTCGTGGCCGGGAATGGCCGGATAGGGCGTATGGCCCCAGTCATTGCGCACCCAGTGCAGATCGGAGTGACAGACCCCGCAATAGAGGACCTCCATCACCACGTCATTGGGGCGGGGATTGCGGCGGTCAAAATGGAGGGGGGCGAGAGGGGCCTCGGCAGAGGTGCAGGCAAAGCCAATGGTGCGCATGGGATCATCCTTCCCTGAAGAGCGGCGATTGAACGGGCCGGCTGCGAGCCTATGGAACGTTAATCTTCCAGGAGGGATGGCAGGTCTGCTTCAGAACCACACATCTTCATGCTGGGCCGTATAGGCATCCACGCCCATGCGGCGGATGTGCTGGAGGTCGGCCTGGGGCGGGCGGCCGAAGGTTTTCCTGTACTCACGGCTGAACTGGGAGGGACTGTCATACCCTACCTGAAAGCCTGCGCTGGCAGCGCCCATCTCTTCATGTACCATGAGGCGGCGTGCTTCCTGCAGGCGCAGCTTCGTGCGGTACTGGAGGGGCGTCATGCCTGTCAGCTCTCCGAAACGTTTGTAGAAGCTGGACTGGCCCATCCCGGCGATCTTCACTAGCGTGCCGATCTCGAACCGTTCCTGAAAATGGTGGCGCAGATGGATGATGGCCCTGTTGATGCGGGAGAGGTCACTCTGGAGGTGGGCCGTTTCCTGAAGAACATGGCCCTGCTGGCCATGAAGAAAGAGATAGAGGAGTTCCTTCTTGTAGAGCTGCGCCAGAAATTTCTGGTCGCCGTTCCGGGCGAGCAGCCCGACCAGCCGCAGCAGGGCATCCAGCAGGTCGTCGGTGATCTGGCTCACTCCCATGGCGGATATGGGAGAGCTGTTTTCCTTCCGGAGGGCCAGTTTCCGGGCCTGACGGCTGAGGGCGGACTGGCTCTCCCGGAGGAGCTGCTCCATCTCCGTGGAGGAGAAGCTGATGCACAGGGCCAGATAAGGTCTTTCCGCCGAGGCCCGGGTGATCTGGCCGGAGACGGGCAGGTCCAGCGTGGAGATCAGATACTCGCCCTCGTCATAGGGCAGGGGCTGCTCATGAAGGTGAAGGATTTTCTGCCCCTGCACGACGATGTAGATGCGGGGTTCGTAAACGACCAGAACGGGGTCGGTCACGGTCTCGGTACGATAGAGGGTCAGGAAGTCGAAGGCCGTATGGGTGACCTTGTCAGGGCAGTGGTGGATCACGGCGTCCTGAAGGGCGGAAAGCTGGCTATGTGACATGATGCTCTCTTTACTGCTTCAGGGTCGTTCCGGCCCGAGGGCAGGTCACCGGAGGATGACCTGTTCGATATGGTGCCGGTAGGCCGTTTTGATGCCTTCCACGTCCGGATTCTTCATCACGTCTGTTGCGAGAAAGGTCGGCAGGCGGTCCATGCCGAGGAAGGCATGGGCCCGGTAGAACGGGAAAAGCACGGCATCAATGCCACCGCCGCCGAAAAACTGGGCATCGTCTTCGAAGGCCTCGAGAGGGGCGTTCCATGTGGTCGAGACCATGAAGCGTTTGCCTTGGAGGAGGCCGCCGGAGCCATAATGTTTTGAAGGATCGTGACGGCTGCGGCCGTCGCTGCTGTAAAACAGGCCATGAGCCTGCGTGAAGACCTCATCCATGTATTTCTTCAGGGGCCACGGCGTGCCCATCCACCATCCCGGAAACTGGTAGATGATGATGTCCGCTTTCAGGATGGCCTTGATCTCGCCTTCCGTATCATAGCCTTCATCAATGATGGTCTGGCCGACTCCAAAACCGGCTTCTTCAAGAAGGGAGGCCGCCAGAGTCTGGAGGGTGTGATTCAGCTTCCCCGAGGAGTGTGCGAAGGGTTTTGCACCATTGATGAGGTGAATGTGGGTCATGAAACGGGCTTCCGTGAGAGGTTTACAGAGATGTCCAGTTCATTAATCAGAGGGGGAGACGTCAAGGGAAAAATGGCGGTTTTTTCTGGCAGAAAGGCCATAAAATGGCCTTATGGAGGTAAGATTTTCGCCTGAAACAGTCCTTATTTAAAAGAATATTTTGATTGCATTTAAAATATGGAAGGCTATTTTAATGTCGTGTTAGCGTTAAGTCTTGATAACAGGGGGGATATGAAACGGTGACAAAAAGGAAAACTGCCATGCGGTTGATTTGTGTCGGTGACAGCCCGAAGAATATGGACGGGCGTCCCTGTTCCACCCTGTCCGAAGCTGTCTCGGAAGGCGGCATCTTTCTGCGCATCTCCGGGCGGGAAGGTGTGCTCAGTGCCCTGCGTAACGACCAGTCGGATGTGGCGGTCATCCAGCAGACCAGCCCGGACCCCCTGCTGATCCGGACGATCCGCAACAACCGCTTCAGCCTGCCGATTCTGGTCATCGCCCGGAACCTGACATCACAGAATGTTGCCGAGGCCCTCGCTGCCGGTGCAGATGACTGCGTGCCCATCACGGTGGGACCGGTGGAGCTGCTGGCCCGGCTGAAGGCCATTGTCCGGCGTGTCATGGATCATGGCGTGACCAGCCAGATCATCACGGTCGGGCGGCTGACGGTGAAGGAGGACACCCGTGAGGTGCTGGTGGATGAGGAGCTTCTGCCGCTGACACAGGGTGAGTATGACATCATGTCCCTCATGGTGCGCCGTCGTGGCAGCCTGCTGAACAAGGCCGCCATCCTCTCCACCCTGTATGCGGGACGGGAGAAGCCCATCAGCAAGACCATCGACGTCATGGTCTGCCGCATCCGGCAGAAGCTGCGTGTCCGTGGCATCCAGAAACCGTTCATCACGAGCTGGGGTATGGGATACCGCCTGAATGAGGAGGCCTTCCTGCCGCTGGGCGCACGGGCGGAGGATGAATGCGCCCCCGTCCAGCCGGCGATGCGTGAGGCCAGCATGCCGGTCTCGGCCGGTTTTGGCGTGACGGCAGCCATGGCGGAAAAGGCCGAAGGGCGTGATGCCGTAGAAAAGGCTGCCAGACAGCCCGAACCCCAGGCCTGAGAACGGAGCGGAACCGTATGAGTGATGAGGCGACCACTCCGGACGCTGGGGGAGACGGAACGGCAGCCCAGGGCGAGGGCAGGAAAGGTTTCTCCAGGAAGAAACTGCTCCTGCTCGTGGTCCTTCCCCTGCTTCTGATCGGCGGGGGCGTGGGGGCCTGGCAGGCCCATCTCCTGCCGTTCGGTGGCGGTGGAAAACCGGCGGCCAAGGCAGCGGTGGCAGAGAACAGGGAGGCGGCCTCGCACCGTCTCCTTCTCTCCGTTCCGTCGGCCACGGCCAATCTGGACAACGGGGCCGGACGGACGGTGTACGTCAAGATGACGGCCAGCGTCGAGGTGGAAGGGGCGGACACCCTGGCCACCCTGCAGGGGCGGATTCCGGAAGTGCAGGACATCTTCCAGACATACCTGCATGAGAGCCGCCCGCAGGACCTGCATGGCAGCGGTTTCTACCGGCTGCGCGAGGCCCTGCTGAGACGCCTGCGGGTGGCTTTTGCCCCGCTGAACGTCACCAACATTTACATCACGGAACTTCTAACCCAGTAAGGTGGACTTGGACCCAATGGCGGATGAAGATGAGCAGGCACAGGCCGGTCGGTCTGGCCTGACAGAAGGGCCGGACGCACAGGAGACGCCCGGCCCGGATACAGCCGCACAGGACGCCCCGGCAGAGGAGGAGACACCCTCTGCCGGGGCCGACGTGCATGAGGGCAGTGATGGTGAAGAGGACGGCCATGCGCTGGACCAGTCCGCCATCGATGCCATGCTGGGCAATGCGTTTTCCGGCTCCGCAATGCGGGAGGAAAGCGGGATGGAACGCATCATCAAGGCCGGTTTCGTGGCCTATGAGCGTATGCCCATGCTGGAGAACGTGTTCGACCGGCTGGTGCGTTTCCTGTCCTCGACATTGCGTGGCTTCACGAATGACAATGTCGACATCACCATGGAGAACATGCGGTCCCTGCGCTTCGGGGACTATATGGGGGAGGTGCCGTCTTCCTCTCTGTTTTCCGTCTTCCGGGCGGAGCCGTGGCAGAATTACGGGCTGGTGGTCGTGGATTCGTCCCTGTCCTATTCCATAGTGGACATACTGATGGGAGGGGAGCGGGGAGCCGGCCCCAAGATCATCGAGAATCGCCCCCACACGGCCCTGGAAAGGGCCCTCATAGAGAAACTGATCGTCATCACGCTGGCGGACCTGTCCGAGGCGTTTGCCCCTGTAGGCAAGGTGGACCTCTCGTTCGAGCGGCTGGAAATCAGCTCCAGCCTTGCGGTGATCGCACGGCCTTCCAATGCGGCCATTGCGGCCCGTTTTCACATCGACATGGGGGACCGCAGCGGGGACATGGACATCGTCATCCCCTATGCCACGTTGGAACCCGTGCGGGAGAAGCTGTCCCAGCAGTTCATGGGTGAGAATTTCGGCAACGATTCCATCTGGGAGAATCACCTCATTTCCGAGATCATGGAAACGAGCGTCACCGTCTCGACCGTGTTCGAGACGGCATCATTTCCGCTGTCACAGATTCTGGCCCTGAAGAAAGGGAGCGTTCTCCATCTTCCCAGCAAGGGGGAGACACCACATCACGTGAGGATGGAATGTGACGGGACACCGATTTTTGAAGGCACTCTGGGGCGGCTGAACCGGATGCAGGCCGTCCGGATCGATCAGAGGCTCATTCCGCTGGAGGATGATCTGACGCCGGAACTTCTGGCCTCTCTCGGTTCCGCCTCGGTGGATCATCATGCAGCGGAGCAGGGGGGACATCATGCTTCTGAAAAATAGTCAGCTCATCATCGAGATCATCCTGATGGTCGTCCTGATCGCCGGGATCATCAGCTCCCGCCTGATCGTCAGGAGGCTGAACGTCATCCGGGAATCCTACAAGGCCCTCAATGAGATGGTGGCCACGCTGGATGCCTCGACGGAACAGATGAACCACATGTTCGAGCGTGTCCGTCATGAGGTCACCCAGGGGGACAGGCGGCTGTCCGTCCTTCTGGAGCGTGCCCGCAATGCCGAGGAAGACCTGACGGACCAGCAGAAGATGACCAGAGAGACGGCCGATTCCCTTGCCGGTCTCCTGGAGCGGTCGGAGCGGCAGGAAGCCGGGCTGGGCAGCACGATGGAGTCGGCCAGGGAGCTGATGCGGCAGCTGGAAGAGGAGATCGTGAGGCAGAAGGAGGCTTTCGAGCAGGCAAAAGCCAGAGTGGAGGAGAGTGCCGTACAGGAGACCGGGGCCGGACCGCATTTCTCGGATGAGATCGCCATGCCGGTACCGGGGCGTCTGCTCAGCCCCCGGCCTTACCTGCGGCAGCGTGCCGGAGGTGGACAGGAATAGGCCATGTCATCATGGTCTATTTTAAGGTCATCCTTGTAAGAAACATGTAAAGTTTCTGTGGTTCTATGCATCTGTCAACGAAACGTCGTTGGTTTTCAATAAAGATGCGCAAGGAGAAAAGACCATGAGTCTTTCCATCAATACCAACCAGTCCTCCATGGTTGCCCTGGAAACGCTGAACACGACACAGAGTGATCTGGCCAGCACGGAAAACGCCGTTTCTACTGGCAAGAAGGTTGCCAATGCTTCCGACAACCCGGCTGCCTTTGGTATTTCTTCCCAGATCGGTGGTGACATTGCTGGCCAGAGTGCCGTCAATGACGGCCTGAGCTACGCTTCCCAGATCGTCAGCTCCACCAACTCTGCTGCCAACAGCATCATCAAGGTCCTTCAGGATGTTCAGAACGCCGTGACCAGCGTCGGCAACAACCTGGGCAACACGACATCCCTCGGCCAGCTCGACAAGGAGCTGACAGGGTACATGAAGACCATCGACACCATCGCCCGCAACGCCACGGTGAAGGGAATCAACCTGCTGGCCGGCGGCACGACAGGCGGAACGGCTGACGGTCTTGGCATCAGTGCCAACCAGCTGACCTTCGTCAGCGGTCTTCAGGGTGACACACAGACACTGACCGGTTACGGCAGCCTCGTCTCCGCCACGACCGGTGCCAAGGGTGCTACCCTGACCGATGTTCTGGGCCTGACAGCCAACGGCACGGCCGGTTCTGACCCGACCGCCAACGTCTTCCTGACGGCCAGTGCCACGGGTGCTTCCCTGGCGTCCAATTCCACCGATCCGAAGGCAGCTGTTTCTGGCATGATCCAGACGGTCCAGAAGGCCATCGTGGCCATGACGAACGTCACGTCTGACCTGGGTTCCAACCAGAAGACCATCGACTCCATGAGTGCCTATGGTCAGAAGTCTTCCGACTCCCTGACGGCAGCATCTGGTGCCCTGACGGATGCCGACATGTCCGCCGAGTCTGCCAAGCTGACCTCCCTGCAGACCAAGCAGTCCCTTGGCATCAAGTCTCTCTCCATTGCCAACGGTCAGTCCCAGAACATCCTGTCCCTGTTCCAGTAATGGGGGATGGTCCGGCCCTCCGGGGTCGGGCTTTTCAGGTAAGGTCATGGAAAACGCCATCGTGGAAACACGGTGGCGTTTTTTCGTGAGGTCTCAGTGAGAGGACGGCTCCCGGGAGGTCACGAGCTTTTCCATGTCGTCCCATGCCGGACCGCAGATGAGGCGGGGCATGAGCTGGGCGGCTTCCTTCATGACGGCAAATATGGCCTTCCTGTACTCCTCCAGATAGTCCGTGAGACGGCTGCCGGGAGACCCCTTGTTGATATCGAGCAGGCCCTGATGATTTTCATGCCAGGGCTTGGAAATGAACAGGAAGTGCTGGACCTTCGGGTCCCTGCGGCCTGCGACGATGTCATGCTGGATGTCCGGGTGGAAATTCATGACCTTGTCGGGGATGAAGGTCATCGGGAAATTCCATCTGAAAGAGAAGAAATACGTTGAATCGTGGAAGACATGGTTGAGGATGCTTTCGCCATGTCCCGGCCAGTCACGCAGGATGAACCGGATGCAGTTGACGCTGTCCTCGTAGTCGATCTCCTTCATGTTGAACAGCATCAGCCCGGCATTGAAGTAGTTCCTGGTATCCTGGATACCCACCTTGATGGTCTCATCTTGCAGTGGAGACCTCACGTCGGGGGGCAGCAGGGTGTTGCGGAAGGCGCAGCGGACGGCCCCTATCTTCTTGTTGGCAGGCATCTGTGGGATGAGGGAGAGAATGTCCCCTGACACGAGCATGTCGGCATCAAGAGAAAAGACGAACTCATAATTCTTCATATATTGCGGGATGAGCAGCGAATAATACATCTCGATCTGCTTCACGTCGTCATCAAGAACACCTGAAAAGGCGTGCTTCATGTTGAGAAAGGAGACTTCCCCGCCAGAGCGGGAGACCATGGCCGTCATGAGGTCCATGGCCTGCTGTTCAAGTTCCTTGTGAAAAATGACGAACTTGATGCGGTCCCTGTAGGAAACCGAGTCCAGAACGGACCGCATGGTGGTGATGGCCGGAATGACGTAGCTGTTGTTTATGGATATGACGATCGGAACGATGGACATGGCGTACTCTTGGAGGCGTGGTCGTGCAGGGGACAGGAAGGGGAAGGGTGGTCGTCATTTCATGGAGAGCAGCGTGTTCCACATGGAGCCGAACATGGCGTGGGGTGCCTGATGTCTGACATCCTGCATGACGGCGGCAGCCGTTTTCCTGTACTCCTGAACGGGCCCATCCATCCGCTCAAGGGCTGTTCCAGCCTCTTCGGGGTTCATGGGACTGGAGAACTGGCAGAGCTTCATGGCGTTCCTGCCTCTGGCCAGCTCCTGGGCCACGGGGTCGTGAAAGGCGTCATCCGGTTCCTGCAGCAGGTCCATCTGGACATTCCATTTCTGCGGGAAGAGATGGCATGATCGGTGGAAGAGGTGGTTCAGGATGGCTTCATCCTGGGCACGCCAGCCTTCGTCAAGCAGCTGGATGCAGGCCTGTCCTTCCACGGGAGAGATGGCCTCCCTGTTGAAGAGAAGCAGGTTGCGGCTGAAATAGTCGCGGGGGTTGTCCAGCCCGAGGACATGTGTGGCTTCATGGTCAAGCCCGTAGAACTGGCCGTACTGTCTGTGACCATGCATCATGCAGCGGACGGCACCGATTTTTCTGTCTTCGGGAAAACCGTCCAGCAGGGTCAGGACATCCCCTCGGACGAAGGAATGGGTGCCAAGACTGAGCACGAAATCTTTTGACGTGAAATATTGCGGGATGAGCAGAGGATAGAGCAGGCTGCTGCGGATGATGTCTCCATAGGCGAACCCGGCCAGGAGGTCGTGCAGGTTCACGAAGGAATGGGCATGGCCGTGCCGTGTCAGAATGTCCTTGACGAGGTTGGTCGCATGTCTGTTCACCCCGTCCGAAAATATCGTGAAGCTGATGTCCTCCTTATATGCCGTGTGCTCCATGACGGACCGGATCGTGATCAGGGTCGGGAGCAGGTTCTCTTCATTCAGGCCCAAGGCAATGGTCATCTGCGGCATGATATGTTCCGTCTCGGGGGAAATGTTCCCTTCCTATAGCAAACGGGCCGTTTTCTATTAAGTAACTTATTACCTTTTCCTTGCGGGGGAGCGGCAGGTCATCAGGAACGGGCCATTCCTCCGCAGGAAGAATGGCCCGTGCTGTCGTTCTGCGGGACTGGAGGTGGCCTCTTCAGGCGATCTCAAATCCCAGACTGTTCAGGGCCTGTTCGGCAAGTACCCTGTCCTGTTCATGGGTGCCGCCGGAGACGCCGATGCCACCGGCCAGTCTGCCGTTCACGAAGAGCGGGCAGCCGCCTCCGACGGTCAGAAGGCGTGGTCTGCTGGCAAGGGGAGCCATGCCCGGGTCCTGCACGATCTGGTTCCAGACATGGGTCGGCTGGCCGAAGGAGGAGGCCGTCCATGCCTTGTCGATGGCGATGTCGACGGTCAGGAAGGCTGCGCCGTCACTCCGGCCGAAAGCCTGGAGATGCCCGCCCGCATCCGTGATGGCGACGGAGACGGGAAGCTGCTGCCGGGCACTTTCTTTCAGGACCGCCTGCACGAGGCCCATGGCGGCCTCATGGCTGACAGTTACGGTATCGTCATGTTTCTGGATGGTCATGGTGTCATTTTCATCAGCTGGCATGTCTGCGTCATGACATGGTTCTGGTCACGGCGGCCATGATCTGCTCCGCACCGGGGATGTAGGCCTTTTCCAGCACGGGTGAGAAGGGTACGGGCGTGTGCGGGGCACTGACCATCTGCGGGGCGGACTTCAGGCTGGTGAAGCACTGCCCGGTGACCCGCGCCACGATGTCGGTGGCCATGTTGCAGCGGGGATGTGCTTCATCAGCCGCCACAAGCCGGCCTGTTTTCTGTACGGACTTCAGGACCGTGGCGATGTCCAGCGGGGAGAGGGTCCGCAGGTCGATGACCTCGGTCTCGATTCCCGTTTCTGCCAGCCGGGTGGCGGCCTCCAGTGCTCGGGGGACCATCGGCCCGTAGGTGACGATGGAGACGTCACGCCCTTCCCTGGCGAGATGGGCCTGCCCGAAGGGGATGGCGTAAGGAGCCTCGGCAACGGGGCCGGTCGTCTCGTAGAGATATTTCGGTTCACAGAAGATTACGGGGCCCCGGTCCCGGATGGCCTCGATCATCAGCCCCTTGGCATCATGCGGCGTGCTGGGGCAGACGACCTTCAGGCCCGGAATGTGGGTGAACATGGCCGTCAGCATCTGGGAGTGCTGCGCCGCACCATTGATGCCCGCCCCGACCATCGTGCGGACGACAAGCGGGATTTCGGCCGTGCCGCCGAACATGTAGCGCATTTTGGCGGCCTGGCTCAGCAGCTGGTCGAAACAGACGCCCATGAAGTCGATGAACGGGACTTCCGCCACGACGGGGAAGCCGGAGAGGGCGGCTCCGACGGCAGCCCCGACATAGGCCATCTCGGTGGGGGGCGCATCAATCACCCGGTCACCATGACGGGTATAGAGCCCCCTGGTGACACCAAGCACGCCACCCCATGTATCCGTTTCTCCCCCAGCATCGACACCACCGGCGGTGTCCTGCCCGAAGATGAGCAGTTTCGGGTCTCTGGCCATTTCCTGATCCAGAGCTTCGGTGATGGCTGATTTCAGCGAGATATGTCTGGTCATGACAGATTTTCCTTCAGATGATGGGTTCAGTAGGAGACGTACACGCCGTCATGGAGTTCATTCAGGGCAGGGTGCGGGGCCTTGAGTGCTTCCTGCACGGAAGCATCGACCAGCTGCTCCACGTCCCGGTCCACTGCTTCCAGTTCCGCCGGGCTGAGGCCTGATGTCCGGGCGAAGCGGCGCAGGCAGTCCCGTTCTTCCCAGGCGTTCTTCACGTCTCCGGCAGGGCGGTAACGCTGGGTGTCTCCCTCAAAATGGCCGTAGAAACGGACGGTCCGGCATTCCAGAAGGACAGGTCCGCCTCCGGCCCGCATTCTGGCGATCAGCTCCCCGGCCGCACGGTAGACGGCGAAGAAATCCAGCCCGTCCACCGTGACGGCAGGCATGCCGAAGCCTCTGGCCCGGTCCTCATAGCTGCTGACGGAGGTTGTCCTGTGCTGTGGTGTGGACTGGGCATAACCGTTGTTCTCCACGACGAACATCAGGGGCAGCTTCCAGACGCTGGCCAGATTCATGCTCTCCAGCACGGCTCCCTCATTCACGCCGCCATCACCACCGAAGACGACGGCAACATGGCCCTTGCCCTCCAATTTGTCGGCGAGGGCGGCACCACAGGCCAGTGGAGCCCCGGCCCCAAGGATGCCATTGGCCCCCAGCATGCCCTTGCTCAGGTCGGCAATGTGCATGGAGCCGCCCTTGCCCTTGCAGATGCCGCCCTGCCGGCCGTGAATTTCCTTCATCATGGCCATGACATCGACACCCTTGGCGATGCAGTGGCCGTGACCACGATGGGTGCTGGCGATCTGGTCCTGATCGGTCAGATGGCTGCAGATGCCGACGGCCACCGCTTCCTGTCCCGCATAGAGATGGGTGAAGCCCGGGACGATGCCAGCCTTGAAGTCCTCATGCAGACGGTTCTCGAACGCACGGATCGTTTTCATGCGCCTGTAGGCGGACAGAAGGGTGTCATGGGATATGTCTGTTTTTCCAGTATGATTCATGACTGTCTCCATAGTGACCTTGATGACGGTTCAACGCCTCGTGGGGTCTGGCGTTACGGCCTTTTCTAGGGTTTCCTCATGGAGGGGCGGTAGAAATATCCTGTGCAAAGCTTGCCTTATTTTCCATAAATTGATGATCCGGCCATCTGCCTAGGCATGAAAAAAACGGGCCGCCTTCCTGGTGGAAGACGGCCCGCTGTCAGGCTGATGAGGCTCTGGTGGGTGGGGTCAGAGATAGTCCGCCAGGGACATGTTCTTCATGTCGGCAATGAGCGAGAAGGAGGCCTTCAGCTGGAGGCTGAGATCCGAGGAGCGTGTGGCCACCTCCGCAAGGTTGACGTCCAGATTGTTGGAAAGCTGCTCCTTTATGGAGAGCTGGACACTGGAATAGATGCCCTGCCGACGGGTCAGGGTGTTCTGCGTGACCCCGATGGTGGTGTTCATGTCGATGAGCTGGTTTGTCGTATCGGTCAGGGAGTTGTGCAACGTGCGGACAAGGTTGCTGAAACCCGGCGTCGTCGTGGACATGCCCTTCATGGAGGTCATGATCATCATGTCCCGCATCAGGTCCCGTATCGGCGAGCCGGTGGAGGTGCTGGAGGACTGGCCGCCCTCCGTGGCGACGACACCGACATTCAGCGTCTCACGGTCGGGACCGATGATGTCCGAGGCACGCTGGTACACGGCCTGGTCCGCCGGCAGGGAAAGGGTGGAGGAGAAGACGCTCATGCTGGTGCTGTTGTCCGCACTGGCGGATGTGGCCTTCGAGAAGATCGTGTCGCTGTTGCTGTCATTCAGCCCGGAGACGAGGCCGGAAATGGTCTGGGCCAGCTGGCTGTCCCCCAGGGTGGAGGGGGTGGCGACAGGAGGCGTGAAGGTGGCGTGGCCGCCGAAGATGTACCCGTTGCCATCCGCCGTGTTGAGGATCGTGCCCAGATTGTTCAGGCCAAGCCGGGCACTGTCAGCCGCCGCACTGGAGGTGGAGCTGAGACTGCCTTCGGAGGACATCATCCCCAGCAGCTGGGTGTTGAGTGACTGGGCCAGATCGGTGATCTGCTTGAGGGCCGTGGAGCTGAGGGAAAGGCGGTTCTGTATGGAGGAGATGTTGCTCTGGTAGGCTCCCAGTTCCGCCAGTTTCGGGCTGAGGGACAGGGTCGTCTGCTGACTGCTGCCCAGCTCCGAGATGCTGGAGGAGACGGTCCCCTGGGAGGTCTGCCAGGCCACCGAACTCTGTTCGGCCTGTATCTGTCTGATGCCTTCGTTGAGGATCAGGCTCGTTCCGGCGGTGCCGTACTGGCCAACGGTCATGCTCATGGGGCTGCGCTCCTGTCATGGTCTGTGGTGGTGGAAGGGTGAGGGGCAGAGACGGCCCGGCCGGTCGGGGACGGGCCGTCATGGATCAGGATTTTTAGTGCACGGCATCCAGCAGCGTGCTGAACATGGACTGCACCATGGAGACGACCTTGGCATTTGCCGAGTACGAGTTCTTCAGCGTCACGATGGCCGCCATCTGGCTGTTCACGTCCACGCCGGACACGCTGGACACCTTCGTGGAGAGGGATGTCTGGATGGACGTGGCCGTGGAGAGGCTGCTGCTCGCCTGGCTGATGACACCGGCCTGGCTGGTTGTCAGGGACGTGGCCAGATCGATGAGGCCGAGCGTTCCTTCATAACCCGTGCTCTGCGTGCCATCCGGCCCGAGGGATGAGGTGGGCGCGGCCAGCCCGCCGGATGTGTAGTCCTGGCTGCTGCTCATGGCCTGTTTCAGCACCGCATTGAGCGTGAAGTTGACATGGCTGTTGTCGGGCCCCGAGGCGGTCAGCAGGGAGGGAGACTGCTGGTAGCTGTCCGACACGGCCAGCTGCGAGGAGAGACCCACCATGCCGTCTGGTGTCGTCCTGTTGGGGGCGGATGACAGGGGCTGGGAGGTCCCGTTGTTGAAGAGGGGGACACCCGCCGCATTGAAGCGGTTGATGAGTGTGTAGCTGAAGGAATCAAGCTGGGCCTGCATCTGCGGGTAGGTCCTGTCCCGCAGGGTCAGGTTGGCTCCCAGCGTGCCGTCCGTCAGATGGGAGGTGATGTCCTTTCCCGCCAGCATGATGCCCGGGACACCTTTGTCGCTGCCATCCGTGGCGTGGTACATGCTGGGGGTGAGGGAGGCTGCCTTGGTGGAAAGAGGCCATGTGGAGCTGGGGGCCTGGAACTGGCCGTCGGGGAGGTTGAGCTGGTCCGGCCGTGTGGGCAGGCGTGTGCCGTCCTGCGTGCTGACGGTCATGTCTCCGTTGGGTTTCTCGGTGAAGGTGACACCAAGTTTGCTGGAAAGACTCTGCATGGCTTCAAGCCGCTTGTTGGCGAGGTCTGCCGTGTCGGCGTGGGAGGTGCGGGCGAGCATGATCTGCTGGGAGAGCTGCCCGATGGTCGTCAGGTCGGTGTTGATGCCGGAGACCGTGCTGGTGATGGCATCCTGCGCTCCCTGCCGCTGGGCCTGATAGACCGAGGACAATGTGTGGATGTTGCTGACCAGCGTCTGGGCGGCAGAAATCACTCCCTGCTGGGAGGCACTGTTCTGTGGCGTGTTTGCAAGGCTGATGAAGGCCGTGCTGACATTCTGGAGATTGTTGGTCAGTGTGCCGATGGTGTTGGCACCGTCGGAGCCTGTCGTCGTGCCCTGCACGGACGAGACGGCAGCCAGCGAGTTGCTGGTCGCCGTGAGGCCGGCGACACGGGCGTTCTGCTGGTAAAGGGCGTCCTGCAACGGTCTGGATATGTTCAGCTGGTTGGGGGCTGATGTCGTCCCCACGCCCAGCCCGGACACCACGGTGGAGGACGTGTTGGCGGTTTCCGAGACATATCCTGGCGTTGAGGCGTTCGTGACGTTGTTGGAAGCCGTCGAAAGTTCGTTCTCAATGGCCTTGAGGCCGGATGTGGCGATATTGAGGGACAGGCCAAGGTCCATAATCTCTACTCCCGGAATGAGGGACTGGCCTGAAGGCCAGAAATGTCAGGATGAGGTCACCTCATCCGGGAGCAGTCTACGGCGTGAAAATTAACCGCAGTTGAACTGAATGCCCATATTTGGCCATTATTCTTGATCCATGTCAAAAACTAGGTCGTGACTTCCGTCGCGATCTTGTCGATGGCATTCAGGCGGCGGGTGAATTCGGTCTGCAGCAGCTGGAAGTTGAGGTCATATTCCCGCTGTGTCCTGATCATGGCCGTCGTCTCCTCCACGGCATTGACGTTGCTGGATTCCAGCATCCCCTGCCGGATCTCCTGTGCCGGAACGGCCCTGAGGTCAGTCTCGTTGGCCGGGCGGAAGAGGTGGTTCCCTTCCGCATGGAGCGTGTTGGGGTTGTCGACTGTCGAGAGGCCCAGACGGGTGATGTCCCCTTTTTCCGTCGAGATGATGCCGTCCGATCCGATGCCGAGAGGCAGTATCTGGTCATCCGGGTTCAGGGTGATGGGCTGACGCTGGTCATCCAGCAGGGGATTCCCGGAAGAATCGACGATGCCACCGTCCCCGCTGCGGTGGAACTGGCCATTGCGGGTCAGCCGGATGCCCTGCTGCGTGCGGACCATGAAATAGCCCGGACCATTGATGGCAAGGTCCAGCGGGTTGCCTGTCTGGCGCAGTTCACCCTGCAGCGTGTCCACATAGGTGGACCGGTCCTGGTTGTATTTCAGGACGTTCTCGCCATTGATCAGGTTGTCCCCATGCTGGCGGGAGAGATAGTCGGAGAAGAGGACACGCTGCTCCTTGAAGCCGTCCGTGCTGCTGTTGGCCAGATTGTTGGCCGTAACCTCAAGCCCTCGTGTCAGTGCATCAATGCGCGAGAGGGCAAGATAACCGGTCACATCCATGAAGGCTGTTTCCTAAAGGCTATGTCATGTTGAAAGATCATCACATGATGTCATTTATCCATGATTATTGAAAGGATTTTTGCTGAAACTGAGCGTTCATGACATGAAATTCGCTAACAGTCCTTTTATTTTGTAAGGCTATTTGTGGAAATATGTCATAATTGACCTTGATAATGGTTTTTGTGTCGGTCTATGGAAAGGCACAATCAATGCGTTTTTGTGCCTGCCATCATCAGGGTGGCCCTGCGTTCCGGAAGGCGCAGGTGATGGCAGAGTCTTGAGGATGTCCATGTTATGCTGAGATCACTTGATGTTGCGTCCACGGGTATGCAGGCTCAGTCCACCAATGTGGAAACCATATCCCACAACATCGCCAACATGACGACGACCGGTTACAAGCGGCGTCGTGCCGAGTTTCAGGACCTGATCTATCAGGACCTCCGCCGGGTCGGGACGATGAGTTCCGACACGGGCTATCGTGTGCCTGCCGGGGCGCAGGTGGGGCTTGGTGTCCGCACGGCAGCCATCTACCGCATCAACGAGCAGGGGACCCTGTCCCAGACGGGCAATGCGCTGGACCTGGCCGTGGAGGGCCGGGGATATTTCCGTATCCTGCTGCCCAATGGTGAATATGCCTATACCCGGGACGGGACATTCTCCCTGTCCCAGGATGGCACGATCGTCACGGCGGACGGCTACCCGTTGACACCGAACATTGCCATCCCGAACAATGCCGAGAACATCACGATCGACCAGACGGGACAGGTACAGTACACCCTCTCCGGGCAGGCGAACTCCCAGGTCGCCGGGCAGATCCAGCTCACGACCTTCCAGAACGAGAACGGTCTGGCCGCAATGGGGCAGAACCTGTTCACCGAGACGACGTCATCCGGCGATCCGGTCATCGGGAATCCGGAAACGACGGGGTTTGGTACCATCCGTCAGGGATTCGTGGAGGAATCGGCCGTCAATGCGGTGACGGAGATTACTGACCTCATCACGGCACAGCGTGCTTACGAGATGAACAGCAAGAGCATCACCGCATCCGACGAGATGCTCCAGACTCTGACGAACCTGCGCTGAGGCTGGGGGACGGCATGGTATCTCTCGGCAGATGTCAGCGGGGCGGGCGGAACCGTCTTCTGGCCTGGTCCCGGCTGGGGATGGTGCTGGCGGGCGGCCTGCTGGCCGGGCATGTCATGGCGGCAACCCTGCGGCCCTCCGGCGTGGTGCATGGGCCTTCCGTCTACCTGTCCGACGTGTTCGACGGGCTGGAACGGGGGCAGGATCGCCTGCTGGGGCCGGCCCCGGCCCCGGGCAAGACCATCACCATCGGTGGAAGCCAGCTCATCGCACTGGCCGACCAGTATGGCGTGGACTGGGATGACCAGTCTTCATCCACCAGCCTGTCCCTGACCCGTGCGGGGCACGTGCTGGGGCGGGATGATTATGCGGCCCTTGTCCGCAGGGCGATCATGCAGGATGGCGGCGGTGGCAGTGTCGTGGTGGACATCACGGGGTTTACGCCCGTCGTGGCCGGAGAGAGCGAGGCTGATCCTGTCAGCCTCCAGAACCTGAATTGGGATCACAAGACCGGCCTGTTCACGGCGACCGTGCAGCCTGCCCACCCGGCGGGAGAAACCGGAGCGGACAGTTTCACGCTGCGGGGAAGCATCAGGCCGGTGCAGCCGGTGATGGTGTATGACCATGCCCTGCCGTCCGGTCACATCATACAGCCGGATGACATGCATATCGACCCGGCCTTTTCAGGCACCGTGCCGCCTCTGGCCCGCTCCCTGCCAGAGTCGGAGCGCATGATCGGTATGGCCCTTGTCCGTACGGTCGGGGCGGGGGAACCTGTGCAGGGGACGGACCTGCGGCGGGCGATCCTCGTTCACCGGGGAGACCCGGTCCTGCTCAGCTACAGCAGCACGGGCATCAGGCTCACCGCCACGGGCCGTGCGTTGGAAGATGGTGGCAGCGGCCAGTTTGTCCATGCCCTCAATCTGGGAAGCCGGATGGTCCTGATCGGCAAGGTGACGGGATCAGGCGAGGTGCGGGTGGATGCGTCCTCCACGGCCATTCCGACTGATTCAGAGGAGGTGAAGCGTCTGGGCGTGAGCAGCCTGCTGCTGGACGGGAGTCGCCCATGATCCAGTCATGCCGCAAAGGTCTTTCGATGATGGCCCTCGTGACATTCCTGACCGGGCTGACCGGCTGCATGGGAGCAGGCATGATGAGCGAGCTGGGGCATCTTCCCCGCATGACACGGACGGCCGACCCCACACAGGCACCGGATTATCGGCCCGTGACCATGCCCAGCCCGCCTCTTCAGGCCCCTCCGACCGAGGCGGGAAGCCTCTGGCGGCCCGGGAGCCGGGCCTTCTTCAAGGACCAGCGGGCGGCACAGGCCGGTGATCTCCTGACGGTGAAGATACAGGTGGCCGATACGGCCAACGTGACCAACAACACGACGGCGTCCGGCAGCGGGGCTGAGGTGTTTGGCATCCCCAGCCTGTTCGGCTTCAAGGGCAATGCCTTGTCGCATCTGACCAGTGCCGATGCGCTCCAGACGAACAGTTCCAGTTCCAACAATGGGGCCGGGACGATCCGGCGCATTGACACGGTCACGCTGACCCTGGCGGGCGTGATCACGCAGGTGCTGCCCAATGGCAATTTCGTGGTCGTGGCCCGGCAGGAAGTGCGGGTGAATGGTGAGCTGCGGCAGATCATGGTCAGTGGTGTCGTGCGGCCGCAGGACATCTCGGAAGACAACGTGGTGACGCATGACCGCATCGCCGAGGCTCGGATCTCCTATGGCGGGCGTGGTCAGCTCTCGCAGTACCAGCAGCCCCGTTATGGCCAGAAGGTGCTCGACAGTGTTCTTCCATTCTGATCCCTTTATGGAATGACATGAAGGTTTAAGAAGGTTAACAGTGCGTTCAACGGGATAGTTCCTGATATTATGTCTTAAATTGGCCTTGTTTCATCATCCGAATCATGGCCATGATCGTGGCGCACAGATGAAGGAATAGCGAATGTCTGATTCAAAACAGCAGGACGGTTTCATCCCCAATGGCCTCGTCGTGGAAAATCTCTGCGGTACCCTGGACGGGACCCTGCGTATTGCCGGTGAGGTGGAGCATGTCGAACTCCAGGGGGGACAGCTCTGCATCACCGACACGGGCGTGATGAAGGATGGCCGGGTCGAGGCTGAATCCGTCATCATTGACGGTCACGTGTCCAGTGTGACCTTCACCACGCCCCGGCTTTCTGCCGGTGCCGGTGCCCGCATCTCGGACTGCGTGATCGAGATGGGCAACCCGACAGGGTGTGCCATCCATGAAGATGCGTCCTTTGAGGGTGACGTGCGCATTTCCGTGTCCCGCAGGAGTGGTGCCGGTGCCGCCGGGGAGACGCCCCGGGCCAGCATCCCGGCTGGTGATGACGAGCCTGATCCGCACTGGCCGACCCAGACGCCGGACATCAGCGAGGCGAACCAGGATGCCGACATTCCGCTGGGGGGCTGATGTTCGGGTCATGCTTTCGTTGGCGTACGGGACGGTGGCCGATCATCATGGTCATGGCCCTGCTCGGTGCGCTCCCGGTCATGGTTCATGCCGCTTCCGCAACGGAAGTTGGTGTGAGTCCCGCCGAGGAGCAGGTGCAGGAGCAGCAGCGCATTCTTGGCTCGGCCCGTAAGGCACTGGAGATGCGCTTTCATCTGCTGGACCAGTCCCGGGCCATGCTGTCCGACCATGTGGACAACCACAAGCTGGTTCCGCAGGATGCCGCCGCCCGGCTGGTGGGCATCTACGAGGCCATGCGCCCCCGTGAGGCGGCTGCGGTGTTCGACGTGATGGACCCGCATGTGCTGATCGCCATTGCGACCTCCATGAACATCCGCAAGCTCTCCGGCATCATGGCGCACATGACGCCGGACCGGGTGAACATGGTGTCCCAGTATCTCGTGGGAGTACGGCATTTTCATCATGCCGTTCTCTCCGTTCCGGTCCTGCTGAACGGGACGGGCGTGATTCTGTCGTCCGGGCAGGAGGGGACGTCCGATTCCGGCACGCTGCAACAGGTGCATTATGAGACCATGTCCCAGCATGGGCCTCTTCTGCCATCCCGGCAGTGAGAGACCGGTCATGAGAGAGAAACGAACGATGAGGCGGTATCATTCCGGCAGGGGGATGTGGAGGCACATGCTGGTCATGCTGCCCCTGTGTGCGGGGCTGTCAGCCTGTGCCCCCGATTACATGGTCAGCAGGCTGACCGGGAGGGAGTGTCAGGCAGGGTATCTGGAGGAAGGCGAGGACTGGTGCAACCCGCCGGAACGTACGCCACCGCCCCAGCCTTACTGCACGCAGAGCTGGAACGGCGTGGACTGCTGGGCACGACCGGAGCTGACGCCCAACATGGCGCATGAAGTCTATGAAGGGCCACGGGGCCTGACCACCCAGCAGAATGCCAACCGTCTCATGATGCCGGAAGGCAGGGTTCCGCCCTCCGGTTCCTATTATGCACGGTGAAGTCTTAACATAAGGAGAGTGTTCATGATTATCCTTATGAATGACTTTACATGCCATCTTACTCAAGGTTAGTTGAGGCAGTCCGTCGTCCTCTTTCCAGCAGGGCAGATCATGGTGAACATCCGGAAGTGGCACGGGCCGTCTCCGGGGTGAAAGCAGCAGGTAGATACCCTTCATATGCAGTTCGATAAGCTCCGTTTGCCGAAGATTATGGAAGGGCTGAAGAGTCTGGGCCGCATGAGGCTCATTGCCCTGGGGCTTGTCGGTGCGCTCCTGTTTCTTTCATTGGGTGTGATCGCCTTTCACAACCGGTCGGCCCCCATGTCCCTGCTCTATGGCGACCTGGAACTCAATGAAGCGGCCGAGATGGTCGATGACCTGACAAAGGCGCACATTCCCACGACGACCGGGCCGGACGGGCGCAGCCTGTATGTTCCGGCCAATGACGTGGCGCAGGCACGCCTCCTTCTGGCCAAGGCCGGCCTGCCCGGTGGGGGAGCCGTGGGGTATGAGCTGTTCGACAGGAGCGGCACGCTCACCAGCACCCAGTTCGAGCAGGGGATTGATGAGACCCGTGCGCTGGAAGGGGAGCTGGAGCGGTCCATCCGTCTGATTCATGGCGTGCGCAACGTGCGGGTGCATCTTGTCCTGCCCCACCGTGACCTGTTCTCCACGGAGACGAACCCGTCCCAGGCCAGCGTGATACTGGATGTCGGCCGGTCCGGTGCCGTGTCCGAGGACGCCATTGCGGCCATCCAGAATCTGGTGTCGGCGGCCGTGCCGGGGCTGCGGACGCATGGCATTTCCATCGTGGATACACGGGGCGACGTTCTGGCCCGTCCGGGTGATCCTGACAGCCTTGCCGGAGAAGAATCGTCGCTGGAAAAGCAGCGTCACTCCGAGGAGCAGCGTCTGGCCCAGGCCGTGGAAGACATCCTGACACCCACGCTTGGCATGGGGCATGTACGTGCCCGGGCCGCCGTGACGATGAACACGGACATCATCCATGAAACGGATGAATCCTACGACCCCAACCAGCAGGTCCTGCGGTCCCAGAGCACGAGTTCCGACAAGAGTGCCAATACCGAGGCCAACCAGAACACCAGCGTGGGCAACAACCTGCCGAACGCCAATGCCGGGAACAACCGCACCGGCTCCAGCGAGGAGCGGACGGACGAGACGAACAATTACGAGATCGGCAAGCGGACCCGTGTCATCAACCAGACACGCCCCCGGGTGTCCCGCATCAGCCTGGCCGTCATGGTGGATGGCACCGTCACGGCGGACAAGAATGGCAAGCCTTCGTGGAAACCTCTGGATGAGGCGGAGGTCAGACGTCTGACCCAGCTCGTCCAGACGGCCATCGGCTATGACAGGAGTCGGGGGGATGAGGTCAACGTGGTGTCCATGCCTTTCCGTGTGGATGGCGGTGCCGACCTGCCGCATGAGGACACGCCGTTCTTCACCCGTGACATGATCATCTATCTGGCCGAGTGGATCGTGCCCATACTTCTCGTTCTGGGGGCGGCCGCCATGCTGCTGGGACCGATCCTGCGGCGTGCCCGCAAGGGAGCGGAGGATGAGACCGCCGCCGGGGCCGAAGGGGCTGGCTTGGGTGGTGCCGGGGCAGCCGGTGAGGCTGCCGCCGGTGAGGGTGGCCGGAGTGACCGGATCAGCGTGGACGGTGTTGAAGGCGAGATGCGCCGCGAGGCTCTGGCCCGTGTCATGCAGCGTGTCGAGGAAAATCCTGACGATGCGGTCGCCGTTGTCCGCAACTGGCTGGCAGAGCCTGAGCCTCCCAAGACAGAAAGCTGAGGAGACGCAATCATGGCAGAACAGGGTATTTCTGGCGGGGCGGGAAATGAGGCCCTGCCGCCTGACGCAACCCCGCCCAGCCTGACGGCAGGAATGGGAGGCAGCCGGAAGGCGGCCATCCTGATGCTGGCGATCGGGCAGGAAAAGTCCGCCCGCATCTTCCGGTCCCTCCAGGAGGATGAGGTCCGGGACATCTCGAAGGCCATGGCCTCGCTGGGGCTGGTCAAGGCGTCCCTGGTGGAGGCGGTCTGCAATGAGTTCTCGCAGAAATTCGCCAGCTCGGACGGTTTCGTCGGCAGTTACGAGACGACGGAAGATTACCTGAAGCGTGCCCTTCCCGCCGAGATGGTCGAGAAGATCATGGAGGACATCAGGGGACCTTCAGGCCGAAGCGTCTGGGCCAAGATGGGCAACATGCCGGAGACCGCTCTGGCCAACTATCTGCGCAACGAGCAGCCACAGACGGTCGCCGTCATTCTCAGCTACATTTCACCGGCGCATGTGGCCCGTGTCCTGTCGCTGTTCCCGGAGGAATTTGCCACGGATGTCATCATGCGCATCCTGCACATGAGTCCGGTCAGCAAGGACGTGCTGGAGAGCCTGGAGATGACCCTCCGCAAGGAACTCATCACTGCCTTTGGCCGCTCCACCAAGCGGGACAGCTATGCCTTCGTGGCGGAGGTGTACAACAACTTTGACCGCAAGACGGAAGCCAGCCTGACGGAACAGCTCGGCCGCCGCAGTGAGGAGGACATGGAGAAGGTGAACAAGCTGAAGTTCACCTTCGACGACATCAAGCGTCTGACGCCGGATGACATGATGCGTGTCATGGCGGCCATCAACCGTGACGGTGAGGCCAAGAGCCGTCTTCCGCTGGCCCTCAAGGGAGCCAACGAGAGCATCCGCCAGCTCTTTTTCGGGTGTGTGTCCAAGCGTGCGGCGGGTCTCATGGAGGACGAGATCAGGGGGCTGGGTGCCGTGCGTCTGCGTGATGCCGAGGCGGCCCAGATGGAGCTGATCACGCTCATCAAGAACATGGCCAATGATGGTGAGATCGACATTTCGCCATCTTCGTCTGATGACGAGATCATCGAATGAGACCGGGGGGGGATGACGTGCAGCATCCTGCGGACCCGGCCATGTCGTCCTCTCTGGCCGGGAGCAGAGCCTTCAGCGAGAGCCTCGAGGATTTCTCCCGTCATGATCCGGTCGTGGCCGAGACGGAAGAGATGGAGGACGGGGAGGACATGCCCGAACCGGACCCCGTCATCTCGCTCCACCCTGACGAGCTGGAACGGCTGAAGAGCGAGGCTTACCAGCAGGGGCACGAGGCGGGAGGTCAGGAGGCGGAGCGGCGGCTCTCCGGCCAGATGGCCGACTCTGTCAGGCAGGTCCTCGCCTTCATGAAGGAAGAGGAGACCCGCCGTCACGGGCTGGTGACAGGGATGGCCGACATGTTCGTCCAGAGCCTCTGCCAGACGGTGGAGGAGCTGGTGTCCGGTGACCTGTCCCGCACGAAACTGGCCGCCGATCTGGTTGAGGAAGCTGCCGCACTGGTCCGGCGTTGCGAGGGACCGGTCCGTGTCAGCTGCGCCGCAGATGATGCGGATGGCCTGAAGGAGGCTCTGGATGGCCTGAAGGACGTGTCCCTGCATGTGGACGAGGACCGGCAGGCCGGAACCCTCGTGGCCTCGGTGGGTGAGACATGCCTCACGCTGGACCGGCACGGCTGGGCGGAGACGGTCCGCCAGCGGGTCGCCGAGGCCATGCAGGCCCTGACATGCCCGCCAGCCCCGGCGGGCCAGCCCGAGGCCGGGCATTCCCCGGATGAACAGACAGCACAGCACGAAGGAGACTGAAGATGGCCGAAGAGACCAATGCCCCGGAAGAGGCCAAGGACATGCCGGAGGTGAGCACGCCGAAAGTGGACCTGGCCGATTTCACTTCGGAAGGAACGGGCGGGACTGAACCTCAGGGAGATGGCAGGAAGGAGAAGGAACGGGAGCGGGAAGCCATTCTGGACGTTCCGGTCAAGATCACGGCTGTGGTAGGGGACGTGAAAATGCCCGTGCGTGACCTTGTCCGCCTTGGCCGTGGTGCCGTCGTGCCCCTGAACCGCAAGCTGGGTGCCTCCATCGACATCTATGCCAATGAGCGGCTCATCGCCCGTGGCGAAATCACCATCATTGAGGATGACAACATCGCCGTGACGATGACGGAGATCATGTCCTCTTCCGCCAGCACATGATGCCGGACGGTGCCGTGAGACATGGTTCTGATTCCATGATGCAGGCCATCATGGGGGTGCAGATGAATCCCGTGCTGGCCCTCCTGCTCATCGTGGGGCTGATCTTCATTACCCCGTGGTGCCTGCGGCGGTTCAGGCACCGTATGCCTGCGCTGCTGAAGGACGGGACCATGCAGGAGCGTGCGCTGAAGGTGCAGGAGGCCATACCGCTGGGGAGCAGGAGAACCCTGTTTTCGGTGGCCGTCAGGGGTGTGAACGGGCGGCAGGCGACGGCCCTCATCCTGACGGGTGGACCGTCCGATCTGTGTGTCGGCTGGCTGGAGGCCGACGGTCCATCTGTGCAGGAGCAGCCCGTGCAGAGAAAAGAGCAGGGACAGGTGAAGACATGATGGCGGACCGTGTGAGGAATGACGGCCTGGCTGGCGGAAGGATGGCGGGCGTCACCGCCTGCTGGCGGCAGCTGCGGCGTGCCATGATTCTGGGTGGGGCGGGGCTGTGTGGCCTGGCCGTGGCTGTTCTGGTGCTGTGCTGTCTGGCCCATCCGGCCACAGCACAGTCCATCACGCTGGACATGGGCAAAGGGGGCGGGATCGGTGAGGCCGGGACGACAGGCCGTCTTGTCCAGCTTACGGCGATCGTGGCTTTCCTGTCCCTGGCCCCCAGCCTGCTGGTGATGATGACGGCCTTCACCCGCATCATCATCACCCTGTCCCTGCTGCGGAGTGCCATAGGGGCACAGGGGACACCACCCAACATGGTGCTGATCGCCCTTGGCCTCATCCTCACCCTGTTCGTCATGCAGCCGACGCTGGAACGCTCATGGCAGCAGGGCATCGAGCCGCTGATGGACGGACGGGTGGAAGAGGTGGCCGGTCTTCAGGCTGCGGCGGAACCGTTCCGGGATTTCATGATCCACAATGCCCGCCCGAATGACGTGGCCATCTTCTATCATCTGGCAGGGCTGAAGCCCCAGCCCGCTCCGGCTGGCGGAGTTGCCTCGGCGATACCGTGGCGGGTCATCGTCCCGGCCTTCATGGTTGGCGAGATGAGCCGTGGGTTCGAGATGGGCTTCCTGCTCTACCTGCCGTTTCTGGTGATCGACCTTGTCACCTCCAGCGTCCTGATGAGTCTGGGCATGATGATGCTGCCACCCCCGACCATCTCCCTTCCGTTCAAGCTGATATTCTTCGTGCTGGTGGACGGGTTCCAGATGGTGTCCGGCGGACTGGTACGGAGTTTCGGAGGGGGCTAGTCAGCCCCCTTTTCTTCGTCATCCCGGCAGGACCAGAAGCCTGCGGGCCAGAATGGTCGGGGTCAGCTGGGTGAATCCTTCATTGATGCTGCCGGAATAGCTGCCATAGGTCAGCGCAAGGCCGCAGGCTGCGGCGGTGATGACGCTGCCAATGCGGCCGGACTGCTCCATGCGGCTGGCGATCATGGATTTTGCCCCGCACTGATGGAAGGCCGCTGCAATGTCCGTGCTTTCCTCCGGGTCCATCCCGGCAGGGATGACGAGGGACAGGCTGGCCTGCGTGCGTTCCACGACTTCCTTCATCTCGGTCATGGCCGTGGGGGAGTAGACGCAGAGACCCGGCAGGTCCACCAGAATGATGCGGTCATGGCCGTCAATCAGGTGCGGGTTCATGCCGCCATAGGCTTTCATCAGGTCGATGTCACAGCCACGCAGGATGGAAGCGAGCTTGATGTAGCTGCCGGGCGTGCTGTCACAGGCCAGGACCAGGGGCCGCCTGATGCGTCCGCCGGACTGGCGGGCCTGCCGTGCATAGCGGGCGGCCAGCTTGGCCAGTGTGAGGGATTTGCCGGAGCCTGAGGCTCCTCCCAGGGCCATGGGCACGCCGGGCCGGATGGGGAACGGGGCGAAGTCGATCATGCGCTCCAGTCCGGCTGCCAGACTGCTGCCGGACATGGCGTTGATCAGGTCCTGCGGGATGGAATGCCATGCCAGGATGTCTGGGATGCTCAGGGCGTTGGCGGGCAGGGCCACCTCACCGGTGCTGGCCTGGGGAGGCGTGGCGGGCTGGGTCGGAGGCAGCGTGCTGATGGTCGGCCTGTTCGGGGTCTCTGCCGTGTAGGAAAGCGGATAGTGCGTCTTGTAGGTGAAAAAGCTGCTCATGGGTCAGGTCCGGTTGGAGAAGGTTGCGGGCTGTCAGGGAAAGGTCAGTTCACCGTGGCGACGGTGCGGATGCGGGTCCGGGGATAGATTTCCGCCTGGGCCATGACGGCGACCGAGGGGCGGATGCGGTCCACGATCATCCGCACGGAATCCCTCGTGGCGGAGGTCGTGACGATGACAGGCATTTCTCCCAGGGAGGCCGTCTGGTCGAAGGCACGGCGCAGTGCGGTGACGAAGCGGTCCAGCATGGCGGGAGGCATGGCCAGCGTGCGGTCATCCCCCTGTCCGACCGTATTGTTGAGGATGTTGCTCTCCCAGTCTGCCGAGAGGGTGATCATGGAGATGCAGCCGGAAGGCCCGACATAGCTGTTGCATATCTGCCGGGCGAGGCGGATGCGGACATGGGCCGTCAGGGCCCTGATGCCCTTGGCGGCGAGGGCGTGCCCTTCCTGTATGCTTTCCAGAATGGTGGGCAGGTCACGGATGGAGATGCGTTCCTGTAACAGGGACTGGAGGACACGCTGGACCGTGCTGAGGGACACCTGGGAGGGGATGAGGTCGTTGACGAGTTTCTGCTCCTCCGCCGGGAGGTCGTCCAGAAGGGACTGGGTGGCGGCATAGGTCAGCAGGTCGCCCAGATTCTGGCTGACGGATTCCGTCAGGTGGGTGATGATGACGGTGACCGGGTCCACCACCGTGTAGCCTTCATCCGTGGCCTGTTTCTTCAGGTTCGGATCAATCCAGACGGCAGGCAGGTTGAAGGAGGGTTCGGTCGTCTTCTCACCCGGCAGGGTGTCCTGGCCGGTCCTGTTGGAGGGGCAGATGGCCAGCAGGTGGTTGGGACGGACCTCCCCGGAGGCGATGTCGATTTCCTTCAGCTTGATGACGTAGCGGTCCGTCGGCAGCTGGATGTTGTCCTGAATCCGCACGGAAGGCGTGATGAAGCCCATGTCTGCCGCCATCTTGCGGCGTAGTGCCTTGATCTGCTTGGTGATCTGGGCGTTGTCCCCGCTGGCCAGCGGCAGCAGGCCGTAGCCGATCTCCAGCCGCAGGAGGTCGATCTTCAGCAGGTCGGAGATGGGCTGCGTGGTGGGAGCGGCAGGCTGGGTGAGGGCCTCGCCGCCTTCATCCTGACGGGGAGTCCTGTAGCGGACCCACGCCCCGATCCCGGCCACGGCGGCAATCATGAGGAAGGGCAGGGCAGGCAGGCCGGGCATGACGGCGAACAGGGCCGACAGGGTGGCCGCAATGGCCAGCGGCTTGGCGTTGCCGCCGAGCTGGCGGAAGAGTGTCACGTCCGCCGAGCCGTCCGTGCCGCCCTTCGTGACGACGATACCGGCCGCCAGCGAGACCAGCAGGGCGGGAATCTGGGAGACGAGACCATCACCGATGGTCAGTGTCGTGAAGGTCTGTGCCGCCTCGCTGATGGGCATGTCGTGGCGCAGCACGCCGATGGTCAGCCCCCCCAGAATGTTGATGGCGGTGATGAGGATGCCGGCGATGGCATCGTTGCGGACAAATTTTGCCGCACCGTCCATGGCCCCGTAGAAGGAGCTTTCTTCTTCCAGTTCTTTGCGCTTGGCCCGGGCTGCCCGCTCGTTGATGGCACCGGAGGCCAGATCGGCGTCGATGGCCATCTGTTTGCCGGGCATGGCATCGAGGAAGAAGCGGGCCGAGACCTCCGCAATGCGGCCCGACCCCTTGGTGATGACCATGAAGTTCACCACCAGCAGGATGCAGAAGACGATCCCGCCAATCACGACATCATTGCCCATGAGGAAGCCGCCGAAGGAGGCCACGACATGCCCGGCCGCATAGGCTCCCTCATTGCCATGGCTGAGGATGAGGCGGGTCGTCGCCACCTCGAGGGAGAGGCGGAACATCGTCGTCAGCAGGAGCAGCGTCGGGAAGGAGGTGAAGTCCAGCGGCCGTTCCAGGAACAGGGCCACCATGAGGATGAGGACGGACGAGGTGATGGAGAGTGACAGCCCGACATCCAGGATCAGCGTGGGCAGGGGCACGATGAGGATGGAGATGAGCAGGATCACGCCCAGGGCCAGCAGGATGTCCGTTCCCGGCAGGCGGGCCGTGAGAGGAGAGGCGACTCCGTTGGGCCTGAACAGGCTGGCGGGGTTGCGCAGCAGGCTGCCCACCCATCCGGTCATCCCGCCAGCCTGCCCTGTGCCGGAGGGCTTTGGGACGGGAGAGCTGGACGGCTGGGGCGGGGAGGGGGAAGCGGACATGATCATCCTACTGGTGATGTGCAGCCTTCGGCCTGTGGAGCGGCGTTGCATGGCTGCTCAAGGTTTTTTTAAGGCCTGTTATCTATGGATTTTCAATCTAGCCATTAAACTCTTGCTCATCAAGATTTGAAAGGACATGATGATTGCCGAATTTATGGCCTTTCTGGTCATGTGGCACGGAAAACCATGGAGGAAGGGGGTGTTATGGCAGGGACGGAACAGGATGGTGAGGCCGTCATGGAGACAGGACAGACCGACCGGAATGTCCTGACACCGCAGGCGCTGTCGGCCTGCTGCCAGCAGCTTTTCGCCTCGGGTGAGGGTGAGCAGGCGGTCAGGCTGGCGGTGCAGGCGGCGGAGGCCAGCAGGGACGTATCGATTCTTCTGGCGGCAGGGCTGTTTCTGGCCCGGTGCAGCTCACGGCATGACGTGACGGTGGCTGTGTTCCGCAAGGCCCTGCTGCTGCGGCCCAGCACGCATCCGGCGATGGCCTCCGTACGGGGAGAGATCAAGGTCTTCCTGGCCGGTGCGCTCATGGCGGCCGGGCAGAACGAGGAGGCCATGGCCCTTTTCATGGAGGTGGCACAGACCTGCCCGGAACACCGGGTGCTGGTGGGGGAGCATCTCTCCATGGCCCTTCTGGAGGCCGGACTGGCCGACCAGGCCGAGCAGGTGCTGGCCGCCTGGCTGAAGGACGGCTCTTCGTCCGTGTCTCTCTACAACAACATGGGATGCGCACTGGAGCGGCTGAACCGCTCCCGAGAGGCCCTGCCCTATTACCGGAAGGGCATGGAACTGTCGTCCCGGCATGAGGCCGTCTCGTTCGGCTATGCCATCGCCCTGCTGAAGGCCGGGGACTATGAGGAGGGCTTCGCCCGTTATGTGCGGCGCATTCCCCGGATGCCCAGTCTGGACTGCTGGTTCTATCAGGACCTGCCCCGCCTGACGAAGGACGTCCCGCTGGAGGGGCGGCATATCCTGTTCTATCAGGAGCAGGGACTGGGCGACACCATCCAGTTCATCCGTTTTCTGCCGGAGATCGTCCGCCGTGCGGGGCGGGTCACGCTGGCCGTCCTGCCTTCACTGGCCCGGCTGCTGCGGGAGAGTTATCCCATGGTGCAGGTCTGCCTGATGTCCGACCTTCTGGAGCAGCCGGAGCAGGTGGCGGACTATGATTTCTCCTGCCCGATACCGGACCTTCCCTACCTCTGTGACCTGAAGCGGCCGGAGGATGTCCCGCCATTCAGCCCCTATCTGGAAGTGCCCGTCCGGCGGCGGGAGAATTTCGCCCAGCTCGTGGAGGCGGCCGTGTTCCGGAACGGGAGTGGAGGTGACCGGTCCCATTCAGGGCGTCGCCTGCGTGTGGGGCTGGTCTGGGCAGGAGATTCCCGGTCCAGCGTACAGGATGTGGCCGCAGACAGGCGGCGTTCCAGCAGTTTTGCGGAGATGATGGAGGCCATCGGGCCGGTGGAGGCAGACCTGTTCAGTCTCCAGTATGGTGTCCGGCGTGCGGAGCTGGGGGGGGCCGGTGCCCCGGTGGTGCATGACCTCATGGAGTCCGTGCAGGACATGGCCGACACGGCCGCCCTGATGGAAAGTCTGGATGTCGTGATCTCCGTGGATACGGCACCGCTGCATCTGGCGGGTGCCCTCGGGCGTGAGGTCTGGCTCGTCAGCCGGTGGGATGCCTGCTGGCGGTGGGGGGATCAGGGGGAGCGGACGCCCTGGTATCCGACCATGCGCATCTTCCGGGCACAGGAGCTGTCCCTCGGTCCTGTCCTGCGGGAGGTGGGACATTGCCTGAGACAGCGTGTGGCGGAGGGCTGAATCATGTCATCTCACAAGGTTGCCATCCTGCTGAGGACCAGAAACCGGCCGCTGTTCCTGCGTCGTGCCCTGGACAGTCTGGCGGGGCAGAGTTTTCAGGATTTTCGCATCCATGTCATCAATGACGGAGGGGATCAGGCCCTTCTGGAGGCCTGCGTGGCGGAGCAGGGAAAGCTGTGGGGGGAACGTCTGTCCTGCGTGAACCTTCCCCGGTCTGTCGGGCGTAGCAAGGCACTGGCTCTTGCCCTGGCCGTGTCTGACGAACCCTACATTCTCATCCATGACGATGATGACACGCTGGAACCTTCTTTCCTGGCTGAGACGGTCGCCTTTCTGGAGCGGGACGGGACGGGTTTCTATGCTGGTGTCACGACCAGCAATTATGACGTGTATGAGCGTGTCGAGGATGGACAGATCATCACGGACAGGAAAACGGACCAGTTTGGCCGCAAGAGCGGCTCGCTGGTGGATTACGGCCTGTATCTCTCCCACATGTATGTCATCATGCCGATCACTTTCCTGTTCCGCCGGGCAGCCCTGACGGTGGCGGGTGGAGTGGAAACGCGGCTGGATTATGTCGAGGACCACGATCTTTTCCTGCGTGTCATGATGGCGGGTGAGGTCGGGATTCTGGAAGAGTTCCTCTGTTCATACCATCACCGTCTTGCGACCGGTGATGCCAATGATGCCAGCCAGCATGAGGTGACCCATGATTACGAGCTGGCTTACAAGAACGGCATCATCCGGAAGGCCATGCAGGGGGGAGACCGCCTGAGACAGATGCAGGCCGGTTTCATCCAGGGGAATCATCTGGGGCGTTCCCAGCTTGGGCAGCTGTCCCGGCAGGTGGCCCAGCTTCAGGAGGGCTTCGCCAGCCTGTCACAGGTGATGGTGGAGCTGCTTGGTCATATCAGACGCTGATGGTCACCCTTGCCGGAACGGTCAGTAGGCTGGGGCATATGGCATGGTGGTGACGGTATGGACAGGTATGGCCCGGTAGGCGGCCAGACTCCGGCCATTCTGTGAGCTTTTCATACGCTGGTGTGGTGGTGGAGGCATGGATGGCCGGAAGAACCCCCGGAACGGTCGGAACTGACGGTGACTACTGGCCGGATCGGCCTGTGCCGGTGAGGCGACTGGTATGGCCTGGCCGGCAGGCAGAGCCTGTTCCGGTCCGTGACGGCGCATGGCGGCAAGAAAACTGGTTGGTCCCGCCTCCGCATGGTTGATGCCCGTGCCGGACGTGTCGGAGGAGGCCGACTGGATGACGAAAGGCCGGTAAGGCATGGCAGCACGGGTCGGCCCAGGAGAAAGGGCCGTGATCCTGTGTGGAGGAGCGGGAGGGGACAGGGGACGGGGAATCTGGGAATCCTGCGGTATGGCCCACTGCTGGAGCACCTGCTGGAGATAGGCGGAGCCGTTGCTGGTGATCTGGGAGTGATAGGCGGCAGCGGCATGGGGCCAGCTCCCGGTCTGTTCCTTCATTTTCTGGAGGAACTGTCCTGCATAACGGGCGTTGCTGTAGGGGTCGAAGGCCATGTCCAGTGAAGGGAAGGCTTCGGGATGATGGAAGAGGTTGACCTGGAGGCAGCCGACATCAATGGACTGGATGCCCTGCTGCTGGAAGCCCCTGACGGCGTCCACGGCCTCCTGCCGGGTGTCGTAATAATGTCCCGTGCCTGCCGCATTGACGCTCCACGGCCACGGGATGAGTGTGCCGTGGCCGTCCGGTCGTCCTGTTTCCACCCGGCTTATGGCGGCCAGAAAACCGTCGGGCAGCCGCAGGGCACGTTCCACCTGGGCTATGGCGTCACGGCACAGGCGGGACTGTGCCGGGTCCGGTGGCAGGAAAGGCTGTGCCGTGGCGGGCAGGATGATGGCGGCCAGCAGGGGGGCTGGAAGGGAACGCAGAAGGCGTGAGAGAGGTTTCATGATCCGGTCGTGATGGCGGGTGGAAGACATGCTTCATGACAGGTCTTTTCTATGGACATTTTTTAGGTTATCTCAAGGATAGTTGTGAAATAATTTTCCTTGTATATTCCATATATAAGGTTAGATTGGAGCGCAGGAGACTATGCTTGATGTTTTTGAGAAGCTGCTGCGCATGGCTGTTCCGAGGTCTGACTGGGACCCGGGCTGGCTGTCGTTATATAATGCTGGCGACCCTCGGGTGTGTGCTGTCTGGCACGTTTTCGGGTGGTTCAGCCCATGCCTCTGTGGTCCGTATCAAGGATATTGTGGATTATGAGGGCATCCGGGACAACCAGCTGGTCGGTTATGGGCTGGTTGTCGGCCTGAACGGGACGGGCGACCGTCTGACCAACACGCTCTTCACCCGTGAGACGCTGGTCGGAATGCTGAACCGCCTTGGCGTCAACATCCGGGACAAGGCCATCCAGCTCCAGACGCATAACACGGCCGCCGTCATGGTGACGGCAACGCTGCCTCCTTTCTCTCATGGTGGCAGCCGGATCGATGTGACGGTTTCCGCCGTGGGTGATGCACAGAGCCTGACAGGCGGCACCCTGATCGTTACGCCCCTCCAGGCGGCGGACGGTGAGGTCTATGCCGTGGCACAGGGGTCGCTCGTGACCAACGCCTTCACGGCCAGGGGGGCGGGAGCGACCGCCACGCGCAACGTGCCGACCAGCGGGCATATCGCCAATGGGGCGGTGGTCGAGCGGGAGGTGCCGGTCCTGCTGGGGGCGGGCGGAATCATTCATCTATCCCTCAAGAATTCGAACTATACGACCGCCGTGCGTATTGCTGACGTCATCAACCGTCACATGGGCCGGGGGACGGCCAGGGTGGACGATCCACGGACGGTGGCCGTCAATCTTGCCGGCCGTAACGTGTCGGAGGCCCTGTACGAGATTGGTGACATGACCGTCACGCCGGATACGATGGCCAAGGTGATCGTCGATGAGGCTGCCGGAACGATCGTCATAGGGGACAATGTCCGCATCACGACGGTGGCCATCGCACAGGGGAACCTGACGGTGCAGGTGACGAACAGCCCCGAGGTCGTCCAGCCGAATGGTTTCGGGGGCGGGCAGACGGCGGTCGTGCCGAGGACGCAGATCAATGTCACGACCGACCGGGAGCACAAGATCGGCATTCTGTCCGATGGGCCGTCCCTGTCCAATCTCGTGACGGGGCTGAATGCGCTGGGTGTCGGCCCACGGGACATGATCAGCATTCTTCAGGCCATCAAGGCGGATGGTGCCCTTCAGGCCGAGCTTGAGGTCCGCTGACCTCACGGTGGCGGGACCGGCCGGATCATCTGACCTGTAAAGGAGGACACGACGGGTCATGAGCGTTTCATCAGCATCTCTTGCAGCGTCCGCACTGGCGACGGTCCATGCCGCCGCCCGGAAGGCCGCTCCGTCCCGGACGGTGTCACCTCAGGATGACGCCCGCATCCGTCGGACGGCCCGGGATTTCGAGGCCATGGCTCTGGGCGAGATGCTCCAGCCCATGTTCGACACGGTCGACAATTCCGACGCTCCCTTCGGGGGTGGCAATGCGGAGAAGCAGTTCCGCTCCATGCAGGTGCTGGAACTGGGCAAGGAGGTCGCCCGTGGTGGTGGAGTGGGCATTGCCCATCAGGTGTATGGACGCATGAAGGAGATGCAGGAAAAGGCATCCCGTTCCGGAAATGAAACAGGTGGGAAAAAGCCATGAAGGTGCCGCATCTGGGCAGGGTTGCCCGTCGTCTCGTGGGACGTTTTTCCTCACAGGAGGATGTGGAGCGGGACGACCTGTTCTTGCCTCACCTGATGGGAGCCTTTGCCAGAGCAGCGGACATCATGGCCAAAGAGAATCATCATCTTCAGGAGAATGACATTGCCGGTGCTGCGGCCCTCCTGCCGGAAAAGACGGCCACGATAGAGGAGCTGACGGCCCTTGCCGGTCAGGCCCGCAGGAAGGGGGTTCATGCGGAGAATCTGCCAGCCAGCTTCCAGCAGGTGCAGCGACGTTTCTCCGAAGTGGCTGCACAGAATGCCGAACTGCTTCAGGCCGCCCTCGTCACGCAGGAGGCCGTCATGAAGCTGCTCATAGAGAGTGCGGTGGAAGCGAACCGTCACGGCTATGGCTGGACGGGCGAGGCCGGGTCCGACACCTCCCGGGGATCGCTGTCCCTGAACGACCAGGCCTGAGCAGCGGACGGCCCGGCCCGCCGCTCTGTTTCCACGGTCACCAGTAATCGCCGATCATGTGGCGGGGCTGGTTGTTGTCCGGGTCTGCGGCGGGGCTCCAGATGGTCCAGTCCCAGGGGGTGGTGTCCCGGTACATTTCGGCCGTCATGTCCGGCAGGGAAGGGTCCTTTGGCGGGTGATGGGCATGTTTGTCCAGTAGCAGGGCCTTCATGTGGGCCTGCAACGTTCTGTAGGCGGTTTCATCGCCCATATAGACGCAGCCGCAGGCAAGCGGGTCTGCGTAGAGATAGATGCGCTGCCCGTCCGGCGTCATGCGGTAGGTCAGGCTGCCCGGAGGCAGGCTGTTCATCAGGCCGTAGCGGGCCGTCGTGTTGGCGGGATGGGCGACAAACCCGGCATGGCTGAGAAGCTCACCCTTTTCCAGATAGGGGGCGGCGGGTCTTGTGCAGCCTGTCAGGGCCAGGGTGAGCATGGCCGTGCAGGCAAGCCCCATGATGGGGGAAGGGCCGGAGAAGAGATGGAGTTTCATGGTGTTCAGTCCCGGTTGAGGCTGCGGGAGGTCATGTTGTCGGTCAGGACAAGGGGAGGGACGCAGCAGTAGGCCTTCATGTCCGCATAATGACGGTTCATGATGTGGTCGATGCTGCTGCTCATCAGGACCCTGTTGCCCAGTGAGGGGTAATTGACGGGCAGGGTGGACATGGGTAGGCAGCGTTTCATGAGGGAGACGGCCCCACGGGGAGAGAGGGCATAGCCGCATATGCCGAAGGTCTGCTTCAGGCGGAAGGGAAGCGTGTCAACCTGCTGTGTCCTGAAGCCTTCTATGCCCCGCCGCACGTCCTCCTGACTGAAATGGGCAAAGCAGTCCGTCTGGCCGGGCAGGACCTCATAATGCAGGGGAGCGTCCGAGTTCTGCCCCCACAGGATGATGTCCCAGTCCTCCGGGAGGCTGTCTATGATCTGGTGGCTTTTTCGTTCAAAATTCTGACAGAGGAATGCATCATCCTCGAAGATGTTGGCAGCCTCTCCGCTCCGGGCGATGGTGCCCCACAGGCCGACATGGGTCAGCCCCGAGCCGACGGCCCCTGCGGTGAACTGGCAGCCGTCGGCCAGCAGCCCGGCCTGTATGGCGTCCTGCCGGTTCATGGCCTTGCCGTCTATGCCGGGAGCATGGATGATGTCAGGAACATGCTGGTTGACCCGGTGAAACCGCTCCAGCCTTTCCGGTGTCCGGGCAAGGCTGATGACATAATGTTTCATGGAAGTCCCTTCTGTCATGATAGGCTTGTACAAGGTCTTATATGGAATATATGGTCTGTTTGCAGGTCATATTGTGCTTAATCATGGTTAAATAATGAAATATTTATCCTTTCATTAAGCATTGCTGTTTTAATGTGACCGGAAAGGCTGGCAGGATGCCACGCCAGTGGAAAGCTCTATGGAGGGGAGGTGGCTTATGGGCCTTGGCGGCATTTCACCTGTGGCGCAGTTTCTGATCGCCCAGAAGAATGAGGTTCAGACGGCTGCTGACAGCGTGAAGGGTGACAGCACGGCCAAACGCATGGTGGCGGACTTCCAGCAGAAGGCTCCGTCCATCACGACGGCGGACCAGCTGATGAACGACTATTCGGCCAACCAGGTGGTGCTTCAGGCCTACAATCTGGGGGCACTGGCCTCGCAGCAGGCCGTGGAAAGGGCCCTGCTGACACAGGACCCGACTTCGTCCTCCTCGTTGGCCCAGACATCCCAGAATGCAAGCTGGCTGGCTTTCGCCGATGCGTTCGCTAGCATGGGGGCGGGAAACGGCACGGCATCCTCGACACCGTTCACTTCAGACATGATCACGTCCACGCTGGGGTCTTACGAGCAGCGTCACTATGAAACCAGCGATGCACAGCAGAAGAACGGCGTCGGGGATGCGCTCTATTTCACCCGCAAGATGCAGTCTGGCAAGGTGAAGACGGTCGATGACCTGATGGCCGATTCCACGCTCCTGCGTGTGGCGGAGGTTGTCAGCGGTTATGACCCGGACCAGTTCGGCGTGCTGGATTTTGACCAGCAGAAACGCATCATCAGCAGCAAGGTGGACCTGACCCAGCTGACGAAGCCGGAGAGCATCCAGCGTTATGCCGAACAGTATCTGACCCAGATACAGATGCATCCCAGCTACAACAGTGATGACAAGCCCGCCAGCATGATTGATCTTTTCGGAGGGGATGATGGCGGGGATGGCATCCTGTCCCTTTTCGGGGGCAGTGACAGCGGGTCCTCGTCCTCCGGGCTGTTCTGATGACGGCTTCCCTGACCCTGCCGGACATCGAGGCGCAGTGCCGGGCGGTGCGGGAGCGGCACATGTCGCTGTCCGTCCAGCTGGCCCGGCAGGAGGAGGTCATGGCGACGCTGCCGGGTCTCATCCGGCCCGCTGCGGCCGCCGTTCCGGTTGGTGAACTGTCCGGTCGGGTCGTGGATGTGGCGGGCCTGTGTGTCACGGTGGCCGGGCTGGCCTCCTTCACGGCGGTGGGCGACCAGGTGCGGATCAGGACCCTGGATGGACGGGACATACTGGCGGAAATCATTGCCTTCCGTCAGGGTCATGCCCTGGCGATGACCTATGAATCCATAGAGGGAATCGGGGCTGGCTGTCCCGTTTTCCATGATCTTCATGCAGGGCAGAAACAGGGCGTGTCTGGTGGACTGGCCGTCAATGGGTCATGGATCGGGCGTGTGGTCGATCCGATGGGCCAGCCGCTGGATGGCCGGGGGCCTCTCCTGCCATCTGCCGGGAGGCAGCAGCGTCATGCCGCCCCTCCGGCCGCTGCGGAGCGTGCCCGCCTTGGGCCGAGGATTGATCTGGGACTGAAGGCCCTGAATCTTTTCACGACATGCCGTCAGGGCCAGCGTCTGGGGCTTTTTGCCGGGTCCGGCGTGGGGAAATCCACCCTCATGGGAATGCTGGCCAGAGAGACGGCCTGTGATGTCACGGTCATTTCCCTTGTGGGCGAGCGGGGCCGTGAGGTCCGGGAGTTCATGGAGGATGATCTGGGGCCGGAGGGGCTGGCAAAATCCGTGCTCGTCGTGGCCACGTCCGACAGTTCGGCCCTGATGCGGCGGGAGGCTGCCTATAGTGCGATGGCCGTGGCCGAGCATTTCCGGGACCAGGGAAAGTCCGTCCTCCTGCTGATGGACAGCGTGACCCGTTTCTGTCAGGCCCTCCGGGAGATCGGCCTGTCTGCCGGAGAGGTTCCGGCCACACGAGGCTATCCTCCCAGCGTGTTCGCCACCCTGCCCCGTCTTCTGGAACGGGCCGGGCCGGGCCGTCTGGATGACGGGGGGAAGGCAGGCCAGATGACGGCCTTTTTCTCCGTTCTGGTGGAAGGCGATGACCAGAATGAACCGGTGACAGATACGGTGCGGGGCATTCTGGATGGCCATGTGGTGCTGGAGCGGGCCATTGCGGAATCGGGCCGCTATCCGGCCATCAACATCCTGCGTTCCCTGTCCCGGTCCGTGCCGGGCTGCAACAGTGAGGACGAGAATGCCCTGACGGTCAGGGCACGTCGTCTTCTGGCCCAGTGGGAGGAGGTGAAGGACCTCGTGCGTCTGGGAGCCTACAAGATGGGCAACGACCCAGAGGCGGATATGGCCGTGCGGCTCGGCCCGCAGATTGAGGAGTTCCTCACCCAGAAAAAGACGGAGCGGGTGTCCCTGGAAGAATCCTTTGAGGGGCTGGCCCGGCTCATGGCCGCGGATGAGGGGACAGGAGGAGAGCTGACGTGACATCCGGGAGGGGGCGGTCATGAAACCGGCCCGGCTGAAGGCTCTCACCTCGCTCGTCACGCTTCAGAAGCGCAACAGCCTGACGGCCAGGATGGAGCTGGCCGAGTGTCTGGCCGAGGAAAAACGCATTGCAAACCGCATCAGCCGCCTGAAGGTCCAGATGGCGGAAAACCGGACCCTCGTCAGTGCCACGAGGGAAGAGGCGGCACAGGACCTGACCCTGTGGAACGGGTACCGGCACTGGCTGCCCATAGCGCAGGAAGAGCTGGAAAGGCTGGAGCAGGCTCTGGAAGAGGCGGGGGAGAAGAGTGCGGCCGTGCGGGGCCGGGTGATGGGGCTTGTGCGCCAGCAGGAGGCGACGGCCGGTCTTCTGCGTCAGGACAGGCTGGCACAGGCCAGGAGGGAACGGCGGCAGGAACAGGTCGTGCTGGACGAGCAGGCGCAGCAGCGGAAGATGACCGGGATGCCAGACATGTAAATGGAAGGTTGCTCATCCGTGAAGCAGCACCTGCAACATGATTTTCTCAAGATTAAATTGGTCCATTTTTGACCATCATTTAATTCTATGACTTATAAAAACCTTGAGATACAAGAATTTCATGCGGTATCTTCAAGGCAAGACAAGTCTTTTTCATGTCCTTGTTATGGCATGTTTTGCAGAAGGGATCGCAATAATGCAGACGGGTAACATACCTTCAGGGAAGATCATGCTGGCGACACCCTGTTTCGGCGGGATGGTGACCACCGGCTATATGCTGTCCGTCATCGGCTATGCCTCCAGTGGCCAGAGCGTTCCCATGACGGTCATGCATGTTGGTGATGATGCTCTGGTGACACGGGCACGGAACACGCTGCTGTCAAACTTCTATTTCCGTTCGGACTGCTCGCACATCCTCTTCGTCGATGCGGACATCAGCTTCCCTGCCAATGCGCCGACACGCCTCTTCGAAGCCAGAAAGGACGTGATCGCCGGTCTGTACCCTCTGCGGGACCGGTTCTGGGACGAGCAGACCAAGCGCAACATCCTTGCCGGGGAACGCCAGCAGACAGCCTCGCTGCGGTATGTGGGCGAGACTGCCGCCATGCACGAGACCTACGAGCATGGCCCGCTGCTGCAGACGGCCTATGCAGGTACGGGCTTCATGATGATCAGCCGGGAGGCCGTCGGCCGCATGATCAAGGCCTATCCGGAGCTGGAATATAAACGGATCGACGCTCCGGCTGGTGAGGATGGCCGCCGCTTCGCCCTGTTCGAGGGCAGCGTGGATGCCGAAACCGGGACCTATCTCAGCGAGGATTACACTTTCTGCAAACGCTGGCGGGAAATCGGGGGGGAGGTCTGGCTGGATACGTCCATCGAGCTGACCCATACTGGCACGGCGTCCTTCGCCGGAATGCCCTCCGTCCGTGTCGGCATCGCCCATAACAGGGGTCGCTGATGATGGCCTGTCCTGTCAGCCGGATGATGGAGGGTGAGGTCATGACATGGTGGTGCCATCATGGCTGAGAAGAAAAATTCCCGCCCCATCATCATCAAACGGGAAGAGGTGGTGGAGGGAGGACATCATGGTGGTGCCTGGAAGGTGGCCTATGCCGACTTCATGACGGCCATGATGGCGTTCTTCCTGCTCATGTGGCTGCTCAACATCACGACGGATGAGCAGAAGCGTGGGATCGCCCTGTTCTTCAACCCGATGGCAGACAGGACAGGCAAGGCCACCTCCAATCAGGCCCTGCTGGAAACGTCCCCGCTTTCGGCACCGTCTTCTTTACGGACGGTCCATAATTCAGACCATGAACCACCCCCCAAGCCTGATTCAACGGAGAACCGTCCGGAGGAACAGGCGCATGAGGTGCAGAGGGGCGGACAGGCCAGTGATGGCATCCTGACAAGCAGTGGTGTCAGCATCCTGCCTCCCGGCATGGAGGATCATCCTGACGAGGACGAGGCCAGCGTCGGCCGTCCGGCGATCATTCCGCTTGGTGGCCCCAGAAGCGGTGCTGCGGAGAGCATCGGTCAGGTCGGGCAGGGCAATGATGCGGCAGATGGCAGCGCAGGCATGTCATCCGGTGCCGGTGCGGCTTCCGGCAGTCGTGATGCGGCGGAGGCCGGGACGAAGGCTGGCGGGATGTTCCATCAGGCTGCGCAGGAGGATGCCCACCTCCGCCAGACGATGGAGGGGCTGAAAGCCAGCCTCGCCCATGAGGCCGGGCTGAATGACCTGAAGGACAATCTGGGTTTCCACATGGGGTCGAACGAGATCCGCATCGAGGTGCAGGATACCGCCCACAGGCCGATGTTCGACAACGGGGAGACCACGCCCAACAAGGAGGGTATGGCCCTGCTGGGGCAGGTGGGGGCCTGGCTGGGCAGCCTGCCGGAGGACATCTCCATCATCGGGGAAACGGATGGCGTGCCGTATCACCTCCAGCAGCTCAATCCTCATGGCCTGTCCAACTGGACGCTTTCGGAGATGAGGGCGGACAGGGTGCGGGAACTTCTGGTCCGTGCCGGTTATCCCGACAGGCGCATCAGAAGCGTGGAGGGGCGTGCGGACCGCAGCCTGGCAGACCCTGCCCATCCTGAGGCTCCGGAAAACCGGCGGATCGTCCTGCTCATCCATCGCCTGCATCCGCTGCCTGCGTCTTTCCAGAAGGAGACACCGTCTCCTGCACCGGGACCGGCACGATGAGAGGACAGGATGGCATGATGGAACCGGGCACAGGGATGCGAGCCGTTTTGAGAGAGGAACAATAGGATGCTGTATGTTGGTGGGCTGATTTTTGCGCTGCTGTGCGTGTTTGGTTCCTTTGCGGCCTCGGGCGGGGCGTTGGGGCCCTTGTTGGCTTCCATGCCGTTCGAGCTGCTGACCATCCTGGGGGCGGCCATAGGCGTGTTCGTCATGAGCAACAGCATGGCGGCCATGAAGTCGGTGTTCGGTTACCTGATGCTGGTCCTCAAGGGGCCACGCCACAACAGGCAGAGCTACATGGACCTTCTGGCCCTGCTGTACCGTCTGCTGCGTCAGGCCAATGCGAAGGGCATCGCCTCTCTGGAGAATGATTTCGAGGAACCGCAGGAGAGCAGCATCTTTGCGAGTTCCCCACGGATCAGGCAGGATGAGAAGACCCGTGACATGATCTGCGACTATCTGCGCCTTATCAGCATGAATCTGGACGAGAGCCATCAGCTGGACGAGATCATGGGGCGGGAGCTGAAGAAGAACCTGCATGAGGATCTCCACATCGCCGAATCACTGTCCGGCATTTCCGACGCCCTGCCTGCCCTGGGGATCGTGGCGGCGGTGCTGGGTGTGGTGAAGACCATGGCGGCCATCAGCAAGCCGCCTGCCGTGCTGGGGGAAATGATCGCCGGTGCCCTCGTGGGAACCTTCCTCGGTGTGCTGCTGGCCTATGGTGTCGTCAGTCCGCTGGCTTCCCGCATGCAGGGCATCGTGAAGATGGACAGCCGTTATCACGAGACGATTCGCACCGTGCTGGTGGCCTATCTTCAGGGGCAGCCGCCGCAGGTCTGCATCGAGATCGGGCGGAAGGACATTCCCGAAGAGTTCATGCCAGCCTTTGAGGAAGTCGACAGCATGCTGACAGAACTGACCTGACCGCCATGAAGCTGACTGAAATGAGTGTGAGACCGTCATGGTAACGCCCAGCCCTTCACTTCCCGTCCTTCCCCAGCCATCAGCCGGTGCGGGCCGTTCCCCGGTGTCCACGCCCGTGGGCAGGGGAAGCGTGCGTGCGCCAGCGGGGCGTCAGAGTTTTGCTGGTGTTCTGGCCGATCAGGAGCCTGCGGATCATGGCACGGCCGGTACGGCCGACCTGTCATCCTCCTCGGATGACGGGCAGCAGCAGTCCAGCCCGAAGGACGCCGGGCAGACATCTGCCGATGCGGCAGGGACGGCAGGGAAGCAGACGTCTTCCCGGACGCCTCCGGCCGGTGATGACACGGCACGTCAGCCTGTCTCCGTGCCTGTCCCTGATTCCCGGACATCGCAGCAGGAACCGGCACGGACGGCTCCACAGTCTGCGCCCCGTGATGACGGGCAGGATGCGGCCACGCAGAAGACGACCGATCAGGATGCCTCCGCTTCTCTGGAAACGCAGATGCTGTCTCTGGCCGCCTTCATGACGACGGCACAGCCGACGCAGCCTGCCGCTTCCGGCCAGTCCCTTGAGGACATGGTGGAACAGACGGCAGGAAGCCTTGTGGCGGCCGTCTCGTCAGGATCGGGGCAGACCGGTTCCATGATGGCGGAGGTGCAGAAAACCGTTGCCGCCATTCTGGAGAGTGTTCCTGATGCAGGGAAGCTGGTTGGAGAGCTGAAACAGCTCACCTCCGGCAGCATGGCTGGCACGTTGTCATCTGCGGCTGGTCAGGTGCTTCAGGCCCTGTCTTCCGGCGCAACGGCGGGAAGTGTTCCGGTGGTTTCGGACATGATGCAGGCCGCCGTCACCAGAGCAGCGCAGGCTGTCCCGTTTCATGGGCAGGGTGAGGCGACCACCCGGGAAATGGCCATTTCGTCCCTTGATGCCGGTCTGACCCGCAGGCTGGAAGCGGCTGCCGATCTGGTGCGGCGGGACGTGCAGGCCTCCTCCGCCACACGGGCGGCTCCGCAGGGGTTGAAGGATCAGGAGGTCGCCGCCGTGAAGGTGATGGGCTTCCAGCCTGAGAGTGCCGGGTCATCCGGGGTCTCTGCCCTGAAGGGTGGGGCCGGGCCGGACGGCCATCAGGATACGGGACGGACCGGGCATGAGGGGCAGACGGATTCCCTGTTCGGCCTCATGGTCAGGACGTCCTCCGGGCAGGCGGGCATGTCTTTTTCCGGTTCCGGCCATCAGGAGGAACAGGGTGACGGGCAGGCCAGGATGACCCGTGATGGAGTGGTTTCCGCCACGGTGGCCGATGACGGGGAGTCCGGGGCGCATGAGGCCCAGGAGGTTCCGGTCTCCTTTGCCGGGCAGCTTGCGTCCCTTTCTGAGGGAAGCAATGCGGTACAGCAGCCCGTGGCAACACAGGTTCCTGCCACGTCCCTCATGCCGCATGAGGCGAAGCAGACCGCCACGGTGGCCGGGTCGTCGCCTCTTCTCCAGACCGGAGGGGTGGCCTCCGGGATCCTGTCGGGCCGCAGTGTCGAGCAGGCGGGTACGCTGACCATGACGGTCAGGACGTCTGACGACACGTCGGTCCATGTCCAGCTTGACCGGTCAGCCGAGGGGCTGTCAGTCCTGTCCCTTCAGGGGCAGGATGATGGCACGACCGAGGCCCTCCAAAAGACGCATCATGTTCTGGCCCGCCAGCTGGATGAGGCGGGCCTGCATCCCGGTGCAATGAAGATTGATGTCCTGCCGATGGATTCAGGGCAGATGGCCGGGGGGCAGGATCGGAACATGCCGCAGCAGCATCAGGGACAGGGGGCCTACCAGCCGTCGGGCCAGTCCTCCTTCCAGCAGGCGGGCGGTTTTTCTGCCGGTGGTGACGGCGGTGCGGGGCGGCAGGGCCATCAGGCTCGGCAGGGCGAGACCATCTCCGCTCCGTCACGGCCGGAACCGACCTTCGGGCAGGAGGAGGACAGCCCTGCCTCCACAGCCAGTCCGTCCGGCCGGGTGGGCCATCTGAACATTTCCGTCTGATTCATACATCTGAAAGAGGAGAACCTCGTGATCAGTTCACTTTCCACCAACAACCTTCTGGCCCTTCAGCAGGCGACGGACAGTGCGGCCCGCAGCGGGGCGTCCTCCCTGGCCAGTGCGGGGCAGACAGGCTCATCGTCCAGCAGCACGGCAGGGGCCTTTTCCTCTATGGCCCAGAACGAAAACAACTTCCTGACCCTGCTGACGACACAGCTCCAGCATCAGGACCCCAGCAGCCCGATGAACACGCAGGACATGGCTGCACAGCTGGCGCAGTTCTCTTCCGTGGAACAGCAGGTCCAGACGAACAAGAATCTCGACACCCTCATCTCGCTGAATGAAACGTCCCAGCTGACACAGGACAAGGGGCTGGTCGGGCGTCAGGTCACCGTCTCCGGGTCCACGCTGCCCTTGCAGTCCGGCTCCGCAAGCCTGTCCTTCCAGGCCGGGGCCGGTCAGGTGGTGGGCATTTCCGTGGCCAATGCGGCCGGTCAGGTCGTCCGTCATGACGTGGTGCAGGCTGGCAGCGGCCAGACCTCCTGGACCTGGGACGGCAAGGATGACAGCGAGACGCAGCTCAGTGACGGGGCTTACAGCGTGGCCGTGAAGGCCGTGGACAGCCGTGGCAACACGACGGATGTTCCGTTCACCGTCAAGGGAACGGTGACAGGCATGAAGAAGGGCAGCGGCGGCATGGATGTCCTGATGGGCAGTGCGGAGGTTCCGATGTCCAGCGTTCAGGCGACCAGCTGACATCACGTCTGATGATGCATGAGTGAAGGCGGGCGGCCCCTGCATGGGGCACGTCCGTGGGAAGGCAAGGGAGGTCGTGAGGGAGCATGTATCAGAACAACGCCATGAATGCCTATCGTCTGGCTGCCAGTGCGTCACTCTCCGATCGGGAGGCTGATGCGGAATGCTTCCGCCGCCTGATCGCCACGCTGGAGAGCGTGGAACATGGTGGGGATGTCATCCGGCGCAACCAGGCCATTGCGAAGCACCAGCGTCTCTGGTCGTTGATACAGCGGGCCAATGCGGTGGAGGCAGGCATGGTCGAGACGGAGGACCGGCTTCTTTTTGCCCGGATGGCGGATCAGGCACAGAGATATGGCATCCGGGCCATGCTGGATTCCACGCTCAGCCTGTCTCCTCTCATAGAGACGGCCCGCAACGTGCTGGAGGGGCTGGAGGCCGGGGGAACGGCCTCCTGATCCTTCCGGCCCTTTTTTACCGTGGGGATGTGAAAAAGACCGGGAAAGGTTTCTTCAGGGCAAGATGGTCGTCCATGATCTGGCAGGCCCTGAGGGCCTCGCTGATGGTGACGTCCATGTCCAGATAGCGGTAGGTGCCCAGCCGTCCCAGAAACGAGACCTTTTCTGTCGTCATCGCCGTGCGGATGTAACGGTCGAGCATGGCCGTTTCCGTTGCCAGCCGGATGGGATAGTAGGGAGCATCATCTGGCCCGGCCAGCCGGCTGTATTCCCGGAAGCAGACCGTCCGGTTGAAGCGTGACGCTTCCCACGGGGCGAAGTGCTTGTGTTCCGTGATGCGGGTGTAGGGAATGGCTTCGTCGCAGTAATTGATGACGGCCGTTCCCTGATGATCGCCTTCTGCGTCAATGCGTTCAAAATCCAGCGTACGGTAACCGAGGCGGCCGTGACAGAAGCGGAAGTACCGGTCCAGTGGTCCGGTATAGAGGACATGGTCCGTCTGGCCCCATGTCTGGAAGTCTTCGAAGGACGTGCCCAGATGGACGCTGATGCGGGGATGGTCGAGGATGCTGTCCGTCAGGGCCGTATAGCCGTCCACCGGGATGCCCTGATAAGGGTGGCTGAAGTAGTTGTCGTCATAATTGAAACGGACGGGAAGCCTCCTGAGGATCGAGGCCGGGAGGGCCGAGGGGGGCAGTCCCCACTGTTTGGTCGTGTAGCCCCTGAAGAACGCCTCATAGAGGGCCGGACCGATCATGTGGAGGGCCTGTTCCTCGAAATTGCGGGGTTCCGTGATGGTCTGTACCGCCTGCTGCCGGATGAAGGCACGGGCCTCTGCGGGGGACATGGTCCTGCCGAAAAACTGGTTGATGGTCAGCAGGGTGATGGGCAGCGTGTAGAGTCTGCCCTGGCTGACGGCCTTCACACGGTTGATGTATGGGGCGAACCGTCCGAAGCGTTGCACGTACTGCCACACATGCTTCTGGGCCGTATGGAAGATGTGCGGCCCGTACTGGTGGAGCATGATGCCCGTCCGTGGGTCCCGGACCGTATGGCAGTTGCCGCCGCTGTGGGGGCGTTCGTCCAGCACCGTGATGTCATGGCCACGGTCGGCCAGATGACGGGCCGTGACGGCCCCGCTGAATCCGGCCCCGACAATGCAGAAATGCATGATGGTCCGCTCTCAGGGACTGGTGCAGGTCTGGTCGATGCAGCTGCGGCTGGGTGCGGCAGGCGGATAGGCCATGCCGGGAGAGGTTGGCAGCTGCGTGGGAATGTAACCGCCCCACGGAATGAAAGGTGGTTCGTCCCATCCATTCTGCCGGGAAGGGCGTGGTGGCAGATATGATCCCCAGAGCGGCCCTGCCCAGGGGGCGGGCTGGTCATTGTGGCGGTAGCCGTCACGCTGCCATGTCTCCGCAAGGGCGGGCGGTGGTGGAGGCGGAGGGGGCAGCCGGGTGAATTCGCCTGCGGCAGGTGGGGGCGGTGGCGGTGGCTTGAGCAGATATTCACTGCCACCATAGAAACCCTGCGCCAGGGCTGTCTGTCCTGCTCCGGTGAGCAGTTCCAGAAGCATGAAGGTGATGAGGGGGAGGGGGCTGGATATGGTCATGTTGCGGTTCCCTGACTGCATGGCCTTCGTGCTGGCCATTATCCTGTCATGGTGGGTCATGATATAGATCAAGTATTACATTCGGGAAAATGAAGGGTAATTTTTTGGTTTGGACTTGATCATCTTTTTCACGGGGTGTCATGGAAAGTCATTTCCTTAATATATCTTTAATAAAAGTAATGTATATGGCCTTGTTATCTCTTCGGACCGTATAATTCTTTGACTTGCTTTCTTGCTCTCCATAACGTGATCGCTCTATATACCCTGTTCATGGTGGCGTGATATGAGTGTGAAGGTCTGTCATGGCGAAATTTTGGAAAAGGATTGCCTGATGCCTCGTATAGCTGGTTCTCCCTGCCCTACGGACACGGAAAGGGATGTAGAGGATTTCCTTGCCGACATGCGTGAGCTTGTAGCGGGAAGCCTGACCGGCCCGACCTTCAGAAAGGGGGATGCCCCGGGGCGGCATGGCCCTGCCGTGCTGTGTTCTGCCGGATATGAGCAGGACAGGCTCATCTACCAGCGGGCCGCCGGGATGGGGCTTGGCGTGGCTGGCATGGTGGCGTCCAGCGCAGACAGACTGGTGGAATGACCTTGCCTTTACCTTCATTATGACAGCCATGAATTGCATCATGGACCAGACATAAGATATGCTTTTTCAGCATGTTGCAGGTGGGCCTGCCGGATTCCTGTCCGGCGGGTCTGATGTTTTTTGAAGGCCATTATCAGAAAATATGGACATAGCCATTTTTTTGGCTTTTTCCACCAGTATGGTCTTACCTGTCTGATTGATGTGTTCTGTCTGTTTGAAATGAGGGCGTATTGACCTTATTGATGGACATGGCCTTATAAAAGGTCTTGTAGGCAAGATCGCAACAATCATTTAATGTGGCGCAAAGAACAGGTCGGAGAAGGGAGTGGGATATGACATCACAACCAGCCAGTACATTCATTGAAAAAGGGATTGGGCGTCTTCTGTCACGTTTTCAGCAGGATTTCCTGCCTTCTCAGACATTGAGCGACATCGTGGGCCAGGCGGAGCGTCTGCGGGGCATGACGGAAACCCTGCTGGAGCTCTCACATCATTATCCTGAGCGGGCAGGTGCCGTGCTGAATGTTCTTTCCGGTCTGGCTGATGTTGGTGTTATCCATGACATGGCCAGTGCAGCTGAAGAAATAAAGGCTCTTGCCAACAAGATGAAGGCAAACCTTGTTTCCGAGAAGAAGGAAACAGGTGAGGCTTTTGCCGGATTCTCCGCTCTGGTGGGGCAGCATGGCTCCGGTGCCGTCAGCACGCTGGGGAGCAACTTCATACAGGGCATGTCTCCGGAAGTTAAGGAAAAGCCTGGCCAGTGGATTGCCAACCGTGATGAGCCTTACTGCTCTCCGGAAGAATCCATCTTCAATGACGAGATCATCTGCCTGCATTGTGGTGGTGCTTTCAGCATGCTGAAACGACATATTGAACGTCAGCACCGTCAGAGTCCGGATGGTTACCGGGTCTACTGGGGGCTGGCACCGGATTACCCCATGGCCTGTGAAAGCTATTCGACTATGAAGAAGCTGGAGGCTTCCAGGACCGGTCTTGGTCATTATGACCGCAAGAAAAAGGGCCGTTCCCGCATCAAGGCCTGATATCCGATCTGACCGAAAAAGCTGCATCTGCCATCGGGCGGCTGTCCGGCCCTGCGCGGGGCATCGCTCATGAAAAAAGGACGCAGGAGACATCTCCTGCGTCCTTTTTTCATGTCTGCAGATGGAAGCCTTACTGTTTCATGGCGATGGTCTGCTGGAGCAGGTTGTCCGCCGTCGTGACGGTTTTCGTGTTGGCACTGTAGGCTTCCTGCGCCACGATGAGGGCGGACAGGTCACCCGTCAGGTTCGTGGTGGAGGATTCAACATAGCCGACGGCGAGGGAGCCTGTTCCGTTCTCACCGACAAGGCCAGTCTTGGGCGTGCCGGAACGGGCCGTGGCCAGATAGGCCTGCCCGTCAACAGCCTGAAGCCCGTTGACATTGTTGAAGTTCGTCAGGGCCACCTTGCCGATCAGCTGGCTGTAGCCGTTGTCGAACTGGGCCATGACGGACCCGTCACTCTCGATCTCCGCCCCCTTGTAGGTGCCGGACGTGATGCTGTCATTGGTCAGGGCCGTCGTGTCGGCTCCGGTGGAGGTGCCGGTCGTCAGGGAGGCGTTGGAGAGATCAAGGCTGTAATTTGATCCGTTGACGGTCAGGTTCGTGGAAACGGGGCTGCCCTTGCTCACGGCCTGTCCGTCAAAGCTTTTCATGCTGCCGTCCTTGTTGAAGACGACGGAATGGACCTTGTCCGCCTGCACGGGGGATGAGGAGGAGCTGTCATACGGATCGACGGCCTGTACGGACCATGTGGGCGGAGAGGCGGCCGTCTGGGTCCATTTCACGGCAACGGGCGTGCTGGTGGCTGCACCATTCCTGTCCGTGCCGCTGACGGTCAGGGGGGAACTCATGTAGCTCTGCATGCTGTCCGTGGTCGTGCCGATCGTGGTCGGACTCATGGAGAGGCTGTTGCCGGACATGGTGAGTGGATTGGCCTGATTGGCCGCCGTCGTGTTGTTGGAGGAGACCATGGTCGTTCCGCTGGTGCCGCCGATCGTGCCCAGGGAGAGGGTCATGGTCTGTTCCTCATTGTTGGCATAGTGGGCGGTGATGGGAATTTCCGCTGCCGAGCCGGAGGTGGAGGAGCCGACCTCCTTGCCTGTCTGGAGGTCGGTGATGGATGACAGGGCACCGGAATGGTCAAAGGCGACCTGATAGCTGTTGGGAGCGATGGTGCCGTTGCCGTCGGCGTCATAGGCGGACACGTTCCAGATCAGCGGGTTGGTGTCACTCTGCTGCCACTGCACGGCAACCTTGTGCGGGTTGGAGCTGGAATCGTAGGTCGTGGTGGGGGCCGTGGTGTAGCTCTGTGGCGTATAGCTGGTGGAGTCCGTGGGCAGCTTTCCGACGGCGGCATTCAGGGTCATCGTCGTGGTGGCCGTCGGCTTGAAACCGATGTTGCTGACATTGATGGGGGTCAGCTTGTTGGTCAGCGTGCCTGTCTGGTCGGCCATGTAGCCGTCAAGGTAATAGCCGGATGTGTTGACGAGATAGCCCTTCTTGTCCTGCTGGAAGTCACCGTTGCGGGTGTAGAACTTCTGGTCGCCGAAATTCGTCACGCCCGCATTGGCCGTCCCTGCGCCTGTCGGCTTGGAGGTCACGAACATGCCACTGCCGGAGATGTCCATGGCCAGGCCGTTGGTGCTGCTGGTGGCCGTGCCGGAATTGTCGACATGCTGGACGGTGATGGCCTGCACCGTGTTGGATTCTGCCTGGGAGGCCGAATTGCCCGTGATGTTCCCTGCGACAAAGTCGGCAAAAGAGGTCGTGTCGGCCTTGTAGCCGACCGTCTGGCTGTTGGCGATGTTGTTGCTGAGGTTGGTGAAAGCGTCTGACTGGGCGTTGATGCCGCTGACAGCCGTCGTAAGTGCATTGAATACACCGGACATGATTTTATCCTTGTCTTTAACCGTTATTTAAGGCTATCCCTCAATCAAGCCTATGAAACGCCATTTTCAAAATCAAACATAACCTGCTTTTTTCCTGAACAGGGGATTACAGGTCCGACAGGCGGCTTTCCGGTGGGGGAACGGCACGGGATCCCGGCGTCCTGAGGCGGACGACATAGGCGATGATGGTGGCCACGGGCTTCCAGAATTCTTCGGGGATCTCCGTATCAAGCGGCAGGCCGTGCAGGGCACGGGCCAGGGGCGGGTTGGAAATGACGGGGATCTTCTCTTCCCGGGCAACCTCACGGATGCGGAAGGCCAGCTCGTCCATGCCCTTGGCCACGATCTTCGGTGCGGACCCGCTGGCCTGGTCATATCGGATGGCCACGGCATAATGGGTCGGGTTGACCACGATGACGGTGGCTTCCTTCACGGCCTTTTTCATGTGGCGGCGGGAGCGGCTCAGGCGCAGCTGTTTGAGGCGGGCCTTCATCTGCGGGTCGCCCTCGCTCTGTTTCATTTCATCCTTGATGTCCTGAAGGCTCATTTTCAGCTTGGAGAAACGGTGATAGCGGGACCAGACCTCATCCAGCCCGGTGATGACGCACTGGATGGCCAGTATCATGAAGCCTGCATAGATGAACCATGACTTCATGGCGATGATAAGCTGATAAGGGGTCCAGCGTTCCGACTGGGGAGCCAGGGCGACGGTCTGGAGGGCAACCCTGTAGAGGATCAGCCCGAAGACGGTGAATTTTGCCACCGTCTTGAGCAGCTCGATCAGGTTGTTGATGCTGATGATCCGCTTGAGTCCCTTCAGGGGGGACAGCCGTCCGACATCCGGCTTCAGGGCCTCTGGTCGGAAGAGGAATCCTGTCTGGAGAAGGCCGCCGATGAGGATGGCACAGGCTCCCGCCCCCATGAGAGGCCCGATGAGGTGCAGCCCGGTCATGATGGCATGGAGGCTGAACCGGTACAGGGCTGCCGGGTTGTCCGGTACGAGGCCGAAATTGATGAAGATGCCGCTCATGTCATGGGTGAACCGGCGGGCGGAGGCAGGGATGCTCAGGGCGAAGACCAGCAGGAAGGTGCCTAGGGCGACCAGGATCAGCAGCTCCTTGGACTGGGCGATGTTGCCTTCCTCACGGGCCTTCTGGAGGCGTTTCTCCGTCGGGGCCTGTGACTTCTCGCCGCCCCCGCTGCCATTTTCCTCAGCCATGAAGGTTCAGGCCGGGAAGGGTCGAAAGATGGAGCTGCATTTTCTCGGCCCATGTGCCCGTCAGAATCTGGATCAGAAGGGCCATGAGCAGGATGCCACCCAGAATCTGGGCCGGGATGGCCAGTGAATAGACCTGTATGGAGGGCATGAGACGGTTCAGCACGCCCAGCATGGCAGGCCAGAGTGTCCCCAGCAGCAGATAGGGGGCCGCCAGCTGCATGGCGATGAGAAAACTGGTGCTGACGGCCTGGACCATGTCCGTGGTCATGTCGCCCACCAGCATGGCGGTGATGTTCCCTGCCGGGAAGAGGGTGTAGGAGCCGGACAGGGCCATGAGGGGCAGGGCATAGAGGCCCGTGGAGAAGAGGATGATGGGGGCCAGGGCACTGGCCATGTGGCTGACGGCCGTGCTGGAGGCCCCCAGCTGGCTGTCCGTCTGTATGACGCTGGCCATGCCGGTGAAAACGGCGATGATCTGCCCCGCTATGGCCAGGGACATGGCGAGGAGGCGGGTCAGCATTCCCAGAAAGAATCCGCAGAGCAGTTCTCCGGCGACCAGTTTCAGGCACATGGCGGGCATCCGCAGGGCCTCGCCGGACACGGCGACCAGCCGCTGCTGGAGGACCGGCAGCAGGGTGAGGGTGAGCATCAGGCAGAGTCCGGCCCGTACCCGTGCCGGAGCACCGCTCTCGCCCAGCCCCGAAGCCACCATGACGACGGCACTGACCCGGCACAGGATGATGACGAACATGCCTGTCAGCACGGCGAGGGACCCGTGAGGGGCCGCCAGGTCCGGTGAACCGAAGAAATCGGAGAGGGAGAGCATTCAGACACCCCCGGCCTTGATGAGCTGGTCAAAGATCATCTCGGCATAGGCATGGATGGTGGCGTGCATGAAGGACGCCGTGAGGATCAGCGTGGCGGTCGCCGCTATGAACTTCGGGACGAAGGACAGCGTGGCCTCGCTGACCTGTGTCATGGCCTGGAAGAGGGAGACACACAGCCCCGCCAGCAGGGAGGCCAGCAGGGAGGGTGCCCCCAGCTTGACGGCGACAAGGAGCGTCTGGCGCAGGACCTCCTGCACATCGACGGCGTGTCCCATGAGAGGTCCTCCTGTTTCCTGCCCTGCCGGTCAGACGGACATCCGCATGACATCCTGATAGGCACTCACGAAACGGTCCCGCAGGGTCGTGACTGTCTGGAGGGTCAGCTTGGCCTCTTCGACGGAGGCGACGACGTCGGACATGTTGCCCTTGCCGGAGAGTGCCTGTGCCGTCTGGGTTTCTGCCACCTTGCCGGTATTGATGGCTCCCCTGATGGCGTTGCCGAGGACGGCACTGAAGCTGGAGACGGCATCGGACGTTTCCGCCTCGCCTGTCAGGTCCCCGCCGGTGGGGAGGCTGGTCTGGCTGAGCTGCTGTGCCCGCCCGTAGGCCTGCCCGGCATCGAAACTCTGGGCGGAGGAACTGGCAATGCTGGAGATGGACATGGCCTGATCTGGCCTCCTTTTCACGCAAGAGAATGGCAGTCTGTATGGCCGGTACGCCGTACAGCTTTACTTGTAATGACCATTTTTAAAATATTCCATGTTTTTTCTTTTAATGGAAGGTTTATGTAAGGTTGTTTTCATATATGGACATGCAAATAGCTTTGTTTTTCTTTCTCCGTTCGGTATCAGGAACTGCCATCAGGAGTGAACTGATGGCCCACATCAAGGAGAGAAGATCATGTCAGCACCGTCAGTAGCGTCCGAGCTGGCTTCCGCCATGCGTCTCAGGACATCCCAGCAGGCTACCGAGATGCGCAAGGCCGCCATGTCGGAGAAGGCCGCCCGTGTGCAGCTTTCTTCCAGCCGCAGCAGCGGGGGGGAAGCCACCATGCAGTTTGATGCAACAGGGCAGGTCGTGCCCAGTGCCAAGGGTGTGCGCAGGAACTCTGCCACGAGCAGTTTCGTCAACCTGCTGGCCTGAGGCCAGCCATGTTGGGCAGGCCGGAGTGTGGCCTGTCCGGGTAAAGGGATGAAGGAACGGATTTGAGGACCATGAGGGATCGCAGCATCATGCCATGCACTGTCCATAAGGCTGTCTCCGGGTCTCCGGCAGGAGGGGGAACCTGGCGCAGGGTCGGCCTTGGTGTTGCCGGTCTCGTCATGCTGGGGCTGACAGCCGGAGGGATGCAGGGCTGGCTGTGTGGTACGGCCCTGGCCGCCCAGGCCCCCGCCACGGCCTCACCGTTCATGGATGCCATCCCTTCTGCCTCCGCCCAGACCCGGCCGGAGGAAGGGGGCGGCAGGCGGTCCCCCGTGCATCTTCACCGTGCCCCTCCCCACCACGCACATGCGGTGGCCCAGCATGTTCCGGCAGAGTTGCAGGTGCAGGATCATGTGAAGCCGGGTGATCCGCTGCTTCAGGGTGTTCCTTCCGGCTGGGGGGCGCATGTGCTGGGGGTCGGCACGGCACAGGGGGGCACGGTCGCTCCCCAGAAGCAGGAACCGGCCTCGGCTGAAAAGAAGGACCAGTCCCTTCGCCAGTTTCTGGAGGAGGCGGGCAGGGAACAGGCCGCCCGGTCGGGTGTCGGAAAGGCGGATCATGCCGCTTCCACCCGGGGGGTGGGCAACGAGCCTGCCGTCACGGCTTCATCACGCAACAGGATACTGATTCCCGTGCCGGACCAGATGGGCATTGCGGCCTATCAGAGTGGTGACCGGTTCATCATCCTTGTGGATGCAGGCCAGCCGATGGATGTCTCGGCCCTGCATGGTGATGGCATCTTCGCCCGCCTGAATGTCACGACCCTGCCGGACCTGACGATGATCAGCCTGCCGGTGCCGGACACGAGGCAGCTTTATCTGTCACAGCAGAGTGACGGATGGGTGCTGGGGGACCAGCCACCACCTGCCATGGATTATACGGACCGGCCGGAGATCACTCCTGCGCTGCGGGGAAACGGTCTGCTGTTCCCCATGCGGCGGCCGGGACGGGTCTTCTCCATCAAGGACCCGGTATCCGGCACGTCACTGGTGGTGGGCACCACGGCTCTGGATGATGGCGGGATGCTCTCCCTGCGCAGGGGAAAGGATTATGATGTCTGGCCGTCTCTGGAAGGGGTGGTGATCGCCCAGCATGAACCGCCACAGGTCGTCATGCGGGCCGTTCCGCAGGGAGACCTGCTCCAGAGAGCTGATGACCGCCCGCTTGCCGACATGGACAGGGCTGTCTACGCCAGCGACGTGGACCTGAACTGGCTCGGGCTGAAACAGCTGACGGCCCCGCAGGCGCAGGAGCGTTACCGTCAGGCTCTCGTGGCGGCGGCCGATTCATCGCCGAAGGACCGTTTCCAGCGGCGTCTGGAGGCGGCACAGGCTGCGCTGGGCGTGGGGGCCTTCCCGGATGCACGGGCCATCATGGATGTGGCCCTGGAGGATGACCCGGAGGAGGCGTTCCGTCCGGACGTGCGGTTTTTTCTGGCGGCGACCGACCTTCTGTCGGGCCGCATGAAGGGGGCAGGCCAGCTGATGCAGGAATGGCCGGAGCAGGCCATGCGGGCCACGAAGCTCTGGCAGGGGCTTTATGAGGCTGTGGCAGGTGGCCGGGATGCGGAGGCCACCCGCCTTCTGGCCCGGGACATGCCCCGCCTTCTGAACTATCCCGCTGCCCTGCGGGCGGCGTTGCTGCCCGTGGCGGCGGAGGCCATCGCCCGCCGGGGTACCCCGGCGGAGCGGCAGGCCCTGAACCGGCTGCCGGATGGCAGTGACACCCGTTTCATACAGGCCGTCCGTGCCCTGCGTGATGGTGACGGGAAGGAGGCCACCCGTCTGCTGGAGGCCCTTTCCATAGATCATGACCCCATCATCGCCGAGAAGGCGATGGAGGAAGGCGTGGCCATGAGCCTGAGGGATGGCCACCTCTCACCGGAGAAGGCGGCACGGCAGTATGCGTCCCTTCTGCCGGATGCCCGCCTTTCCGGGCGGGACGGAATTGTGAACATGCTGAGGGCCGGTGCCGACGTGAAGGCCCATCAGTGGGAACCGGCCCTTCAGGCACTGGACCAGGCCCGTCAGGCTCCGGCACCGCATGATGATGCCCGGGCGCAGGCCCTGCTGTCCGCAGCCCTGTCCGGTGTCGTGCAGGGCCTTCCGGGGGGTGATGGTAACGGCACGCCTTCGTCGCCGCAGGATGAGGCCGCCCTGCTGCATGGAGCGGCTCTGCTGCGGGCACATCTGCCGGACCTGCCCGCAAGTGACCGGAAAGGCGACCTGCTGCTGGCCTATGGGCGTGTCCTGGGGCTTCTGGGGCTGGACAGGCGGGCCGGGGAGGCCATGAGCACGGCCATCCCCATGATGACGGACCCGCAGCGCAGGGCTGCTGCCGGGGATGCGCTGGCGGAGAACGAGATCAGGCAGGGACTGTTTGACAGGGCCTCCGCCACGCTGTCGGGGACGGGGGGTGCCCATCTGTCTTCGCAGGAAACCGCCCGGAGGAACCGCATCATGGCCGGCATGGCGACGGCCTCCGGCAAACCGGAAGTGGCCCTTTATCTTCTGGGGGCGGATCAGGACCCGCAGGCGGCCGACATGCGGGCGCATATCCATGAGAACCGGGAGGAATGGTCCCCCGCCGTTACGGACCTGCGCAGCATGGTGGAGCAGCGTCTGCCACCCCAAGGGGTACTGACCGTTCCGCAGCAGCTTCTGGCCCTCCGTCTGGCCTCCGATGCGTCCCGGGCTGGAGATGCGGGAACGCTGGACTGGATACGCAACCGCATAGGAGACCGTCCTTTCGAGGGAGATGCCGGGCGGATGTTCCGCCTGCTCGTGACGGCCCAGCAGGGACAGTGAAGGAAGGGAACAGGACTGGATGAGCATGAATCAGACAGGTGGAACGGACCTGCTCAATCTGGCGGAACGGCGGATGAGCTGGCTCCAGAACCGTGAATCCGTTCTTGCGGGCAATGTCGCCAACGCCAACACGCCGCATTACAGCCCGAAGGACGTGTCGCCCTTCCAGGGGGTCCTGAACGCCGCTCATGGCGTGGCCCTCAGGCGCACGAACCCGGGGCACATGCTGGGGCCGACAGGCGAGACACATGCCCACAGGCAGGGGGGCCGGGCCTCGCTGGATGGCAACCGGGTGGTGCTGGAGGATGAGCTGGGCAAGATCGCCCAGACGAGCGACCAGCAGCGTTTCGCCACGACCGTCTATGGCCGGTACATGGGGCTTTACGGCATGGCCCTTGGGGGAGGCGGGCAGTAAGCCCCGCCCGTGAAGGAACAGCGGCAGAGGAGAGGATAGAGGGATGGATTTTTCTGATACGATCGGTGTTTCGGCGGCAGGCATGCGGGCGCAGACGGCCCGCCTCCGGATCGCCGCCGAGAATCTGGCCAATGCGGAGACGACCGGTTCGTCCCCCGGGGCGGACCCGTACCGCCGCAAGACGGTGACCTTCCGGGAGACGTTGGACCGTGCCAGCGGTGTGTCCAGCGTGGAGGTCCGTTCCGTCGGGGAGGACCAGTCCGATTTCCAGATGCGCTATGACCCCGCCCACCCGGCGGCCAACGAGCAGGGCTATGTGAAGATGCCCAATGTCAGCTCCATCGTGGAGATCATGGACAGTCACGACGCACAGCATTCTTACGAGGCCAATCTCAACACCATGCAGGTTACCCGTTCCATGCTGTCACGGGCCATCAATCTGATGAAGGATTGAGGGAGAACGCCATGAGAGGGAATGTCAGACCCATGAGAAAAGCCGGATTCTCCCTGAGCAGGATCACCAATCTCGCCTCCTGCCTGATGACGGTGCTGCTGGCGTTGAACCTTCATTCTCTTGCGGCGCAGCTCAGCAGTCCCTCCGCACGGGATGAGACATCTCCTGAGACGCCGCAGAAGCCCGCTCCACATGGTACGGGAGCCAGTGCCGTGCCGACGGCACCAGCCGTCGCAAAGGCTCCCGAGAGTGTGAGGCCCACGAAGCAGCATCTCTTCATGAACCGGCTCCAGGGCTGGACGCCCGCCAACGGTCTGGCGGAGGATGATCCATCCACCGGGCAGGCGGACGAGGAGCTGCCGGATTCCCGCGTGAAGCTGGCCGAACAGGGCCTGAGCGGGGAGCTGGCCACCCATCGGCAGGCCATGCAGGGACAGGCGGAGGCCCTCCAGCACCAGCAGAAGGCTCTTGAGCAGGAACAGAAAGAGCTGGATGAGAAGCTCCAGGCACTGGGCCGCAATGCGTCGGAACTGTCCGCCCAGCAGGAGCAGCGTCGGCAGGACGTGGAGCAGAGCATCGCCCGGCTGGCCCATATCTATGAGCAGATGCCGCCCCGTGATGCTGCGGCGATGTTCAACATTCTGGACATGCGGGTTCTGGTCCCTGTGGCCCAGCACATGATTCCCCGCCGGATTTCCGATGTCATCGGCAACATGCAGCCGGACCGTGCCAACATCCTGTCCCAGTATCTGGCGGGCATCCGCAAGCTCAGCCCGGACACGATCAACCGTCTGAACAGCCCGGTTGATACCAATATCGCTCCGTGAACGGAGCGTTCCGTGCAGGGCCTGTCCGGCTCTGTCCTGCCGTTTTTTGGGGAGGCAGGAACCGTGACGGGATGATCCGTCCGTTCTCCCGACATTGGAGGATTGTCATCAGGTGATTGATGGCATGGGGAGATGTTTCTTCATGATGAAAAAGAAATGAATGATGAAACTGGACTTAAATAACGCCTAAATTTAAGGGATATTATTCGATCTCCCTGAAAAATGTCTTTTCTTCCGTTAAAAACTTCCTCATGTTTCAGGATTAAACATGGCGAATGTCATGTGATTGATATGGCTTTTTACAGATTATGTCTTGATTCTCTGTCATCATGAAGGTCAGTCAGACCATGCTGACGGAAGGAATGAATTTTCTGGAGGGATGGGACGTTTTTCATGTTCAACTGGTTGTATAAGACGGCATCGTTCCGTGTTCAGGTGCGTGTGGCGATGCTGGCCATCGAGTTCTATCTGGCCGTGCAGCTTCTCGTGGAGGGAATAGGGTACCTGCGGAGCGGCACGTTCGGCCATGTGTCCAGCATCAATATGGCGACTCTCCTGTTCGGGATGTTCCTCGTCTGGGCCGTATGGCTCTTCCTGACCAAGGCCCTGACGGACCCGATCGAGAAGCTGACGGCAATGGGCCAGGCCCTGAGCCGTGGCGAGACGCCGGACCTGAGCCTGTATGAGAACAGGACCAACTGCGTCGGCCGGGTCGGCCGGATGCTGGCTTCCTTCGCCCTGAGCCTTCAGGAACAGAAAGCGGCGGAAAAAGCCCATAGCGAGGCCACCAGCAAGGCCATGGAAGCGACGGAAGTGCTCAAGGAGCGTGAGGCCCGCACCCATGCCGTCGTGGAAGAGCTCAACCGTGTCATGCAGATGCTGGCGCAGGGCAATCTGGCCATCCGCATCACAAGTGCGCTGTTTGATGGCGAGTTCGGCCCCGTGCGGGAGGCCTTCAATGCGTCTCTGGCCGGGCTGGGTGGTGCCCTCTCCGTCGTGGCGGAAAGCTCCAACATGATCGCCAACGGGGCCAGCGAGATTTCCACGGCTTCGGATGATCTGGCCAAGCGGACGGAACGTCAGGCAGCCAGCCTCGGGCAGGTGACGGCCTCCGTCAAGTCGATCGCATCCGGCTTCAAGGTCACGGCCAGCAACTGCTCCCATGCCAGCAGTGAGACGAAGGCCACGCTGGAGAAGGTCAAGACGGCCTCCAACGGGATGGAACAGACCAGCGTGGCGATGAACTCCATCAAGACGTCGTCCGATGACATCGTGCAGATCACGCGGTCCGTCAGCGACATTGCCTTCAAGACCAATGTTCTTGCGCTTAATGCCAGCGTCGAGGCTGCCCGTGCGGGCGAGGCCGGGCGGGGCTTCGCCGTGGTCGCCAAGGAGGTCCAGTCCCTGGCCGAGCAGTCCGCCAAGGCGGCCGACATGATCCGTGACGTGCTGGAAACGGCAACGGCCCACGTGCAGGAGGGCGTGCGTCTCGTGGCCAAGACCAGCGGCCTTCTCAAGGATGTGGAAGAAGGTACCGAGGCCCTGGCAGACCGTGTGGAGGTCGTGTCCAAGGCGACGGAGGAACAGGCCCGCAGCCTGGCTGAGGTCTCCGATGCCGTGGGCAGTATGGATGGCATGACCCAGCAGAATGCGGCCATGGTGGAGGAATCCACGGCAGCCAGCCACAACCTGACCACCCAGACCGTCAAGCTGCGGCAGACACTGGCCACATTCACCATCAGTTCCGACCAAGGGCACAGCCTGGGGCTGGAGCAGCCCAGACCGGCACTGGTCCATCATGAGGAACCGGCCCGGAACCATGTGGAGCCGAAAGGCCGGACACCCCTGCTGAGCAGCCAGCGTGGTGAAATCCAGCAGGACGGCAAGATCCTGCCTACACATTCCGATGATGAAGCGGGCTGGGACCAGTTCTGATGGTGGAAGGCGCACGGGAGGGTGAGACCCTCATTCCTCTGCCGCAGCGGCTGGATACCGGTGCGGCGGCAGAGCTGAAGGCTCTTCTGCTGGAAGAGATGGGCGTGGCGGCAGACCCGGCGTCACTTCGGCTGGATGCCTCCGGGGTCGACTATGTCGGGGGGCTGTGCCTCCAGCTCCTGCTGGCCAGCGGGCTGAAGGTCGGGCCGTGTTCCGACCGGGCGGAGGAGGCCTTCACGCTGTTCGGTGTCCGGCAGCAGCTTCTGGCCGCAATGGATGAGAAGGAGAACCGCCATGACTGATGGAGACAAGGTGAGGGTCCTGACGGTGGACGACTCCCGCACCATGCAGGGCGTCCTGCGCAAGGCCCTTGGTGAGGCCGGGTATGACGTCATTCAGGGAGGTGACGGTGTCGAGGGGCTGGAAGTGTTGCAGCAGGCCGACCCCGTGCCGCAGGCCATCATCACGGACATCAACATGCCCCGGATGGACGGCTTCCAGTTCATCGAGGCCGTGCGGAAGCTGGAGGCGTTCTCCAGCATTCCCATCATCTGTCTGACAACCGAGACGGACGAGGAAAAGAAGAGCCGTGCCCGGGCCCTCGGGGCCACCGGATGGATCGCCAAACCCTTCAATGCCGAGAAGCTCGTATGGGCCATCCGGCGGGTCACAGCATAAGGGAGCGTGGATATGGGCGATGTCATGGATGACATTCTCAAGATATTCTTCGAGGAATGTGATGAGCTTCTTCCGGAGCTGGAAAGTGGCCTGGGGGAACTCTCGGAAGAGGAGTCCAGCAAGGAAACCATCAATGCCATTTTCCGGGCGGTACATTCCATCAAGGGGGGAGCGGCTTCCTTCGGTCTGGACCGCCTTGTCCGCTTCGCCCATGTTTATGAAAGTGCGCTGGACTGCCTGCGGTCAGGAACGGTGGAGCCGGACCCGGCCATCATCAAGACCTTCTATCTGGCGATGGACGTGCTCAGCGATCTGGTGGCCGAGGCCAGGAATACGGGTGATCCGGTCGAGGACAGCCGCATCGAGGAAAATGTCCACAAGCTGGAAGCGATCATAGGGCAGGGGGGCGAGGGCCAGCCTGCGTCCGGGGTCGGGGAAACGCCCGTGCCCGAAGATTTCACCCCTGTGACGGTGGACCTTGGTGGTTTCGATTTCGACGAGCCTGTCGAGGAGGCTCCGGCCAGGACGCTGACCGTCAGGTTCCGTCCGCACAGCGAGCTTTACAGCCGTGGCGATGATGCCCGGAATCTCCTGATGGGTCTCAGGGAGCTTCTGCCGGAGGATGCCCTTGGCTCCCTTCAGGTGACCTGTGACATGCAGGACCTTCCGCCGCTTGCGGAGCTGTCGGCTGATGAGGCCTGCCTCGGCTGGACGGTCCAGCTGCCGGAAGGGGCAGGGGGCACGACCGAGGATGACATTCATGCCGTGTTCGACTGGGTTGGTGATGTCTGTGGCCTCGAGATCATCCGTGAGGAGGCGGCCGGAGCGGCGTCTTCCGATGAGGCGGAGGCGGCAGGCGACGGGGCCGAAGAGCTGCCCTTCATCGCCGAACCGGAAGCCGCAGTGGCCCTGGCCGAGGAAGGGGCGGTTCCTGCCCCGGAGGCGGAGATGGCGGCCTCCTCCCGCCCGGCGGCACCGGCCAGGTCCGGGCGCAAGCGGGGGGAGCAGAATGCGTCCATCCGTGTGGATATTGAACGGATCGGCATGCTGATGGACATGGTCGGTGAAATGGTCATTGGCCAGGCTTCCCTTGAATCGGCCCTCACGAGGGAAAATGCCCTTCATGACCAGGAGCTGCTCAAGCGTCTGGCGGTCATCAAGACCCTGACACGGGACATTCAGGAGGCCGTCATGGCCATCCGTGCCCAGCCGGTCCGGCACGTCTTCCAGCGTATGCAGCGTGTGGTGCGGGAGGCCAGTGCCCTGGCAGGCAAGGATGTCGCCCTTGTTCTGGAAGGGGAGGAAACGGAAGTTGACCGTACCCTGATCGAGAACCTGACGGACCCGCTGACACACATGCTGCGCAATGCCGTCGATCACGGCATCGAAAATCCGGAGGCCCGTCAGGTCGCTGGCAAACCTGCGCAGGGGACCATACGGCTTTCCGCCCGTCACCGGTCCGGTCGCATCCTGATCGAGATTCTGGATGATGGTGGCGGAATCAATACCCAGCGTGTCCTTCAGACCGCCATCAAGCGTGGGATCGTTCCGCCGGGGGCGTCTCTGGGCGAGAATGAGATCAACGAGCTGATCTTTGCCCCCGGCTTCTCCACGGCGGAGAAGGTGTCCGACCTGTCAGGTCGTGGCGTGGGCATGGATGTGGTGAAGCAGGCCATCCAGAATCTTGGTGGCCGTGTGACCATCAAGAGCATGCCTGGCAAGGGAACGCTCTTCACGCTCAGTCTGCCCCTGACGCTCGCCGTGCTGGATGGAATGCTCATCGAGTGCCGCGGGTCCATCATGGTGGTGCCGGTATCGTCCGTGGTGGAACTGGTCACGGTACGGACGGACGAGGATGTCTATACCATTCCCGATGGCAGCCATGTCGTGTCCGTGAGGGGACGGTGTATTCCGCTGATCTATCTGGGGGATGAGCTGACCCTTCCGGCCGAGCCTGCCGGGCAGGCAGGCTCCCACCACATGGGCCGGGCCGGTGAGGCGGGCCAGCTGATCGTGCTGGTCGTGGAGAATGAGGCGGGGGCACGGGCGGCCCTGGTCGTGGATGGTGTCCGGGATCAGGCGCAGGTCGTCATCAAGAGCATCGAGAAGAACTACCGGCAGATTCAGGGTGTCTCGGCCGCCACCATCCTCGGGGATGGCAGCGTGTCGCTCATCCTTGATGTCTCCACACTCATAGTTTCTGCAACGAAACGTGTTGACACCCGTGCGCTCGAGGCGATTGCCGAGAGGGCGGCGTAACAGGCAGGTCAGGAGGGAAAGTCATGGAATTCATGTCATCAGACGATACGAAACAGAGGAACGGACAGGCTGACGGGCAGGTTTCCGCCTCCACGGGCGGGCGGGAGCAGATGATCATCTTTACCGTGGGGGAGCAGCGTTACTGCATTCCCATCCTCAGCATCAAGGAAATCCGGGAGTTCGAGGACCCCACCTACCTGCCGCACTGCCCGCCTTATGTGGAGGGGGCCATCAACATCCGTGGCAACATCGTGACGGTCGTCAATCTGGCCAATTATCTCGATACCGCACCGCAGCCGGACAATGAGCGGCGTGTCGTTGTCATCATCGAGGATGGCGGGCAGCGGGCTACATGCGGGCTGCTGGTGGACAGCGTGATCGGCATCACGGAGATCGCACTGGACGAGATACAGCCCATTTCTGTCGATGGTGGAGCGGCGGAGCTGAGCGGCCTCGTGAGCATTGGTGAATGTGTCATCCGTATCCTGCGGCTGGACGCCGTTCTGGGACGTCTGCTGGGGGATGATGCCATCACTGCGGCGGCGGGGTGAGGGCGGGCCAATGACGAACCTGGACCCTCAGGGCGGTTTTTCCTACTCGGAGGCGGATTTCCGCCGGGTGCAGGAAATCGCCCGGCAGGAAGCCGGAATCAACCTGCCCATCTCCAAACGCAGCCTCGTTTTTTCCCGTGTGTCCCGGCGCATCCGTGCGACCGGGCGTGCCTCTTTTCGTGACTATCTGGATTTTGTCACCACCAGGGAGGGGGAGAGCGAGCTGCGGGAGCTCATCTGCGTCCTGACCACCAACGTGACGCAGTTCTTCCGGGAGAAAAGCCACTTCGAGCATCTGGAGGCTCATGTCCTGCCCCAGCTGGGGCAGAAGCTGCGGTCCGGTGGCCGGGGCCGGTTCTGGTCCGCCGCCTGCTCGACCGGGCAGGAGCCGTGGAGCATGGCCATGTCCATCATGGCGGAGCTGCCGGACGCCCTGCGGCTGGACCTGAAAATTCTGGCCACGGACATCAACCATGCGGTGGTGGAGACCGGGCGCATCGGCCAGTATCCCGCCGAGGAGATACGGAGCGTGCCGGAACGCTGGCGGGAGGCCTACATGGAGGCCGTGGCGATGGAGCAGTTCAGCATGGCCCGGGAGATACGGCGTCTCGTGACGTTCCGGTCCCTCAACCTCAACAGGGCATGGCCATTCCGTGGGCAGTTCGACGTCATCTTCTGCCGGAACGTGGTGATCTATTTTGATGACGAGACCCGCAACGCCCTCTGGAAGAGGCTGGCCGAACGGCTGGTGCCGGGCGGGTTCCTGTATGTCGGACATTCCGAGAGGGTGGACTGCATCAAGGAATGTTCCCTCGAGGCCGTGGCTCCCACAATCTACATGAAGAAGGGCTGATGCCATGAAAGAACGGGTCAAGGTTCTTGTGGTGGATGATTCAAGAACCGCCAGGGAGCTGATAAGACGCTCCTTCCTCAGCTATCCGGAGATTGACGTCATCGGGATGGCTTCCAATCCGATCGAGGCGAGAGATCTCATCATCGCCGACCAGCCGGATGTCATCACGCTGGACATCGAGATGCCGGGGATGAACGGTCTCCAGTTTCTGGAAAAGATCATGCGCCTGCGGCCAATCCCCGTGGTCATGGTCTCCAGCATGACGACACGGGGGGCCAACACGGCCATCACGGCCCTCCAGATGGGAGCCTTTGAATGTTTCCCCAAGCAGGGTGGTTCTGGTGAGGCGTTTGCCGGACTGGGGCAGATCGTGCTGGAGGCTGCCCGCTATCAGCCCAACCCCCGTCATGCCGTTCCCGGCCCTCGGCCCGTGCGGACGGCCCCCGTCATGGGCCGGGCCGGTGTCTCGTGGCGGACATCGTTCGACGTGGTGGGGATAGGGTCCTCCACGGGGGGCGTGGAGGCGGTCGAGGAGGTGATCAAGGACTTCCCGGCCAGCAGCCCGCCAATCGTCATCTGCCAGCACATGCCGTCCCTTTACACGTCCAGCTTTGCGGCACGTCTGGACAGCCTCATCCCGCAGCTTTCCGTGGCCGAGGCCAAGGACGGGGAAATGCTGGCACCCGGCATGGTCCGCATCGCTCCCGGAGGGGAACGGCATCTCGTGCTGGATGGTCATGCCCCGCGGCTGTTCACGAGGCTGAAGGCCGGGGACCTCGTGGGGGGGCACCGTCCCTCGGTGGACAGGCTGTTCCATTCCATCGCCCAGACGGCGGGTGCCACATCGCTGGGCATCATCCTGACAGGCATGGGGAAGGACGGTGCCGAGGGGCTGCTGGCCATGCGGCAGGCCGGGGCCAGGACCATCGGCCAGGACCGGGCATCCTCCGTCGTGTACGGCATGCCCCGGGTCGCCGCAGAGCTGGGGGCCGTGGAGAAGGTGGCGTCCCTGATGGAAATACCCGGCCTGGCGATGGGCCTGCACTAGAAGGCGTGAGTGTCTGTCAGGGCACTGTTGATGTCAGGCGATCCTGACGAGTGATTATCAGAAGGCAGAAAGGTTCATACATGCCGTCCGCATCTCAGATTCGAGCTTTAATTGTAGATGACCAGGCCTCCATCAGGCAGGTTCTGGCCAGTCATATGGCGGACCTTGGCTTCAAGGGGGTCGTGCAGCGCAAGGACGGGAAGGAGGCTCTGGAGTATCTGGAGGCCAACCCCATCCACCTCGTGATTTCCGATTTCAACATGCCGGGTCTGGACGGGCTGGCCCTGCTGGAGGCCGTGCGCTCCAATCCCAAAACGGCCAAGCTGGCCTTCATCATCCTGACGGGTGAGGCCAATGCCGGGCTGGTGCAGAAGGCCGTGGCGGCGGGAGTCAACAATTTTCTGGCCAAGCCCTATACGGTCGCCAAGCTGAAGGAAACACTGGAGAAAGTTTTCGGGCCCATCAGGTGACGGAACTGCTGGAGATCACGACTGTCATTCAGGGGGAAATTGCCATTTCTGATGACCCTGGCGTGGTGTTCGGCACGTTGCTGGGGTCGTGCATTTCGGTCTGCATGTATGACCTTCAGGCCGGCGTGGGGGGAATGAACCATTTCCTGATTCCGGGTGAGGACTGCATGGGGGACAGGGATGCGGCGGCCTACCTGTATGGCATCAATGCCATGAGAGGGCTGACGGAGGGGCTGGTGAAGGCAGGGGGCGTGCGGGAACGCCTCCAGTGCAAGGCGTTCGGGGGGGCGGCGGTCCTCTCCATTGCCAGCGACATCGGGCAGGAGAATGTCGGCTTCCTGCTGGACTATTTTCAACGGGAGGAGATCCGCTGCGTGTCGTACAGTTTCGGGGGCAGCCGGGTGCGGCGCATCCGTTTCTGGCCGACGACGGGGAAGGTCATGCAGAACCTGTGCTGAGACCGGCCCGCCTGTCGTGCCTAGTCGAAGCGGGAGACACCGCTATGGAGAAAGAGAGATGATATCCAAGGAAACAGGGGGACAGGCCACGGCGGAAGGGGAAGGCACCACCATACAGGCCGCCGTCCTGATGCAGAGGCTGGTGGCCATCCTGGATGACGTGTGTGGCCGCCTCTCTGACGTGCAGGGTGCCGTGTCGGACTATGTCGGAACGGGGCAGCTGGACCATGCCGGGATGGAGCGGCTCCAGAGCCTTGATGCCCTGACCCAGGAGGTCGAGGCCGTGCGGGCCGTTCTGGCACGGGTGGAGGAGGCCTCCATGCGGGAGGACAGCCCCCATTATGGCATGGGGGCCATTCTTGCCGGAGTGAAACTTTCCCAGATCAGGGACATGCTGTGTCATGGCCGGGTTCTGGAAAGGGGAGATGAGCATGGCGATTTTACATTGTTCTGACCACGACCTATGCTTTATGTCCCAAACAAGGCAATTTCACCCGAAAAAAGCCGCAGTCTGAGGCCCGGTCGCTCTGGCGTATCCGGGGCCGCTGATGGCAGGTAAGGAACAGAGAGCGGATGTGATTGGTGTCATCGCTGAAACTGCCCATGGAGCCGTCTTCCAGCAGCAGGGCCATGTTGGAGAGCAGGCAGCCCGCTTTCTGGCAGGATACCACGAGGCTGCTGGACTTGTCGGCATGGGAGTGCAGATGCTGCCCGTGGTTCTTGCGGGCCGGTGGCCTTTCCCCGGGACGGGAGAGCTGGGGGAAGAGAAGCGGTGTCTCGTTGGGCTGAATGATGGCAGTGGCAACAATAGCGTCTATGATTCCGTTCTGAGATGCCATCCGGCGATATCCCGCAATGTGGATGAGACGGTCATCTCTTTCATTTCCGTGGACATGTTCCAGAAGTTTCCGATGGCCGAGGCCCTGAATGTCGGGCGGCTGGCGGCCTGTTTCGACCTTGCGGCCTGGTTCGTGGATGCCCTGCCGGGCAAGGCCAGCAGGGGGCGGTACGAGCTGACTAAGTGGGAGGTGAAGGCCCTCTTTCTGGGCGTGTGGGTCAACATTCTGGTGACATGGCTTTACGGGATGGACGTCCTGTCCCACCAGACGCTGCACAGGATGCGGCTGGCCATCTGTGGCATCGTCATGGAGAAGCTGGCCCTGCTGAAGCTGGGGCGCAGACTGCATGGAAGTACCACTCCGCTGCCCGTGGCGCATGTCGTCGATGTCTATATGGGCCTGTATCCCGGGATCATGGGACGGGTCTCCCGGATGCTGGCCTGCTGCCCGGAGGACTACATCCTCCAGCCTTCCGATTATCCGGAGACGCTGTGCCGGGATGTGTTGGATAAGTCACTAAATTTTTTCCAGAGCGGCCAGTAGGCTCAAACCTCTTTTTTTTGTCAAGGTTTCCCGATAGAAGCGGTGGAAGCTACTTTAATTGTGTCGTTTTTGCGATCTTTCGGGCCGGTTTATTGGGGAGAAGTAAGAATATGGCAGCGTTTCCCAGGCTGAATATTCTACAGTGTCTGGACAGGAAGGTAAAAGGGGGCGGAAGGGCCGGCGTAGTGTCGGCACTGGCTGTCCTGTGCCTCGGGACGTCGTCTCTCCAGGCTGCTGACGGGGCTGCGGCGGGCGGTCAGCCGCCGCTTTATTCGGCTCATGGCATTCTTCCCCATCCCGTGCAGGCTCCGGGCATCGTGGAGCGTACCCAGAAGACTGACGGGCGGCAGGCCCTGTTCACCCGGAATGGCCAGCAGGTGAGGCCATCCTCGGTGGTGGTGCAGCCCGGCAAGGAAGAGGCCGAGAAGGCTGCCAGAACCTATATCAGGCATATCGGTCTGCACCCCTATTCCAACTATCCGCCGGAAGAATTCGGCGTCTATGGTGAGAATGGCCGCGAGCTGCTGGAACGCGTGAACATCCCCCTGCATGAGGGAGACCCGGATACGGGTGACGGCCCGCCCCTGCCCCGGCCGGAGGCCCTGTTCAACAAGATGCACTGGAACGAGTGGCTGCGGAACCGTGGCGTGGCCTTCATGCTGGACAATACCAACGAGTTTGCCGGGGTCATCACGTCTCCCACGAAAGGGCTGGGCCTGAAGCAGGGGGCCTCCAATGCTGGCCAGTACAGCCTTGAGAATGACATAGACTGGTACAAGCTGGCCGGTATCCGTGGGTTCCAGACCCATATCATCGGTGTCGGCCGTTATGGCATCCCGGCCAGCAGGATGTTTGGTGACAACGTGAACCCCAGTCAGGAAATCTATGGTGGTGGTGGCAACGTGGTCTTCCATCTCATTCATTTCTACGGGGAAGAAACACTCTGGGGTGGGCGGCTGAATATTGCGGCAGGCCGCATGTCCACCAACAGTGACTTCGCCAACAGCCCGCTCTACTGTAACTTCATGAACAACGCCTTCTGCGGAAATCCCAAGGCGGTGACGGATACATACACGCGGTCCTCCTATCCGGGGACGAGCTGGGGTGCCCGTGTCCGTGGCCGCCCCACGAACAGCACCTACATCCAGGTCGGCATCTATTTTCCCGAACGTGGCATTTATGGCGTGCAGGAGAACCGTACGGGCTTCAAGTTCAACGGTGCCACCATCAGTGGCGTGCTGACCCCGATCGAGATTGGCTGGGAGCCTGAATTCGGCAAGCAGCAGCTGCCCGGTCATTACAAGTTCGGTTTTGCGCCGGATACGTCAGACCATTATCTGGGCGTGTACAATCCTCCGAACCGCCGCAATGGCTGGCGGACGCTCATGACCATTCCCAACTGTCCGACCTGCCAGGGTGTTGGTGATGAGGTGCCCGGCACGGGCATCCGTCGCAATTTCAACTGGGGCCTGTGGTTCCTGGCGGATCAGATGCTCATAAAGCACAAGACGGCGGATACGCCGGAAGGTGGCCTTGTGGCATTCTTTGATGCCTACTGGAACAAGGCGGACACCGCCATGCGTGGCAAGATGTATGCGTTCGGGCTTGTGGATACGGGGTTCTGGCCCGCCCGCCCGCTGGATACGGTCGGTGTGTCCTTCTCCTATACGGGGTCCAGCCGTTATACTCGTGATGCGCAGCGTTTCCAGATCGAGCACGGCATGGCACCGGCGCAGAGCAGTGCCTATTACGCAAGTGGTGGGGCACCGCTCCTGTGGGGGTCTTATGGCGAGCAGCGTTGGGGCAGCACGCTTGAGGCGACTTACCGCATCCATGTCATGCGGGGTGTGATCTTTGCGCCGGACTTCCAGTATTTTTTCAATCCAGGGATGCAGCGTGTCCTGAAGGATGCCGCCCTGCTGGGCTTCAAGTCCCACGTCCAGTTTTTCTGACCTGATGAGATGTGCCTGCCGCCCCTCATGTGGGTGGCAGGGCTTCTGGACCCCTTTCCGGCCCGTGGCCGGAGAGGGGTTTTTCTTGTGCGGGACGGCCTTACCGGTTGGGAGAGGGCGTCTGCGCCGTGGGTTCGATGCGGGCCATGGCCTTGCCACGGACGAGCCAGTAGGCCGCCGAGAGGGACAGGACGGCTGCCGAGAGAGCCAGAAGCTCGCTGACATTCACGCCGTTCAGGTCCAGCACGATGAACTTGCGCACGGCGGCCATCATGCCGATGAGCAGGACGGACCGCATCCGGATCATGCCCTGTGATTCCGACCCGGGCAGAACAAGGATGGAATGGCGGAATTCCAGAGCAATCAGGACGGTGAAGAACAGTCCGAAGATTTCCTGCAATATGGCAGGTTCCGTAGGCTGGAGACCGGCATGGATGACGAGCTTGGCCACTGCCACCACGACATGCAGCAGCCCCAGGCAGGCCACCAGCGTGATGCAGATGGACAGGACCAGCATGGCCGCTCCTTCGAACATGTCGAACAGGCGGGACAGCGTGACGAAGCCGGGCAGGGTGCTTTTCATGAACAGGGAGAGCCTTCGTGTTGTGGGGTGGTTATGAAGCTGTATTGCTTCTACCGACACACACGACCGGCGTGAAGTTCTGAAAGGGAGCAGATTGTACGGAAAATCTGGTGCCGGATGAGAGATTCGAACTCCCGGCCTTCGGTTTACAAAACCGCTGCACTACCACTGTGCTAATCCGGCGACGGGGCCGTACATCTCATTTTTCCTGTCAGGAATCAAGTGTAAAATGGGCGGGGCGGGAAATATCCCGGCCGGTTTTACAGGCCTGATCCTGTGGTGGTTCCGCCTTCGGAAGAGAGGTGGGGCTGTGGGGTGGCCTGATGATGCAGCAGATGATCCGGCGGGGGCAGGACAGGCCCATTCTGTACGAAACCGTAACCATCTGGGGACAGGCCGGGGTGGCTGGTGCCGTGGTGCGTGTCGGTGCAGCCCGTCAGGCCGAGCAGGGCGAGGGACAGGCCGGTGAGAACGGGGAGGCGGAAAGGCAGGAGCATGGGAATCCGTTTCTGCGACTGGCGGAGGTGAGGGCTGGATGGCGACAGGTCCGTTTTCAGGCGTCCCGTGCCGCCAGTTCTGTCATCAGGGTGCGTGCGATGGTCATGTAGGCCTGCGAGGCCGGATGGTCCGGCTCCCTCAGGACAAGAGGGGTACCTTCATCAGCACTGCACCGGATGTCCCGCAGGAGCGGGATTTCCCCAAGGAAAGGAATGTTGAGGGCTTCAGCTTCCTTCCGGGCACCACCGTGGCCGAAAAGGTCGGTCCGTTCCTGACAGTGGGGACAGCAGAAATAGGACATGTTCTCGATCAGCCCCAGCACGGGCGTTCCGGTCTTTTCAAACAGCGTGACCCCCCGGCGGGCATCAAGCAGGGCAATGTCCTGCGGGGTGGAGACGATGACGGCTCCACCGGCCTTCAGCCTGTCCGAGAGTTTGCGGGTCAGGGTCAGCTGGGCATCACCCGTACCCGGTGGTAGGTCCACGACCAGCACGTCCAGCGTTCCCCATGAAACATCGCTCATCAGCTGGGTCAGTGCGCCCATGACCATGGGACCACGCCAGATCATGGCCTGTTCCCTGTCGACCAGATAGCCGATGGACATGGTCTCCAGGCCCCAGCGTTCCAGCGGGCGCAGCCTGCCATCTTCCACGGTGGGTTTCTGCTGGTCTCCCAGCATGTGGGGCAGGGATGGGCCGTGGATGTCGGCATCCAGCAGGCCGGTCCTGAGGCCGAGGCGGGCCAGACAGCAGGCCAGGTTCACCGCCGTGGTGGATTTTCCGACCCCGCCTTTGCCTGAGGCGACGGCAATGACGGCTTTTACATCCGGAAGGCAGGCCTCCGGTGGGGCGGAGCGGCCTGCGGGTTTCCGGCCCAGTGCCAGCGGACGGTGTCCTCTGGCCGCATCGGCCTGACGGGGCTGGCTGGAGGTAGGGCGATGGGCTGTCAGGGAGAGGGTGAGGCCGGTGACGGCAGGGTGCTGCGTCATCTTTTCCTCAAGCATCTTCTGGACATCCTGAAGGAAGGCGGCTCCCCGTGCCGTGGTCCGCAGGATGAGATGGGCATGACCCTCTTCCAGCGTCAGGGCCTCTATGCTGGTCTGTTCCGTCGGGCCGTTGGCGGCGAGGAAACGGGAGATGAGGTCCCTCAGGGAGGAGATGTCGGTAGCTGTCATGGGGCAAGAACTCTCATGCAACGCCCCTCATGAGGCAAAAAAACATAAAGGCCGCAGGCTGGAAGGATGACGTCCGGCCCGCCGTGGAGTAGATTTTACAGCATGAGCCGATTCATGTCTTCTTCTCTTCTGTCTTCCTCCCGTTTCCGGGTGGCCCGCCTGCTGTCCTGTGTGGCTGCTGCCTGCTTTCTGGGGGGCGGGGTACAGGCGCAGGATGCCGCGTCCGGAACCTCTTCTCCTGCCGCAGTGCCGTCACCGGCAGGAGCGGGGCCCATGACGGCCCGTGCAGCTCATGAGGCGGCCATGATGCCCGGCTTTGCGGCACTGGTGGAGAAGCTGCTGCCGGCCGTGGTGAACATTTCCGTCTCCAGCGTGATCCACCCTGATGCCTCCCAGCCGGAAGGGCCGGATGGCAGTGCTCCCTCGGGGCCGCAGTCGTCACCGTTCCCGCCGGGGTCTCCGCTCGAGAAATTCTTTCACGATTACCTCCACCGCCGTCATGGTGATGGCCGCCCGGCCCGTCAGGTACAGGCTCTCGGCTCCGGCTTCATCATTGACCCGTCCGGCGTGGTGGTGACGAACAATCATGTCATCGACAACGCCCAGCAGGTGAGCGTGACGCTCTCTGATGGCACGGAATATCCGGCACGGATCGTCGGGCGGGACAGCAAGGAGGACCTTGCCGTCCTTCAGGTGCAGGCGGACCGGCCCCTGCCGTCCGTCCCGCTGGGTCACAGTGATGATGCCCGCATCGGGGACTGGGTGCTGGCCATCGGCAACCCGTTCGGTCTGAGTGGTACGGTGACGGCGGGCATCATCTCGTCCCGCAAGCGCAATGTGGAGCATGGTCTGTATGACGATTTCATCCAGACCGACGCCGCCATCAATCACGGCAATTCAGGTGGTCCGCTTTTCAATCTCAAGGGTGAGGTCATCGGCATCAACACGCTGATCTATGGCGGGTCCGGTGGTGATTCCATCGGGATCGGCTTTGCCATTCCGTCTGATGATGCCCGGGGAATCATCAGGCAGCTGCGACAGACGGGTTATGTGCGGCGTGGCTGGCTGGGCGTGAATTATCAGGACGTCACCCGGAGTATGGCGGATGACCTCGGGTTCCACAAGGCCGATGGCAGCGGGGAACGGGGAGCGGGGGCTATCGTGGCGGACGTTCACAAGGGTGGTCCGGCCCAGAAGGCGGGCATTCAGGTCGGAGATATCCTGACGGGGCTGAATGGCCAGTCTGCGACGGGCCAGACGCTGCCCCGGCTCGTGGCAGGTCATCAGCCGGGCGAGACCGTGCAGTTCACGCTGTGGCGGCGTGGCAGCTATCAGAAGCTGGACCTGACGCTCGGGAAGAATCCTGAGGAGAAGGACCCGCTTCCCTCAGACACGCACCTGCCGGACCAGCCGGTGAAGACGCTGCGTGATCTGGGCCTGAAGCTGGGCGTGATCGACCAGACGGCCCGCACGCAGTATGAGCTGACGGACGGTCAGCGGGGTGTGCTGGTGATGCGTGTCTATGAGGGCAGTCCGGCCGCCAGCCGTGGCCTGGCGGAAGGTAACCTGATCCTTCAGGTGGCGCAGCAGGAGGTCAACACGCCAGAGGCCCTTCAGATGGCCCTTGACCGTGCCCGTGAGATGAAAAAGACGGACATCCTGCTCTTGGTCCAGGACAAGGACGGCCTGCGCTGGGTGGGCGTGCCGCTGGGGGGGCAGCAGACCCCATAAGGGAGAAGGCCGCCTTCAGAGGCCACGGTCCCGCTTGATCTGGTCCCAGGCCGCATTGATGCGGGCTATGCGCTCCTGTGCAGCCTGCCGCTGGGCGTCCGTCATGGGTTTCTGGGCCAGCCTGTCCGGATGATGTTCACGGATCAGCACCCGCCAGCGGGTGCGGATCTCGCCATCACTGGCGGTCGCACTGATTCCAAGAACACGGTAGCATTCGGCCGTTGACGTCGTGGAGGCTGCCCGGGGCTGTCCGCTTTCCGCCCGTTCCCAGGCCCGTTCAGACAGGCGGAAGGCCTTGTGTGTCCGGCGGAGAAAGTCCGTCTCCAGCGGGTGAAGCGGGGCACCGGCAGGCAGGTCGGCCCGGGCAACGAGAAAGAGGACACCAAGAAGGGTCTCGAGAGGTTCCGGCTTGTCGGTGAAGGTCCGGCCAAGCTCCCGTGCATACATTTCAAAGTCGTCCGTCCGTTCCCGGGCACGGTCAAAAAGGAGGCCGATTTCCTTCTGGTTGTCATCGGGAAAGCGGAAGGCCCTCTTGAAGGCGTCAATCTCAGCCCGGTTCACCGGTCCGTCAATCTTGGCCAGTTTGGCGCACAGCGTGACGACGCCAAGACCATAGAGCTGGTCCGTCTTCCCAAGCAGGGCGGACAGCTTTGCGGCGGTGAAGAAGGCGGCGTTGTGCGGGTCCGGCCGCCCCTGTGCGGGAAAGCGGTCTCCCCATGTGCCGGAAAGCGGGGTGAGCAGTTTGTCCGTATCAGACATGTGGCCAAGAATGATGCCGAGGAGTCCCCCGATCGGGCCTCCGGCTGCAAACCCGGCCACACCACCAAACATTTTCCCCCAGAAAGCCATTGCTGCCCTCCCTGTTCACGCAGGCGGCAAGTTTACCACGGAGACGGGAGAGGCGGGAATAGGGATATCATGTACCGTCGTGGTCCGGACTGTCCGGAATGGGGGAGAGGACAGGCTGTTGCAGGGCAAAACGGAGAGCCGTAAGTCGCAGCAGGGAGGCCAGTGCCTGCTCCGGAGGGCGGTACCTGTCCAGCCGGGCGATGAAGGTGGCAAGGGCCAGCTTTTCACGCCGGGCCATGAGTTCCAGAACCTGCCAGAATTCGCCCTCCAGAGCGATGGAGGTCCTGTGCCCGTAGAGGCTGAGGCTGCGTTTCTGCAACCGTGGCAGGGATGCTGGCCCGTACATGTGGCGTCGTCCGGGACCTAGCCCTGATGGTAGCGGGGCATGGGCCATTCATCCTCGCTCCAGTCGCCTTTCGCCCAGTTCTGGCGGAGCTGGGCGGCAGTCTGTTCCAGTGTTCCTGCCACGATGGCGGCCCTGATCTGCCGCATGAGCCGCTGGTAATAGGCGAGATTGTGGAGGGTCAGGAGCATCGGTCCCAGCATCTCGTTGGCCCGGAAGAGGTGGTGCAGATAGGCCCGGCTGTAACGGCCTGCCATCGGGCTGTCATCCTCGGGGGAGATGGGGCGTGTGTCCTCGGCGAAGCGGGCATTACGGAGATTCAGCGTGCCTCGCTCGGTATAGGCCCGGGCAGTACGGCCCGCACGGGATGGCATGACGCAGTCGAACATGTCGCAGCCCCGCATGACGGCACCAAGCAGGTCATCCGGCGTGCCGACGCCCATCAGATAGCGGGGCTGGTCTTCGGGCAGCATGGGAGTCGTGTAATCCAGCGTGGAGAACATCAGCTCCTGTCCCTCGCCCACGGCAAGCCCCCCGATGGCGTAGCCCTCGAAGCCGATCTTCCGCAGGGCAAGAGCGGAGCGTTCCCGCAGGTCCTGTTCCGTGCCGCCCTGCACGATGCCGAACTGTCCATAGCCGGGGCGGGCGATGAAGGCTTCACGGGAGCGGGCGGCCCATCGCATGGACCGCTCCATGGAGGCTTCCAGCACGTCCTTCGTGGCGGGCAGGGCCGGACATTCATCAAAGGCCATGGTGATGGTGGCATCCAGCCTGTACTGGATGTCCGTCGAGCTTTCGGGCGTCAGACGGTGGGAGCTGCCATCAATGTGGGAACGGAAGGTGACGCCATCCTCATCCATCTTCCGCAGCGGCCCCAGAGACATGACCTGGAATCCGCCAGAATCCGTCAGGATGGGGCCGGGCCAGTCCATCATGCGATGCAGCCCGCCGAGACGCTGGACCCGCTCGGCCGTGGGGCGCAGCATGAGGTGATAGGTGTTGCCCAGCACGATGCCCGCCCCGGTGGCCCGCACATTGTCCATCGTGATTCCCTTGACGGTTCCGACGGTCCCGACAGGCATGAAGGTCGGTGTCGGCACGCTGCCATGACGGGTATGCAGCCAGCCGGCCCGGGCCTGCCCGCACTGGGCGTCCTTCTGCCAGTGCATGTGAGCGGACGGGGTGAGGTTCGGGCGGATGGACTCGGTCGTCATGGGGCACGTTCCAGAAGGCAGGCATCACCGTAGGAATAGAAGCGCAGCCCTTCGGCAATGGCGTGATGATAGGCATGGCGCATGGTCTCCGTACCGGCAAAGGCACAGACCAGCATGAAAAGGGTGGAGCGGGGCAGGTGTAAGTTGGTCAGCAGGGCGTCCACCGCCCGGAAGCGGTAGCCCGGCCGGATGAAGATGGAGGTTTCGCCTGTCCATGGATGAACGATGCCCTGTTCATCCGCCGCACTTTCCAGCAGGCGCAGGCTGGTGGTACCCACGGCAACGACACGGCCGCCGTTGGCACGGGTTTCATTGATGAGACGGGCCGTTTCCTCATCAATATGGCCCCATTCAGCGTGCATTTTATGTTCGGCAATGGTGTTGCGGACGGGCAGGAACGTCCCGGCCCCGACATGCAGGGTGAGGGTCTGTTTCTGTATGCCTCTGGCCGCAAGGGTTTCCAGCAATTCTTCTGTGAAGTGCAGTCCCGCCGTTGGTGCAGCCACGGCCCCACGGAAGCGGGAGAAGATGGTGCGGTAGTCGCTGTTGTCGGCCTCGGTTGGCCCATTGGGGCGGGCAATGTAAGGCGGCAGTGCCAGGACGGCCCGACGTTCCAGAAAATCGTCGAACTCATCGCCTTCGACCGAGAATCGGAGGGTCACGGCCCCATCGCCCTCATTGGTCAGGACGTCCGCCGTGACGGGATCATCCTCGAAGTGGAGACGGTCGCCGGGGCGGAGCTTGCGGGCATTGCGGGCAAGGGCATGCCACTGTCCTTCCGGCAGGATGCGGTCCAGCGTGATGCCGATTTTTGCCTCACCACGCCGGGCTTCCATTTTTGCCCGGATTACCTCCGTGTCATTGGCGACGAGCAGGTCGCCTTCCTTCAGCAGTTCGGGAAGATTGCGGATGCGGTGCAGGGAGAAGGAGGTGTCCTCATTTCCTGCAATGGCGGGCGGAATGACATGCAGCAGCCGGGCCATGTCACGGGGGCGGGCAGGTTCCGTGGCGATATGGTCACGGGGGAGTGTGAAGTCGAAGAGGGAGAGGTCGTCAGTCATTCCGGGGACACGGTTGGAGAAACAGGCCGGGCAGTGAAAAGGGGGCTGATGCCCCCTCCACGCTGCTGATCCGTCGTGAATGGAGAGATCAGGGGCGGCCCAGCTGACGCTTGAGGGCGTCGATCAGTGTCTGCACCTGTCCACCATGACGGGTGAGGTAGGTCGTGTAGTCGCTGCGCTGCGTCAGGCGCATGCTGGCACCCTCACCATACAGGTCCACCACCTTGGGTGGCTCGCCATCGATGACGGCCGTCATCAGGATGGAAGGCTGGTGCGGGCGGGAAATCTGAAGGGTCACCTTCTGCCCCGCCGGGGAGGGCACGCTGTCCACCAGACGGACGGAAATATTCTGGTATTCCCCGACACGGGCAGTGACGGCATTCAGCAGCACGTCCTGGAACAGCTCGAGATAGAGCTTCTGCTGTTCCGGCGTGGCGGTGCGCCAGTAGCGGCCGAGGCAGTAGCGGGCGATTCCCGGCACGTCCACATTGGCCCGCAGGAGGGGCAGGAGGGCCTCACGCTTCCTGTCCAGCGAGGTGTCGCTGTTCAGGACGGCTACCAGTTTCCCGCCAAACTCGTTGACGAACGCCTTGGCCTCGTCGCTGGAGGGCGTGGCGAAGGCCAGCGTGGGAACGAGAGCGAACAGGCTGGCAGCTCCCAGAATGGTGCGGCGTGTAAGCTGACGGAGCATCATGTTTAGGGATCCTTCCAATAAAGGCTGTCCTCACGGGGACGGAATGGTCAGTACCAGTCGGGTGTGGTGGCGCGGTGATCAGCCCGGAGGGCGTCGATCTGGCTCTGACGCTGCTGCTGCCATGCACTGCGCATGAAAGCGTAGGGGTCGAGGCTCTGGTGTTCCAGCTGGTCCAGCTGGTCCGTGCTGTCGGCAAAGGTGTTGAAGGTTCCGAGAATGTTGTAGCCCCAGTTGAAGCTGATGAGGCCATAGCCGCTGGGAACGTAGTTGATGGGTGTCAGCCCCTGGCTGATGGCATAGCCCGTCGCATCACGGAAGTTGGTGGGGCCGAGTCCCGGCAGGAAGATGTAGGGACCGGACTTGACCCCCCAGAGGGCCAGCACCATGCCCGGGTCCGTCTCGTGCTGCTTGTAGCCGAGATGCTGGGCGACATCATAGAAGCCGGCGGTCGTCATGTTCAGCAGGAAGCGCATGAAGGCGTCACCAGCCCGACGGGGCCGCCCCGCACCGACATCGGAGAAGAACACGGCAGGCTCACGCCATGTCTCGTTCAGCGTGGCGACGGAGGTGCGGATGGGTTGCGGGATGTAGTTCTTCCAGAAGCGGCCGACCGGCCTCAGTGCCTTGTGATAGACCCACATGTTGAGGCTGAACATCTTGCGGTTGAACGGCTCGTAAGGGTCGTTGACGGCCTTGTAGTCTGCCAGGTCATCCGGGTCTGTCGGCGGCTTGGCGTGGAGGGAGCCACATCCGCCGAGGGACAGCAGGGTCAGGCAGCCGATCAGTGTGAAAAGGGCAGGGGATCTGCCCCGGTGATGCTGCGTTGTGCTGCCTGTGCACGCCATGTTGCTGCCGCTCCTGCTTCTTCAAGGCCCGGCTATGGCGGCAACACCACAGCCATTGCTGCTGGAGTGGCGTGCCTGAACGGGAACGGGCCGGGACTGTAACATACATTTGATTCTGTCTGTGCCAGTCACGAAGACCAGCACATGCCAAGCATATGTCACTTGCCGCATGATGCCTACCCCTTTCGACTGCCCGTCTTGTTAAGAAAAAGAAGTATTGCATTTTTGCATCGTTGGGTTTTCTCATAGAAACCAGCCCTGGCGTGGACGGCTTCTTTTCTAGCCCCCTCTCAGGAGAAACGGCCCATTGTCCTGATGGGTCCTGTAATTTCATAAATTGTTGAGAGATTTTATGTCCCGTTTTCAGAAAGGTCGTAACTGGCTTCTGTCCGCCAGTGCACTGGTTGCCAGTCTTGCCATTTCCGGTATCGCTTCCGCAGCTCCGACGGTTCAGGTGAAGGACTGGGGTAAGCTCTCCACGGGTCAGAAGGTCAAGGCCATCACCCTGACCAACGATCACGGCCTGAAGGTTACCGTGCTGAGCTACGGTGCGATCATCCACGAGGTGGACGTGCCGGACCGGCTGGGCCGTCTGGGCAACGTGGCACTGGGTTTCCCTGACATCGCCGCTTACGAGAATCATAACTCCGATCCGCACTTCGGTGCCGTTCTGGGCCGCGTGGCCAACCGCATCGCCGGTGGCGTCTTCACGCTGGATGGCCAGACCTACCACACGAGCGTCAATGAGGGGCCGAACACCCTGCATGGTGGTACCGAAGGATTCGACCGCAAGCTCTGGACCATCCAGCGCAAGGGCGTGGATTCGCAGGGTGCCTACGTGGTGCTGAAGCTGGTCAGCGAGGACGGCGATCAGGGCTTCCCGGGCGATCTGACGACACTGGCGACCTACCGTCTGAATGCCAACGACACGCTGAGCCTGAAGTTCAAGGCGAAGGTGAAGAAGAATCCGACCGTCGTGAACCTGTCCACGCACAACTACTGGAACCTCAACGGCGAGGGGTCCGGGACTATCGCTCCGGAAGTGGTGCAGATCTATGCTGACCGCTACCTGCGGACCAACGACCAGTCCATCCCGACGGGTGAGCTGGCTTCCGTTGATGGCACGCCGTTCGACTTCCGTCAGCCCCGTGCCGTGGGTGATGGCCTGCTGAGCCGTGATCCGCAGATGGTTCCCCAGGGTGGCTATGACAAGTGCATGGTGCTGATCGGTCCTTCCCAGCCGGGCAATACGGAGCGTGTCGTCGCCCGTGTGACGGATCCCCGCTCCGGCCGCGTGATGGAAGTGGCCACCAATATGCCGGGGATGCAGTTCTATTCGGCCAACCACCTGTATGGCAACTATCAGGGCACGTCCGGCCGTCCTTACAACAAGTGGGATGCTCTGGCTTTCGAGCCGGAATTCTATCCCAACAGCCCGAATACACCGAGCTTCCCGAGCATCGAGCTGAAGCCGGGTCAGACCTATGACTATGGGATGAGCTTCCACTTCACCCATCAGCAGTAAGGTCTGGGACTTCTGCAACCTTGAAGCAGAAAGAAGGGGCCACCCCGGTGCATCCGCACCGGGGTGGCCTTTTTCGTGCGGTCCTGTGGAAAGGAGCCGTCCCGGATGGTCTGTCAACAGCCCGGAGTGGCGGTTTTTCAGGAGTCGTCAGAGTCTGTCCACAGTTTTCCCGGCCCGGCACACAGGATGATGCCCCGACCTGTCCCCCGAACTGGGGATAAGTGGGGTTTCCGTCTCATATCTGGTAGTTCGTGAAATCCTGGTCCATGTCGCCGAAGCGGACGATGCGGGCAGGGTTGCCGACGGCGGTGGCCCGGGGCGGGACGTTGCCGAGAACGACCGAGGCCGCCCCGACACGGGCATGGGCACCGATTTCCAGATGCCCCAGTATCTTGGCTCCGGCTCCGATCAGGCAGCCCTGACGGATGATGGGGTGACGCTGCCCGCTGTTCTTGCCGGTGCCCCCAAGGGTGACGTTCTGGAAGATGGACACGTCATCCTCAATGATGGTGGTTTCCCCGATGACGATGCCCGTGCCGTGGTCGATCGTGATGCGCTGGCCGATCCGGGCGGCGGGGTGGATGTCGATGCCGAATTTCTCGTTCACCCGGCTCTGGAAGTGATAGGCCAGTGGCCGACGCCCCGCTTTCCAGAGATGATGGGAGATGCGGTAGGCCTGAAGGGCATGGAAGCCCTTGAAGAACAGGAAAGGCGTGGCGAGGTCAGGGCAGGCGGGGTCCCGCTGGAGGGTCGCCACGATGTCCGAGGCGGCCGCCCGTGTGATGGCGGGGTCTTCCTTCAGTATGGAGGTGACCAGCTCCATCAGGGTCTGCTCCGACATGGCCCGGTCCGTCAGCTTGGTGCTGATCAGCGAGGCAAGGGCAGAGGCGAAGTCCGGATGGTTGCAGATGTTGACGGCAAAGAGATCCCGGATCAGCGCATCAGCACAGCCGCAGGCCTGTGCCTTCATGACGGTCCAGAATTTTTCCAGAAATCCGGGTTCTGAGGAGGAGTGAGGGAAGCTGTCGAGAAAATCGGCCATAAATGATCACAGTTTCCTATAGTCCCATGGCTTTCTGGACGAAGCCGTGCCGCAGGGCGGGCAGGCGTTTCATGGCCATGAGTCCGGCATGGCGGGCATGACGGATGAGAGGCATGTCGGTGCTGAAAAGGCGTTCCATCAGGTCACAGCCTGCCAGCATGGCGAGATTGCCCGGGCGGCTGAGCCGCTGATAGTGCTGGAGGAGGGCAGGCGAGCCGAGGTCCTGACCCCGGGCATGGGCGTCTCCCAGAAGGGTGTCGAGCGTACGGACATCCCGGAAGCCGAGATTCATGCCCTGTCCGGCGACGGGATGAAGCCCGTGTGCCGCATCGCCTGCCAGAAGGAGGCGTGTGGCGTGGTAGCGGTGGGCGTACTGGGAGGCCAGAGGGTACGTCCAGTGTCTGCCCGTCAGTTCGATGGCCCCGAGGTCCTCGCCGCAGAGGCGGTCTTTCACCAGTCTGGTGAAACTGGCGGGGGACAGGCCTGTGAAATGGGTGATGCGCCCGGGTCGGTCCGTCCAGACGCTGGCGGAACGGTTGGGGTGTGTCTCCGTGCCGGGGAGAGGCAGCCGGGCGAAAGGCCCCTGGGGAAGGAAGTTTTCCAGCGCACTGCCGTGATGGGGTTTTTCGTGGGCCAGCACGCTCACGAGGGCGGTCTTGTTGTAAGGGATGCGGGTCAGCCCGATTCCGGCCTGCTGGCGGAGAAGCGACTGACGCCCGTCCGCAGCGATGACGAGGGAGGCTGTCACCGTCTCGCCCGTGTCCAAGGTGATCCGTGCCTTGTCCTGCAGGAAGGTGAAACGGCCCGTGGCGGGAGCACGGACATCCAGCCCGGGCTGGCCGGTGAGGGTGCGGGCAATGGCGGCCAGAAGGTTGTGGGCCTCCACCATCCAGCCGAAAGGGCGTCCTTCCGGGGCGTCATCGCCGGTGAAGCTGAGGCCGTCGGCAATGGTGCTGCGGGAGGCGGCGGGAATGCGGCCCTGGCTGTCCGTCACATGGATGGTGCTGATGGGCTGGGGCGGGAGCGGAAGGGCCTGCCAGATTCCGGCTTCTTCCAGCAGGGGGCGGATGCCCTCGGCAAGGGCGTAGGCCCGGCCGTCGGGATTGCTGGCCGGTGTCGTGGAGAGGGGGGAGCGTTCGACAAGAAGGATGCGCAGCCCCCTGCGGGCGAGAAGGCAGGCCAGCGTGGCCCCGATGGGGCCACCACCGTTTATGCAGAGGTCATAATCCGTGCCCATGACAGGTGCTCCTTCCCGGCCGGATGGATGGCAGGACGCTCCCGCTGTGGCGGCCTACGGGGCCGGGGGAGCAGGTCTACCGTGTCTAGCCTTATCTTTGCCGAAAAGAAAGTCTTGCAGAAATCGTTATGAAGGTGGCACGATTTTCCCCTGGATCAGCGAAAGACCAACGGGAGAAGGGCCGGAGGGGATGAAACTTGTAACGGCGATCATAAAGCCATTCAAACTGGATGACGTGCGTGAAGCCCTTGCCGAGCTTGGGGTTCATGGCCTGACGGTGACGGAGGTCCGTGGTTTCGGGCGGCAGAAGGGCCAGACGGAAATTTACCGTGGGGCGGAATATACGGTCAGCTTCATTGCCAAGATCAAGATGGAGACGGTCGTGCCGGATGAGCGTGTCCCCGACATCATCGAGGCCATCACCGGGGCGGCCCGGACGGGCCGCATTGGTGACGGCAAGATCATGGTCACGGATGTGGAACAGATGGTCCGCATCCGGACGGGCGAGACTGGGGAGGGGGCTCTCTGATGCGTGCGATTGATACGGGTGACACCGCATGGATGCTGGTCAGCACGGCTCTGGTGCTGATGATGACCGTTCCCGGTCTGGCCCTCTTCTATGCGGGGATGGTGCGGCGGAAGAACGTGCTGTCCACCATGATCCAGTCTTTCGGCATCTGCTGCATCGTCAGCATTGTCTGGATGGTGCTGGGCTACAGTCTGGCCTTCTCGACCGGTACGGCATGGATCGGGGATCTTTCCCGTTTCTTCCTGCGGGGGATTGCGGACCATCTCCATCAGGGAGTGGACGGGGCCTTCACCCTGGGGGCAGGGACGCCGGTCGAGACGCCCATGACCATCCCCGAGAGTGTCTATCTGATGTATCAGATGGCCTTCGCCATCATCACGCCGGCCCTTCTGACGGGGGCTTTTGCAGGACGCATCCGCTTTGCGGGCCTGTGCGTGTTCACCGTCCTGTGGACCCTGCTGGTCTATTCCCCCATTGCCCACTGGGTCTGGAGTCCGCTGGGCTGGGTTGCCGGTCTCGGGGCCGTCGACTTTGCGGGCGGAACGGTCATTCACATCAATTCCGGCGTGGCCGGGCTGGTCTGCGCCATCATGATCGGCCGCCGGTACGGGCTGAAGCGTGATGACATGTCCCCGCACAATCTGGCCTTTGCCATCATCGGGGCGTCCCTGCTCTGGGTGGGCTGGTTCGGTTTCAATGCCGGGTCGGCATTGGGGGCGAACGGGCGGGCCGGGATGGCCATGCTGACGACGCAGGTGGCGGCAGCCGGTGGTGGCATGGGCTGGATGCTGGTGGAATGGTGGCGGCATGGCAAGCCGACGGCTCTGGGAATCATTTCAGGTGTCGTGGCCGGTCTCGTGGCCGTGACCCCGGCTGCCGGTTTTGTCCTGCCTGGTGGTGCCCTCGTCATCGGGCTGATTGCCGGTGGCATCTGTTTCTACAGTGCCGCCGTCCTGAAGAACAGGCTGGGCTATGATGACAGTCTGGACGCTTTCGGCGTGCATGGCGTGGGGGGTATTGTCGGTGCCCTGCTGACGGGTGTCTTCGCCTATGGCCCCCTGTCCGCCACGGCGGCAAGTCCTGCCGGTGTCAGCGGGAGCTGGGCGCAGCTTCTCCGTCAGGCGGAAGCGGTTGGCGTCACGGTCGTCTGGTCCGTGGTGGTGACGGCCGTGATCTTCTGGGTCGTGGACAGGCTGGTGGGCATGAGGGTGTCCATCGAGGAAGAGCAGATGGGACTGGACCTCACCCAGCATGGCGAGCGGCTGAACTGACGGTCCGGGGCCGTTCCATTCTTCCGGCAGTGTGGAGCGGCCTCATGAAAGATCAGGGTGATCCGGTGGCCGGATGGGGGAGAAAAGATGCGGGTCTTTTTCTGCCATCTTCATTATAGATAGTGTGTAACCGTGCGAGATGAGGATTGAATCTATGAAACTGACACGTCTGTGCCTGTCCGTGGTGGCGTGCTCCATGCTGGGCAGTACGGCTGCGATGGCGGCTGCACCGGCTCCGGCGGCGGGCAAGCTGTCCTTCCTGGCCTGTCACCGGGCTTTCAGTGATGCCAAGAAGGCTGGCACGCTGAACGGACAGAAGTATGCCGACTTCAAGCAGGGTCACTGTAATGGCACGTCCGCATCGGCAGCTTCCCAGCCTGCTGCTCCGGCAGCTGCTGAGGCCAGCAGGCCATCCCCTGTGTCTGCTCCGGCGGCCCCTTCTGCTCCTGCCGCCGCAGTCGCTCCTGTTGCCAGCGGCAATGTCGTGTTCCCGGCCCGGGTTTCGCCAGAGTTTGCGTCTCTCACTCCAGGCAAGGCCCGGATGCAGACCTGCCTGGCCCAGTATAATGCCAACAAGAGCACGGGCCGCAATGGTAGCCTGAAATGGATACAGAAGGGCGGCGGATATTATTCCGAATGCAACGCCCGCCTGAAAGGGGCCGCCCAGTAAGCTGTTCCGGCAGGAGAGGAGACCCACCCCATGGGGTGGGTCTCCTTTTTTCTGGTCAGGGCATCAGGGCATCAGGGCAGGACGGGTCCGGCCCAGTGCCACCAGCCGTGGGCGCAGTCCTGCCCTGCCAGATGCCGGGCGGCTGCCATGGCTTTGTCGGCACTGTCGAACAGTGCGAAGCATGTCGCCCCTGACCCGCTCATGCGGCTGAACCGGACATCCGGGAGAGCCGCAAGCCTCTCCAGCACCGTGGCGATGACAGGTTCCTGGGCGATGGCGTGGGGCTGGAGGTCATTCTCCGTGGTGTCGAGGAAGGCGATGAGAGAGGCCAGCGTCGGCCAGCCTGTTTCCGGAAAGGACAGTGCCGGGCGGGGCGTGATGCCACCCGTGGCTGCCAGTCTTCTGAAAATGCTGGGCGTGGAGACGCTGACACCCGGATTGACCAGCAGGATGCCCATTTCCGGCAGGGCCGGGGCAGGTGTCAGGATGTCGCCGATGCCTTCCATGCGTGTGGCTTTCTGTACCAGACAGACCGGGACGTCCGCCCCGAGGGTGGGGGCTGCTCTGGGGGCCATGTCGTCCGGAAGCTGCCAGTGGCGGGCGAGCAGGCGCAGGGCGCAGGCGGCATCGGCAGAGCCGCCTCCAATGCCGGAGGCCACGGGCAGGTGTTTCTCCAGCCGCAGGGCAGCGGCAGGGAGTGTCCGGCCTGTCGTGCCTATCTCGTGGCGCAGGGCTTTCGCAGCCCTCAGCACGAGGTTGTTGTCGTCTGCTTCCAGCCCCTCCGAGAAAGGGCCATGCAGGGTGAGGCTGTCCTCATCTCCTGATGCGGCGGACAGGGTGACCCGGTCCCCGGCTCCGGCAAAGACGGCCAGGCTGTCCAGCAGATGGTAGCCATCCTCACGACGGCCCGTGACATGGAGGAACAGATTGATCTTGGCGTGAGCCATATCCTGAAGCGGGGCCATGACGGGGCAACTCCGGGTGAGGGGTGTTCATTCGTGGTGAGGCTATGTAACAAATTGGACGACCAAAGGCCATGCGGAGGGGTGAACCGGCCCTTCCGGCTTTCTGACCCGCAGAATGAGAAGAGTGCGCATCCATCATGACGTCAACCCCGGCATATCCTGTTCAGGACGTTCTTGCAGCCCTCAGCCTGCATCAGGAATGGGGCGTGGATGGCCTCATGGAAGACATGCCATGGAATGTCTGGGAGGAGAGCCCCGTTGCTTCCATGAGGGAGCGGACAAGGCAGCCGTTGGCTCAGGAGAGGCCGAAGATGGCGTCCCGCCCGGTCGTGAAAGGGCATGATGAGGTGCTGGCGGAGATCGCCGGAGCACGGGATGTGGAAGCCCTCACCAGAGCCAGCCAGAATCTGCCGGGTATCAGCCTGATGCGGACGGCCAAGCATCATCTGGCACCGGTCATCGTGGAGGAGGCTCCCTTCCTGCTGGTGGGCGAGGTGCCCAATGAGGACGAGGACCGTCATGGCATCCTGTTCGCCGGGGCGGCAGGTCAGCTTCTGGAAAAGATTCTGGCATCGGTCGGGCTGAAGGGAGGGCAGCTCTCCATGGCCCCTGCCATTCCGTGGCGGCCGCCTGGCGGGCAGCGTGTGTCGCAGCGTGATCTGGAGGTCTGTCTGCCCGTCCTGCACAGGGCTGTCGCTCTGGCCCGCCCCAGGCGGATCGTGACGATGGGGGCGACACCAGCCTGGATGCTGCTTCGGAAGAGTTCCCGTCTCGGCCAGCTGCGGGGCCGCTGGCATGAAGCGGAGATTCCCGGGATCGAGGGGACGGTGCCTCTGCTGCCCCTCTGGCATCCGTCACAGCTCGGAGAGAATGCAGGCCGCCGGAAGACCCTCTGGTCGGACATGCTTCTGCTGGATGAAACCCTGTCCTCCGGGAAGTGAACCGGGGAGTCGTCTTCACCGAGTCGCAGCCCGAAAACGGGGACACACAGAGGGGTACGGGGCCAGTATGGGGGTAAAATTGGCGAATTGTTAATGATACCGGAGGCAGGGCGTAAAAAAAATGCTAACAGCGTGTAAAATCAGAAGAATATTCTGGATTCCCGTCTGGGTAGGCGTTAGTATCAAAGATGCACTGGAATTCTCTGCTTGAACGTCAAGGGTTGCCAGCGGCGCAAAAGCGGGCTAGTCCACCGGCATTATGCGATGGATATTTCCATGTGGGTCTCCCGCAATGTGGTCTGGCGTTGTGCTCAGTGCCGCCATGCTGACGGGACACACTGTTTTTTCGGCGCAGGGGCAGGCTATCTCTCTTCCGTCCCATGTGCCGGATCATCCAGACGGTGAGGGCCACGATGCACCACCTTCTTCCATGGCGGGCGTTTCTCTGCCACATCCGCTTCCGGCCGCCGTGGCCAGCCACTATTTGGCTCTCTTTGCGGCTGTCCGGGAGGGGAACGCTGCCCGCCTGAAACAGCTGACTCATGGTCCGGGGACAGACGGAACTGCCGGGCAGCTGCTTCTCCCGGACTATCTGGCCGAGCGTTATCTCAGCACGGCTTTCCATACGTCGGAGGCCGAGCTGACGGCCTGGCTCCAGCGTTATCCCGCCCTTCCTGATGCTCCTCTCCTGAAACGTCGGCTGGACGGGCTGCACAAGGGGCCTGCCTCGGCAGGAGATCCCCTTCCGTTCGGCTACGGGAACGTGGCCGACCTCCAGCAGGTGGACAGGGCCGCTTCCTTTTCCCAGACACTGGCCCGCAACGGTCTTCTGGAACGTGACCTGCTGGACAAGGCCTCTTCGGGTGAGGCCGGGGTCCACAAGGCCCTCAGCCAGCTGTACCGCACGCCGGGGATGACACCGACCTATGCGGCGCAGCTGCATGGCGAGATAGCCATGCAGGCCCTCAGCCAGGGGGATACACGGACGGCCCTGCGTGTCGGGTCTGCCGGGCTGGAAAAGGGACAGTACAAGGTCGGCCTGCCTGCCTTCGTGGCCGGTCTGGCAGCCTGGCGTGAAGGCCAGCTTGACGCGGCCTACAGCTTGTTCGAGACGGCGGCCAATGCCGACCAGACGGACGGGGACGTGCAGGCGGCGGCCTCCTTCTGGGCCGGACGTGTTGCGGAGCGGCACGGCAACAGGACCCTGTACCGGACATGGTTGCACCGGGCCTCGATACAGGGTGAGAGTTTCTATGGCCTGCTGGCCGGGCGTCTCCTGCGGTCCGAACATTCCCAGGCGTCGATGCTGTCGGGTGCGCTCTCGAGCATTGGCCGGGCCGGAGCCAGGCAGAGCGTCCTGAGCGAGGTGGATGTCAATCTCGTGTCCTCCATGCAGGAAGGGGCGCATCTTTTTGCCCTGATCCAGATTGGCGAGCAGGGCCGTGCCGAGATGCTGGCCCGCCAGATGTGGCAGGATGCGCTGGTGGATCCCGTCCGTGCCCATTCCCTCCAGCTGGTCGTGAGACGGGCCGGGATGCGTCTGCTGGCGGACCAGATGCAGCAGGCCCTGGAGCGGCTCGATCACAAGGAGTTCAAGGAGGTTCTTGGCCCCCTGCCGGACCTGCGGCCCTATCATGGGTTCCGTCTTTCCTCGGCACTGGTCTATGCGGTGGCCCGGATGGAGTCCAATTTCGATCCCACGGCCTCATCCTCGGCCGGAGCCTACGGGATGATGCAGGTCCGTCCGATGACGGCCAGTTTCGTGAGTGAGCAGTATCATCTGCCACAGGGCGTGACGGCCTCCGGTGACGAATTCAATCAGGCGATGGAGCGTCGCCTGCGGGAGCCGGGCTATAATCTTGAGGTCGGGCAGCTCTACATGCTCTATCTGGCCCGTAGCATCGCCCAGAGCGAGCAGAAGGACGAGGCCTCCCTGCTGAAGGTTCTGGCCTCCTACAATGCGGGGCCACAGGCCATCCTTCGGTGGGAGAGCGGGCAGAAGGGCCTTCAGGACCCGCTGATGTTCATTGAATGCCTGCCCAGCCAGGAGACCCGGCAGTATGTCCGGAATGTCCTGGCCAATGACTGGGTGTATGGCCGTCGTCTCCATGTCGCAACGCCTTCTCTCGTCTCCCTGGCCGATGGCCAGTGGCCGAGCTTCCGGGAGGAGGAGCAGGGGCGTGACTCGCCCAGCTGATGCCTTGCCCGGCATGTCGAGAGGTTCGTTTCACAAAGCCCAGACTGGAGTTTCATGCATGGCAGCATGAGGGTCCGTCTGGGCTTTTTCCTGAAAAACCCTTGCGGAAGGCCTCTTTTTCATCAGTGGCCTGTGTGGGGTGGTGGGGTGATGATTGAGATGTGCATGGGTGGCCCGCTTGCCCGGTAAGGCGTCTTTCCTTACAAAAGGCGATGCGTGCTTTCCTTGCGAGAATGGAAAGCGAGCGGATGATAATATGATACCGTGTCTCTCAGGGGGAATTATCCGTCTGTCTGTGGGGTGTCCAGCCGAACAGCGAGTGCTTCAATGTCTCTGAATTCCGTTGTTGAGAGTGTAACGTCCAGAATTATTGAGCGGTCCAAGACGTCCCGCCGTCGTTACCTCACTCTTATGGAGCGTAACCGTGAAAAGGGTGCAGACAGGTCCCGGCTGACCTGCGGCAATCTGGCCCACGCCGTTGCGGCCTCCAGTGCTGCCGACAAGCAGGAGCTGGTGTTCGAGCAGCGTCCCAATCTGGGAATTGTCACGACCTATAACGACATGCTCTCTGCGCATGAGCCTTATGGCCGTTACCCGGAGCAGATGAAGATTTTTGCTCGTGAGGTTGGTGCCACGGCACAGGTGGCCGGTGGAGCCCCGGCCATGTGTGACGGTGTCACGCAGGGGCAGGAGGGGATGGATCTGTCCCTTTTCTCCCGTGACGTGATCGCCCAGTCCACGGCCGTCGGTCTCAGCCATGCCATGTATGATGGTGTCGCCCTGCTGGGCATCTGTGACAAGATCGTGCCGGGCCTGCTGATGGGTGCGCTGCGTTTCGGTCACCTGCCGGGCATGCTGATCCCCTCCGGCCCGATGACGTCCGGCCTGCCGAACAAGGAGAAGGTCCGTGTCCGTCAGCTTTACGTGCAGGGCAAGATCGGCAAGGACGAGCTGATGAAGGCCGAAATGGCCTCCTATCACAGCGAGGGGACCTGCACCTTCTACGGTACGGCCAACACCAACCAGATGATGGCTGAATTCCTCGGGCTGATGATGCCGGATTCCTCCTTCATTCCGGTTGACACCTCCCTGCGTCAGGCCATGACCCGGGCCAGCGTGCACCGTCTGGTCGAGATCAGCACGAAGGGCAAGGACCCCCGCCCGATGGCCGAGGTCGTCAACGAGAAGGCTATCGTCAATGCCATTGTCGGCCTGATGGCGACGGGTGGTTCCACCAACCACACCATCCACATTCCGGCCGTGGCCCGTGCCGCAGGCATCATCGTGAACTGGGAGGATTTCTCCGATCTTTCCGCCGTCGTGCCGACACTCTGCAAGGTCTATCCGAGCGGTCCGTCCGACGTGAACAAGTTCAACGAGGTTGGCGGTCTGCCGACGGTCATTGCCGAACTGTCCGGTGCGGGTCTGCTGCACCGTGATGCTCCGACCATCTCCGAGAACGGTCTGGACGACTATGCCAGACGTGCCCTGATGGGCAACGACAAGAACGTCGTCTATACCCCGGCCAAGCCGTCCAGTGATCTCGAGATCCTGCGTGGGGCGAAGGAGCCGTTCCACCCGGTCGGTGGCATCCAGCTGCTCCAGGGCAATCTGGGTCGTGGCGTGTACAAGTCCAGTGCCGTGGCGGACAACCTGCTGACCATCGAGGCTCCGGCCCGTGTCTTCCAGTCCCAGACCGCCGTGAAGGAAGCCCAGAAGGCTGGCGAGCTGCACCGTGACGTCGTTGTGGTCGTCATCGGCCAGGGTCCCCGCGGCAACGGGATGCCCGAGCTGCATAACCTGATCCCGTCCCTCGGCGTCGAGCTGGACCAGGGCTTCAAGGTGGCCCTGGTGACGGATGGCCGCCTCTCCGGTGCCAGCGGCAAGGTCCCGGCCGTGGTACATGTCGGTCCTGAGGCTCAGGTGGGTGGACCGCTCGCCAAGGTGCGTGATGGCGACATCATCCGTGTCTGTGCCCGCACCGGCAAGCTGGAAGCTCTGGTGGACGAGAAGGAATGGGCCGCCCGCACGCCGACCAAGCCGCACCGTGCGACAGCCGGTACGGGGCGTGAACTGTTCGCCCTCATGCGTGAGGTGGCTCCGTCCGCCGAGGAGGGTGCTTCACCGATGCTGTTCATGATGGATCGTGAACTCGAAGAAATCGGTGATGATGTTGAGAAAGGAACCGAGGTATGAGCTACATCGAGAGACTGGATGCGGTGATGGACCGCAGCCCGATTATGCCTGTTCTGGTTGTTGAGGATGTGGCCAAGGCCCGCCCGATCGCCGAGGCTCTGGTCGCTGGTGGCATCTCCACTCTGGAAGTGACACTGCGTACGCCGGCTGCTCTGGATGTCATCTCCGAGATGTCCAAGGTTGAGGGTGCGCTCGTCGGTGCCGGTACGGTGCTGAACACGGAGCAGATGGACAAGGCCATCAAGGCCGGTGCGAAGTTCATTGTCAGCCCGGGCATCACGCCGGCTCTGGCCAAGGGTGCTCTGGAGCGTGATATTCCGTTCCTGCCTGGCACGGCCAATGCCAGCGACATCATGATGGGTCTGGACCTGGGGCTGCGCCGCTTCAAGTTCTTCCCGGCCATGACCAACGGTGGCATCCCGGCCCTCAAGGGCCTGTCCGCCGTGTTCGGCAATCTTGGCGTGCGTTTCTGCCCGACAGGCGGCATCACTGAGGCCACCTACAAGGACTGGCTGGCCCTGCCGACCGTTGGCTGTGTCGGTGGTTCCTGGCTGACAGCTGGCGATGCCTCTCCTGAGGAAGTCGCCAAGCGGACCAAGGCTCTGGGCCTGCGCTGAGACCAGCGTTTCATGAGGTGGAGGGTGTAAGGCCTTCCAGTTTCAGGGTGGCGGAACAGGCGGCATGGCCGTGTGTTCCGCCATTTTTTTGTTGTGATGCGGGTCGGGATGGCCCGGATGTCCGGCTGTTGTATTCAGGTAACAGACTGGTCGGATAATCATGAAAAAGTGATCTTTCAGTTAAAATGTATCCCGTTCCCTGATACAACTCTGACCAGTCAGTCAGGAGGGATTGTTGCAGGCTGTTCGTGCTCATATGATGTCAATCATCGGCCTGTCCGGTGTGCTGCTGACGGCCATCATGACGACACTGAACGAACAGGTCTCGGCGCAGGGTCTCAATGACATCATGGGCGGGATGGGGCTGAGCCATGATCCGTCCCGCTGGTTTGTCAGTCTCTATACGTCAGCACAGGTCATCGGGGCCGGACTTTCGCCGTGGATGGCCATTACTTTCAGCCTGCGGCGGTGGGCCTTTTTCGTGCTGGGACTGGCGGTGTGCAGCATCGTGCCCACGGCGTTCTGCCAGACGCCGCTCCTGCTTTACATCCTGCGGAGTGTGCAGGGGCTGGCCGGTGGTTTCGCCATCCCGCTGCTCATGTTTTCCATTCTCAAGATACTGCCCTTCAACCTTCGGGCCTATGGTCTGGTGGCCTACACGCTGGTTTCCACCTGTTTCCCCTATCTTGGGACAATGCTTGCCGGATTATGGACGGACCTGCTCAGCTGGCAGTGGATCTTCCTTCAGGCCATTCCGCTGGGAGCATTGGCAGGGCTGCTCATCTGGTACGGGATGCCCGTCATGGAGCCACAGCATCATCGGCTCCAGATTTTCAACGGGTATGGTCTTCTGTTCTTTGCCGTGGCGGCCTGGTGCCTGACGACCGTCCTCTCCCTTGGGGACTGGCTGGACTGGTTCAATTCACCGCTGGTCTGTGTGCTGGGCGCCATCGGGCTGGCAGCTGTGCCACTGCTGATCTGGAATGAATGGAAGCATCCTCTGCCGTTTTTCCGTTTTCAGCTGCTCAGCCGGAACAATTACATTTACGGGGTCGGGGGGATCAGCCTGTTCGTGGTGGTGTCCCTTTCGGCCTCCGCCGTGCCCTTGCAGTTCCTGACGAAGGTTGTGGGGTACCGGCCCGAGCAGAGCTATCTCGTGACGCTGGAAGTTGCCGCCGTGGAGATCGCCATAGCCCCGCTGGTGGGGTACCTGCTCAACCGGCGGGACGTCGACTGCCGGATTGTCGGCTTCTTCGGCATGGTCTGCATGTTCATCGCCTGCTGTGGGGATTCACTGGTCACCTCTGTGTGGCAGAGGCCGGAATTCTATCTCTGGCAGTTTCTTCAGGGGATTGGCGGGGTGATGGTGCTGTCCTCCCTTCTGCTGATGTCCACCAACGCCGTGGTGGCGGAAGAATCGCCCTTTGCCGTGGCTCTGGTGAACATGCCACGGGCCTTCATGATGGTCGGTGGGACATGGCTGATGGAGCTTGTGGGCCGCTGGCGGGGCGGGCTTCATTCGGACAGACTGGCGGATCATCTGGGGCAGTATCGTTATGCGTTGGTGCAGGGCAGCAGCCCGCTCATCCAGAGTCCGACACCGCTCCTGCCGGACGGACGGCCCCGCTATCGGGGAAGCATGGGGTACCTCAAGGAACAGTTTCATCATCAGACAGCCGTTCTGACCCTGTCGGACCTGTTCTGCGTTCTGGCCGCCCTGCTGGTGGTGCTGATGGTCTTCATCCTGCTTGTCCCCGTGCGGACCTATCCGCCGTGGGTCGTTTTCGCTCCCCGTGGAGCAGGGAAATCCCCTGACCATCCGGCAGCTCATCACAAGGAGACAATCAGGGCATGAGAGGAGAGCAGAGACGCAGGATGATGGGCATGACAGGGCGGGAGAGATGGGTATGACGCAGAAAACAGATGAACGGACCGGAGATGCCCGCCCGCAGGCCAGTGTCACCAGAACGGTTCCGGATGATCGGGCCGCCCTGGCACGGGAAAGACGGCGACGCTGGCCGTTCCTGCTGGCAGGAGGGATCATCCTTGCCTTCATCATCAGCGTGCTGTTCACGGTCTTCGTGCCCGCAGCGCATGTCTGGACGAATGATGCCTACGTGACGGCCCATTACAGCGTCATTGCTCCCCGTGTGCCGGGGCAGGTCGTGTCCGTCCCGGTGGATGACAATCAGACCGTTCATGTCGGGGACATTCTGGTGCAGCTGGATCCACGGGACTATCAGACGGCCCTGGACCAGGCCCGGGCGGTGGAAGCCCATGACCGTGCGCTCGTGATGGATGCCGCTGCCAGCGTGGCCCGCCAGCCCGCCATCATTGCCGAGGCAAAGGCACGGGTGGCCCAGCTTTCCGCCCAGCTCCTGTTCGCACGACAGAATGCCAGCCGTTATGCCCATCTGGCCCTCAATGGTGCAGGTAGTCGGGAAGAGGGCGAGCGGACCCGGGCCAGTCTGGATGATCTGACGGCGTCCCTTCAGGCAGCGGAGGCCCAGAGGGATGCCGCCGAGGCGCAGCTCCGTGTGCTGGAGGCCCGGCAGGATTCCAGCCGCCGCCAGGTGGACGTGGACCGGGCACGGGTGCATCAGGCCGAGCTGAACCTGTCCTATACGGCCATCCGTGCGCCCTTTGATGGTATGGTCGGGGAGCGCACGGTGCAGAGCGGCAATTATGTGCCTGATGGCGCAGCCCTGATGGTGGTCGTGCCGATGGACCAGCTCTGGATCGAGGCGAACTATCGGGAGCTGGCCCTCCAGCACATGCGCCCCGGTCAGAAGGCTCACATCCATGTGGATGCGTACGACATCGACCTTGATGGTGTCGTGGACAGCGTGCCTCCGGCCTCCGGTGCGGCCTTTGCGCCTCTGGCCCCGGAGAATGCGACCGGCAACTTCACCAAGATCGTCCAGCGTCTGCCCGTCAAGATCACGCTGGTGCCGGGGCAGCCTCTGGCCCGCCTGCTGCGGATGGGTTTCTCTGTCGAGACGACCGTAGATACGGGGCTGAGTTCCGTGGTCAGGGCGCAGACCCGGACGGACTGGGCGGTGACGGACAAATGAGCATGAAGGGTCTGTCTGTCTGTGGTCGGGGGAAAGTGGCCATATGGGCCATGCTGGGGCTGGTCTCTCTGGGTGGATGTGTGCGGATGGGGCCGGACTATCACACCCCGAAGGAGAACGATCAGCCTGCGGCTTGGCAGAAGGCGGCGGATGTGCGGGAGAGGCGGAGCCGTGGTTTCACCAGTCCGGCCACGGTGGATGTCAGCTGGTGGCAGCAATGGCATGACCCGGTCCTGAACCGGCTTGTGGAGCGGCTCTCCCGGGAGAATCTGGACATCCGGCAGGCCGCCACCCGTGTGCTTCAGGCCCGGGGGCAGCTGAAGGTCGTGGCGGCGGAAGGTGTCCCCAGCCTGAGCTGGGCCGGATCCTATACATGGACACAGCAGAGCCGGAAGGGCTTCCTGACGCTCGCCCAGCCAGCTCCGGGGTCCAACCTGCAATATGAGCAGTATGCCAATATCGGTTCGGCCTCGTGGGACATGGATGTGTTTGGCCGCATCCGCCGTCTTGTGGAGGCCGGAAAGGCCCGTGTGGACGAGCAGCAGGCCTATGCCCGTGGCATTGCGCTGGCCCGTCTGGCCGATTTCGTGGAAGCCTATCTGCGCCTGCGGGCGGTTCAGGCCCAGATAGTCCTGACAGAGCGGCATCAGGCCCTCGTGCGGCACGATCTGGCCCTCGTGCTGGCCCGCCAGAAGGAGGGTGCGGCCAATGATCTGGAAGTGGCGCAGGCCCGTGGGCAGGTGGAGCAGACGGACAGTGCCCTGCCGCCCCTGCGGGACATGCAGGCGGCCCTGATCAACACGATGGGGGTCATGCTGGACCTTCCGCCCCGTGCGCTGGAGGAGGACCTTCTGCCGGTCCAGCCCCAGCTGGATGTGCCCGTTTCTGTCGGGGTGGACGTGCCCTCCAGTCTGGCGCAGCGCAGGCCGGACATCATGGTGGCGGATGCCCGCCTCCATGCGGCCACGGCGGAGGTCGGAGCAGCGAAGGCGGCCTTCTATCCGGACATCAATCTGGCAGGCAATCTGGGGACGCAGAGCCTTTCGGCCGGGGACTTCTTCATGCCTGCGGCCAAGTATTTCACGCTTGGCCCGACCGTGAACGTGCCGATCTTTGAGGGGGGACGCCTGCGGGGTACGCTGGCCCTGAAGAAGGCCGAGCAGCAGGAAGCTGCTCTGGCGTATCGGCAGACGGTCCTGAATGCGTGGCGGGATGTGGATGATGCCATCACGAGGCTGGCTCAGCTTCAGCTCCGTCATCAGCATGTGGCGGAACTTGTGGCGCAGAACCGGAAGGCCTACCGGGCTGCCCGCCTGCAGTATGAGGATGGAGCCGTGCCGTTTCTGGAAGTGGATCGGGCGGAGTCCATGCTGCTCTCCAGTCAGGTGACGCTGGCTGATATGCGGATGGAGACGACACTGGCTGCCGTCAGTCTCTATCGGGCACTGGGTGGGGGATGGCAGTCCGTGCTGGCCGCCACCGGGCAGCGCATGACGGCGGAGGCCGGCAGGGCCGATGGTGGCCGGAGCAGGGCGGGCCGATGAGGTGGAAGAAGCGGCCATGTGGCTCTTTTGCGGGTCACGGACATGAATCTGTCTTGCACAGCCGCAAGGTGGGGGATATGCCACAAGCATGACTGATACACGCTTTTCTCCCCGTCGTGCCCTTCTGTCCGTTTCCGACAAGACAGGGCTGGTTGATCTGGCCCGTGCCCTTGTGGCCCGGAATGTTGAAATCCTCTCCACGGGTGGATCGGCCCGCACGCTGCGTGAGGCTGGCCTGCCCGTGAAGGAAGTGTCCGAGCATACGGGCTTCCCCGAGATTCTGGATGGCCGGGTCAAGACGCTGGTACCGTGGATTCATGGTGGCATCCTCGGGCGGCGGGACAGGGAAGAGCACAGGGCGCAGATGCAGGAGCATGGCATTGCGCCGATCGATCTGGTCTGCGTCAATCTGTATCCTTTTGCAGCCACGGTGGCCTCCGGTGCGGATGCAGAGCAGTGCGTGGAGAATATCGACATTGGCGGTCCGGCCATGGTGCGGGCTGCCGCCAAGAATTTTGCCTCCGTGGCCATCCTGACAAGCCCGGCCCAGTATGCGGGCTTTCTGGCGGCTCTGGAGCAGGGCGGCACGACGCTGGCAGAACGCCGGGATTGGGCCGCTGCGGCCTACACTCATACGGCAGCCTATGATGGCATGATCTCCGCCTGGTTCACCCGTCAGGGTGATGAAGAAGGCAAGGTCGCCCTGCCGCCGGTCCTGACACTCTCCGGCCAGCGTGACGAGCTGCTGCGCTATGGCGAGAATCCTCATCAGGCAGCGGCCTTCTATCGGGATGGCAGTGCCCGGCCCGGTCTGGCCACGGCAAGGCAGATTCAGGGCAAGGCTCTGAGCTATAACAACCTGAATGACACGGATGCTGCTTTCGAGGCCGTGGCCGAGTTTGACGAGCCGACGGTGGTGATCGTCAAACATGCTAATCCGTGTGGTGTGGCTTCTGCCGCCACGCTGGTCGAGGCATGGAAGGCTGCACTGCGCTGTGATCCGGTTTCAGCCTTTGGTGGAATCGTGGCCATGAACCGCACGCTGGATGAAGCCACGGCGGAGCAGATCAGTGCGATCTTCACCGAGGTGATCGTGGCCCCTGATGCAGACGAGGGGGCGAAGGCCATTCTGGCGAAGAAGAAGAACCTGCGTCTGCTGCTGACCGGTGGCGTGCCGGATGCCCAGGCTCCGGGCCTGTCCTTCCGGTCCGTTTCCGGCGGGTTCCTTGCCCAGAGCCGGGATAACGGGCATGTCACGGAGGACATGCTGAAGGTCGTGACCAGACGCAGGCCGACAGAGCAGGAAATGGCCGATCTTCTCTTCTCCTTCCGTGTTGCCAAACATGTGAAATCCAACGCCGTGATCTATGTGAAGAATCAGGCTACGGTGGGCATCGGTGCCGGGCAGATGTCCCGTGTGGACAGTGCCCGGATCGCCGCCCGCAAGAGTGAGGATGCCGCCCATGCAGCCGGGGAGTCCGAGGCTCTGACAGAAGGGTCCGTTGCCGCTTCCGATGCGTTCTTCCCCTTTGCGGACGGGCTGGAGAGCGTGGTCGCCGCAGGGGCCACGGCTGTCATCCAGCCCGGTGGGTCCATCCGGGATCAGGAAGTGATTGACGCAGCCGATGCTGCCGGGATTGCCATGGTCTTCACGGGGATGCGCCACTTCAGACATTGAGGTTCCATGATGATCACCCGATTTTCTGCTCTTTTCGTCCTGATGGGGAGCCTGCTGGGCGGGTTTCCTGCGGTGGCCCGGGCGGCCGACTGCCAGTATGACGTGAAGCCCGTTCCGGTCTTCACGGGTACGGTCAGCCGCATCACGGGGGATGGAGTCCTGTTCGCTGACGGGCGGGATGTCGTCATGCCGGAATCCCTGCTGCCGTTCGTGCGTCTGGCCAACGAGGTGAAGGTGCACGGGCTGGTCAGCCTCGACGGGCGGAAAATCTGGGTGCTGGCCCTGTATGACAGGGACAGGCTGGTCTGTCCTTCCGCACTGGATGTCCGCAAGGGGGCCTATCCCGGGTCGCCAGCCTATGATGTGATCGAGCATCAGGGCGGCGGGTCTCCCTGAGACGCTTTATGAACATAGCCTTCGTGGCCGCCTCGACCGAGGCCGCACAGGAAGCCCTGAAACGGTTCGTCAGACGCTATGGCAATGTCCCGCTGGATCAGGCCGAGGTGCTGGTGTGTCTGGGTGGTGATGGCTTCATGCTGGAGACACTGCTGCACATTCCCGGCCGCAACATTCCCGTTTTCGGCATGAATTACGGCACGGTCGGTTTCCTCATGAACAGCCCGGAGGAGGATCATCTTCCCCAGAGGCTGGCCTATGCCCAGCATACTGAGATCGCTCCCCTGCACATGTGGGCGAAGACGACCTCCGGTGAGGTGCATGAGGGCATCGGCTTCAATGACGTTTTCCTGTATCGGGAGACCCGGCAGACGGTTCATATCGGCATCGAGGTTGATGGCCGGACCCGCATGTCACGTCTGACCTGTGACGGCATCATTCTGGCGACGCCGGCGGGGTCCACGGCCTATAACCGGTCGGCTCACGGGCCGATCATTCCTCTTGGGGCGGACCTTCTTTCCCTTACGCCCATCTCGCCTTTCCAGCCCCGGTACTGGCGGGGGGCGTTGCTGCCGGCCGACGTGACGGTGCGTTTCACCCTGTCGGATACGGCAAAGCGGCCTGCCTCTGCCGTGGCCGGGCCGGAGGAAATCCGGGATGTGGAAGAGGTGGTCGTGAGGCTGGATCATGACAGGAAGGTGACCCTTCTGTTTGACCCTGACCACAGCCTGTCCGAGCGGATCATAGCGGAACAGTTTGCGGAATGATCAGGGATTTTTAGGTTGTCCGGGCCTATCCTGCGGGGAGGTGGTTCTGTCTGCCCTGATCTCCCTGGAGCATGACGGGGCCTGCATATGTGGAGACGAGAGATGCGTGGAACAATTCTGACTTATGACGTGAAGGCCGGTGAGGGTCTGATTAGCGGAGATGATGGCAGGCGTTACTCATTCAAGGGAGCCAGTTTCGGCTCTGACAGCAATTTTCTGCGGAATGGGACGCTTGTCGACTTTGAAGCCCGGGATGATGAAGCCCTCTCCATTTTCATGGTACCGGGTGGGGCCGGGAGCGGTCTGGGGGCCGTCTTCAACGAGATTGGCGGGAAGTCCAAGGTCATTGCGGGACTTCTGGCCCTCTTCTTTGGTGGGCTGGGCATCCACAAGTTTTATCTGGGTTATAACCGGGCCGGAATCATCATGCTGCTGGTGACGGGTTTCGGTCTGCTGCTGCTGGGGATTCCAAGCCTCATCATCGGGGCTGTCGCTTTCATCGAGGGAATCCTCTATCTGACGAAATCTGATCAGGCTTTCTATCATACATATGTGGAGAACCGCCGGGAGTGGTTCTGACGGTTCCAGCCTGCATGTGACAGGGGCAGCCAGAAGATGTTGCGAGTCGGTATCTTCTGGCTGTCCTGTACTGGGCTGTCAGCAGACCGGAGTGAGCAGGGGTTTGCCACTGAAGAAGGCAAGCAGGTTGTCGATGATGTTCTGCCCCATGGCCAGCCGTGTCTCCACGGTGGCGGAAGCCTGATGAGGCTGTAGCACGACATTTTCCAGCGAGAGGAAGGCCGGATTGATCTTTGGCTCGTTTTGGAACACGTCCAGTCCGGCCCCGGCGATGGTCCTGTTCTTCAGGGCTGCCAGCAGGGCGTCTTCGTCAATGACGCTGCCACGGGCCGTATTGATGAGAACGCCATCCTTTCCGAGAGCTTCCAGAATGTCGGCATTGATGATGTGTTTCGTTTCCGGGGTAGCTGGCAGCGTGATGACGAGGACATCCGCCCAGCTGGCCAGTTTCCCGAGATCAGGCTCGAAGGTCAGGGGGCTGCCGGTGCGGGGGTGCGGGTTGAAATAGGCCACCTCCATGTTGCTGGCTTCTGCCCGCCGTGCCACGGCCTGTCCGATGCGCCCGAATCCGGCGATCCCCAGTCTGCGGCCATTGAGGGAATGGGCCAGGGGCGGGAGCTTTCCATCAGCCCACTGGCCATCCAGAAGAAACTGTTCGTTGCTTTTCAGGTTACGTTTCAGGGCCAGCAGGAGAAGCATGGTCATGTCGGCCACATCATTGGTGGAAATGTCCGTCGTGACGGTGACGTGGATGTTGCGCCGCTTGGCTTCGGCAACGTCGATCCTGTCCAGCCCGACACCATTGACGGCGATGATCTTCAGGTCCGGCAGGGCCGCCATGACCTCAGGAGCCACACCGTAGGAGCCGCCCGTGGCAATGGCCTGGATGCCCGAGGCGATCTTTGCCAGCTCATCCATGCTGGTGAAGGGATGGATGGTGAAATGCTCCGACAGGGTTTTCAGGGTTGGTTCGGGGAGCGGCTCCAGCAGAAGGAGAGGCCGTTTTGTCTGAGATGTTTCGGTCATGAGTGATGTCTCCCGTTGAAAGGCAGGGGAAGCCTATTCCGTAATGGTTGAACCGTCCAGATAACGGGCTGCCAGGGCCTTGCAGCCCCTCTCGACATCCCGCCATGTGGTTTCAAAACCATCTTCTGGACCATAATAGGGGTCGATCACATCCCGCCCCTTCTGTCCTGCAACATGGTCCAGAAGGAGGGTGACGTGGGCCTTGCTGCCAGCGGGCTGGAGTGTCTTCAGGGCCGCCAGATGGGAGCGATCCAGGGCGATGATATGGTCGAAGCGTTCAAAATCATCCTGCCGGACCTGACGTGCCCTCAGCACGTCGGCATTCAGACCGTGCCGACGGGCCGTGGCACGGGCACGGGGGTCCGGACGGTCCCCCTCATGCCAGTTGCCGGTCCCTGCGGAATCAATCTCGACCATAAGGCCCCGTGTTTCTGCCTCCCGGCGCATTGCCAGCTCGGCCAGTGGCGATCGGCAGATGTTGCCCGTACAGACGAAGAGGAAAGAGGGAGTGTGCGGTGTGTCTGTCATGGATGTGTCAGCCATATGAAGAATGCCAGGGTAAATATGGAACTGATCGTGCCGAAAAAAAGGACCGAGGCGATTTCACGCTCCATCATGTGATAGCGCATGGCGAGGATGACATTCATGGCGGCACTGGGCATGGCCATGGCGAGGATGCCTTCCTGCAGGGTGAGGGAGGGAAGCCGCCAGATGAAGGCCAGAGTACAGACGCCAAGGGGTATGAGGATGTTGCGCCCGAGGACCATCAGCCCGACAGGGAGGCTGAACCTGACCTGCCTGGCGCAGAGCACCACGCCAGAGGCGAAAAGGGCCGTTCCACCGGTGGCGTGCCCCAGCAGCTGAAGTGAGCTTCTGAGCGACACTGGGAGCTGGAGACCGGCAAGAACCATCAGGAAAGCCAGCATGGGTGCCCAGACGACAGGTTCCTTGCAGGAATGGAGCAGATGCCCGCCCAGTTCCCGCAGGGTTGTCTGCCATGTCGGAGCCATCTGGCTGTCCTGACGTTGCTGACGCTGCTGGTCGTGATTCATCAGGATCAGGGTCAGAGGAATCTGGCACAGATTCATGACGAGTGAAGCGACCGAAATTGGCACGGCACTGGTAGGGCCGAAGAGCTGGCTAAGCACCGGGATGCCGATGAAGGGCACGGAAGGACCGGTTACGGTCATGGCGATCAGGGCGGCCTCTCCCTGTTTACGTTTCAGGACCAAGCGCAGGGTGATGAACAGGAGGACATGGACGCCAAGCATGGCGATAAGAATCAGCGCAGCCAGCGGACCTGCCGTGAGCACACGCTCCCGTGGCGTGCTGAGGATGGAAGAGAGAAGGGCCAGCGGCAGGGCGTAAAGCATGACAAGCCGGATGAGAACCCCGGCCTGATGGGAATCAAAGTCCCGTCGCCATGCCGCCAGATATCCCAGCCCAAGCGTGACCAGTATGGGCAGGATGGCTTCTATGATTGTCAGGAAAAGGGCTGTCGTCATGGGCTGCCATCAGTCCTGCATGGGAGGGTGGTGGAACAGCCTATGACGTTTCAGCATCCAGGGGAACAGGCCTGTCGCTCCCCTGGATGTATGTGGCGTATGCTTACTTCCTGTAAGGACCGCCAGCCTGTACCTCGATGCTCAGCATGTGCTGACCTGTGCTGGAGGACGGGGCATCATGCAGGAGCAGCTCTGCCTCGCCTTTGGTCCAGCGGTGAGGACCGGCCTCGATGACGTCCCAGCCTTCCAGAAGTTTTTCCGTCAGGTGGCGGGTGATGATGTGCTCCTGTCCACCAGCCCAGACGGAAACCTGTCCGACCAGCATGCCGAGTTCACGACGGTCATCCAGATGCGGACCGACGGCCTCGGAGGGACGGAAGGTCCGGGAGCCGAGAACGACCCTGCGGGCATGGGCCGGCAGGGCGAAGAGGTAACGGCCTGCCTCATGACGCTGCGGACGCAGGGTCCGGCCATCATCCAGCCGGATGTAGGGGGCTGGGTCTGTCGTCATGTCATCGGCTAGCGTCTCGGAGGATGTTTCGGCCTTTGTCAGGCCCAGCTCCTTCGCACGGTCGGCAAAGCTGGTGTGCAGCGGCTTCACGAAGTCCTGGGAGACATCAAGCGGTGCCGCAGCATGTTCGTTCCAGTTGAGCTGCTGACGTTCCACCAGACGCATGGCCCCGTCGGTCGAGGAATCAGGCTGGTAGATGTCCTGCTCATCCGTATCCAGCCAGCTTTCCGTCAGCACGTCATTGGCCCAGATGATGGAGTGAGGCTCCGTCTTCACATGGTAGTAGTCATATTCCACCTGACTGTGGTCATACCGGATGGAAGTCCCGTTCACGAGCATACGGACAGGAACAAACTTCCCTTCAAAGTAGAAGCAGTGTTCCGGCGTGACGGACAGGTCCTTGTTGGGCAGGCCCTTGCCGAAGGCATCCTTGGCAATGATGACGGACCAGCCAGCCATGTCCTCAGGCTTCGAGCTGTCAACACGGGCACGACGCTGGATGACGCCGGTGATTTCCCGTGTCTCCTCCCTGCCGTCCACATGGATGCAGACCTGCTCACCCTTGCGCAGACGCTCCACGGCCTTCTCACCCTTGGGCGTGCGGATCATGCTGCCAGCAAGGAAGCACTTCTGATAGATCAGGAAGCTGTTGCCCTGTCCGTCATCGCTGAGGACAAAGCCGGTCGGATCGTAAGAGCCGGCGAGGCTCATGGACCACGTCTGGCCCTTTTCCGTGACGGTCAGGGTGTTGCCGCTGATGGTGACAGACTTGTTCTGGTCATCATAGGACATGCCGTTGAGCTTGATGCGGGCATTGTAGCCCATGGACGTGTTGACCAGCGTGGCACCGGATTCAACGGTCAGGAGGCCGCCAAGATTCTCCCTGTTCACGCTGCCCGTTGCCCCGGCGATGGTCGCATTGGATACGACACCGCCGGACTGGATGACGGAGGCAGGGGTTGTGGCACGTGTCGTGCCGCTGTCATAGGTGATGACGCTCTGGATGGCCGTTCCGCCAGAGGAAACGATCAGCTCACTGTTGTTGGAGACCGTTGCGCCGCTGACCCAGCCGCCATTGCCGATTTCGATATTCTGGACGGTTGCACCGGGCATCAGCACGCCGGACGCGCCGCTCAGGATGGTCAGTTTGCTGATGAACACGCCGGAAGCAACGGTGGCCTTGGCGGAAGACAGGAACATGCTGTCGAGTTTGGCTCCGGCACTGATGACGCCCGTTGCCCCGGAGACGGCGGACAGGACCTGCACGCCAGCCCCGCCTGCCGGGATCTGAAGGGTTGCCCCGCTGAGCATGACGTTCGGCACCGTGGCACCACTGGAGATGGTGATGGAGGCCCCGGAGGCAGCCGTCAGGGAGCTGACGAGACTCTTGGACCCGATGACGCTCGTGCCGCCGCTCTGGGCATTGAGGGCACTGACAAAGCCGCCGCTGGAGATGACCTGGGTGCCGCCCAGGGCATTGAGCGTGAGGATGGACGCCCCACTGCCGATGGTATCGACACCGCCGGTAGCGTTGAGGGTTCCGATCGTGCGGTTGATGATGGAAGCCGTGGCACTGCTGCCGATATCCAGCTCGGTAAGCAGGTTGCCGGAATCGATGGAGACGGAGGCAGGGATGGCCGACGTGCGGCCCCCGCTGACCACCGTGCCCCCGCTGGCCACCACCGTGGCACCACTGACGAACTGGCCACCGGAAAGGACGGACGCCGCACCGGCACTGACGGTCAGTATGTTGGCGAGAGTACCGCCGTTGGAAATGATGGCCGTACCAGCATTCTGGATGCTGATGCTGTTCACGACACCACCGCTGCCGATGGTGACCGTACCGCCCACACCGCTGGAACCGGCCATCATGGTGCTGATGGAGGCCCCTGCTGCCACGACGTTGGCGGTCGTGCCGGCAGCAAACATGCCGCTCGTGACCGAGGCACCGGACATGGCGATGGCCGTACCGGCACTGGCCAGCACATAGTCGACCGTGCCGCCGTTATTGATGGTGAAGCGCGAGTTGGGGGAGTTGATGGTGGCACCACCGGTGACGATACCACCGGAGACGCCCCCGGCTCCACCGTTCATGACGAGATGGTTGACCGTACCCCCGTTGTTGATCTGGATGCTGCCACCGCTGCTGGCGACAAACTCGGACCCTATGGCCCCGGAGGAAAGCTCGGCATAGCCTTGGCTGGAGGCGGTCAGGCCGGAGACCAGACTGCTTGAGGTGATGAAGGCTGAGCCACCGCTGGTGATGGTGGCATTGCTCACGGTACCGCCAGAAGTGACGAACTCTGTTCCGCCCTTGACGGTCGGGGAGATGCTGGTGCCCCCGCTGATGATGTCAATACCACCGGAGCTGATGATGGAGCGGAGTGCCGAGCCGTCTGATCCGACAAGTTCCGTACCGCCATTGAGGATCACGCTGTCGGCAGTCGTGCCCTGACCGTATGAACCGAACTCGGCCTTGTATCCGGCATGAAGCCAGCTGACATAGGTACCGCCGATGACATGGAGCAGACCGCCGCTGGCGACCGTGGGAGACTGTGAAGACCCCCCGGAGTTGTACAGTGTCCCGCCCAGGATGGTGGCGTTGGAGGAAAGACCGTTGCTGACAACGATCTGGACCGAGGAGCCACCCACGAAGAGCTGGTTGATCGACGTGCCGTTGGAGAAGACGGCCTGGCTGCCGAAGATGGTACCGCCCGTACCGACACCACCGTTTCCGACACCATAGAGGCTGCCGGGGTTGAACGTTCCCCCCGACATGAGGCCCCCGACCCCGTTGACCTGGAAGCCCTTGATGATGAAGTCGTTTCCGCCGCCGCCCACGAGGGCATAGCCGGCTGAACCGACGACGGGGTTGAGCACGGTACCGAAGCCGTTCAGGTTCGGGTTGTCGGCACTGACGGCCCCGGCGAAGATGGCCCCGGAGGACCCGACGACGCCGCCGGAAATGACACCGCTGCCCACGGCCTCGATGGAGGCGTTGTAAAGGGCCGTGGCCCCATACATGCGGCCCCCGTTACCAATGATGGCCAGGGAGCCGCCGTCCACGGCGATGGCGTTGGAGATGACATGGTTGTATGCGTAGGCCAGCGAGTAGGCCGTGCTGGTCCCGGTGGCTCCGCTGTTGGCCCCGGTGGAGATGATGTACGTGAAGGGCGAGGCACCACTGACGTAGAAGTTCTTGATGTCGATCGAGGTACCCTGACTGTCCGTACTACCCGAAAGGATCTGCGTCCATCTTGCGGGGGCCTGACTGACACCAAGGGAAGTCAACTTGTCGTATTTGCTGTCGTAGCTGTAGCTTGTATTGCCGAATGTAATGGTGGGCATGTCAGAAAGGTCCCTCAGCTAGGGTGGGATAGGTAAGGTGAAGGAAGAATAAATGAACCCTTTATGGAAAGCTAGCAGAATCAGGGTGTCTTTTCATGCCGGGACTGGAGGTGACGGATGCAGCTGCCGTCGCTGCCTTCGTAAAAGCTGAAGAGCAGCACAAGGCCATCCCCCCTGGGGGAGGAAAAGGCAATCCAGCTTTCTTCACCCTCAGCAAGGATCAGGCTGCGGTGTTCCTGCGGTTCCAGCATGATCGGATGAGGGCCTTCCAGGTCCTCCTGCTGGAAGCTGGTCCGTGATTCCTCAAGGAACACGTCGGGTACATGGTGACGCCCCAGATGGTGGGGGTAGCTTGGTATCGTGGAGGTGTCACAATCCAGTGATCCTCCCAGGAAGGCCATGATGGCATGCTGGCCCGCCGGAAAATCCAGCACGTACTGTCCTTCATGAGGGATGATGCAGAGTTCGGCCTGGTAGCCGTTGCGCCGGTACAGGGTGATGGCCGTCAGTCCGTCCCTGTGGCAGGTCGGGCAGTGGAGGGGAATGTGCGTCAGGCCGGGACCGGCGGGGGAAAGGAACCATTTCTGGAAAGCCCGCAGGGAGGTGATGTCTCGCTGTGTCATGCCGGTTTTCCTCAGGTGACGGGGAATGCGGCCCCGTCGTCATATGTATTCTGCCGTATCCGGGAACCGCCTGCATGGGCAGGCTGGTGTCCGCGGGGGGATTCGAACCCTCGACCCCAGGATTCATACCACTTCGGCTTTCGCCGCCCGGCCTCGTGATGAGGCCCGTTCGTGGTCTGGACTGTCTCTTCACCACGGGGCCGAAGCCCCGCCACGGTGTCGCCCGTACAGTCTCTACACCTTCCGGCCCGCTGGGAGGGGCTGGCTTGGCTCGGGATTGGCATGGCCCGGAGGGCGTTAGCGTTCCCCGACTTTGAGCGAATTCACCGGGCGGTTTGCCATCCCGGTGCCCAATTATTTAGGAATCCTGTGCTCTATCCTGCTGAGCTACGCGGACACGCAAGGATTGCCTAGCGTTTTTTTTACGGTTTCGCAAGCCTGCTCTCCCACCATGCCCCTTGGCCTGTGTGGACGGGCAGGATATGTAGGGAGCAGTTCTGATCTGTTCTGACAGTTGATGCTTCCACCCCTGCCATGCTGGAAGCCTTGTTCAAGACCGGCCCTGGCACGGCCTTCTGCAGGTTTGCCCATGTTCTTTTCGTCATCGTATCCGGTACCCCGTCTGTCCGCTTTCCTGGGGGGGCTGCGTCGCCCCGTGGTCCTGTCCCTGATGGCAGTGGTGGCTGTCGGGGGACTATCTGGCTGTGGTGGCGGAAAGCGCAATCCTTCCTCGCTGACCCTGCCCCGCAATCACCTGCTGGGTGTGGACCGTGGCGCACAGGGGGGGGATGACCAGCTCCGTGGTGGGGTGAACGCCTATCTCTGGCGTGGGGCGATCGACACGCTGTCCTTCATGCCCATGGCCTCGGCCGATGCGCAGGGAGGTGTCATCCTGACGGACTGGTACCAGCCTTCCGGCTCGCAGGATGAACGTTTCAAGATCGCCGCCTATATCCTGGACCGCCGCCTGCGGTCTGATGCCATCCGGCTCAGCGTCTTCCGCCAGACCCGCACCAATGGTGGGGAGTGGCAGGATACGCCGGCCGCCTCCAACACGGCGGCGGACATCACCTCCCGCATCCTGGAGCGTGCCCGCCAGCTGCGGGCCGAGAATGGCGGCGGAAAATAAGATAATCTGATGAGTGACATGACAGCCAGCAACGCTTCCGATTCCAGTTTCGACTTCCACGCCCGTGAACCTCACTGGCAGGCCCGGTGGGCGGAGGCTGACAGCTTCCATGTGCCGGACGTGCCTCCCGCCGACAGGCCGAAATATTACGTGCTGGAAATGTTCCCCTATCCGTCGGGGCAGCTGCATGTCGGGCATGTGCGCAATTACACGCTGGGCGATGTGGTGGCCCGATACAGGCGTGCCCGTGGCTATGCCGTGCTGCACCCGATGGGCTGGGATGCCTTCGGCCTGCCGGCAGAGAATGCCGCACGGGAGCGGGGCGTGCATCCGGGCAAATGGACCCTCCAGAACATCGCCACCATGCGGGGGACGCTCCAGCGGCTCGGTTTCTCGCTGGACTGGAAGCGCGAGATTGCGACCTGCCTGCCGGACTATTACGGCCAGCAGCAGAAGCTGTTTCTCGACATGCTGGCTGCCGGTCTGGTGGAACGGCGTGACTCGTCCGTCAACTGGGACCCGGTGGATCAGACCGTCCTGGCCAACGAGCAGGTGGTCGATGGTCGTGGCTGGCGGTCCGGTGCGCTTGTGGAGAAGAAGACGCTCTCCCAGTGGTTCCTCAAGATCACCGACTTTGCCGATCCTCTGCTGGAAGGGCTGAAGGAGCTGGACAAGTGGCCGGAGCGTGTCCGCACCATGCAGGAACGCTGGATTGGCCGTTCCGAGGGGGCACGGGTCCGTTTCAGCCTGCACAACCCGCCACAGGGTTATGACGTGGATGGGGATTCCATCGAGGTCTTCACCACACGGCTTGACACGCTGTTTGGTCTGAGCTTCATCGGCATTGCGGCGGATCATCCGCTGGCCCGCAGGATTGCGGCGGACAATCCGGAGGCGCAGGCTTTCATTGAGGAGTGCCAGCGTGTCGGCACGTCCGAAGAAGCGTTGAGCACGATGGAGAAACGTGGTTTCGATACCGGGCTGCGTGTGGTGAATCCGCTGAATCCGGAACAGACGGCCCCGGTCTGGATCGCCAATTTCGTGCTGACGGAATACGGCACGGGTGCGGTGTTCGGCTGCCCCTGTGGCGACCAGCGTGATCTGGACTTCGCCCGTAAATATGGGCTGGATGTCCCTTCCGTCCTTCTGCCTGCGGGTGAGGATGAGGCTAGCTTTGCCGTGGGGAAGAAGGCCGTCACGGGGGAGGCCACGCTTTACAATTCCGGTTTCCTGAGCGGGAAGAGCACGAAGGAGGCCATCCGGGCTGCCATCGAGCGGGTGGAAGAGTTGGGCGTTGGCCGTGGCGTGACCAACTGGCGTCTGCGGGACTGGGGCATTTCCCGTCAGCGTTACTGGGGCTGCCCGATTCCCATCATATACTGCGAATCCTGCGGTGCCGTTCCCGTGCCGGAAGACCAGCTGCCGGTGATCCTGCCGGAGGATGTCACGTTCGACAAACCGGGCAATCCGCTGGACCATCATCCGACATGGAAGCACGTTTCCTGCCCGAAATGCGGTGCGGCGGCACGGCGTGAGACGGATACCTGCGACACGTTCGTGGACAGCTCATGGTATTTCGCCCGGTTCACGGCACCAAAGGCAGGGACACCGACTGATCGGAAGGCGGCTGATGGCTGGCTGGCCGTGGACCAGTATATCGGTGGCATCGAGCACGCCATCCTCCATCTTCTTTATGCCCGGTTCTTCACCCGGGCGATGAAGAAGACGGGCCATCTGGATGTCAGCGAGCCATTTGCCGGGCTGTTCACGCAGGGCATGGTCACGCATGAGAGCTACCGGGATGGTACCCAGTGGCTTTACCCGGATGAGGTCGAGCAGCGTGGGGATCAGGTGGTCCGCAAGGATAACGGCAATCCCGTGACGGTCGGGCGTTCGGAGAAGATGTCCAAGTCCAAGCGCAACACGGTGTCTCCGGTGGAGATCATCGAGCGTTACGGTGCCGACACGGCCCGCTGGTTTGTCCTGTCCGACAGTCCGCCGGAGCGTGACATGGAGTGGACGGCGGCTGGCGTGGCGGCGGCCGGGCGGTTCATGCAGCGTCTGTACCGGCAGGTTCAGGCCGTTGCGGCTAGGGATGGAGCGGACGCCGCCCACGGGACCGCCGGAGAGGAACTGCGGCAGGTGACGCACCGCACCATTGCCGCCGTGACAGAGGCTCTGGAAGGGTTCACGCCGAATGTGGCGGTGGCCCGTCTGCATGAGCTGTCCTCTGCGCTGGGTGAGGCTGAGGGCCGGGACGGTGAGGGCCTGCCTGCCGCCCGCCGTGAGGCCGCCCATGTTCTGGCCATGCTGGTCTCTCCCATGATGCCGCATCTGGCCGAGGAGCTGATGCTGCTGCTGGAGCCAGAAGGTCCGATGGTGGTGGAGCGGAGCTGGCCGGAAGCGGATGAGAGCCTGCTGGCGGTGAAGAAGGTGACCATTGCCGTGCAGGTGCTGGGCAAGCTGCGTGGCACGATCATCTGCGCTCCTGATGAGGCGAAGGAGACCGTGCTGGCACAGGCCAGGGCCGAGCCGAACGTGGCGAAAGCACTGGAAGGCAAACGGGTCGTCAAGGAGATCCACGTGCCGAACCGGATCGTCAATTTTGTGGTGGCAGGCTGAGCGGGAGAGGCTGGATGAGCAAGGTCTCCCGGATGGAGAAGATGGCCCGCTTGGGTTTTGGTGTCCTGCTGGCCGGGGCGGGGCTGGCCAGCCTGGGGGCGTGTGGATTCCAGCCTCTTTATGGCAGGCAGGCCGACCAGAAGAATGCTGACGTCAGCCGGCAGCTGAAGGATGTGTTCGTCGCCAACATCCCGACCCGTTTCGGTCAGGAGCTCCGTCTGGGTCTCCAGAAGGAAATGGCCGGAGACGGGCCAGAACGGCCGGAAGGCTATGTCCTGCGCGTGAGTGCCACGGCCTCTCTGGAGTCGATCGACATTCATCAGGACAACACGTCGGGCCGTACCCGTGGGGTCGGTTGGGCGGACTGGCGGCTCTATCGTGTCGGGGATACCAATACCGTACTGGCGAAGGGTTATGCCCGGACGCTGGATGGGTACAACATGTATATCGAACAGTATTTCGCCCAGACGCTGAACAATGAGACATTGTACAAGCGCATCGGGGAGAATCTGGCACACGAGATCACCACGCAGGTGGCCATCTGGTTCCGTGCCCACCAGTCCCTGGGGGAGGAGAAATCCGTCCGTCCGGGTCGGAACCCGTATCTGGACCAGCTGCCCGGCACGCAGCGGACGAACCTGCGTTCCCTGGGTGTTGACGGTTTCCCTGCCAATGCCGTGGGGCGCAGCAGCAACAATGCGTCCACATGGACGGGTGAAGACAGTCGGAATCTGGAGGAAGAAGAGGATAACGGTCTGTGAAAATCACGGCGCAGGCTGTCGGGCGGACCCTGAAGGACGCTGGCAGCTGGCGTGTCATCCTCCTGCATGGGGATGACGGTGGACTCATCCGGGAACGGGCCAGGGATGCGGTCCGGACGGTCGTGGATGATCTGGATGACCCGTTCCGGCTGGCCCGGCTGGAAGCTGAGGAGCAGGACCGGCTGGAGGAAGAGGCCTTGGCCCTGTCTCTCACGGGGGGGCGGCGGGCCGTCTGGCTGCGGGGGGTGCAGGATGGAGCCCTCGACCAGCTGAAGACGGTCCTGAAACAGGAAAGCGATACTCTGATCGTTCTCGAGGGGCTGGGCCTGGGAAGCCGCTCCAGACTGCGACAGTTTGCAGAAAAACATGAGCATGTGGCGTCCATCGGCTGTTACCCGGAGGAAGGGCGGAATCTGGCCCGGACGGTGGCGGACATTCTGGCGGAGGATGACCTTCGGCTGGATCGTGACGGGATGGCATGGCTGCTGGGCCATCTGGGGCACGACCGGACACTTGTCCGCAGTGAGGTGGAGAAGCTGCGTCTTTATGGTGAGCCGGGCAGTATCCTGACCGTTGATGACGTTCAGGCCTGCGTGGGGGATTCGGGGCAGGCATCACTTGATGATGCGGTATATGCGGCTCTGGCGGGGAACCGTCTGGCCGCTGACCGGGCCTTTGAGCGGGCCGTGGGGGATGGTGCCAGTCCTGTCGCCTTTGCCCGTGTGACGCTCTCCGTACTGGAGCGGTTCCAGCAGGCTGCCCTTCTGGTCCGGCAGGGGCGGTCCCGGCAGGAGGCGATGGCGGCCCTGAAGCCGCCCGTTTTTTTCCGCCGCAAGGATGAGTTTCTGGCCGGGCTGAAACGCTGGCCGTTCTCTTCCCTTTCCCAGGCGGCGCAGGCCACGCAGGCTCTGGAACTGGCCTGCAAGCAGAGTGGAGCACCCGACGTGCTGCTCTGCCGCCGCCATCTGGTCCGGCTCTGTCACCCCCGGGCTTTTGAGCAGGACTGAGGCCACGGACCTGTTTCATAGGCAGGTACATTCCCTGTCATATATATGACTGGTTTTTCCTTTTATTAATGGATATTAACTTGGGCGGCGGTGGGAGTTTCCTGCCATTCATGGCTGGAAAAGAGGGGCGTGCGGGCGTTCTTTAAATTAAACTTTAGTATATAATGATAATTATTATCACCTAGATAGCCACCAGAAAATATCCTTTTTTGGTGGTGTTCATGAGTCGTTTCATCCGCAGTGGTCTCAGGCCGTTATCAGCCGCTCTGACAGTAGGGGGCGTTGTAGGGAGTGCCCATGCAGAGCCGGGAGCGGCGGCCGGTGTCACCCAGGATGTGGCCACGCCTGCCGAAGGGACGGATGGTGCAAAAGGTGTCCAGGCCGCCGGAGTTGAGCAGATCCATGTTGTCGGTCATCCGTTCAACACGATGCATGCCAGCAACGACATGGGCCGGATGCCGCAGGACGTCATGCACACGGCCCAGACGATTGATGTCGTGCCCCGGGAGCTCATCAGGCAGCAGAATGCGAAATCGCTTGAGGAAGCCCTGAAGAACGTTCCCGGCATCACGTCCTCCGTGGGGGAAGGGGCCGGAGGCATGAGTGGCGACCAGTTCCTCATCCGTGGCTTCCCGGCGCAGAATGACATCTATGAGGATGGCCTGCGGGATTTCGGTGTCTATACCCGTGACAGTTTCTTCCAGGATTCCGTCAATGTCATCAAGGGGCCGTCCTCCGAGGTGTTCGGTAATGGAACGACAGGCGGGGCCATCAACATCATCACCAAGACCCCGACACTGAGGGATCATTACGGAGCTGATTTCAGTGGTGGATCGGGGAATTTCTACCGTGGCACGGTGGATGTGAACAAACGCATCGGGGATACCTCGGCCTTCCGTCTGGAGGGCATGGGGAATTCTAATGATGTGGTGGGGCGTGATTACGCCTATTCCCACCGCTGGGGTATTGCGCCGTCCATCGCTTTTGGCATCGGCACGAAAACGACGGTCGTGTTGCAGGTGATGCACCAGACCTCCCGCAACGTGCCGGATTATGGTGTGCCGGTCGTCAACGGCCATCCTATCACGGAGCAGTCGTCTCTCGGCGTGCGCCGGGGCAACTGGTACGGCAAGACGCAGGACCATGACAACAGCGATGACACGATGGAGACATTGCGGCTGAAGCATGTCTTCAACCGTCATTTCACGTTCCACAATGACCTGCGCTTCGGTGAATACAGCCGGGACTTTGCGGCCTCCACGCCGCAATGTGCCAATGCGTCCTGCTCCGAGATGCAGATATATAATCCGGGGTACAAGAAGGTCGATCCGGCTGCCGGTGTGGGCCTCAATGGCGGACCGATGCCGTACAGGCAGTCCAGCTGGTCCTTTCAGGACGTGGCCTCCCTGCAGGCGGACTTCAATACGGGATTCCTGCGCCATCAGGTCGTGACGGGATTCGACATGGAGTATGTGCAGGATTCCCGTCGTCAGTATGCGTATGATGCCGTGGGTGCCCATCGGGCCATTCCGTGGCAGAACACCTACCATCCACAGCGTGACGATTATGGTTATGCGACCTGCCGGGCGGATTCTGGAAACTGCTGGAAGAACACCAATTACAGTCTGGGGCGGCCGGATTCCCGTGGCTATGGATTCGATACGGGGCTTTTCCTGTATGACCAGATCTGGTTCACCAAGTGGCTGTCCGCCAAGGGCGGGCTGCGCTGGGACCGCTGGCAGACCATGTACAGGACATGGGGAGCGGACGGGCAGGAGAGTGCGGCGGCCCGTGGTCCGCTGGGCAAGGCTCCGTCTGCGGCACTGGACTATCATGACACGAAAGGCGTCATCAATCCGACGGCCAGTCTGCTGATCACGCCCAACAGCTGGCAGACCTTCTACTTCACCTATGCAAGCTCCACGACGCCGATGGGCATGTATGTGACCAACGGTGCCCTGCCGATCCGCCCCGTGAACGGGCAGGTGGCTACCCAGCCTGAACGCTCCCAGCTCTATGAGGTGGGGTCCAAGATGAGCCTGCTGCATGACCGTCTCGGGGCCACGATCTCGCTCTTCCGGCTGGACAAGAACAACGCCCTGACGACGGACCCGGTCGCCGGGCAGGTGCTGGCCACGGGCGTGAAGGAACGCAACCAGGGACTGGAACTGTCCCTGGGAGGCATGATCCTGCCGGGCTGGAACGTGACGGCGACATATGCCCTTTATGACCCGCGGGTGATGTCCGGCCCCAATCATGGCCGGAATATCCAGTATGTGCCGCACAATCAGGCGACGCTGTGGTCCGCCTATGAAGCCTTTCCCGGCAAGCTCTGGAACTTCACGATCGGTGGGGGGCTGACATGGCGGCAGGACGTGTATCTGGACCTTGCCAACACGGCGAAGGTGCCTGCCAACGTGGAGTTCGATTCCTACATCTCGCACCGCATCAACCGGCACTGGGTCGTGTCGCTGAATGCCTACAACCTGTCCAACCGTCTCAACTACAACTCACTCTTCACGAACCGGGTGACACCGGCTCCGGGGAGGGCCTTCCTCGGGCGGTTGAGCATGGATTACTGATCCGTCTTTCAGACACGGACCATCTGCCGGACTCTGCGCCCTTCCTGTTCGGGAGGGCGCAGTTTTTTTATGGAGAATCATAAAGTTTAACTTCTTATAATTGTAAGTTTAACTAAAAGTTAAATAGAGATTTGCCTGTCTCATAGGAAGTAAAATGAAGATTAAGATAAATGTGTTGTTTCCGACACATTTATCAAATTCCTGCAAAAGAAGAACAGTTCCTTGAAGTTAAAATTAAGAATCAATCGCATTTATGGAGCCGCTGTCCCACCGGGACGTGCATGACCCTTTCAGACAGAGGTTGTTCCATGAGTCGATTCATCCATCAGTGTCTCAGGCCGGTTTCGGCAGTGCTTACCTTGGGAAGCGTGACAGGGGGAGCCTGGGCGGCGTCCTCGCAGGAGGAGACCATGCCCGCAGGACTGGGAATGACCACACCGGCCAGTCCCGTTGGCGACGTGCAGGCGCAGGGCGTGCAGGCGACGCAGGTGGAGCGCATCCATGTCATCGGCCATCCGTTCAACACGATGCATGCCGGGAATGACATGGGCCGCCTTCCGCAGGATGTCATGCACACGCCGCAGACCATTGATGTCGTTCCCCGTGAGCTGATCAGGCAGCAGAACGTGAAGTCTCTGGATGAGGCCCTGCGGAATGTTCCCGGCATCACGGCTTCCGTTGGGGAAGGGGCTGGCGGCCTGAATGGCGACCAGTTCCTCATCCGTGGGTTCCCGGCGCAGAATGACATCTATGAAGATGGTCTGCGGGACTTCGGTGTTTATTCCCGTGACAGCTTCAACTATGATTCCGTCAATGTCATCAAGGGGCCGTCCTCACAGGTTTTCGGTAATGGAACGACCGGCGGTGCCATCAATGTCGTGACGAAGACGCCGATGGCCAATGACCATTACAACGTGGATTTCAGCGGCGGGTCCGGGGACTATTTCCGTGGCACGGTGGATGTGAACAAGACCCTCAATGACAGGACGGCCTTCCGTCTGGAAGGACTGGGAGCGTCCAACAATGTGGTCGGGCGTGACCATGTCTGGGATCATCGCTGGGGCATTGCGCCGTCCATCGCCTTCGGGATGGGAACGAAGACGACCGTCGTGCTTCAGGTGATGCACCAGACGGACAACAGCGTGCCTGACTTCGGTATGCCGGTCGTCAGGACGAAATGGTCGGCCTATGGGCGGCCACTGTCCGAATATGGCGTGCCACGGCACAATTTCTTCGGCAAGCAGCAGGACCACAACCATACTGACGACACGATGGAGACGCTGCGGCTGAAGCATGTCTTCAACCGGCATTTCACGTTCCATAATGACCTGCGTTTCGGGGAGTACAGCCGTAATTTTGAAGCCTCGAAGGTCGTGTGCCGGGCTGGCTGTGTTGATGCGATCAATGGTGGCAATTTTGGCAGGGGGCTGGTCAACCGCACGACGCCGGGCAACAGCGTGCCGCTGCCCTACAGGCAGAACAGCTGGTCCTTCCAGGACGTCGCTTCCTTACAGGCAGACTTCAGGACAGGGTTCCTGCGACATCAGGTCGTGACGGGGTTCGACATGGAATACGTCCATGATTCCCGTCATCAGGATGTCTATGCGGGAGCCATTCCGGCGGCCAACCTCCTGTATCCCAACCCGCATGAGGTGACGGATGCACAGGCCCGTCGTATGCGGGGAGAAGAGAACCCGAAGAACATGCCGTACATTGCGGGGCTGGGCAGGAAACCGGACAATCATGGTTACGGGTTCGACACGGGCATTTTCCTGTACGACCAGATATGGCTGACGAGCTGGGCGTCCATCAAGGGCGGATTCCGCTGGGACCGCTGGCAGAGCGGTTACACCATAACCGGTGGACCTGACACGACCCTGAATGAGAAAAACCGTCCCGTATCGAACGGGGACCGGCATTTCCCGCAGACGAAGAACACCTTCAATCCGACGGCCAGCCTCGTGCTGACACCGACAGGTTGGCAGACGATCTATTTCACCTATGCCAGCTCCACCACGCCGACGGGCATGTATGTGACCAGCGGGGCCGTGCCGGTCCGGCCGGGCAAGAATGAGGGTACGGTGGACAACCGGCCGCAGCATGCCCGCCTGTATGAGGTTGGCAGCAAGTTCAGTCTGCTGCATGACCGTCTCGGGGCCACCATTTCGCTCTTCCGTCTGGACAAGGACAATGCCCTGACGACGGACCCGGTCTCCAACTCCACCATCAACACGGGTGCCCAGCAGCGCAACCAAGGCATGGAGCTTTCCCTTGGTGGCATGATCCTGCCGGGATGGAACATTACCGGAACATATGCCCTCTACGATCCGAAGACCTCAGCTGATGGCGGCGGGAAGATGCATGGTCAGATTCAGTATGTGCCGCACAATCAGGCGACGTTGTGGTCCGCCTATGAGGCCTTTCCGGACAGGACGTGGAACTTCACGATCGGTGGCGGGCTGACCTGGCGGCAGGGCGTGTATCTGGACAACAAGAACACTTCCAGGGTGCCTGCCAACGTGGATTTTGACACGGTCATCTCCCATCATTTCGGGCCGCACTGGCAGGTCTCCCTCAACGGGTACAATCTGGCCAACAGGCTGAATTACAGCACGCTGTTCAGCGGCTATTCCACGCCTGCCCCGGGGCGGACGTTCCTTGGCCGTCTGACCATGGATTACTGAGTGGGTCGTTCAGGCCGGGCGTCCTGTTCGGCCTGAACCGTTACGGTGCCGGGACAGGTTACGGAATGTAGAGCTTTCCTGTCCCTGAACATGGAAATGCCTATGAAATGAGATGAAAGACAGGTTCTGTCGATGAAACATCCTCCGGTACGGGAGGGAAGGTGCCTGAAACTGGCAGAAAACGGACATTTTTATCGCTCCTGCATCATATGTGGCTATTAAGACACAATTGCAATCATAAACAGTTCGTCATGTTTTTTATGGTTTGAAACTGAGAATAATTATCATTTATGAGGTTCCATCACCTCTTGGTGAGGTCATGTCAGTTTGCCGTGGAGCATCTTTCGTATGAGTCGTTTTATCCATCAATGTCTCAGGCCGGTTTCGGCCATCCTGACGCTGGGCGGTGTAGCCGGTGGAGCCCATGCTGCCGGTACGACAGCCCTGAATCAGAATGATTCAGCCATGTCGGAAGGGAAACGGACGACGGCGGGTGCCAGCACGACGGCCACCATGGGAGGCCAGCCCGTCGGCGACGTGCAGGCGCAGGGCGTGCAGGCAACGCAGGTGGAGCGCATCCATGTCATTGGCCATCCGTTCAACACGATGCATGCCAGCAACGACATGGGGCGTATGCCGCAGGATGTCATGCACACGCCGCAGACCATTGATGTCGTGCCCCGTGAGCTGATCAAGCAGCAGAATGCGAAGTCTCTGGATGAAGCCCTGCGCAACGTCCCTGGCATCACGGCTTCCGTGGGGGAAGGGGCCGGTGGTCTCAACGGCGACCAGTTCCTCATCCGAGGGTTCCCGGCGCAGAATGACATCTATGAGGATGGCCTGCGGGACTTTGGTGTCTATTCCCGTGACAGCTTCAACTATGATTCTGTCAATGTCATCAAGGGGCCGTCCTCACAGGTTTTCGGTAACGGGACGACTGGCGGTGCCATCAATGTCGTGACGAAGACACCGACGGTCAACGACCATTACAACGTGGATTTCAGTGGCGGGTCAGCGGATTATTTCCGTGGCACGGTGGATGTGAACAAGCGGATCAACGACACCACGGCCTTCCGTCTGGAAGGACTGGGAGCGTCCAACAATGTGGTCGGGCGTGATCATGTCTGGGATCATCGCTGGGGCATTGCGCCATCCGTGGCCTTCGGATTGGGGACGAAGACGACCGTCGTGCTTCAGGTGATGCATGAGACGGACAACAGTATTCCGGATTACGGGATGCCGGTCGTCAAGGCCCGTGGTTCCGCCTATGGGCGGCCGATCTCGGAATATGGCGTACCCCGGCAGAACTGGTACGGCAAGCAGCAGGACCATAACCATACCGATGACACGATGGAGACGCTGCGCCTGAAGCACATCTTCAACGATCATCTGACATTCCACAATGATCTGCGCTTCGGTGAATACAGCCGTGACTTTGAGGCCTCCAAGGTGCAGTGCGGCACGAAGTGCGTCAATGCGCTGAACAGTGGCAATTACGGTGCCGGTGTGATCACCCGCAACACCAACGGGAGCGTGCCGCTGCCCTACAAGCAGAACAGCTGGTCTTTCCAGGACGTCGCCTCCTTGCAGGCCGACTTCAAAACAGGGTTCCTGCGGCATCAGGTCGTGACAGGGTTCGACATGGAATATGTCCATGATTCCCGTCATCAGGACACCTATGAGGGTGCTTCCCTCACCAAGGCGGTGCCGACTGCCAACATGCTGTATCCAGACCCGCACAATGTGCCGGATGCCATGGTGCGCCGTGTTTCCGCCCAAGCGAACTCCATGCCCAACATTGCCGGTATCGGCAAGAAGCCGAACAGCCGCGGTTACGGGTTCGACACGGGTATTTTCCTGTACGACCAGATATGGCTGACGAACTGGGCGTCCATCAAGGGCGGGTTCCGCTGGGACCGCTGGCAGAGCAACTACTGGACATCCGGCCTGTCCGAACTGCCGAACAATCCGGACAGGAGCTTCCCGCAGACGACCAACACCTTCAACCCGACGGCCAGCCTCGTGCTGACACCGACGAAGTGGCAGACGGTCTATTTCACCTATGCCAGCTCCACCACACCGACGGGCATGTATGTGACCAGCGGGGCCATACCGGTCCGTCCGGGATCAAAGGGAACCGTGGATACACGTCCGCAGCGTGCCCGCCTGTATGAGGTCGGCAGCAAGTTCAGCCTGCTGCATGATCGCCTGGGGGCCACCATCTCGCTCTTCCGTCTGGACAAGAGCAATGCCCTGACGACGGACCCGGTCTCCAATTCCACCATCAACACGGGTGCCCAGCAGCGCAACCAGGGCATGGAACTCTCCCTCGGTGGCATGATCCTGCCGGGCTGGAACATCACGGCCACCTATGCCCTGTATGACCCGAAGACATCCTCCAATGGTGGCGGCCGGATGCATAACCAGATCCAGTACGTGCCGCACAATCAGGCGACCCTCTGGTCCGCCTATGAGGCCTTCCCTGGTACGCCGTGGAACTTCACCATCGGTGGTGGTCTGACATGGCGTCAGAAGGTGTATCTGGATAATAACAACACCTCCAAGGTGCCCGCCAACGTGGATTTCGACTCCGTCATCTCCCATCATTTCGGACGGCACTGGCAGGTTTCCCTCAACGGGTACAATCTGGCCAACAGGCTGAACTACAACAGCCTTTTCAGCGGCTATGCCACGCCTGCACCGGGACGGACGTTCCTTGGCCGTCTGACCATGGATTACTGAGTGTCGGGACCGGCCATGCCCCGCATGTCCGGTCTTGAAACCGGTGGATGATGGTGTGAAGGTTTCACATGGAGCAGGCAGGTCTGTCTGCTCCTTTTCCTGTAGATGGTGGGGCTGCTGGCCTGCCTGAAAGGCATGATCTCATGATGTTGCATATTCCGGGTGTCCTCTCGGCAGAAGAGCTGGCCGACCTGCGGTCCCGTCTGGCGGAAGGCGAGTGGGTGGATGGCCGTGGAACGGCCGGGGCCCAGTCAGGCAGCGTGAAGAACAACCTCCAGATCGCTCCGGACAGCCCGCTGGGGAAGGAGCTTTCCACGTTCGTCCTGCGCAAGCTGGGCACGAATCCGCTCTACAACAGTGCCGTGCTGCCCCTACGTCTCGTGCCGCCGCTCTTCAACCGTTATGATGTGGGAATGAATTTCGGGGCGCATGTCGACAACGCCCTGCGGCCCATTCCCGGTACGGGGCACCGCATCCGTACGGACGTGTCCAGCACGCTCTTCATTTCCGATCTGGACGAATATGACGGGGGCGAGCTGGTCCTTCATGGGCCGTCGGAAGAAAAGCGGGTGCGCCTACCTGCGGGGGACATGATTGTCTATCCCACCACGGCCCTGCATACGGTCACCCCCGTGACACGGGGCAGCCGCTGGGGGTCTTTTTTCTGGGCGCAGTCCGTCATCCGCTCGCAGGAGCACCGGTCCATCCTGTTCGACCTTGACCAGAGCATCATGGCCCTGACCCAGAGCCACGGCCCCAAGGATGCGGAGGTCCTGCGGCTGACCAATGTGTATCATAACCTGCTGCGGACATGGGCCGAGATGTGACCGTCTGGCCCACTTTTCAGAAGTGGGCTGACACGTCCAGATAATAGTAGCCGCCATTGATGCCGAGCTGGGATGTGCTCAGGTAGTATTTGGCGGCTCCCAGATAACGGTTGCCCTGAGGCACCTTGCTGGGGAAGGCGGCGAAGATGTTGTTCCCGCCCAGTGTTGTACTCCAGATTTTGTTGATGTTGTACGTCACCGAAAGATTGGTCGTCCATTTCGGTCTGTTATGGAACTGGAGGTAGTTGGTGGTCGAGGCTGTCGAGGTATTGTTGTTCCGGTAATAGGTCAGGGCGGAGGTCGTCTGCCCGTACCGGATTTCATGCAGGGAGACGGCCCAGCGATGCGCCGGAGATACCCATGTGCCACCAAAGATGATCTTGCTGCGGGGATAGGCTGTCGTGATGTAGGCCCGGCTGGGGGCGTTGAGGACCGGCGTGCCGTCGCTGCGGGTCGCCTGATGGCGCAGTCTGGTGCGGTTCAGGTTGATGGCGGCATCCCAGTTGATGCGCCCGGCGTGGCGTAGTTTCGTGGTGTAGGTGATGGTCATGTCCATGCCCTGCGTGCGGGTGTTCGCCACATTGGCAAACCACTGGGTGGACAGGTTGTTGTTCGTGATGTTGGCGGGAAGGTCGGTGATGCCGTTGGCTGCCAGAATGTTGGCGGCTTCCACACCATAGAGATTGTTCCCGGGCAGGATGCGGCCCCGCAGGTCGATCTGGTAGAAATCGGTCGTGACATGCAGCCCTTTGAAGGGTTCGGCAATGATGCCGCCTTCCACATTCGTGCTCTGTTCCGGTTTCAGACGCTGGGCCCCGCTGGCCAGGGCTCCGGGAGAGGTGGCGGCCACCAGCCCACGGGCCACGGTCGGGGAGAGGGTCAGGGCGGAATAATGTTCCTGCGCCAGTGTGGGAGCGTGGAAGCCGTTGCTGAATGTCCCCCGGAAGGCAAGTCTCCTTGACACGTCATAACGGGTGGAAATCTTGCCGGTCTGGGTGTTGCCGACATCGGTGTAATGTTCGTACCGTCCGGCCATGTCCAGCTGCCAGTGCTTTGTCAGATGGGTGGAAATGTCGACATAACCGGAGACCACGTCACGGTTGGAGTTGCCTGCACTGCGGGGGCTTGTTCCGGCGAGGGCCAGGCTGGTGCCGCCGCCATAGGTACTGGCACTGGAGCCTTCGGCAATGGAATAGGCTTCATAACGGTATCCGGCCCCTCCGGCGAGATTGATGCTGTGGGGCCAGAAGGACAGATGGAATTTCCGGTTCAGGTTCAGCTCGTTGTTCCATTGCGTGTCATTGAAGCCCTGCACCCTGTTGTAGGTGGTCTGTAGGGCGGAGGCGGGAAGGGCCTTGTTGGCGTCATTCTTCAGGCCGATATTGTCGAAATCCCGCCCGTACGTGCTGGACAGGTCCCAGTGCCAGCCTGCCAGACGGCCTTTCAGCCCTGCCGTGATTTCAAAATCATTTTCTTCCAGCGTCTGGAGGGGGGAATAGCCGTTCGGGTAGATGGCGGCGTAACCGGGCGTGCTGGCAAGGGATGAGGGCAGACGGTAATTCTGGAAGGCCTCCGCATGGCGGTGGGCATAGGTGGCCGTGCTGTAGAGCTGGAGCGTGTTGGTGATGTCATAGCCTGCATTGATGGCTACGGACTCCCGGGTCTGTTCTGGCTGGCTCAGGATCTTGTTGATGGTCGTTCCGGTCCGGCTGTCCGGTCCGGAGCGGAAGCTGTGGTCCTGATGCACGAGGTCGCCACTGACATGGATGAAGCCACGGTCCCCCCCGAAGGAGGCCCCGCCATCAATGAAGATGCCCTGCTGGTAGCCGTCTCCCTTGCTGGTGATGCCGCTGTTGGACCGGATCGTCAGTCCGTGATCCTGCTTCTTGAGGATGATGTTCACCACCCCGGCAATGGCATCTGATCCGTACTGGGCCGAGGCACCATCTCGCAGCACTTCAATGTGGTCGATGGCGGAGAGGGGGATCATGTCGATGTCGGTCGGGGTCGTGCCCTGCTGCGGCCCGGAATCGGCGTAGATGTTGGCTGTGGTGTGCCGCCTGTGCCCATTGACGAGGATCAGCGTCTCGTTGGAGCTCAGACCCCGCAGGCTGATGGAATCCGTCAGGGCACCCGCATCAAAGCCGCCTGTGGGGACGGTGAGGGATGGCAGCAGGAGCTGCATGGCATCCCGCAGGGTTGGCTGGCCGGTGCTGGTGAGCTGCCGGCTGGAGACGACATCAATGGGTGCAATGGAATCACGGGCTTTTTTCCCGATTTCCCGTGTCCCCGTGACGATGAGTGTTTCTGTTCCGCCGGACACCTGCTGGACGTGCTTCTGGTGAAGGGGGGCCGCTGCCGGTGCTCCTGTTGCCTTTCTGGCAGGAGCGGCTTTCTTCTGTTTCTGGTTGATCTGCTGGTCCGTGGTGGTGGCACCGGCCTGAAGCGGAAGCATGGTCAGACAGCCCATGCCCAGTCCGAACAGGGAAGGAAGGGTGGTGAGATAACGGGGGAAAAGAGGGGAACGCATACAGGATCAGCTTTCCGGTTTCCAGCAGAAGAGAGAAGGCCTGTCTGGCTGAAGATATGGCGACGAGAACTAAATAGGCAGTTCCGATCGTGAAAAGTGAAAAGAACTACTGGCCTGTCTGCTATAGGACAATGGCTCCAAAGGCCATGCTCTGGAGCCACTTTGTGGGCAGGGAAATACTGAAAATAAGGGGAGTGTGCTCTGTGGAACACAGAAATAACTATTAGAAATAGTTATTTATATACACGAAGAAACGCCAACTTTCTGCCAGAAGAGAAACTAACAACCTGTTAAAGTAAACCTCAAAATCAGAAAGACCACACCGCCGGAACGGACAAAACTGATGGAAAAATGGTGGCTACGACCTCCTGCCCAGAGACTCAACCTGCCATGAGGAGATTACGGCTCCTCATTTGGCGTCGTGGTGGAGACCTGTGCCCGCAGGCCACTCTGAGGGACCTGGATGTCGATCTCCAGCTTGGAATATCGCTGCCCCCGGTCCATCTTGATCTGCACGTTGTCCTCATCAATGGAGACGTGTCTGGCGAGCACTTCAAGTATTTCCACATGAAGCGTGCGGAGGAGGGTCGTGTCCCCATCCTCCTGAGCCTGCCGTTCCTGAGCGAGAAGAATCTGTAGACGGTCCCGTGCTACAGTACTGCTCATTTCCGAAGCTTTTTTGGCAAAGAAACCGTCCAGAAAACTCATGAGCCCCTCTTTTTGAAGATACGGTCCAGAAGGCCACGTTTTTCGGTTGGAATGCTGACAGGAATGTTCCTGCCTTCCAGACGGTCAACGGCTTCGAAATAGGCACGGGCTGGCGCACTCTCCGGGGAGGCGAAAGTGACGGGGGCACCCACGTTGGAGGCCTTGAGAACATCTTCGCTCTCGGGGATCACTCCCAGCAGGGGCAGGGAAAGAATGCCCACCACGTCCTCGACGCTCAGCATCTCTCCACGGGAGGCACGGAGAGGGTCGTATCGTGTCAGGAGCAGGTGCTTCTCGACCATCTCGCCTTTCTGTGCACGGGCCGTCTGGCTGTCCAGCATGCCGATGATGCGGTCAGAGTCACGGACGGAGCTGACCTCGGGATTGGTGACGATCACGGCATGGTCGGCGTGGTGCATGGCCAGACGTGCACCACGCTCGATCCCGGCAGGGCTGTCGCAGAGGATCCAGTCGAAGCGTTCCCGCAGCTCAGCCATCACCCGGGCCACGCCATCATCCGTCAGCGCATCCTTGTCCCGTGTCTGGGAGGCGGGGAGGATGGACAGCGTGTCACAGCGTTTGTCACGGATGAGGGCCTGATTGAGTGTCGCCTCGTTCTGGATGACGTTGATCAGGTCGAAAACGACCCGGCGTTCGACACCCATGATGAGGTCAAGGTTGCGCAGCCCGACGTCAAAATCGACCACAACCACATTCTGCCCGCTTTGCGCCAGAGCGGCACCAAGGGCGGCTGTCGTTGTTGTCTTGCCAACGCCCCCTTTACCGGATGTAACAACGACGATCTTTGCCATGAAATCTTCAGCTTCCCTAAAACCGGCTGACGAGCCTTCAAGTTATGCATCACGATGAATGATTAAGGTTTCTGAAAGAAAACCCCACTCTTTGAGTCAGACTCTACAGTAGCATTCAAGCATTGATAAGGTACCATGCATAAAAAAATGACGTTTTTCTTTTATAAAAAGTAAAAACGTCATGTCTTGATGGTCCCTGTCTGCAAGGGGATGACTTTCAGCCGCTCATTTTCCAGATAGACCTGTGATGCCCGTCCGGAGGGGGCATTGGGCATTTCTTCCGCAATCATGTAGAACCCGTCGATGGCAAGTAATTCTGCTTCCATTTTCGTGGTAAAGATGCGCGCCTGCGGGTATCCACTGACACCGGCTATGGCTCTTCCCCGTAACGGGCCGTAAATATGGATGGATCCTCCGGCGATTATTTCCGCTCCTGACGAGACGGCTCCCAGTACGATGATGTCGCCATCGGGATACTTGATGGACTGTCCGGAGCGCACGGCCCGGTCGATGATCAGGGGCGTCTTCAGGGTGACCGCCGGGGGGACGCTTTTCGGGCTGTCATCGTCAGGGAGCTTCACGGGGCCGCTTGGGCGGCCACCCTGGAGCTCGATGGGCCATTCCCATGATTCGAGAGCCTTCCAGTGTGGGTTTCCCCCCTCGATGCCGATCAGGTGAATATGCCGTCTGCGCAGTTCCTGCTGGAAACCGGCCAGTCCTTCCGTCCGTTCATCAAGGAGGCTGAGGTCCAGAATGACGGGCTGATGGTTGAAGAAACCGGCAGCACGTCTCATATGTTCGTCCAGTCCGGCCAGCCAGTCTTTCAGGGGGGCCTCAGGTGAGAGAATGAGGGCCAGGAAAGAGCGACCCCGGGCACGGATGGTCATGGGGCCGGGTCTGGAAGCTTGCACTGCGGAAGCATCTGAGGGATGAAGTTTCTTAGATGCTGGTTGGCTGGTGGACATGAATTCAGGATCACCGTGGCTGTATCTGGACTGATTGGAATGCTGCTTGTTCCCTAGTGCAAAAGTGCCGTAGGAAAGACATATGCGTATACTGCATCACTTACCCTTGTCTCCGCAATCGCGTTTTGTGCGGCTCATGCTGGCTGAGAAGAAGCTGCCTTTCGAGCTGGTGGTGGAAAAGACATGGCAGCCGAGCGAGCGTTTCCACGAGCTGAATCCGGCCGGGGAGGTTCCCGTCCTCGTGGAAGACAACGGCATGGTCGTGCCGGGCGGGCGGGTGATCGCCGAGTATCTGGAGGATGCCTATCCGGAGATGTCCCTCATGGGGCGGAACCTGGCCGAGCGTGTGGAGGTGCGCCGTCTTGTGGACTGGTTCGAGCGGCTGTTCCAGCAGGAGGTCATGGTCAACCTTCTGGGAGAAAAGGTCGAGAAGCGTCTTTTCGGGCAGGGGCATCCTGATGGAAAGATTCTCCAGGCCGGATACAAGAATCTCCGCTTCCATCTGGATTACATCGGCTATCTGGCCGAGACGAGGACATGGCTTGGCGGGCCTGTTCTTACGGCAGCCGATTTTGCGGCGGCGGCCCATTTCTCCGCACTGGATTTTCTGGGTGACATCGACTGGCGGCGTGCGCCCTGCGTGCGGGACTGGTATGCCCGCATCAAGTCCCGGCCCTGTTTCCGCAGTCTCCTGAGCGACCGTGTCAGTGGCGTGAAACCCCCGGCCCACTATGCCGACCTTGATTTCTGAGCGGGAGATGGAGAAGGCGGGAAGGCTGTCATGATGACGTGGGATGTGGCCGTCGTGGGGGCCGGTGCGGCCGGGATGATGGCGGCGGCCACGGCAGGGCAGAGGGGAGCACGGACCATCCTGCTGGACCATGCGGACCAGCCGGGGCGGAAAATCCTCATCTCCGGTGGCGGACGGTGCAATTTCACCAACCTGAAGGCGGACTGGACGTATTACCGTTCCGAAAATCCCCGTTTCTGCCGCTCTGCCCTGGCCCGGTACCGTCCGCAGGATTTTCTGTCCCTCGTCGAGAAATACCGCATCCGCTGGCATGAGAAGGAGCTGGGGCAGCTGTTCTGTGACGGATCAGCCCGGCAGATCGTCTCCATGCTGGAAGATGAATGCCGGGCTGGCGGTGTTGAGTTCCGTCTGGGCTGCTCCCTGCGGAACGTAAGCCATGACGGCCATGTCTTCATGCTGGAGACAGGGCAGGGGTCCGTACGGGCACGGTCCGTCATCCTGGCGACGGGAGGACTGGCCCTGCCCAAGCTGGGAGCCACCGACATCGCCCTGAAGCTGGCCCGCCAGTTCGGTCTGCGGATCGTGTCTCCTGCTCCGGCCCTCGTGCCCTTCCGTCTTGAAGAGGCCCGGCCGGACCTTGCCGGTGTGTCCCTTCAGGTCACGGCCTCTCTGGTCGGGCGGAAGAAACCGGTCTTCACGGGTGGGATGGTCTTCACCCATCGGGGTGTGTCCGGCCCGGCCATCCTGCAGATATCGTCATGGTGGGAAGGGCATGAGGCCCTGCGCCTGAATCTGGCTCCGGGGCGTGACGCCCATGAGGACATGCGGCTGATCTGCCAGCAGCGGCCCAGGGCCCATGCGCCTGCCCTGCTGGAAGCCCTGCCCGCCCGGCTGGTGAAGGTGCTGGTCGCCGGGACGCTGGATGACCGTCCGCTGGCCGAACAGCCGGCGAAGGCGGTGCGTGCCCTGGCGGCGCAGGTGAATGACTGGGTCCTGCACCCTGCGGGTACGGAGGGTTACGCCAAGGCGGAGGTCATGCGGGGTGGCGTGGATACGAGGGACCTGTCCTCCCAGACGATGGAGGCTCGCACGGTGCCGGGTCTGTATGTCATCGGGGAGGCCGTGGACGTGACCGGCTGGCTGGGGGGGTACAATTTCCAGTGGGCCTGGGCCAGCGGCGTGGCGGCCGGACAGGCTGCGGCGGGGAGGGCTGGTGCGTGATGGCGGGCATGGTATCATGATGGCCAGAGGAAAGGCGATGTGATGGCGGCAGAAAAGAAGATCAAGAAAACGGAACGGCAGCCCTGGCCCGGAGACGCCCTGCCGGAAGGTGACGCAGAGGCTCCGGTGAAGCTCCTCCTTGTCGAGGATGACGACAGTCTTGCGGAAGAGATCGTGGGTGACCTGTGCGGGCGTGGTTACGAGGTTTCACGTGCAGCAACGGGGACCGAGGGACTGGAGATGGCCCGCCGGGACGACTATGCCCTGCTGGTAATGGACCGGATGCTGCCCGGCATGGACGGGCTGAGCGTGCTGGAGACCCTGCGGGAGCAGGGCATGACCATGCCGGTTCTGGTTCTTTCCGCCCTCTCGGCCGTGGATGACCGCATCAGTGGCCTGAAGGCGGGCGGTGATGACTACCTGACGAAACCTTTCGTGATGGAGGAGCTGGCCGCAAGGCTGGAGGCCCTGCTGCGCCGCCCCATCTATGGCCGTACCTCCATGCTGAAGCTGGGACCTCTGGAAATGGACCTTCTGGAGCGGCGGGTGAGGCGGGACGGCCGGGAGATAGACCTCCTGCCACGGGAGTTCCGCCTTCTGGAATATATGGTGCGCCGCCCCAACACGGTGCTGACCCGCACCATGCTGCTGGAGGATGTCTGGAATTACCGGTTCGTGCCCCGGACCAATCTGGTGGACGTGCATATCGGCAAGCTGCGCCGCAAGGTGGACCGGGACGGCGAGGAACCGCTGATCTACAGCATCCGTGGTGCCGGGTTCTGCCTGCGTGTCCCGGATTGACCTGTTCCGCACGGCGGCGTTCCGGCTGACACTGGGGCTTGTCTGCGTCGTCGTGCTGGGGATGCTGCTGGAGCTGGTCCTGCTTTACGGGCAGATCAGTGCCTATGAGCAGCTCCGTACCAATGACCTGCTGCGCCGTTCCGCCTCGGTCCTGATGCAGGAGGCTCCGGGCGATCTGGAAGTCAGGCTGAAGGAACGCAGCACCAGTGAGCTGCGCATCTTCCTGAATGCCGCCGCCCTGTTCGACAGGGACCATCACCCCATAGCGGGGGACATGACCTCATGGCCTGTGGGGCTGGTGGCCAGCCAGTCCACGCAGAACCTTTCTTTCGTCCTTCCGGATCATTCCGTGACGGTCATGCGCTTTCTGGTGGTGGAAGTGCCGGGGATGCAGCCGGGCAGGACACGCCTTCTCGTGCTGGGCCGGTCCCGTCACATGGTGGATGAGCTGAGGCATGTAGCCCGGCAGTGCGCCCTGTTTTCCATGGTTCCGGTCGTGCTGTTCGCCCTCACGGCGGGGATGATCCTCAGCCGTCGGGCACTGGGACGCATCAGCAAGATGCACCATTCCATAGAACAGATCGTCAAGGGGCAGATGAGGGAGCGTCTGCCCGTGGGGCGTGGCCATGACGACCTCGACCGGCTGGCCGGATCGGTCAACAGGATGCTGGACCGGCTGGAGCAGCTGATGGGGGAGATGCGGGACGTGGGCAATGATATTGCCCATGATCTCCGCACGCCTCTGGCCCGTGTCCAGGCCCGGCTGGACCGGGTGGGTGGTCTCGTGCAGACACTGGCCGCACCACCGGAGGAACGGGAGCGGTTCGAGCGGGCCATGACCCTGTGCCGCCGGGACCTGGAGCAGTGCTTCTCCGTCATCACGGCCCTGCTGCGTATTGGCGAGATCGAGAACGGCCAGCGGCGGGCCGGGTTCAGCCGCATGGACATCATGCCGCTGATTGCCGACATGGCGGACCTCTACGAGCCGAATGCGGAAACGCAGGGGCTGACCCTCTCCATGGCACCTCATGAAGGGCCGGTGGAGCTGTGGGGTGATGCGGACCTGCTGAACGAGGTGTTGGCCAACCTTCTGGACAATGCCCTGAAATTCACGGAGGAGGGTGGCTTCGTGACATTGCGGGCAGGCTGCAACGAGCTGGATGAACCGTGGTTCGAGGTGCGGGACACGGGGGTCGGTATCGCCGTGGAGGAGCGGAAGGCCGTGATGAGCCGCTTCTACCGGGCGGACAAGAGCCGCCATGTGCCTGGCAGCGGGCTGGGTCTGAGCCTCGTGGCGGCCATTGTCCGGCTGCATGAGGCCCGTCTCGTGATCGAGGAAAACTGTGAAGGAGAAGTGAAGAGCGGAACGGTGTTCCGGCTGATCTTCCCACCTGTGAAGGAAAATCACAGTGGTGCCTGAGGCCGGGAGAATTTTCTTGATACTTCGATGGATATTAACCTATTCTAGACACAAGGTTTTTGTTTTTATTTAGATGGATGGAAATTGAGAGATGAAAATATCAGATAAAATCATACATGTTACTATACATATAAAGACGTTGGATGAAGCTGGGTTAGAATCTACAGGGACGGGTTTCTTTTTTAGATTTTCTTATGATGATCATGAAAAATCCGTTCCTGTTATAGTGACTAATAAGCATGTAATTGATGGAGCAAAGAAGGGAGTTTTACGCTTTAGAATAGCAGACGAAAATGGAAATCCGAGAATAGGGGATTTCGTGGATATTCATGTTAATGACTTTGAACAGCGGTGCATACGTCATCCTGACAGCGAGGTGGATTTGGCAATTTTGCCTGTCGGACCATTTTTTCATCATATAGAAGCACAGGGGAAAAGGCCTTTTTTCCCGGGGTTGGAAAAAAATCTTATTCCAAGTGAGCAAGAGGAGAAATCTCTATCAGCAATAGAAAATATAATTATGATTGGGTATCCTACTGCTATCTGGGATCAAAAAAATAATATTCCCATAGTGAGGAGAGGTATAACTGCTACGAGTTTTGGAGTGGATTTTGAAGGTAGGAGAGAATTTTTAATAGATTGTGCATGTTTTCCTGGTTCAAGTGGATCTCCAATATTTATATTGGATGAAGGAGTACACATGTATGAAAAGGACAAAATTGGATACGGGACTCGGTTCCATTTTCTGGGGATCTTGTGGGGGGGACCTCAGTTTTCATCACATGGGGACTTAGTGGCGGTGCCTGTTCCTACGAGTAATCGTATAGTTTCTATATCTAATATACCGATGAATCTTGGTTTTTGTATTAAGTCACAGTTGTTGTTAGATTTTGAAAATTTATTTTAGGATTTCAAAGGTTATTTTTTTGTTTGATGATTTAGCGGCAAGATTCTTGCGGAACTCCTTCCTCTAGAAGAGGCAAGGGGGTAGTGATTGTTGTTAAATGCTGGCAATGGAAGCGTGCTTCTTAAAAATCTTTTCAGATGAAAAGCGTTTTTTCTTTGGGCCGTGTCGGTATAATCCCCACCCGGACATGGGGCAGGCGACCGGAAAGGCTGCGCCCGACCAGTTGGAGAGACAGATTGCTCAGTGGCATTGCGACAGAGACGAGAACCCATCACGCAGGATCGGGGGCTGGGGGGGGACCCGTCCTGTCGGGGAGCCGCCCGTCCGGTGATGGTGGACTGCCGTCATGAACGCCATTGTCCTGACAGCCCTGCGGCGACCCTACACGTTCGTCGTCATGTCCATCATGATCCTCATTTTCGGGGTGAAGGCCATCCTGGGGACACCGACGGACGTCTTCCCCAACATCAAGATTCCGACGGTGGCGGTCGTCTGGTCCTATACGGGGCTGATGCCGGAGGAAGTCTCGGGGCGTATCGTCTATTATTATGAGCGGACCCTGACGGCAACCGTCAACAACATCGAGCACATAGAGAGCAGCTCCTATTACGGGCGAGGCATCGTCAAGGTCTTCTTCCAGCCCGGGACGGATGCCAGCGTCGCCCAGACGCAGATCACCTCCGTGTCCCAGACCGTCATCAAGCAGCTGCCCACCGGGGCCACGCCGCCGCTCATTCTGGCTCTGGATGCGTCATCCGTCCCCGTCCTGACCCTTCAGGTCAACAATCCCAACATGTCCGCCTCGGAGGTCTACAACATGGCCTCCAACCTCATCCGGCCGGAGCTGGTCTCCGTGGCGGGGACGGCCATTCCCAATCCCTATGGTGGCGTGGCGGCGGACATCATGGTGGACATCGACCCGGTGAAGCTGCTGGCGCACAGGCTCTCCGCCGTGGACGTGGCCAGTGCGCTGAACAGGCAGAACATCGTTCTCCCGGCCGGTGACCAGAAGGTGGGGGCCATGGACTTCATGGTGCGGACCAACTCCGCCCCCATGGACATTGCCGCCTTCAACCGGATGCCCATAAAGCAGGTGGGCAATTCCGTCATCTATCTGCGGGACGTGGCATGGGTTCACAAGGGTGGCCCGCCACAGACCAATGCCGTGCTGGTGCGTGGCAAGCAGGCGGTGATGATCGTCATTCTGAAGAGTGGCAATGCCTCGACATTGGAGGTCGTGAGCGGGATCAAGAAACTGCTGCCGGACATCCAGAAGACGCTGCCGCCCGGTACGAGCATGGACGTACTCACGGATGCGTCCAGCTTCGTGAAGGAGTCCGTCGTCGATGTCGTGCGGGAGATGATCACCGCCGCCATCCTGACTAGCCTGACGGTCCTTCTCTTCTTGGGGTCATGGCGGTCAACCGTGATCGTGGCGGTCTCCATTCCGCTGGCCATGCTCTCGGCCCTGATCGGCCTCAGCCTGGCCGGGCAGTCCATCAACGTGATGACGCTGGGCGGGCTGGCTCTGGCCGTCGGCATTCTCGTGGATGACGCCACGGTGATGATCGAGAACATCGACGCCCATCTCCACATGGGCAAGGAGCTGGAAGAGGCCATCATTGATGCGGCCAATCAGATCGTCATTCCGACATTCGTCTCGACCACCTGCATCTGCATCGTCTGGTTCCCGCTCTTCGAGCTGACGGGCGTGGCAGGCTGGCTGTTCATGCCGATGGCCGAGGCCATCATCTTTGCGATGATCGCCTCATTCGTCCTGTCCCGGACGCTCGTGCCGACGATGGCCAACTGGCTTCTGGCGGCGCAGGTGGAGCAGCAGCGTCATCCTGACCATGCCAGCCGGAAGAGGGGCTTCTTCGGCAGGTTCCAGGAGACGTTCGAGACATATTTCGAGCGGTTCCGTCAGAGCTATCATGAGGTCCTGCTGAGCGTTCTGGCGGCACGGAGAATGTTCATCATCCTGTTCCTGTCCGGTGCGCTGTCGTCCCTGCTTCTGCTTTTCTTCGTCGGGCAGGATTTCTTCTCGGAGATCAAGTCCGGCACGATGCAGATGCATTTTCGGGCACCGGTCGGCACCCGTATCGAGGAAAGTGCGAAACTCAGCGGGCTGATCGAGAAGAAGATCAGGGAGACCCTGCCCGGTCAGGTGAAGCTCATCGTCAACAACTGTGGCCTGCCGATGAGCCAGATGAACCAGGCCATGGTGCCATCGCCCACCACGGGGGCGCAGGACTGTGACGTCACCATCCAGCTGGAGGATGATGAAAGCCCGATCTCCGATTACCGGCAGAAGCTGCGCCGGTCTCTCAGCACAGCCTTCCCGGGGATAGGCTTCACCTTCCAGCCGGGCGACCTGACGGCCAAGATCCTCAATTTCGGCCTGCCATCGCCGATCGACGTCCAGATCGTCGGGCGTGACCTCCAGCACAACTACGCCTTTGCCGTCCGTCTGGCACAGCGTCTGCGGAGAATTCCGGGGGCCGTGGATGTCAGCGTCCAGCAGCCGATGACACAGCCGACCCTCCTCATCAACGCCCATCGCAGCTTTGCCATGGGGACCGGCATCACGGAGAAGGACATTGCCTACAACGTCCTGACGACCCTGTCCGGCAGCTCGCAGGTCGGGCAGACCTATTATCTCAACCCGCAGGGCACGTCCCAGCTCATCGACGTGCAGGCCCCGGCAACGTACCTCCAGACCCTCAACGATCTTGAAAAAATGCCCATCGACAAGGGAGACGGGAACCCGCAGAACGGCACCATGCAGATTCTGGGTGGTGTCAGCCATATCGAGCAGACGGGGACACCGGCGGAGGTCTCCCACTACAACATCATGCCCGTGTTCGACATCTACGTGGCGGCGGAAGGGATCGATCTTGGTGCCCTGTCCCGGGCCGTCGGGCAGGAGGTGGAGCGGGTCCGGCCCGACCTGCCGCACGGGTCCAGCATGGTGGTGCGTGGGCAGGTCGTGACGATGAACAACGCCTATGTCCAGCTGATCGGCGGGCTGCTGCTTTCCATCGTGCTGGTCTATCTGATCATCGTCGTGAACTTCCAGTCGTGGCTTGATCCTTTCGTCATCGTCATGGCCCTGCCTGCCGCTCTGGGCGGGATTTCGTGGAGCCTGTTCCTCACCCATACGACCCTGTCCGTTCCGGCCCTGACGGGAGCCATCATGTGCATGGGTACCGCCACGGCCAATGCCGTGCTGGTCGTGGCCTTTGCCCGAGAGCGGCTGGCGGAGCATGGGAACGCCGTTCTGGCCGCTTCGGAGGCCGGGTTCGAGCGTATCCGTCCCGTGCTGATGACCGCCCTTGCCATGATGATCGGCATGATCCCGATGTCCGTCAGCAATTCCTCCAATGCGCCACTGGGCAAGGCGGTCATCGGGGGGCTGCTGATGGCCACGGTGGCGACGCTCCTGTTCGTTCCCTGCGTTTTTGCCCTGATCCATGGCGGTGCGCCGAAGGGTGACCGGACCACTCCAGAAGGAGAACCTTCATGAATCCTCCCACCCGTCAGACCACGCAGCCCGCCCGTGGCAGGGGACGCCTGCTGCTGTTCATCTTTCTGGCCGTCCTGGCCGGGCTGGTCGTGCTGGGTCTCGTGCAGCGTGCCCTGCACCGGGGGGAGCTGGAACGGGAAACGAAGGACAGTGCCATCGCCCGTGTCGTGCTGATCAGGGCACAGCCGGGACCGACAACCCGGAACGTGGACTTGCCAGCCAATCTGGCGGCCTGGTATGAGGCTCCGATCTACGCCCAGGTCTCCGGCTATGTGAAGATGTGGTACAAGGATTACGGTGCCCATGTGAAGCGGGGCGACCTTCTGGCGGAGGTCAGCACGCCGAGCATCGATGCCCAGTATGCGGCGGCCAAGGCCCATTACGAGGTCGTCAATGCTCGTTACCAGCTCGCCCTCATCACCACGAAACGCTGGACCGCCCTGCGGGGGACGCAGGCCGTGTCCCGGCAGGAAGTGGACGTGCAGGCGGCCAATGCCGCCGCCCAGAAGGCGGAGCTGGATGCGGCCGCCCATGATGTCGAGCGGGTGGAGGCTCTGGAGAACTTCAAGCGGATCGTCGCTCCCTTTGACGGGATCGTGACCTCCCGTCTCGTCAATGTCGGGGACTATGTGAATGCTGCCGGGGGCAATCTCAATTCTCGGGGGGCCATCGCCGAGCTGTTCTCCGTGGCGGACGTGCACAAGATACGCGTGTTCGTGTCCGTGCCGCAGGATTTTGCCAGCGTCATCTCGCCCCGCATCAGTGCGGACCTCAGCGTGCCGCAATATCCGGGCCGTGTGTTCAAGGCCCGGTTCCTGGCGACGGCCAATGCCTTCAATGCCTCCACAAGGACGGTGACGACCGAGCTGGTGCTGGACAATCCGGACGGGCTGCTCTGGCCCAACTCCTACGCCACCGCCCATATTCAGGCTCCGGGTGATCCGGACGTGCTGATCGTGCCGACCAGTGCGCTCATCTTCCGGGCGCAGGGGATGCAGGTGGCCAAGGTCGTCAATGGTCACATCCGGCTGGAGACCGTGCAGGTCGGCACCAATTTCGGCATGACGACGCAGGTCCTGTCCGGTATGTCCCTGGATGACGAGATCGTGGCCAACCCGACGGCGGACATGCTGGACGGAGACGAGGTCCGGGTCGTGACGCCTACCCGTGGCTATAATGATGTCAGGCCGAAGGAGGCCGAGAAGCCTGTGCCTAATGTCACGTCAAATGATTTGAGGCGTGTCGGTGCGATGCCGCCACCGGATGAGGCCGGACCGGACGATCAGGCAAAGCCGGGTGAGGGCGGTCAGGCACCGTCTGCCGCACCGGCCAGACAGTCGCAGGGGCAGCACTGATGGTGGGAGGAACATGGCGGAGGCTGCCGCTGCTGGCGGGCGGACTGTCCTTTTTTCTGGCGTCGTGCGATCTGGCACCGAACTATCACACGCCGCATTTCATCTACCCGGATGGCTGGGAAGGCAAGGGCATCATGGGCAATGCCAGACCAGCCGATGCGGTCGTGCGTGGGCAGTGGTGGAAACTTTTCCACGATCCCCAGCTTGATGAGCTGGAGGACCGGCTGAACGTCTATAACCCTGATCTTCAGGCGGCGGCGGAGGTCTTCACGCAGGAGCGAGACATCGCCCGTGAGACGGAAAGCCGACTGTACCCGCAGATCGCCGGCGGGGCGCAGATGAGCCGGAACAAGCAGTCGGAAGGACGGCTTTTCCTGCGGCGCACCAATACCACGCCCATCTATGAATCCAACGTCGCCTATAGCGGTGCCGCGACATGGGAGCCGGATTTCTGGGATGCCATCCGCAACCAGACGCACATGCAGAAGAATCTGGCGCAGGCCGGGGCAGCCGACTATGCGCTGACGAGGCTGAGCCTTCAGGCCGAGCTGGCTTCAAACTACATGGCCCTGCGGGGCATTGATGCCCAGCTGGCCGTCTATGACGACTCCATCCGGTATTTCCGCACGGCCGTGGAGATCACGAGGCTGCGGCAGGGTGGGGCCATCGGTGCGGGGCTGGACGTCTCCCGTGCGGAGAATGAGCTGTACTCAGCACAGGCGGCGAGGAGCTATCTGGAGGCGACCCGGCAGGTGCAGGAACACGCCATCGCCGTCATGGTGAACGTGGTGCCTGCCAGTTTCCACATCCAGCCGGTCAAGGATTTCCGGCTGCATTTTGATACGATCCGGGTGAAGGAGGGCCTCCCGTCCACCCTGCTGGAGAGACGTCCCGACGTGGCCATGAGCGAGCGGCAGATGGCTGCCGCCGCACGGGCCATCGGTGTGTCCCGGGCCGCCTTCTATCCCCACATCACCATCAGTGCGACAGGTGGGTTTGAGGATGCCGGGTTTGATCTGGCCAGCATCTCCAGGGCCTTCTGGCGGGTTGCCGTGCAGGCCGTGGAGCCGCTCTTCACGGGGGGGATGCGGCGTGCGGCCCTGCAACGGGCCTGGTCACAGTACCGGGAACGTGTGGACGCCTACCGGGCGACGGTTCTGGCAGCCTTTCAGGATGTTGAGGATGGGCTGAGCCAGACAGCCCTGTACCATCAGGAACGGCTCCAGCAGCATCAGGCCGTGGATGCGGCTCTGAGAACGCAGAACATGACGATGGCCCTTTATACGGGCGGGCTGACGAACTATCTGGATGCGCTGGTGGCCCAGCAGGATGCGCTGAAGGCCCGTCTTCTGGAGGTGCAGGCGCAGACACGGCAGCTTCAGTCCACGGTCAGGCTCATCCGTGCCCTTGGCGGCGGCTGGTCGGACAAGCTCCTGCCGGACCTGAAGAGCATCGACCCGATCGGACCGTTGCAGTATGAGGGGCTGCACCATGCCCGTCCCGCCGGTGAGGTGCCGGTGGGAACTCCGCAGAAGGGGTCCGAGATCGAGCCGCCCGTTTCGGAAAGTGATCTGACGGGGGCGGCCGCCGTACCGGCCCATCCCTGATTCCTGCTTGACGGTATGGGGGGAATGGTCTAGGCACCCTTCCAGTCGAACGTGGGAGGCGGGGATGATCCCTGCCGTCTCAACCACGGTTCGGGAACTGTAAATTAGGGAGTCCCGGATATGGCCAAAAAAGTAGTTGGCTACATCAAACTGCAGATTCCGGCTGGCAAGGCCAACCCGTCTCCGCCGGTCGGTCCGGCGCTGGGTCAGCGCGGTCTGAACATCATGCAGTTCTGTAAGGAATTCAACGCAAAGACGCAGGGTCTTGAGCCGGGCATGCCGATCCCGGTCGTGATCACCGCCTATGCGGACCGTACCTTCACCTTCATCACGAAGACGCCGCCGAATACCTACTTCCTGCTTAAGGCAGCGAAGATCACCAAGGGTTCCCAGACGGTTGGTCGTGCGTCTGCCGTCGGGTCCGTGACGACATCCCAGCTGCGTGAGATTGCTGAGAAGAAGTTCCAGGACATGAACGCAAACGACATCGATGGTGCCGTGCGCATGCTGGCAGGCTCTGCCCGTTCCATCGGTCTTGATGTGGTGGAGGGCTGAGAACATGGCCAAGAACAAACGTATTGCCGCCCTGCGTGCCAAGGTTGACGGTGACAAGCTGTACTCCCTGAACGACGCCGTCGCTCTGGTGAAGAGCAACGCCACGGCCAAGTTCGACGAGACGGTCGAGTTTTCCATCGGTCTGGGTGTTGATCCCCGTCATGCTGACCAGATGGTCCGTGGCCTGATCTCCCTGCCGCACGGTACGGGCAAGACGCTGCGTGTCGGCGTGTTCGCCCGTGGCCCGAAGGCCGAGGAAGCTGCCGCCGCCGGTGCCGAGGTTGTCGGTGCGGAAGACCTGGCCGAGAAGGTGCAGGCTGGCGAGATCGAGTTCGACCGCTGCATTGCCACCCCGGACATGATGGCTCTGGTCGGACGTCTGGGCAAGATCCTTGGTCCGCGTGGCCTGATGCCGAACCCCCGTCTCGGTACCGTGACGATGGACGTCAAGGGAGCCATCGAGGCTGCCAAGTCCGGTCAGGTTGAATACCGTGCTGAGCGTGCCGGTATCGTTCACGCTGGCGTCGGTAAGGCTTCTTTCTCCGAGTCCCAGCTGGCCGAGAACGTGAAGGCTCTGGTGGATGCCCTCCAGAAGGCCCGTCCGTCCGGTGCAAAGGGTACTTATCTGAAAAAAGCTTCCCTTTCCTCCACGATGGGGGTAGGTGTGCGTGTTGATCTCTCCAGCTTCGAAGGCTGACTGACGGGAGATTGAGGAATCGCCATTCTCCGGAATGGTGCTGGAGCAGGTCTCCTGCTCCTTTTCCTGTCCTAGAACGCATGTGGAACGCCGTTCCTTAAAGCCTCCAGGGCGCAGGCGTGAGACGGGTGGAACGTATCATGTCCCTCCGGATGCGATGCGGTCTTCCTAACATGGACAGGCGAGCGGGTCCTGTTGTGCCTTCAGGTGGGGCAGGACCTATGGGTAACCTGGTCCGAGATGATCGGACTAACCGAGGAGACAAGGTTTTGGACCGTACGGAAAAACGGGCCTTTGTCGAGTCCCTCAGCAAAGTGTTCGGCAGCACGTCCATGGTTGTCGTCACCCAGAATCTGGGTCTGACGGTCGCCGATGCGACAGAGCTGCGTCGTAACATCCGCGCTGTGGGTGCGACATACAAGGTTGCGAAGAACCGGCTGGTCAGCCGTGCTCTGGATGGGACCCAGTTCGACGGCATTGCGCCGCTGCTCAAAGGCCCGACGGCCATTTCTTGGTCGGATGAGCCGGTTGGCGTGGCAAAGGTGCTGGTCGAGTTCGCCAAGAAGAATGACAAGCTGGTGGTACTTGGTGGTGCCCTTGGCAATCAGACCCTTACGGCTGATAGCGTCAAGGCACTGGCCTCCCTGCCATCTCTGGACGAGCTGCGTGCAAAGCTGGTGGGTATGATCAGTACCCCGGCAACCCGCATCGCAGGCGTCACCCAGGCTCCGGCTGGGCAGCTTGCTCGCGTTCTTGGTGCCTATGCCAGAACAGGCGACACGGAAGCCGCTTGATTAACGGGGTGGCCCGCATGAGCGACGCCGCCTGACATTTACGCATCTTAGAGGATATTATCATGGCCGATCTGGCAAAACTGGTTGACGAACTGTCCGCTCTTTCCGTTCTGGAAGCTGCCGAGCTGTCCAAGCTTCTCGAAGAGAAGTGGGGCGTTTCCGCTGCTGCTCCGGTTGCTGCTGTTGCTGCCGCTCCGGCTGCCGCTGGCGAAGCTGCCGCTGAGAAGACAGAGTTCGACGTCGTGCTGGCCAAGGCTGGCGACAAGAAGATCAACGTCATCAAGGAAATCCGCGGCATCACGGGCCTGGGCCTGAAGGAAGCCAAGGATCTCGTCGAGGGCGCACCGAAGACCATCAAGGAAGGTGCCACGAAGGACGAGGCCGAGAAGATCAAGAAGGCTCTGGAAGAGAACGGCGCTACAGTCGAAATCAAGTAAGAGTTTCATCCATGCGGTACCCCTCGGGGAGGCCGTTGGAGCGAGTGGGCGGGTGCTTCATGGTGCCCGCCCCATTTGCCGTTGACAGGGAAATTGCCTATAAGGGGCATTCCGTCATGCGTCATAGACAGGATTAAGCCAGCCGTTCAAGTCGTCTGATCTTCCATGGGGTTAGTGGGATGGTTGCATAGCGGACGACTTGAAGGTCTGGTTCAGAGGCAGGATAAGATGGCGATCACAAAATCGTTCACAGGGCGTAAGAGGATCCGCAAGAGCTTCGGGCGCATTCCCGAGATTGCGCCGATGCCTAATTTGATTGACGTGCAGCGGGCTTCCTATGAAGCTTTCCTGCAGATGAATGTTCGCCCCGACAGCCGGGAACCGGCTGGCCTTCAGGAGGTGTTCCGTTCAGTTTTTCCGATTCATGATTTCGCCGGCCGTGGTCGGCTGGACTTCCAGTATTATGAGTTCGAAGAACCGAAGTATGACGTGGAAGAATGCATCCAGCGTGGCCTGACCTATGCAGCCCCGCTGAAGGTCATCCTGCGTCTGACGACATGGGATATTGATGAGGACACGGGGACCCGCTCCATTCACGACCTGAAGGAGCAGCCGGTCTACATGGGCGACATGCCGCTCATGACCGACAATGGGACCTTCATCATCAATGGGACGGAGCGTGTCATCGTCTCCCAGATGCACCGCAGCCCCGGCGTGTTCTTCGACCATGACAAGGGCAAGACCCATTCCTCCGGGAAGTATCTTTTCGCTGCCCGCATCATCCCTTATCGTGGCTCCTGGCTCGATTTCGAGTTCGATGCCAAGGACATCATCCATGTCCGCATTGACCGCAAGCGCAAGCTGCCGGTCACCACGCTGCTCTATGCGCTGGAAGGTGAGAACTACCTCAAGGCCCGTGAAGCCAAGCTGGCCGAGGGTGGCGATGTCGACACGCTCGAGGTCACCGGCATGGATGAGGATGAGATCCTCTCCACTTTCTACGAGGTCGTGCCGTTCACCCGCACGGGGAGCGAGTGGGCCCGTCCGTTCGAGCCGGATGCCTTCCGTGGTCTGAAGCTGCTCAGCCCGCTGGTTGATGCTGACACCGGTGAGGTCATTGCCGATGCGGAGACCAAGCTGACGGCCCGTGTCGTCCGCAAGATCGCCGAGAAGACCCGTGTCGTGCAGGTTGGCCGTCTGGACATCCTCGGCCGTTTCGTTGCCCACGATCTCGTCAATGAGAAGACCGGTGAGATCTATGCCGAGGCTGGTGAGGAACTGACGGAAGAGAAGCTGGCCGAGCTGGAAGAGCTGGGCCTGAAGGAGCTTCCGCTTCTGGCCGTTGATGGCACGCATGGCCCGTGGATCCGCAACACCCTGATGGCGGACAAGAACACCACACGGGAAGAGGCACTGATCGACATCTACCGCATCATGCGTCCTGGCGAGCCGCCGACCCGTGAGACGGCAGAAGCCATGCTGCGTGGCCTGTTCTTCTCGCAGGACCGTTATGACCTGTCCGCCGTTGGTCGTGTGAAGATGAACATGCGGCTGGACGTGGACGTACCCGACACGCTGCGGACGCTGCGCAAGGAAGACATCCTGCGGACGGTCAAGATCCTCTGCGACCTGAAGGATGGTCGTGGCCAGGTCGATGACATCGACAACCTTGGCAACCGTCGTGTCCGTTCCGTCGGCGAGCTGATGGAGAACCAGTACCGGATCGGCCTGCTCCGCATGGAGCGTGCCATCCGTGAGCGCATGGGGTCCGTCGACATCGACACGGTCATGCCGCATGACCTGATCAACGCCAAGCCTGCCGCTGCTGCCGTGCGTGAGTTCTTCGGTTCTTCCCAGCTCAGCCAGTTCATGGATCAGACCAACCCGCTCTCCGAGGTGACACATAAACGTCGCCTGTCGGCCCTTGGTCCGGGCGGTCTGACCCGTGAGCGTGCAGGCTTTGAGGTCCGTGACGTTCATCCGACCCATTATGGCCGCATCTGCCCGATCGAGACGCCGGAAGGACCGAACATCGGTCTGATCAACTCCTTGGCCACCTACGCCAAGGTGAACAAGTACGGCTTCATCGAGACACCGTATCGTCTGGTGAAGGATGGTGTCTTCCAGGATGGCTGGAAGTATCTCTCCGCCATGGAGGAAGAACGCCTTCTGGTGGCGCAGGCTGATGCCAAGCAGAGCGACAACCGCCTGACGGATGAGCTGGTGGCCGTCCGCCAGACTGGTGACTTCCGCCTCGTGCCGCCGGAGCAGGTGACTGCCTGTGACGTGTCGCCGAAGCAGCTGGTCTCCGTGGCTGCCGCACTCATCCCGTTCCTGGAAAACGACGATGCCAACCGTGCGCTGATGGGTTCCAACATGCAGCGTCAGGCCGTGCCGCTGGTGAAGGCTGATGCCCCGCTGGTCGGTACCGGCATGGAAGGCCCCGTGGCGCATGACTCCGGTGCAACCATCATCGCCAAGCGTGGTGGTGTGGTGGACCAGCTGGATGGTGCCCGTATCGTGATCCGTGCGACGGACGAGCAAGGGGCTACCCAGGGCGTGGACATCTACCGTCTGCGCAAATACATGCGTTCCAACCAGTCCACCTGCCTCAACCAGCGTCCGCTGGTGAAGGTTGGTGATCTGGTCGCTGCCGGTGACATCATTGCTGATGGCCCGTCCACCGAGCTGGGCGAGCTGGCTCTGGGCCGTAACGTGCTCGTGGCCTTCGTGCCGTGGAACGGGTACAACTTCGAGGACTCCATCCTGATCTCCGAGCGTATCGCCCGGGATGACATCTTCACTTCAATCCATATTGAAGAGTTCGAGGTCATGGCCCGTGATACCAAGCTGGGTCAGGAAGAAATCACCCGTGACATCCCGAATGTCGGTGAGGAAGCGCTGCGGAACCTCGATGAGGCTGGCATTGTCTATGTCGGTGCTGAGGTCAATCCGGGTGATATCCTGATCGGCAAGGTGACGCCGAAGGGCGAAAGCCCGATGACGCCGGAAGAGAAGCTTCTGCGTGCCATCTTCGGTGAAAAGGCCTCTGATGTACGTGATACCTCCCTCAAGCTGCCTCCGGGCACGAGCGGAACGGTGGTTGATGTCCGTGTCTTCTCCCGCCGTGGTGTGGACAAGGACGAGCGTGCCATGGCCATCGAGCGGGCCGAGATCGAGCGTCTGGCCAAGGACCGTGATGACGAGCGTGCCATCCAGGAGCGCAGCTTCTACAACCGTCTCAAGGAGCGTCTGGTCGGGCAGGAAGCTGCCGCAGGCTTCAAGGGCGTGCGGGCTGGTACACCGATCACGGCCGAGCTGCTGGGTGAGCATCCCCGTGTGACGTGGCGTAACATTCCTGTTGCCGACGTGGCCGTCATGGCCGAGCTGGAAACGCTGTGCCGTGAGTTTGATGGTGCCATCAAGCGCATCAACAACCGCTTCGACAACAAGGTCGAGAAGCTCCAGCGTGGTGACGAGCTGCCGCCGGGTGTGATGAAGATGGTCAAGGTCTTCATCGCCGTGAAGCGCAAGCTTCAGCCGGGTGACAAGATGGCTGGCCGTCACGGCAACAAGGGTGTGGTTTCCCGTGTTGTTCCTGTCGAGGACATGCCGTTCCTCGAGAATGGTCAGCCGGTTGACCTGCTGCTGAATCCTCTGGGCGTGCCGTCCCGCATGAATGTGGGACAGATTCTGGAGACGCATCTGGGCTGGGCCTGTGCCAATATCGGCCAGAGCATCGGTGCGATGGTTGATGAATATCAGCGCACGGGTGAGCGTCGGCAGGAGCTGCTGGACCGTCTGAAAGATGTCTATGGTGAGAAGATCTTCAACGAAGACATCGCCACGATGGACAACGATCAGCTGATCGAGCTGGCCAACAACCTGCGCAAGGGCGTGCCGATCGCAACTCCGGTGTTCGATGGTGCCTCCATCCCGGACATCGAGGAGATGCTGAAGAAAGCCGGTGTCAGCGAGAGTGGTCAGTCCCAGCTGATCGACGGGCGTACGGGTGAGAAGTTCGAGCGTCAGTCCACGGTGGGCTACATCTACATGCTGAAGCTGCATCACCTTGTTGATGACAAGATTCATGCTCGCTCGATCGGTCCTTACTCGCTGGTCACCCAGCAGCCGCTTGGTGGTAAGGCCCAGTTCGGTGGTCAGCGTTTCGGTGAGATGGAGGTCTGGGCACTGGAGGCTTACGGTGCCGCCTACACGCTTCAGGAAATGCTGACGGTGAAGTCGGACGATGTGTCCGGCCGTACGAAGGTGTATGAGGCGATCGTTCGTGAGCAGGACGACTTTGAGGCTGGCATTCCAGAGAGCTTCAACGTTCTGGTGAAGGAACTGAAGTCGCTTGGTCTGAATGTCGAACTTGAGCAGGGAGGGCTGTGAGGGCAGTGCTTTCCGCTTCTTCTTCATTGTTCATGTTTAACGTGCCGGCGGGACGCCGCCCGGCACAGTGGGGTTTCGGCAAATGAACGAACTCATGAAGATTCTGGGTCAGTCTGGTCAGTCAGGCACGTTTGACCAGATCCGCATCCAGCTCGCCTCCAGCGAGCAGATCCGCTCGTGGTCCTATGGCGAGATCAAAAAACCGGAGACGATCAACTACCGTACCTTCAAGCCGGAGCGTGACGGGCTGTTCTGTGCCCGGATTTTTGGTCCGACCAAGGATTACGAGTGCCTCTGCGGCAAGTACAAGCGGATGAAGTTCCGTGGGATCGTCTGTGAGAAGTGCGGTGTTGAGGTGACGCTGGCCAAGGTCCGCCGTGAGCGGATGGGCCATATCGACCTTGCCTCACCCGTCGCTCACATCTGGTTCCTTAAGTCCCTGCCGAGCCGCATCGCCACGATGCTCGACCTGCCGCTCAAGGATGTTGAGCCGGTCCTGTACTTCGAGAAGTTCCTGGTGCTCGACAAGGGCGTCTGTGAATCCGATCAGGTCGAATCCTACAAGCACGGCAAGCGTCGTGACCAGTATCTGCTGGATGAAATCCGCTGCGAAGAGCTGATGGATGAATTCGCTGATGATGGTCTGGATGTCGGTATTGGTGCCGAGGCCATCAAGCGTGCGCTGTCCAGCTATGACTGGGGCCTGCCGAACGCTCAGGAGGCCGAGCTGAGTCGTGCCGCTCGGGAGCGTGGCGAGCCTGATCCGTTCGACTACGACGCCGAGGTGATGGAAGGCGATTCGGAAAAGACGGTCATGCGCAAGAAGCTGCGTAAGGCGACATCCGAGGCGGCCCGCAAGAAGCTGGTCAAACGCCTCAAGATGGTCGAATCCTTCGTTGAGAGTGGTGCCCGTCCGGAATGGATGATCATGGACATCGTGCCCGTGATTCCGCCGGAGCTGCGTCCGCTCGTGCCGCTGGATGGTGGGCGTTTCGCCACCTCCGACCTGAATGACCTGTATCGCCGTGTCATCAACCGTAACAACCGTCTGAAGCGGCTGATCGAGCTGCGTGCGCCGGACATCATTGTCCGCAATGAAAAGCGCATGCTGCAGGAAGCCGTTGATGCGCTGTTCGACAATGGCCGCCGTGGCCGTGCCATCACCGGGGCCAACAAGCGTCCGCTGAAGTCCCTGTCCGACATGCTGAAGGGGAAACAGGGCCGCTTCCGTCAGAACCTGCTCGGCAAGCGTGTTGACTATTCCGGCCGATCCGTGATCGTGGTGGGGCCGGAGCTGAAGCTGCATCAGTGTGGTCTTCCCAAGAAGATGGCGCTGGAGCTGTTCAAGCCCTTTATTTATTCCAAGCTGGAGAAGTACGGGCACGCCACGACCATCAAGGCCGCAAAGCGGATGGTCGAGAAAGAGCGTCCGGAAGTCTGGGATATCCTCGAAGAGGTCATCCGTGAACATCCGGTGATGCTGAACCGTGCGCCGACCCTGCACCGTCTCGGCATCCAGGCATTCGAGCCGAGCCTTGTGGAAGGCAAGGCCATCCAGCTGCACCCGCTGGTCTGCACCGCCTTCAATGCGGACTTTGACGGTGACCAGATGGCCGTGCATGTGCCGCTTTCGCTGGAGGCCCAGCTGGAAGCCCGTGTGCTGATGATGTCCACCAACAACATTCTCAGCCCGGCCAATGGCAAGCCGATCATCGTGCCTTCCCAGGACATCGTGCTTGGCCTGTACTATCTGAGCCTCGAGGTGCCCGAGTACCGTCTGACTCCGGATGAGGCCGAGATCAAGGATGGCAAGGTCATCAAGGCGGCTCCGCCTGCCTATGCGGCCGTGGCCGAGATCGAGGCTGCCCTGCTTTCCGGTGCGCTGAAGCTGCATGACAAGATCCGCCTGCGTCTGGAGACACAGGATGAGGAAGGCAGGTCGGTGCGCCAGATGATCCTGACGACACCGGGCCGTGCCCTGATCGCCCAGATCCTGCCGAAGCATCCGGCCATTCCGTTCAGCCTGATCAATCGTCAGCTGACGAAGAAGCTGGTGTCCGACGTGATCGATACCGTGTATCGTCACTGCGGGCAGAAGGAGGCTGTCATCTTCTGTGACCGTCTCATGGCTCTTGGTTTCCGTCACGCCGCCAAGGCTGGCATCTCCTTCGGCAAGGACGACATGATCGTCCCGGCCGAGAAGACCACTCTGGTCAACAAGACCACCGAGGAGGTGAAGGAGTTCGAGCAGCAGTATCAGGAAGGTCTGATCACCGCTGGTGAGCGTTACAACAAGGTGGTGGATGCCTGGTCCCGCTGTACGGATGAGGTGCAGGCGGCCATGCTCAAGGAGATCTCCAAGCAGGTCCCGGGCAAGCCGACAAACTCCGTCTGGATGATGAGCCATTCCGGGGCCCGTGGGTCACCGGCCCAGATGAAGCAGCTTGCCGGTATGCGTGGTCTGATGGTGAAGCCGTCCGGTGAGATCATCGAGCAGCCGATCGTGGCCAACTTTAAGGAAGGTCTGTCGGTTCTTGATTACTTCACGTCCAGTCACGGTGCCCGCAAGGGTCTTGCTGACACTGCCCTGAAGACGGCCAATTCTGGTTATCTGACACGGCGTCTGGTTGACGTGGCGCAGGACTGCATCATCACCGAAAGTGACTGTGGCAGCGAGCGTGGTCTTGTCGTCCGTGCGGTGACGGACAGTGGTGAGGTCGTGGCCTCCCTGGCAGAGCGTGCCCTAGGGCGGACACTGTCTCAGGACGTGTTCCACCCGATGACGGGTGAGAAGCTGCTGGAGCGCAACCATCTGCTGGAAGAAGCCGACGTGGAAATGCTCGAAGGGGCCGGGATCGAGGCGGTCGAGATCCGCTCCGTCCTGACCTGTGACAGCAAGGCAGGCATCTGCGCCCACTGCTATGGCCGTGATCTGGCCCGTGGTACGCCGGTCAACATCGGTGAGGCCGTTGGCGTGATCGCTGCCCAGTCCATCGGTGAGCCGGGCACGCAGCTGACGATGCGTACCTTCCACATCGGTGGTGCGGCGACCCGTGGTGCCGAGCAGTCCATGGTCGAGGCCTTCCGTGACGGCAAGGTGACCATCCGCAACCGTAACGTCGTCCAGAATTCCCAGAACGTTCCTGTGGTCATGTCCCGGAACTGTGAGATTCTGCTGATCGACGAGACCGGGGCGGAGAAGGCCCGCTACCGTGTGCCCTATGGTGCCCGTCTGATGGTCTCCGAAGGTCAGGAGGTCAAGCGTGGTGACAAGATGGCGGAGTGGGATCCGTACACCCTGCCGATCATCACCGAGCAGTCCGGTACGGTCGAGTATCAGGACCTGATCGACAGCATCACGCTTGTCGAACGGGTTGACGAGGTGACCGGCCTGACGTCCCGTGTCGTCGTGGACTACAAGCAGGCCACCAAGGGTGTCGACCTGCGCCCCCGCCTCCAGCTGAAGGATGCGGATGGCAATGTGGTCCGTCTCGCCAATGGCAACGAGGCCCGCTACTTCCTGTCTCCTGACAGTATTCTGTCCGTGGAGAACGGAGCGGTGGTCCATGCTGGTGACGTGCTGGCCCGTATTCCGCGTGAGGGCTCCAAGACCCGTGACATTACCGGCGGTCTGCCACGTGTGGCCGAGCTGTTCGAGGCCCGCCGTCCGAAGGACCATGCGATCATTGCCGAAGGTGATGGCCGCATCGAGTTTGGCAAGGATTACAAGTCGAAGCGTTGTGTCATCGTGCATAATGACGAGACGGGCGAACGGACGGATTACCTCATCCCCAAGGGCAAGCACATTTCCGTGCAGGAAGGTGACTTCGTTCAGAAGGGTGACCCGCTGGTGGATGGTCCCCGCGTGCCGCATGACATCCTCAAGGTCATGGGCATGGAGGCACTGTCCGACTATCTGGTCAATGAGATCCAGGACGTCTACCGCCTGCAGGGCGTGAAGATCAACGACAAGCATATTGAAGTGATCGTCCGCCAGATGCTGCAGAAGGTTGAGGTGCTGGAGCCGGGTGATTCCACCTATCTCATCGGTGAGACCGTGGACCGGCTGGAGTTCGAGCGGGACAACAGGGCACTTCTGGAGCAGGGGCGTGAGCCGGCCAAGGCCATGCCGATCCTTCAGGGTATCACCAAGGCCTCCCTGCAGACGCAGTCCTTCATCTCTGCGGCCTCCTTCCAAGAGACCACGCGCGTGCTTACGGATGCCGCCACGTCGGGCAGAATCGACACGCTTGGTGGCCTGAAGGAGAACGTTATCGTGGGCCGTCTCATCCCGGCAGGGACGGGGGGTGCCATGCGGCGTCTGCGCAATATTGCGGCAGGCCAGTCTCCGGTCAGGCTCGCCAAGGGCACGGCCGAGGTGGAGGACGCCGCAGAATAAGGAAATTCTGGTGGTCAGGCCTCCCTGCACGGGCAGGGAGGCTTGACTCTGGAGCCAAGCCCACTTAGGGTCCGCGGCTTAGACAGTTCCCCCTCGTTAAGGTGAAGGAATCGTCCCAGAATAAAAAATAGCATCTGGTACTACTTTTGTTTCTCAGAAAAAAAGGTTAAGTCCAGAGGCAAGTAGCTTTGGAGGAGGGAAGATTCTTTCCTTTCTTCTGTGCAATCGTGCGAAGACAGGCGGTTCAGCCGCATGTCGGTTAGAACGGAATGTCGTGGCGGGGCCGGGCCCCGTCAGCATATGGACAAGGATTGGGAAGGGCGCATGCCGACCATCAACCAGTTGATCGCAAAGGGCCGGGAGCCGGCCGCAAAGCGGAACAAGGTTCCTGCCCTGCAGGGATGTCCGCAGAAGCGTGGTGTTTGCACACGTGTCTATACTGTAACGCCGAAGAAGCCGAACTCCGCCCTGCGTAAGGTCGCCAAGGTGCGCCTGACCAACGGGTATGAGGTCGTGAGCTATATTCCGGGTGAGGGACACAACCTCCAGGAGCATAGTGTTGTTCTGATCCGTGGTGGTCGCGTGAAGGATCTTCCCGGTGTGCGTTACCACATTCTTCGTGGTGTGCTGGATACGCAGGGTATCGCAAAACGCCGTCAGCGCCGTTCGCTGTATGGCGCAAAGCGGCCGAAATAAGGGGTATTTGGAATGAGTCGCCGTCATCGCGCTGTAAAGCGTGAGATCCTTCCCGATCCAAAATTCGGAGATGCCGTCATCACGCGTTTCATGAACGCACTGATGTATGATGGCAAGAAATCCACTGCCGAGCGCATCGTTTACGGAGCACTGGAAGTGCTGCGCAAGCGTGGCGGGTCCTCTGCCGACCCGGTGGCCATGTTCCACTCGGCACTGGATAACGTGAAGCCGGCTGTTGAGGTCCGTTCCCGCCGTGTTGGTGGTGCGACCTATCAGGTTCCGGTAGAGGTTCGTGCAGAACGCCGTCAGGCACTGGCTATCCGCTGGCTGATCGAGGCGTCCCGCAAGCGTGGTGAGAACACCATGCAGGACCGTCTTTCCAATGAGTTGATGGACGCGGTGAACAACCGTGGCGCAGCCGTCAAGAAACGGGAAGACACGCACCGTATGGCTGAAGCCAACAAGGCATTCAGCCATTATCGCTGGTAATCTTACCAGTAATAGGGCTTCTGGCCACTGTCCGGGTTTCCGGGTGGCCAGCATGAAGTTTCAGTCATACCTCTGGCCCCTGTGGGTCAGGGTTTTGGAGAGAGACGATGGCAAAGGCTAAATTTGAGCGTACAAAGCCGCATGTTAACATCGGCACGATTGGTCACGTTGACCATGGCAAGACCACGCTGACGGCTGCAATCACAAAGACACTGGCCGAGACCGGTGGTGCAACCTTCAGTGCCTACGACCAGATCGACAAGGCTCCTGAAGAGCGCGCTCGTGGTATCACGATTTCCACGGCACACGTTGAGTACGAGACGGAAAACCGTCACTACGCCCACGTGGACTGCCCCGGCCACGCCGACTACGTGAAGAACATGATCACCGGTGCCGCCCAGATGGATGGTGCCATCCTGGTCGTGTCCGCCGCTGACGGTCCGATGCCGCAGACCCGTGAGCACATCCTTCTGGCCCGTCAGGTCGGTGTGCCGGCTCTGGTGGTCTTCCTGAACAAGGTTGACCAGGTTGACGATCCGGAGCTGCTGGAGCTGGTGGAGATGGAAGTCCGTGAGCTTCTGTCCTCCTACGACTTCCCTGGCGACGATATCCCCATCGTCAAGGGTTCCGCCCTGGCAGTTCTGGAAGATGGCAACCCGGCACAGGGCAAGGAAGCCATCCTTGAGCTGATGAAGGCTGTTGACAGCTACATCCCGCAGCCGGAGCGTCCGGTTGACCGTCCGTTCCTGATGCCGATCGAGGACGTGTTCTCCATCTCCGGTCGTGGTACAGTTGTGACCGGCCGTGTCGAGCGTGGTGAAGTCAACGTTGGTGACGAAGTCGAGATCGTTGGTCTGCGTGCCACCGTCAAGACGACGGTCACGGGCGTCGAGATGTTCCGTAAGCTGCTGGATCGTGGTGAGGCCGGTGACAACATCGGTGCCCTGCTGCGTGGTACGAAGCGTGAAGATGTTGAGCGTGGTCAGGTTCTGGCAAAGCCGGGCACCATCACCCCGCACAGCAAGTTCAAGGCTGAGGCCTACATCCTGACGAAGGAAGAGGGTGGCCGTCACACGCCGTTCTTCACCAACTATCGTCCGCAGTTCTACTTCCGTACGACGGACGTGACCGGTGTCGTGACCCTGCCGGAAGGCACCGAGATGGTGATGCCGGGTGATAACGCTACCATGGATGTCGAGCTGATTGCTCCGATCGCCATGGACGAAGGTCTCCGCTTCGCTATTCGCGAGGGTGGCCGTACAGTGGGTGCCGGCGTGGTGGCTTCCATCACCGCCTAAGTCCCTGCTGACTTCGGAATGTGGTGCCCCGGTCGGATTTTTTTCGGCCGGGGTTCCATTTCTAGGAGAAATGCAGTAGGACGGCATCCGGTTTATTAAGGATGAAGTGAAATCATGGACGACCAGAACATCCGCATTCGCCTCAAAGCGTATGATCATCGCGTGCTGGACAACAGCACGAAAGAGATCGTCAATACGGCGAAGCGTACGGGTGCGCGGGTTCGGGGCCCCATCCCCCTGCCGACGCATATTGCCCGGTTTACTGTGAATCGTTCACCGCATGTGGATAAGAAGAGCCGCGAGCAGTTCGAGATGAGAACGCACCGCCGGCTGCTCGACATTGTCGAGCCGACCCCGCAGACCGTGGACGCCCTCATGAAGCTCGACCTCGCCGCTGGCGTTGATGTCGAGATTAAACTCTAAGGTCCAGACGATGCGTACCGGATTGATTGCAAAAAAGCTGGGGATGACCCGGCTCTTTAAAGAAGACGGCACACATGTGCCGGTGACGGTGCTGCACCTTGACGATGTCGAGGTTGTGGATGCCCGTACACAGGAGCGTGACGGCTATACGGCTGTCCAGCTGGGTATGGGGGCTGCAAAGGCCAAGCACGTCACGAAAGCGAACCGTGGGCATTTTGCCCGTGTGAAGGTTGAGCCCAAGAAGAAGCTGGCCGAGTTCCGTGTGGCAGAGGATGCCGTGCTGGAGCCGGGGACAAAACTTTCCGCCGCCCATTTCGTGGTGGGGCAGAAGGTGGACGTCACGGGCCGCAGCAAGGGTAAAGGTTTTGCTGGTGTCATGAAGCGCCACAACTTTGCCGGTCTTGAAGCGACACACGGCGTGTCCATCAGTCACCGTTCTCACGGCTCCACAGGTCAGCGTCAGGATCCTGGCAAGGTCTTCAAGGGCAAGAAGATGGCTGGTCACCTTGGTGACAAGCGCGTGACAACACAAAACCTCGAAATTGCCGCTGTGGATGAAGAGCGTAACCTGATCATGGTGCGCGGTGCCATCCCAGGTGCCAAGAACAGTGTCGTTCTGGTTCGCGATGCAATCAAGAAGGCCCGTAATGCGGACGCGCCATATCCGGCAGCGACCGTTGAGGCCGCCGGGTGAGGGATATGGAATACGATATCAAAACCCTCGAAAACGGAAGTGACGGCAAAGTCGCACTGCCGGAAGAGATTTTCGGGATTGTTCCCCGTAAAGACATCATGGCCCGCGTCGTCAGCTGGCAGCTTGCCAAGCGTCGCGCCGGTACACACGCAACAAAGGGCAGGGGTGTCGTTTCTGGCACGACCAAGAAGCCGTACCGTCAGAAGGGAACAGGGTCTGCCCGTCAGGGGTCCCTGCGTGCACCGCAGTTCCGCACTGGTGGCGTCGTGCATGGCCCGGTCGTGCGTGACCACGGTTTCGACCTTCCCAAGAAGGTGCGCCGTCTCGGCCTGCGTTCCGCAGTGTCCCAGAAGGCTGCCGAAGGCAAGCTGATCATTCTGAAGGACCTGTCCGGTGTCGAGAAGACCCGTGACGCTGCGGTCCGTTTGAAGGCTCTTGGCTGCTCTTCTGCTCTGATCGTGGACAAGGTGGCTGACCAGCCGTTTGCCCGTGCGATCGCCAACCTGCCGAAGATCGATCTCCTGCCCACGATCGGGGCAAACGTATATGATATTCTCAAGCATGATGTGCTGGTGATTACCCACGCTGCTCTTGAGGGTCTCAAGGAGCGTCTGGCATGACAACGAAAACAGTTCTGAATGCACGCAAGGCGGCTGCTGGCCTGTCTCAGGAAGCTCTGTTTGATGTGCTGCGTGCGCCGCTGATCACTGAAAAGGCAACCCTGCTCTCCGAGAAGAATCAGGTTGTGTTCAAGGTGGCTCTGGAAGCGACGAAGCCGCAGATCAAGGTCGCTGTCGAAAAGCTTTTCAACGTGAAGGTGGCTGGCGTCAGCACCCTGATCCAGAAGGGCAAGACGAAGCGCGTCAAAGGTCGTCCAGGTCGCCGTTCTGACATCAAGAAGGCGTATGTCCAGCTTGCTGAAGGTCAGTCCATTGACCTGACAGCGAAGCTTGGTTGACGCGCGGGGTAAGATACCATGGCATTGAAGCACTTTAATCCCACGACACCAAGCACTCGTGGTACCGTGCTGATTGACCGGAGCGAGCTCTGGAAGGGCAAGCCCGTCAAGCAGCTTACGGAAGGCAAGAACAAGACTGGTGGCCGTAACAACTACGGGCGTACGACCGTGCGCTTCCGTGGTGGCGGGCACAAGCAGTCCTACCGTTATGTTGATTTCAAGCGTCGCAAGTTTGATGTTGTTGGCACGGTCGAGCGTCTGGAATATGACCCGAACCGTACGGCCTTCATCGCACTGGTCCGCTACGAGGATGGCGAACTGGCCTACATCCTGGCTCCGCAGCGCGTGAAGGCTGGCGACCGTGTGGTTGCGGCCCATCATGCCGACGTCCGTCCGGGTAACGCCATGCCGCTGGCCTCCATGCCGGTCGGTACGATCATCCACAACATCGAGCTGAAGCCCGGTGCCGGTGGCAAGCTGGCCCGTTCTGCTGGCAACTATGCCCAGCTCGTTGGCAAGGATGCCGGCTACGCACAGATCAAGCTGCAGTCCGGTGAGCTGCGCATCGTGCGTGCTGAGTGCATGGCGACTGTTGGTGCGGTTTCCAACCCGGACAACATGAACCAGCATTTCGGTAAGGCAGGTCGCCGTCGCTGGATGGGTCGCCGTCCGCACAACCGTGGTGTGGTTATGAACCCTGTCGACCATCCGCATGGTGGTGGTGAGGGCCGTACCTCTGGTGGACGTCATCCCGTCACGCCGTGGGGTGTGCCGACCAAGGGCTACAAGACCCGTACCAACAAGAAGACGGACAGCCTGATTATCCGTCGTCGTAAAACCGGCAAGTAAGAGAGGGGCATAGAAGATGGCACGTTCCGTCTGGAAAGGCCCGTTCGTCGACGGGTATCTGTTTGGCAAGGCTGAGAAGGCCCGTGCATCGGGTCGGAACGAGGTGATCAAGATCTGGTCCCGTCGTTCCACCATCCTGCCGCAGTTCGTCGGGCTGACGTTCGGCGTCTATAATGGTCAGAAGTTCCTGCCTGTGCAGGTTACGGAGCATATGGTCGGTCACAAGTTCGGTGAGTTCTCACCCACCCGTACTTATACCGGTCATGGTTCCGATAAGAAGTCGAAGCGAGGCTGAGCATGAGTAAGCCTAAGCATATCCGTACCTTGGCTGATACAGAGGCACAGGCTGTTGCCCGCAACATCCGTGTCAGCCCGCGCAAGCTGAACCTGGTTGCCGCTACGATCCGCAACCAGCCGGCTGGCAAGGCAATCGCTGCGCTGACGTTCTCCCGTCGCCGCATTGCCCAGCAGGTCAAGAAGGCTCTTGAGAGTGCCGTGGCCAATGCAGAGAACAATCATCAGCTTGATGTTGACAAGCTGGTGGTGAAGACTGCTGAGGTTGGCAAGTCGATCGTGATGAAACGCTTCCATGCACGTGGCCGTGGCCGTTCTGCTCGTGTCGAGAAGTTTTTCAGCCACCTGAAGATTGTTGTTGCCGAGCGTGCCGAGGCTGAGGAAGCCCCGAAGGCTGGTAAGAACTCCAAAGAGCAGAAGGCAGCCTGATCTATGGGACATAAGGTTAATCCGATCGGGCTTCGGCTCGGTGTCAATCGTACATGGGATAGCCGCTGGTACGCAGGTGGGGACTATGCCCGCCTGCTCCACGAGGACCTGAAACTTCGTGCTTTCCTGCGCAAGAAGCTTTCCGGTGCTGGTGTTTCCCGTGTGGTCATTGAGCGTCCGGCCAAGAAGCCCCGCGTGACGATCTATGCGGCACGCCCCGGTGTGATCATCGGCAAGAAGGGACAGGACATTGATGCCCTGCGCAAGACCCTCAGTGCCATGGCCAAGACCGATGTTGCCCTGAACATCGTCGAGATCCGTAAGCCGGAAATCGATGCGACTCTGGTTGCGGACAACATTGCCCAGCAGCTGGAACGTCGTGTTGCCTTCCGTCGGGCCATGAAGCGTTCCATCCAGTCTGCCATGCGTCTGGGTGCCCAGGGCATCCGCGTGACCTGCAGCGGACGTCTTGGTGGTGCCGAGATCGCTCGTGACGAGCAGTATCGTGAGGGTCGCGTACCGCTGCATACACTGCGTGCCGACATTGATTATGGGACTTCCACAGCGCACACCACTTACGGTTCCTGCGGCGTGAAGGTCTGGATCTTCAAGGGTGAGATCCTGGCTCACGACCCGATGGCTCAGGACCGTCGTGCTGCGGAGCAGGCTCCTCAGCGTTAAGAGGCGGGGGAGTTCCCCCGTCTTTTATCCGAGGTGCTTGATGTGAGGATAGAAAATCATGCTTTCTCCAAAGCGGACAAAGTTTCGTAAGGCCCACAAGGGCCGTATTCATGGGATGGCCAAGGGCGGTACGCAGCTGAACTTCGGTGCGTATGGCCTGAAGGCTCTGGAGCCGGAGCGTATCACGGCTCGTCAGATCGAGGCCTCCCGTCGTGCCATCACACGCGCCATGAAGCGTGCTGGTCGCGTCTGGATTCGGATTTTTCCGGATACTCCGGTCTCGACAAAGCCCGCAGAAGTGCGTATGGGTTCCGGTAAAGGTAACCCCGAATACTGGGCAGCCCGTGTGAAACCGGGCCGTATCCTCTTCGAGATCGAAGGGGTGCCGCCGGAGGTTGCCCGCTTGGCTCTTAGCCTGGCTGCTGCGAAGCTGCCGATCAAGACCAAGTTCATTCAGCGTATCGGGGAGGCTTGAGAATGGCTGAGACGACCTATAAGGTTGCTGAGCTGCGCACGAAGAGCGAGGACGAGCTGAAGGCTCTCCTGCTGGATCTGAAGCGTGAGCAGATCAACCAGCGTTTCTCTGCGGCCACAGGCCAGTCCGAGAACACCAGCCGTGTCAGGATCGTGCGTCGTGCTGTCGCCCGTATCAAGACACTGCTGACCCAGTCGAAGAACCGTGCGGGCGCAAAAACGTCCGCCGCCAAGTCCTGAGAGGAGACGGACGATGCCCAGGCGCGTCCTGACAGGGCGAGTGACGAGCGACAAGATGGACAAGACGGTGACCGTTCTTGTTGATCGTCGCGTGATGCACCCGCTCTACAAAAAGTTTATCCGCCGTTCCAAGAAGTATGCAGCGCATGATGATGCCAATGCATGCAAGGTTGGTGATGTGGTCCGCATCGTGGAATGCGCTCCCATCTCCAAGCGTAAGACATGGACGGTCGTTTCCCGTAATGGGGTTGATGTTGCCGAGGCAGCCTCGACTTCTGTCGGCGCATAAGGGGGTAGACACATGATTCATCCCGAGACCAACCTTGACGTAGCTGACAACTCCGGCGCGCGTCGGGTGCAGTGCATCAAAGTGCTGGGTGGCTCCAAGAGGAAGACCGCCTCGGTCGGCGACATCATTGTCGTATCCGTCAAGGAAGCGATCCCCCGTGGTAAGGTGAAGAAGGGCGACGTCCATCAGGCCGTCATCGTCCGCACCTCCTACCCAGTGCGTCGTGCTGATGGCTCCGCCATCCGCTTTGACCGGAACGCTGCTGTCCTGCTGAACAAGCAGCAGGAGCCGATTGGTACGCGTATCTTTGGCCCGGTTGTTCGTGAGCTGCGTGCCCGCAAGTTCATGAAGATCATCTCCCTGGCTCCGGAGGTGCTGTAATGGCTGCACGTATCAAGAAAGGTGATCAGGTTCTGGTCCTGACAGGTCGTTCCCGCGGTGTCCGTGGGGAGGTCCTTTCCGTCCTGCCGAAGGTGGAGAAGGCTGTCGTGCGTGGCGTGGCTGTTGCCAAGCGTCACACCAAGCCGAACCGCATGGGTGAAGGTGGCGGCATCATCGAGCGTGAGATGCCGGTTCATCTGTCCAATCTGAAGCTGATCGACCCGAAGAGTGGCAAGCCGACCCGTGTCGGTTTCCGTGTTCTGGAAGATGGTCGCAAGGTCCGTGTCGCCAAGGTGACCGGCGAAGTGATCGAAGGCTGAGGAGCGAACGATGAGCGATAACAAGAATGCCGTTCTGCCCCGTCTGCAGCAGGAATATCAGGACAAGCTCCGCGCCAAGCTGCGTGAGCAGTTCGGATACAAGAGCGACATGCAGATTCCCAAGCTCGAGAAGATCGTCTTGAACATGGGTGTCGGTGAAGCCGCTGCTGACCAGAAAAAGCTGGACGCTGCTGTCGAGGAAATGGCCCTGATCTCCGGTCAGAAGCCTGTCAAGACAGTGGCACGCAAGGCTGTTGCGGGTTTCCGTATTCGTGAAGGACTGCCGATCGGTTGTAAGGTGACGCTGCGCAAGGCTCGCATGTACGAGTTCCTTGATCGTCTGGTGACGATTGCCATGCCGCGCATCCGTGACTTCCGCGGTCTTCCGGCGAACAAGGGCTTTGATGGCCGTGGCAATTTTGCCATGGGCCTGAAAGAGCAGATCGTGTTCCCGGAAATTGATTATGACAGGGTTGATGCCATCCGTGGTATGGACATCATCTTTGTTACGACGGCAAAGACCGATGAAGAAGCCAAGGCTCTTCTGAAGGCATTTGATCTGCCGTTCGTGTCCTGAGCGACAATTTTTCGTATCAATCACGGAAAAATGGACTTTCCCCCTTCACATGAGGGGGGAATCTCCGTTACAAGTTCGGTGATTGGAAAACCGTCGGGATAGGCCTGACAGGTTCCGGGAGAAGATTCGAGATGGCGAAAGTCTCTGCGGTGAACCGTAATAATCGTCGTGCTGCCATGGCGCAGCGTGACCTTGAAAAGCGGACCGCTCTCAAAAATACTATCAAAAACCGCTCCCTCTCCATGGAGGAGCGTTTTGAAGCGACACTGAAACTGGCCAAGCTGCCACGCAATGGGTCCCAGACCCGCGTGCGTCTGCGTTGCAAACTGACCGGTCGTCCCCGTGGGAACTACCGCAAGTTTGAGCTGTGCCGTATTGCTCTGCGTGACCTTGCTTCCACGGGGCAGATCCCCGGCATGGTCAAGTCCAGCTGGTAAAAGGGTAGTCTGAATGTCTATGTCTGATCCTTTGGGTGATATGCTCACCCGGGTCCGTAACGCTCAGCGTGCCCGCCATGCTGCCTGCGTTGCTCCGGCGTCCAAGCTGCGTGCCAGTGTTCTCGAGGCACTGAAGCGTGAAGGATATATCCGCGGTTACACGACCGAGGAAGTCCGCAAGGGCATTTCCCAGTTCCGCATCGAGCTGAAGTACACGGATGGTCAGCCCGTGATCCGCGAGATCCATCGCGTGTCCCGTCCTGGTCGCCGTGTGTACTCCAAAATCAAAGAGCTGCCCCGCGTCTATGCTGGTCTGGGTGTTTCCATCCTCTCCACGCCGCGTGGCGTTCTTTCCGACGTCGAGGCTCGGGCTGCCAATGTTGGTGGCGAGATCCTCTGCCGCGTCTTCTAAGGAGGGAATATGTCTCGCGTAGGTAAGTATCCTATTGACCTCCCCGCAGGCGTGGAAGCAGCTGTCAAGGACGGTATGTTCTGCGTCAAGGGCAAGCGTGGTGAGCTGAGCGTCCCCGTGTCCTCACATGTTGATGTGAAGATCGAGGATGGCAAGGTCACCGTGTCTCCGCTCGGTGGGCGCACCAACAAGAGCTGGACGATGTGGGGAACATCCCGTGCGGTGTTTGCCAACATGATCAAGGGTGTTTCCGAGGGCTTCCAGAAGGGGCTTGAAATTCAGGGTACGGGTTTCCGTGCTGCTGTTCAGGGATCCAATCTGGTCATGAACCTTGGTTTTTCTCACGATGTGGTCTATCCGATCCCGTCCGATGTGAAAATCACGACGCCCCGCCCGACGGCCATTCTGGTTGAAGGTAACGACAAGCAGCGCGTTGGTCAGGTAGCTCTGGATATCCGCAGCTTCCGCAAGCCCGAGCCTTACAAGGGCAAGGGTGTCCGGTATGAGACCGAAGTTCTGCGTCAGAAAGAAGGTAAGAAGAAGTAATGGCATCGCTGCAAGGATTGCAGGAACGCCGCCGCAAGCGGCTGCGTTTCCAGCTTCGTCGCAAGAGCGGCGGCCGGCCGCGTTTGTCGGTCTTCCGTTCCAGCAAGAATATCCACGTCCAGGTCATCGACGATGCCCGTGGGGTTACGCTGGCCAGCGCCTCTACGCTTGAAAAGAGTGTCCGTGAAGCCGGTAAAACGGGTGCGGACATCGCAGCAGCTACCGTCATCGGTAAGTTGGTTGCCGAGCGCGCTGTCAAGGCTGGGGTCAAGGAAGTCGTGTTCGACCGTGGCTCCTATCTCTATCATGGCCGGGTGAAAGCCCTGGCAGAGGCTGCCCGTGAGGGCGGGCTGTCTTTCTAAGGAGGATCACACATGGCACGTGAGCCAAGAGAAGGCGGCCGTGGTGGTCGTGAGCGCGAGCAGGGTGATGAGCTGGTTGACAAGCTGGTAACCATCAACCGTGTCGCCAAGGTTGTTAAGGGTGGTCGGCGTTTCGCCTTCGCTGCTCTGGTCGTCGTTGGTGACCAGAAGGGCCGCGTGGGGTACGGTGCCGGCAAGGCCCGTGAGGTGCCGGAAGCCATCCGCAAGGCAACCGAGCGTGCCCGCCGCAACATGATCCGTGTGCCGATGAAAGAGGGCCGTACCCTGCATCATGATGCAGTGGGCCGCTTCGGTGCCGGTGAGGTTGTCGTGCGTGCAGCTGAGGCTGGTACGGGGATCATCGCCGGTGGTCCGATCCGTGCCGTCTTCGAGAGCCTGGGCGTGAGCGACGTGGTCGCCAAGAGCCTCGGCACCCGGAACCCGCACAACATGATCAAGGCTGCCTTTGATGCTCTCGAGCGTGCAAGCAGCCCGCGTCAGGTTGCGGCACGCCGTGGCAAGAAGACATTCGAGCTGTTCGGACGTCGTGAGCAGTCAGAAACGGAGGCTGCCAATGTCTGAGACAAAAGGTAAGACAATCCGGGTGACGCAGATCGCTTCTGTGATCGGGTCCAAACCGGGTCAGGCGGAGACGGTGAAGGGGCTGGGCCTGCGTGGCATCGGTTCCAGCCGTGAGCTGGAGGATACCTCTTCTGTCCGTGGCATGATCCGCAAGGTGTCCCACCTGGTGAAGGTGGAGGGTTGATATGAACCTGAATGAATTGCGTGATAACGCCGGTGCTCGCTATCGCAAGAAGCGTCTCGGGCGTGGTATCGGTTCCGGCAAGGGCAAGACCTCCGGGAAGGGCCACAAGGGTCAGAAGGCACGTTCCGGCGTGGCCATCAATGGCTTCGAGGGTGGTCAGCTCCCGATCTATCGCCGTATGCCGAAGCGTGGCTTCGTCAACATCTTCCGCAAGGAATATGCGGCGGTGAACATCGGTGCGGTGGGCAAGGCTCTGGAAGCTGGCAAGCTTTCCGCTTCTGCTCCCGTGACTGAGGAAGTGCTGCGCAATGCTGGCCTGATCGGCAGCCGCAAGGTTGCTGGTGTCCGGCTTCTGGCAAAGGGCGAGCTGTCTCAGGGCGTGAACTTTGAGGTTGCCGGTGCTTCCGCCGCAGCTGTTGCTGCTGTCGAGAAAGCCGGTGGCTCTGTGAAGGTTCTTGCTGTGAAGAAGGATGCTCAGGCTGAAGCCTGAGCCTGTCCTGCCCAGCCTGCTGGGACGACGGTGAACTAGTGAACAGCGTCCCGTACGATGTGCGGTGACGCTGTTTTCATGAAAGGACGGGGAGATGGCTTCTGCCGCAGAACAGCTGGCCGGTAACCTGAATATGGGTGCCTTTGCAAAGGCGACGGAGCTGAAAAAACGGATCTGGTTCACACTGGGTGCGTTGATTGTTTATCGACTGGGGACGTTCATCCCGGTTCCGGGCATTGATGCTTCCGTGCTGGGGCAGCTTGTTGGGGAGCATCAGGGCGGCATCCTGGGCATGCTGGACATGTTCACGGGTGGTGCGCTGGCGCGCATGACGATTTTTGCCCTCAACATCATGCCCTACATCAGTGCGTCCATCATCATCCAGCTTCTTTCGACGGCCCTGCCTTCAATGGAGGCCCTGAAGAAAGAAGGGGAGAGCGGGCGCAAGAAACTGAACCAGTATACCCGTTATCTGACGGTTCTGATTGCCATCGTGCAGGCCTATGGCTTTGCCATGGGGTTGAGCAGCCTGCATACGCAGGCCGGGCTGAGTGCGGTCATTTCACCGGGGCCGACATTCCTCGTCTCCTATGTCGTCATGCTGGTGACGGGCACGCTGTTCCTGATGTGGCTGGGAGAACAGATCACTTCCCGGGGTATCGGTAACGGTATCTCGCTGATCATTTTCTCGGGCATCGTCGCCAATCTGCCCCATGCTCTGGGGAGCCTGCTGGAACTGGGACGGACCGGGGCCCTGTCCCCGATCTTCGTCGTGGTCTTCCTGCTTCTGGCCCTGGCGGTCATCGCTTTCATCGTGTTCATGGAGCAGGCACAGCGGCGTGTCGTCATCCAGTACCCCAAGCGTCAGGTGGGCAACCGCATCTATGGCGGTGACTCCACACACATGCCGCTGAAGGTCAACACGGCCGGGGTCATCCCGCCGATCTTTGCGTCATCCGTGCTGCTGGTGCCGGCGACCCTTTCCGGTTTCATGCACAATAATGGTGGTGTGCTGGGGCGTGTCGGGCAGTGGCTCTCACAGGGGCAGCCGCTCTACATGGCGTTCTATGCCTTCATGATCATCTTCTTCTCCTATTTTTATGCGGCGGTGACCTTCAACCCGGAGGAAACGGCAGAAAATCTGAGGAAGCAGGGAGGCTTCGTGCCGGGCATTCGTCCGGGTGCCAATACGGCCCGTTATTTTGATCAGATTCTTTCACGGCTGACGGCCATCGGTGCCGCCTACATGGTACTGGTCTGTCTGCTGCCCCAGTTCCTGATCAACAAATATAACGTGCCGTTCTATTTCGGCGGGACCAGCCTGATCATCATTGTCTCCGTGACGATTGATACCGTGACGCAGGTACAGTCCCATCTGGTGGCCCATCAGTATCAGGGGCTTATCCGCAAGCAGCGGGGCCGCAAGGGAACACGCAGCCGGACCGGCAGGGAAAGAAGGAACTTACGGTGAATATCATTCTTCTTGGCCCGCCTGGTGCGGGCAAAGGAACCCAGGCCAAGAGGTTGGAGGCCAGCCGGGGCATGAAGCAGATCTCCACGGGGGACATGCTGCGTGCCGAGGTGAAGGCGCAGTCGCCGATCGGTCTCCAGGTCAAGGAACTGATGGAGAAGGGACATTTCGTTCCTGATCCGATCATCGTCCAGATGATCGAGAACCGGATCGTCCAGCCTGACTGCAAGGGTGGGGTCATTCTTGATGGCTTCCCCCGTACGGAAAGCCAGGCCGAGATTCTGGATTCCATGCTGAAGGAACAGAACCTGAAGATTGACGCCGTCATTCTTCTGGACGTGGAGGAAGAGGCTCTGGTGCAGCGTCTTTCTGAACGTCAGCATGAGGACGGCTCCCGGCGGGCGGATGACCAGCCGGAGGTGGTCCGGTCACGTCTGGATGTGTATCGTAGGCAGACGGCTCCCATTCTTCCCTATTACGAGCAGAATGGTCGTCTGAAGCGTGTTGATGGCATGCAGGATGTCGAGACGGTCGGAAAGGCGATTGATGCCATTCTCGATCAGGCGGCATCCTGAGGGAATGAGCTGATCACGAAAAAGTGATCGTTAATGTTTGACTTGTCTGGCAGGGCAGTATATTCGCCCACCATGAGATGAACGTATGGTCTTGGTCACAGGGCTGGAATCGTTCTGGGGACCGACGCCGGTGAGCGGCCATGGTCCGGTCAGACAAAGATTTTTGTAAACACGGACGTGAGCCGTGTGGATGGGAGAATTGGCGTGGCACGTATTGCCGGCGTAAACATTCCGACCAACAAACGGGTGGTCATCGGTCTGCGCTATGTTTATGGCATTGGTCCGTCGAGCGCACAGGCTATCTGTGAGAAGCTCGGCATCGACAATGCCAAGCGCGTGAATGAACTGTCTGATGATGAGGTGACGAAGATCCGTGACCTGATCGACAGCGATTATCGTGTGGAGGGTGATCTCCGTCGTGAGACGGCGATGAACATCAAGCGTCTGATGGACCTTGGCTGCTATCGTGGCCTGCGTCATCGTCGTGGTCTGCCGGTTCGTGGTCAGCGTACGCATACCAATGCCCGTACCCGCAAGGGTAAGGCTGTTGCCATTGCAGGTAAGAAGAAAGCGACGCGCTGATAGCCGTCGCTTCTTTCACGCTATCGCAGATTTAGTAGGACAAGCATATTATGGCCAAGGCTGCCGCACCGCGTATCCGTAAGAAGGAGCGTAAGAACATCATCTCCGGTGTTGCTCACGTTCTTTCCACCTTCAACAACACGATGATCACGATTGCTGATGCCCAGGGCAATGCCATCGCCTGGTCTTCCTCTGGCGCACAGGGTTTCAAGGGCTCCCGCAAGTCCACACCTTACGCTGCCCAGGTAGCTGCCGAGGATGCAGGCCGCAAGGCCCGTGAGCACGGCATGGAGACTCTGGAGATCGAGGTTTCCGGTCCCGGTTCAGGGCGTGAGAGCGCACTGCGTGCCCTCCAGGCTGTCGGTTTCACGATCACATCCATCCGCGACATGACGCCGGTGCCGCACAATGGCTGCCGTCCGCGCAAGCGTCGCCGCGTCTGATCTGGACGCATGAATCTGGTAGGTCTGGCTGTCACGAATGGATGGTGCAGCCAGATTGACCTTGGTGAGTTCGTACCGCACGACATGTGCGGGCCTGGCACCGCCATCCTCTGGCGGGCTTCGTTGTTTGAAAGGCCATGATCTTGGTTCTCCAGAAAAATTGGCAGTCTCTCATCAAACCGGAGAAGCTTGAAGTCGAGCCTGGCCCGGTTCCTTCCCGCATGGCAACCATCGTTGCAGAACCGCTCGAGCGTGGTTTTGGCCTGACGATGGGCAATGCCCTGCGCCGTATCCTTCTTTCCTCTCTTCAGGGTGCTGCCGTCACGGCCATCCAGATTGATGGGGTTCTTCACGAGTTCTCTTCCGTTGCGGGAGTGCGTGAGGATGTGACTGACATCGTGCTGAACGTGAAGCAGCTTGCTCTGCGCATGCACGGTGAAGGGCCGAAGCGTATGGTTCTTACGGCCACAGGGCCGGGAGAGGTGACGGCCGGGCAGATCCAGACGGGCCATGACATCGAGATCATGAATCCGGACCTGGTGATCTGCACGCTTGATGATGATGTCAAGCTTGGCATGGAATTCACGGTGAACATGGGCAAGGGCTATGTTCCTGCCTCTGCCAACCGTCCGGATGATGCCCCGATCGGCCTGATCCCCATTGATGCGATCTATTCGCCGGTGCAGCGTGTTTCCTACAAGGTGGAGCCGACCCGTGTCGGGCAGGTCACCGACTATGACAAGCTGCTCCTGAGTGTCGAGACGAACGGGGTCGTGACCCCGGAAGATGCTCTGGCTCTCGCCGCCCGCATCATGCAGGATCAGCTCCAGCTCTTCATCAACTTTGATGAGCCTCGCCCTGTCCAGAACGAAGAGCCGCAGGATGATCTGCCGTTCAGCCGTCATCTGCTGCGCAAGGTGGATGAGCTTGAGCTGTCCGTCCGTAGCGCAAACTGCCTGAAGAACGACAATATCGTGTATATTGGCGATCTCGTGCAGAAGAGCGAGCAGGAAATGTTGCGGACTCCGAATTTTGGTCGTAAGTCGCTGAATGAGATCAAGGAAGTGCTCACGGGCATGGGGCTGTCGCTGGGGATGAACGTCCCGGCCTGGCCGCCGGAGAGCATCGAGGATCTGGCCCGGCGTCTTGACGAGACATTCTAAGAACCCCGGCTGGGAAGTTCGGGTAAAGGATTAGGGAAACAAAATGCGTCATAATCTGAGCGGACGTAAACTTGGCGTCACCTCCACCCATCGCGCTGCGATGTTCCGCAACATGGCTGTTGCTCTCATCAAGCATGAGCAGATCTCCACGACTCTGCCGAAGGCCAAGGAACTGCGCCCGGTCGTCGAGAAGCTGATCACGCTGGCAAAGCGTGGCACGCTTCATGCACGCCGTCAGGCTTTCGCACAGCTGCGTGATGATGCCATCGTTGCCAAGCTGTTCTCCGAGCTGGGCCAGCGTTACGCCAGTCGCTCCGGTGGTTACAGCCGTGTGCTGAAGGCCGGTGTGCGCTACGGTGACAATGCCGACATGGCCGTGATCGAGCTGGTGGACCGCAATGTCGAAGCCAAGGGCAAGGACAGCGGTGCCGTGAAGGCAGAAGAACAGGAAGCTGCTTGAGCTTTTTCTCCAATAGGAGAATAAAGGAAAGGTCGGTGCCATCAGGCATCGGCCTTTTTTCACGGGGTGAGAGTACCCGACAGAAAAGCAGGTAACGCCATGAGTTCTAATCTGAAAAACGCATGCCGTCCCTTCTGTGGATTGGTGACAGATGCAATCGAAGATCTGGTGATGGATCATCCCTGGGGATGGACCGGATTTGCTTTTTTTGTAGGGCTGCTTCTGGGACGAAAGAAATCCCCGTGTCAGGAGAAGCGTTCCTCCTGAGGGAAGGAAACATTCTCCTTTTCATTCTGAAAGCACTTTCCTCCGTAATGGAGAAAAGTGCTTTTCTGTTTTCAGGCCTCAGTTCTTGTCTTTCTGGATGAAACTGGGCACGAACGGATTGTCCGTCTGTAGAGAATCCTTGGAAGGAAGCTGGCTCGTATCCCAGCCGCCGCCAATGTCGGTGATCAGGCGGATGACACTTATGAGCCGCTGCTGCTGTATCTGGATGCGGGTTTCTTCATATTGCAGGGCCATCTGCTGTGCCGAGATGACGGTGGTGTAGATCTGCGTACCGGCCAGATATTCGTTCATGGAGACTTCCACGGCACGTTCCGCACTTTCCACGGCCTGATTCTGGTATGTCATCTGATCACCCAGATAATGCAGGTTGGAGAGCTGGTCTTCCGTATCCTGAAGGGCCTTCAGGACCACCTGCCGGTAATTGGCGACAGAATTGTCATAATCCGCCTCAGCTTCCCGTACGGCTGCCGACCGGGCACCACCATTGAAGAGGGTCTCACTGGCTGCGGCACCGAGGGACCATGTACGGGTGGCCAGCTGGATCAGGTGCTCAAGAGGGTTGCCGCTGTAACCATAGCTGGCTGAGAGCGTGATCTGTGGATAGAACGCTCCGATTTCGTACCCGATCTCCGCATTGTAGCCCTCCATTTCCCGTTCGGCCTGGGCAATGTCGGGGCGACGCTGGAGCAGGTCGGAGGGCAGGAAACGGGGAATGGGCGGCAGCGTGAAGGGCAGCGGGGCGTGCTGGATGGTCAGGTCGGCCGGGGGACGGCCGATCAGGACGGCAATGGCATGTTCATACTGGGCACGGGAGACATATGCATTGGAGAGGCTGGCCTGTGTGGATTCCAGCTGATACTTGGCCTGGAGCACGCTGGTGGGATCGGCGACGCCGGCTGCCAGCTGGTTGCTGAGGATTTCCAGGTTGTGCTTGTAGAGGCCCACATTGCGCTGGAACAGGTCGATCAGACTGTCCTGATAACGCAGGTTCATGTAGTCGGTGGCCAGTTCCAGCTGGTAGGAGAGCAGCATGTTGGCCATCAGGGCGGCACTGGACTGTGCCGAGCTGACCTGCTGCTCGATCTGCCGCCGGATCATGCCCCAGACGTCGATGGTCCAGCTTGCGCTCGGGCCCATCGTCCAGGTGTTGGTGGTGGTCGTGAAGGTGTGTGGCTCGGCATTCAGGCCGCTGATGGTCCTGCCGCCGCTGGAGTTGCGGTTGAAGCCGAACTTGCCGTTGATGGTGGGGAAGAGGCTGGCCCGGACGGAGTCGATCATGGCCCGTGCCTTGCGGTACTGCGCCTCGTACTGTTTCACGCTCTGGTTGGAGCCTGCGACCTGTTCTTCCAGCTGGTTCAGTGTCGGGTCGTTGAAGACCCGCCACCAGTCGCCCTTGGGCATGTTGCTCATGGCCGGGTTGGCCTTTTCCCAGCCTTCCGGTGGGGGAGCTTCCTTGAAACGGGGTGAGATGATGGCCTTGGGTCTGTGATAGTTCGGTCCGACCATACAGCCCCCTAATGTGGCAAGCAGACCTGTAGTCAGAACGGCGGTGCAGACGGCACGGAAGGGGAACGACATGAACATCCGGATGTTGTGATGGGTGAAACGTGTACTGTGTTGTGAAGGCGTTATACCAGATGGAGAAGTGTTTCTTATCATTATTACTTTTTTAGAAAAGACCATCCTCTGGCAGCATCTATGGCTTCTGACCATGAGGTGAAGAGAAGCTGGCTGCTGGTAACGGAAATCTGGATGAAAAGGAAGAGGCCAGCCCCGCAGGGGCTGTCAGGTTACGCCTTTTTGAAGAGATGCCGTTTCAGCCTCTGGCTCATCCTGTCGAGCGAGAGATAGACGACCGGGGTCGTATAGAGGGTCAGAAGCTGGCTGAGGCAGAGGCCACCGAGAATGGACAGGCCAAGCGGCTGCCGCATCTCGCTGCCGTAATCGCCACCGATGAGCAGAGGAACCGCCCCAAGGGCCGCCGCAAAGGTCGTCATGAGGATGGGACGGAAGCGGAGATGGCTGGCCGTCAGGATGGCCTCTCTGGCGTCTTTTCCCTGATGGCGGGCATGGGTGGCAAAATCGATCAGCATGATGGCATTCTTTTTCACGATGCCGATCAGCAGGATGACGCCGATCAGGGTGAGCAGGGAGAAGGGCTGCCCGAACATGGCCACGGCCAGCAGTGCCCCCACGCCAGCGGAAGGCAGTGTGGAAAGGATGGTCAGAGGGTGGATCAGGCTTTCATACAGGGCACCCAGAACGACATAGACGGCGACCAGGGCGGCGAGAATGAGCAGCGGCTCCCGGCTGACGGATTTCTGGAGGCTGGCCGCATTGCCGGTGAAACCTCCCTGTATGTCTCCGGGCAGGTGGAGCCGGACCAGAGCCGCCTCCACGGCCTGTATGGCCGGGCCGAGAGCGGTCCCCGGTGCAAGGTTGAAGGAGATGGTCGTGGAGACAAACTGCCCCTGATGGTTGACCGACAGCGGCGCATTGACATGGCGCAGCGGGCCGAGCAGGGGCAGCGGCACCATGGTTGCGCTGCTGGTGGTGACGGCGGATCCATTGGAGGCGGATTTCCCACCGGCCAGAGCATTGGCGACGGAGTTCATGTAGGAAAGCTGGCTCTGTGACAGGGAGGTGGAGGTGCTCCCGGCCCGCACCCGGATGTTGTTGGAGGCATAGGCCCCGTTGGCCGTTCCCCCCGTGACGCTGACACGCATCTGCTCCAGAAAGCCGGGATCGGCCCAGAATGTGGGAGCGGCCTCCATGATGACACGATACTGGTTGAGAGGCTCATAGATGACGGAGGCGGCCCGCTGGCCGAAGGCGTCATACAGGGCATTGCTGACAAGCTGTGGCGTGATGTCGTAGCGGGCTTCCAGATCACGGTTGATGGCCAGCGTGATGCCCTGCCCGCCCTGTTCCATGTCGGAGGTCACGTCCGCCAGCATGGGCAGGCGGGAGAGGGCTTCCACGACCCGGGGTGTCCACTGGTAGAGTTCCTCGGCGGAATTGCCCTGGAGACTGTACTGGTAGGCTCCGTCGGTTGAGCGTGCCCCGCCGCCAATCATGCTGGGCAGGCGCAGCCGGATGGAAAAACCGGCCCTGCGGCGGAAGATGTGGTTCAGCCGGTTGATGGTGACGGAGATGTCGTCCTTCCGCTCGCTTTTCGGCTTCAGGGTGACAAAGAGATTCACGGAGTTGGCGGAGCGTTTCCCGGGGCCGCCGATGGCGCTGACGACATTCGGGTCTCTGGCCAGCCGTTTTTCCACCCTGATGGTCAGGGCCTGAAGGGCATGGAAGGAAATGTCCTGATCCGCCACCAGCCGCCCCATGATCATGCTCTCATCCTGCTGGGGGAACAGCTCCTTGGGCAGGACGGAAAAAAGCCAGCCCGCCAGGATCAGGGTGAGTGGCAGGGAGAGCAGCACGAGGACCGGATGGTTCATGACGGCATGGAGGGACCGCATGTACCCTGCCGTCATCTGCCGGAAGCCACGCTCCATCCTTTCGCCACACCAGCGCATGCTGCGCCGGACGGGGCCTGCTCCCGTCCGGGGTGGCAGGCGTTCCTCCATGGTGAAGAGCAGGGCACTGAGCATGGGGGTCAAGCTCAGGGACAGCATCATGGACACGCAGAGGGCCAGGATGATCGTCATGGCGAATTCATGGAAGAACAGCCCGGAAACGCCTTCCATGAGCAGGATGGGCACGAAGACGACGATCAGGGAGAGCGTTATGGAAATGACGGTGAAAACGACCTCTCCCGTGCCGTCCACGGCGGCCTGACGGGCCGGTTTTCCCATCTCCCGATGGCGGGTGATGTTTTCCAGCACGACGATGGCATCATCCACCACGAAGCCGGTCACGATGGTCAGGGCCATGAGCGACATGATGTCGAGCTGGTACCCCAGAAGCTGCATCAGGGCGAAGGTGGTGATGATGGAGGCTGGAACGACGATGGCCGGGATGAGGACGGAGACGGCATCCTGAAGGAAAAGAAGCACCACGAGGACGACCAGCAGGACCGCAAGGACGAGGGTGCGCTGCGTGTCTGCCAGGGAGGCCCGGATGGTGATGGAGCGGTCCAGCTGGAGGTCCAGCCGCGTGTTGCCGGGCAGGGCCGTGCGCAGGACGGGCAGCCGGGCCTTCAGCCCGTCGGTCGTCCTGATGATGTTGGCACCGCTCTGGGGATAGACGGTGCAGATGATGTCCGGCTCCCCGTTGACATAGCCGGCCTGCCGGAGGTCCTCCGCACTGTCCACCACGTCGGCCACGTCGGAGAGACGGACGGGCTGGCCGTTGCGGTAGGCGATGATGAGCGGTCGGTAGGCGCTGGCCTCGGTGGCCTGGTCGTTGGTGGCCAGGATGAGGCGTGTGCCCTGGACCTCGATGAACCCTTTGGGCGTGTGGGCGTTGGCCGAGGTCAGGGCGGCCCGGATGTCCTCGAAGCCGATGCCGTAGCGGAAGAGACGCAGCGGGTTGATCTCCACCCGTACCGCAGGCAGGGCACTGCCGTGGATGTCCACATTGCCGACACCTTCCACCTGGCTGAGACCGGGCATGATGACATTGTTGGCAAAGTCGTAGAGCTGCTGCGGCGTGCGTGTCGAAGAGGTGAGCGTCAGGACCATGATGGGCGGCCCGTTCGCATTGGCCTTCATGTAGCTGGGGTCGCTGCGCAGGGTGGTGGGCAGGTCCTGCCGTGCGGCCCGCAGGGCGGACTGGACATCCCGGGCCGCACTGTCGATGTCCCGGGACAGCTCAAACTGGAGAAGGATCCGTGTCTGGTTCACGGTGGACTGGGAGGTGATCTCCCTGATCCCGGCAATGGCCCCCAGATGACGCTCCAGTGGCTCGGCAATCGTGCTGGCAATCTCGGAGGGCGAGCCTCCCGGCTGGTTGGCGATGACCATGACGACCGGGAAGTCGACGTCGGGCAGGTCCGAGACGGGCAGGTTCAGATAGCTGATGCAGCCGGCCAGGCACATGGCCAGCGTCATGAGGACCGTGCCGACAGGCCGGGTGACGAAGAGGCGTATCAGCGTCACTGTGTATCAGCGGGAAGGCCATCCCCGCTGAAGCGTCTGCTGACGAGCCGTTTCACCGCCAGGCTGCACCGGTTCATGAAAAGATAGATGACCGGGGTGGTGAACAGGGTGAGAAGCTGGGACAGCATCAGCCCGAACACGATGGCGATGCCCAGGGGGCGGCGCAGTTCCGCTCCCGTGCCTTCACTGAGCAGCAGCGGGAGTGCCCCGAAGAGGGCGGCAAGGGTCGTCATGAGGATCGGGCGGAACCGGAGCAGGGCCGCCTGACGGATGGCCTCGAGCGGTGGCAGGTTATCCTGCCGCTCCGCCTGGAGGGCGAAGTCGATCATCATGATGGCATTCTTTTTCACGATGCCGATCAGCAGCACGATGCCGATGATGCCCATGATGTCCAGCGGCATCCCGAAACCGTACAGCCCCAGCAGGGCACCGATGGCGGCGGACGGCAGGGTGGAAAGGATGGTCACCGGATGGATGAAGCTCTCATACAGCACACCCAGAACGATGTAGACGGCCACAAGAGCGGCGATGACCAGTCCCAGCTCGTTCTTCAGGGAGTTCTGGAAGGCCGCCGCCGTGCCCTGGAAGGCTGTCTGGAAGGTTCCGGGCAGGCCGATCTTCTGGCTGACATGTTCGATCGCCGTCGTGGCTTCTCCCAGAGCATGGTGCGGTGCCACGTTGAAGGAGATGGTCGTGGCCGGGAACTGGCCGTAATGGGTGATGAGAAGCGGCGACACGATGCGGGTCAGGTTCGTGACCTGAAGGAGCGGGACCAGTCCCGACGTGGGCTGGCGGCTGGGGCCGCTGGTGCTGCCGCCGGCCTCGGAGGAGATGCCGGGGAGATAGAGCTGGGAGAGGCTGCTCTCATGCTTCTGGAAGCGGGGGTCGGTTTCCAGAATCACGCGGTACTGGTTGGACTGCGTGTAGATGGTGGAGACCTGCCGCTGGCCGAAACTGTCATAGAGCAGGTTGTCGACCGTCTGCGGGGTGATGGAGTAGCGGGCACCGTTGGTGCGGTCCAGGGTGAGCATGGCTGTCAGCCCGTCTGACTGAAGGTCGGAGGTGACGCCGCTCAGGGAGGGTTCATGCTTCACCGCATCAAGGAAACGGGGAACCCAGAGGGCGAAGTCGTCATAGTCCGGCGTTTCCAGCATGAACTGGTACTGCATGGCCGAGACTGAGGATTCCAGGGAGAGGTCCTGCACGGGCTGGGTGTAGAGATGGACGCCGGGCAGGGTGGTGGCCGCCTTTTCCATCCGTTTCTGGATGTCGGCCAGTGAGCTGGTCCGTTTCTCCTTCGGTTTCAGGTTGATGAGGAAGCGGCCGGAATTGAGCGTCATGTTCTGCCCGTCAATGCCGATGAAGGAGGACAGGCTGGTGATGTCGGGGTCCTGGATGAGGAGGGCACCCAGCTCGGCCTGCCTTTTCTTCATGCCTTCGAAGGAGATGTTGGCGGGCATGACGGAAATGCCCTGGATCACTCCCGTATCCTGTGGCGGGAAGAAGCCTTTCGGAATGGACCACGCCAGCAGCCCCGTGAGGATGATGCTGGCCAGCGTGGTGAGCAGGGTCAGTGGCTGATGCCGGAGCACCACGGTCAGGGCACGGTCATAGCGGCTGATGCACCAGTCCATCAGCTGGTTGGTCTTCCGGGCGAAACCGGCCAGACGGCCCGGCTTCTTGCGGGGCTGTCCGTCCCTGTCCGTCCTGCGTTCGGTCAGCATCCGGGCGCACATCATGGGCACGAGGGTGATGGAGACGAGGGCCGAGATGGAGATGGTGATGGCCAGCGTCATGGCGAACTCATGGAAGAGACGCCCCACCACGTCACTCATGAAGAGCAGGGGGATCAGCACGGCAATCAGCGACACGGTCAGGGAGATGATGGTGAAGCCGATTTCCTTTGCCCCTTTCAGGGCTGCGCTGTAGCGGTTCTCCCCGGCCTCCACGAAGCGGGAGATGTTCTCGATGACCACGATGGCGTCATCCACCACGAAGCCGGAGGCGATGGTGAGCGACATGAGGGAGAGGTTGTCCAGCGAGAAACCCAGCATGTACATCGCCGACAGCGTGCCGATCAGCGACAGGGGGACGGACAGGCCGGGAATGATGGTGGCCGGCACGTTGCAGAGGAAGACGAAAATGACTCCCACTACGAGCAGCATGGCGAGAACCAGCTCGAAGCCCACGTCCCGGACGGAGGCCCGGATGGTGGTCGTGCGGTCCGTCAGGGGAATGATGTCGATTCCGGGAGGCAGGTCCTGCTTCAGCCGGGGCAGGATGGCCCGCACGTTGTCCGCCACGGCGATGACATTGGCCCCGGGCTGCCGCTGGATGTTGAGGATGAGGGCCGGTGTCCTGTTGGCCCAGGCGGCGAGCTGGCTGTTCTCGGCCCCCTCCACGACACGGCCGACATCCCGGAGACGGATCGGCCCGCCATTCTGGTAGGCGATGACCTGGTTCATCAGCTGGCCGACGGACTGTATCTGCCCGTCAATCCGCAGGGAGGTGGCGTGCTGGGGGCCGTCGAAGGTACCGGTCGGAGAGTTGACGTTCACTGTGCCGATGATGGTCCGGACCGTGTCCAGGGCGATGCCGTAGGAGGTCAGCTTCGGGACGTTGATCTGCACCCGGTAGGCCTTGCGGTTGCCCCCGGAAAGCGTGACCAGCCCGACCCCCGAGATCTGGCTGATTTTCTGCTCGAGCCTCGTGTTGACGTAATCTTCCACCTCGGGCAGTGGCATGATGCGGGAGGTGATGCCCAGTGTCATGACGGGCGTGTCCGCCGGGTTGACCTTGGCGTAGATGGGCGGTGCGGGCAGGTCGTTGGGCAGGAGGGAGCCGACATTGTTGATGGCCGCCTGCACTTCCTGCTCGGCAATGTCCATCTTCATGTTCAGCTTGAAGCGCAGTGTGATGACGGAGGCCCCCCCGGAGGACTGGGAGGTCATCTGGTCCAGCCCGGCCATCTGTCCCAGCTGTGTCTCCAGCGGGGCCGTGATGGAGGTGCTCATCACGTCCGGGCTGGCACCCGGATAGAAGGTGGAGACCGTGATGGTGGGGTATTCCACCTCCGGCAGGGCGGACAGGGGGAGGAAGAGATAGCCAAGCACGCCAGCCAGCATGATGGCCAGCATGAGCAGGCTGGTGGCAACGGGGCGTTCGATGAAGAGACGTGAGGGATTCACAGGCTCATAATTCCGGTCAGCAGGCGGGCAGGGGGCGAGGCTCGGGCATGGTCACCGGCGTCAGGGCGTGTGGGCCGAAGCATCGCCCTGCCCCAGCGTGGAGCCGGGACCGGCGGCGATGACGACCTTGCTGCCGGGGCGCAGATGGTTGATGCCGTCCGTCACGACCCTGTCCCCGTCCTGAAGGCCGGAGGTGATGACGGTGTAGTGGTCATCATTGTGGCCAAGACCGACGGGGCGGATGGCGACGGTCATGTCCCCCTGCACGACATAGACGAAGGCTCCGTCAGGCCCCGTCTGTATGGCACTGCCGGGGACGACGAGGGCGTTCTTCAGGGTCTGGACCAGCAGGCGGGCATTGACGAACTCGTTGGGGAAGAGGCGTTCATTCTCGTTGGGGAAGATGCCACGCAGGCGCACCGTGCCCGTGGCGGTGTCGATCTGGCTGTCCAGTGCGTTGACGGTCCCCGTAGCCAGCTTGTGGTTGTTGTCGCTGCTCCAGGCCTCCACCGTCAGGTGGGGGTGGGCGTTCAGCTGGGCCTGCACTTCCGGCAGGTTGTTCTGCGGCAGGGTGAAGATGACGGAGATGGGCTGCATCTGTGTCAGGGTCGTCAGGCCGCCGGACTGTCCGACGGTGACATAGTTGCCGACGTCCAGCGCACGGATGCCGACCCTGCCATCGACCGGAGCGATGATGTGGCAGTACATGAGGTTCAGTTCCGCATTGAGAACATTGGCCTCATCAAAGGCGACCTGCCCTTCCAGCTGCTTGACGGTGAACTCCTGGTCCCGTGCCACCATGGCGGAGGTGGAGTTCTGCTTGATCAGCTTCTGGTAACGGGCATTGTCCACGCGGGCCTTGGCCAGCTGGGCACGGTCCGCATCCAGCGTTCCCTGATACTGGTGGAGGGTGGCGACATAGGGGCGGGGGTCGATCAGTTCCAGCTCGTCCCCACGGTGGACGTGCTGCCCCTCCTGATAATAGACGGCCAGAATGTGCCCGCTGACACGGGGGGTTATGGTCACGTTTGTGACGGGCACGACCGTGCCGAGCAGTTGGAGGATGACGGGCATGTCAGCCCGGTGGGCGGCCTCCACGGCCACGGCCTGCGGTGCCTCGCCGTGACTGTGGGTGACGTGGCTGTCATCACCGCATGAACGCAGGAGGAAGAAGGCCAGAACCAGCAGAAGGCAGCCTCCGATGAACCACCATTTTTTCCCCTTTCTGGCAGGACCGGATTCCATAGACGGGGCAACACTCATGGCAGTAGGACACTCCTGTGGCGGGAATGGTAAAGATTCATCACAATATCGACATAATGCCGGGAAGTCTGGCGCATATTAATGATAATGGAGCAGAAATGCACCTTAACATTCTGTATTCATAAAAATACCGTCTCTTCCCTTCGGGAGGGGCGACTCCCCCTTGAAGAATGTCCATATGGGCTGCATATCTGCTGCGTGGTGCCTCTTCATGCGGGGCATGAGGGGTATCATGGATGAACCGATGCACAGCGCATGTGACGCTGAGGAGAGATGGACATGGTTGATACAACCTCTATGAAGGCTGAAGGCTTCGTGCAGGAGGCCAAGGGCCGGGTGAAGGATGCGGTCGGAGCGATCTCTGGTGATGCGGCCATGCAGGCAGGCGGCAAGATCGACCAGCTTGGCGGCCGTGCGAAGCATGAGTTTGCCGATCTCTATGATGCTCATGAGAGCCGCCTCGAGGCCGTGACGGCCTTCATCCAGGAGCGTCCGCTCGTGTCCCTCGGGATCGTGGCCCTGGTGGGACTGGTGATCGGCCGTCTCTTCTTCAGGAAGCGTGGTTAAGAAACAGGACAGGAGGCCAGAGAGGGTCCATGCAGTGGTATTACGAGCGTGATGGTCAGCAGGTCGGGCCGGTATCGCAGACCGAGATGGTCCGGCTGATCGTCCATCGTCGTATCCGTCCGCAGACCCTCGTCTGGCATCCGGGCTTCGGGGATGAGTGGCGGCCCGCCAGCAAGGCGGGGCTTGTGGCTCCATCCTCCAGCGTGAGGATCATGCTCACGAGGGGCGGTACGTCCAGCACCCCGGCTGTGGCCACAGGGGAGCAGGGCAACGTGTCCTCCATGTGGGCGTGGCTCATGCTGGTTCCGGGGCTGGTGGACCTGTTCCTGCTCGTGGCGGGGCAGCAGACGCGCTGGGCTGTCACGCCCGGTCGCCCGGTGACGGGCATTTGCATCTATGCCATCCTTTTCCTGACCCTGATGAAGGACCGTCAGACGCTTTCCCGTGCGGGGGTCAGACCGCCGTCCTTCTGGTGGTGGCTGTTCCTGCCTGGCTATTTCTGGTGCCGCCGCAAGGTGCTGCGCCGGGGGAGTGCCCTGTTTGCCGCCTGCCTGTTTCTGGGCTTCGTGGAGGCAGCTACCCTTCTTTCCAGCCCGCCTCCGGGCTTTGAACCGTTTCTGCTCAGCCAGAAGCAGAAACCCGCCGCCGCACCGCATGAGATGCCTGACGGCCCGAAGAAAGAGGCTCCACGGCAGCAGGATCATGCCGGGGCAGGTGATCCGTCTTCTTCCTCCGAGGAACAGATACAACTCTGACGGGTAGTGGGGAAAACGGGACGTTCCGTTCAGGTGCGGACGGAAAAATTTCCTTCTTGACTCATTTTATTTTTCAAAAGGTCTTTTCTTTCGAGTCGGAGTGATTCAGAATCGGCACGGATGAATGACGTGCCGTATGAAGCGAACGGAAGAAGGACCCTCATGCCGGATTACAGCCTCGAAGGACAGTATGACGGGCATGTGGCCGGTGTGGATGAGGTCGGCCGTGGCCCTCTGGCAGGGCCGGTCGTGGCGGCTGCGGTGGTGTTCCGTGTTCCGCCGTCTCCTTACCTGTCCGGGCTGCTGGATGATTCCAAGAAGCTGACGGTCCGGCGGCGTGAGAAGGCTCATGCGGCCCTGCTGGCTGACAGGACGGTCTGTGCCGCCCTAGGGGCGGCCTCGGTCCCTGAGATTGACCGTCTGAACATAGGCCAGGCCTGCCATCTGGCGATGCGTCGGGCCATGTATCGCCTTGCTGAGGAGCTGGGAGAATGGCCGGTGGCTGCCCTGATTGACGGCAACCGTGCGCCGGAGCTGCCCTGCCTGGTGGAGACGGTCGTCAGGGGGGATGGCAGGAGCCTTTCCATTGCTGCGGCCTCCATCCTTGCCAAGGTCGTGCGGGACAGGCTGATGGCCCGTCTTGCCGTCCGGCATGGCGACTATGGCTGGGAACGGAATGCCGGATACGGCACGGCACATCATCTGACAGGACTGAAAGAAGAGGGGATAACCCTTCATCACAGGCGCAGTTTTGCTCCCGTGAAGCAGATGATCGCAGCAAAGGTTCACGCAGCATGAAAGCGGATATGCCCCTTGACAGAATCCTACGTGGGGAATGTGTGGAGGTGATGAAAACCCTCCCGGATGCAAGCGTGAACTGCGTGTTTGCCGATCCGCCCTATAACCTCCAGTTGCGAGGGGAGCTGCGTCGTCCCGATGAGACCGTGGTGGATGGCGTGGATGATGACTGGGACAAGTTCGCCGGTTATGAGGCCTATGATCATTTCACGCGGGCCTGGCTGGGAGAGGCACGCCGTCTGCTGCACAAGGACGGCACCATCTGGGTGATCGGCTCATACCACAACATCTTCCGTCTCGGGACGATCATGCAGGACCTGGGGTTCTGGATCCTCAATGACATCATCTGGCGGAAATCGAACCCGATGCCGAATTTCCGGGGCCGCCGTTTCACGAACGCTCATGAGACCCTGATCTGGGCGGCCCGTGGCCCGGAAAGCCGGTACCGTTTCAACTATCAGGCGATGAAGGCCCTGAATGAGGACCTTCAGATGCGTTCAGACTGGTATCTGCCGCTCTGCACGGGCAATGAACGCCTGAAGAACGAACATGGTCTGAAGCTGCATCCGACCCAGAAGCCGGAAAGCCTCCTGCATCGCACCCTTCTGGCCTCGACCGTGGCGGATGACGTGGTGCTGGACCCTTTCTGTGGCACGGGGACGACACCAGCCGTGGCCAAGAAGCTGGGGCGTCGTTATCTCGCCATCGAGCGTCATCCGGATTACATCAGGGCGGCGGAGGCCCGTCTGGAGCGCGTGGAGGTCCTCCCGGCCGAACAGCTGGAGATCACCCCTGCGAAGAGGGAGCTGCCTCGCATTCCGTTCGGGTCTTTCGTGGAGAATGGCAGCCTTCCGGCTGGCACGATCGTCTATGACCGTCAACGCCGTCTGAAGGCCCGTGTCTCCCCGGACGGGACGCTCGTTTCCGGCCAGCATCGGGGATCCATCCACAAACTGGGTGCCCTGCTGACCAATGCGGCCTCCTGCAATGGATGGACATTCTGGCATTTCGAGCGTGACGGCAAGTTCCTGCCCATCGACACGCTGCGTCAGGAAACGCACGAGCTGCGCCGCACGGCCTGAGAATGGGACTGCCCGAGAGGAAAGAGACGCATGTTTGAGAGATATACCGAGCTGTTCATCGTGGCCATCGCTGCGGTCTTTGCCATCCTGTTCCATGTGATCATCATGCGTCCGCAGAAGAAGTCCGCCTTCGTCTGTTTCTGCTGGGACCTGCTGATTTTTCTCATCTGTTTTGCAGGCATTTCGATCATCTATTACAGTGCACTGCCGCTCATGGCCGCAGGCTGAGTTTCCCCGATCACGGATACCCATGAAAAAGCCCTTCTTCGGCAGAGCCGGAGAAGGGCTTTGGTGTAAGGGCTGCGGGGAAGAGGTCGTCAGTGCCGGGCCTGCCGGGCCGTCCGGGAAGAGGACGTGCTCCTGTGGCGGGTGTGTGCCACGGGGTGGGCCGTGTGTACAGGGTGGCTGCCTGTCCCCTGGGAGGCGGGACCGTTGAAACCGAGGAACCCGACGGATGGGACCGGATGGCCACGGTCTTCCACGATGGGTGGAGCCTTGGCCGTGAGGGCCGCCCGACCGTCAATGGCGATGTGCCCGGTCGGTGTTTCTTCATGCTCGACATTGGTGACGAGCCGACCGTCCGGGTTGTATGTCCTCAGGGACAGGAGCTGGAACATGATGTCATTCCGGCCAAGGTCGATGGCGAGGTCCAGCGGTGTCTGTTCCAGCACGTTACGGGCGTTGATGTCCGCCCCCCGGCTGAGGGCCTCCTTGGCACCGATGAGCGATCCACGGTTGATGGCATCAAACAGGGCCGCCGTCGGGTTGATGTCCATGCGGGCATGGCTGCTGTCCCCATTGTCGCTGTCGGCACCGGGCAGGGCGGATGGTGGTGCGGCACGGCGGGCATCCTTGCGGGCCTCGGCCTGTTTCTGGGCGTCCATGGCGTCCTGCTCGGCCTCGGCTTCATCGGCAGACTGCGCATGGGCACGGTGGGGTGGAACCACCATGGAGACAGCCGCGAGACCGATGGCAAAAGCGAGACGGGGCAGGAATGAACTCAATGGGCGCATGATCGGGAACAGTGCCTTCTCTTCTACCAGCTGTGGGGATGGAGCCGGGTATATCATCTCAAGCATTGGCGGAGCCTGTCAAATTCGCAGGGATGCAGGCCACAACACGGGATCATGCCCGTTCTACCGTCCTTCACGCCACCAGCCAAGGGCCATCAGTGCAAGAATGAGGACGAGGGCGAGCCACCCCGGCAGAAAGGCCGTGCTGGTACTCCCTGTGGAGAGGGGAGCCTGATGGAGTGGCAGTCCGGCCCAGTCCGACCCGTGCAGGGCATGGCCTTCCACGACCTGTCTGATGGCTGGCGTGCCACCGGCCCCGAGCCAGAACACGCCTCCACCTGACCGCCCCGTCAGTGAAGACAGCTTCGTGGCAGTGCTGCGGAGGTCCTGATCTTCCAGAGGGTTGGCATCGGGCAGGGCTACGGTGGTGTTCAGGCCTCCCTGCTGGATGGTCCATATCTGTCCCGTCTGGTCGGAAAGGACGGGCAGGGACATGGACCCGGACCAGAGGCCCTGATGGTCAGGTTCCGGAGAGAGGGTGAGGGACGAGTGGTGACCGTCCGGACCGATGATGTCAGCCTGCACGTCATGCAACGGCGTCAGGCTGGTGCGGGTGACGGAGAGCCGCCCCTGCTCGATGTGGGCGTCCAGCTGGTCCTCTTCCAGCTCGGGTTCCTTCATCAGCCAGTGTGACAGGCGGCGGAGCAGCTCGGCCTGTGGTCCGCCTCCCTTCTCGCCACGGGACCACAGCCATATCTGGTCGGAGAGCAGCATGGCGACACGGCCCTGGCCCCGCTGGTCCAGTATGAGCAGGGGTGACCCGGAAGGCGTGGAGAGCAGGGTCCGCCCCTGTGTCTGGTCGGTACGGAGTGCCCTGTACCACGGCCCCCATTCCCGGCCCCACGGACCATTTTCCGGCAGGGCCTGCGTGACGGGATGGGAAAGTCCCAGAGCCGTGCGTCGGGGGGAGAAAGGCTGTGTGATGATGGCGTCATCCGCCGGAATGTGGGCCGGGAGGATGGACCCTACGGGCGTGTCCTGAAGGGTTCCCGGCTGTGTCATTTCCGGCCCGCCGACGACGAGCAGTCCACCACCCTTGCGCACGTAATGGGCGATGTTCTCCAGATAGCTTTCCGGCAGGATGTTCTGGTTGCGGAAGCCGTCTAGGATGATGAGGTCGAAGCTGTTGATCTTCTGGGCGAAGAGTTCATGCGTGGGGAAAGGGATCAGGGCGAGATCGGAGAGGGGCGTGTCATCTTCCGTGTCGGGAGAGCGCAGGATGGTGAAGTGGACCAGATCGACGGATGGATCCGCTTTCAGCAGTGTCCGCCAGACACGGGCACCCTGGTTGGGCACGCCGGAGACGAGCAGGACCCGCAGCCTGTCCCGGACACCCTGAAGCCGTATGATCGTGCTGTTGTTCCGTAGGGAGGCTTCCCCCTTGAGGGGGGAGGCCGTGAGTTCTTTCAGGGTGATTCCGGCATGGGTGACGGGAACGTCCAGCTCCACGGGCTGGCCGCTCTTCGTGTGGGCCAGTACGTCCGTCTGCCCATCCGGGCGGTGCTCCAGAATGTCCACGGGCTGTCCGTCAGGCGTGCCCAGATCGTCCACCTGGACACGGATGTGGGCCGTCTGCCCGATGATGACATAGGGCGGAGCACTGAGAACCCGCAGCCGCCGGTCCGTTTCTTCCCCCCGTGCGGAGAGCAGGAGGTGCAGGGGGATGATGCGTCCCGTGGCATCCTTGAGGGAAGGCGGCAGCTGATCGGGAATGTCATGGTCCATTCCGTCCGTCAGCAGGAAGATTCCGGCCGGACTGTTCAGTGACAGGGCCGCATGGTCTATGGCCTCGAAGAGGCGTGTGCCCTGTCCGCCACCACCGGGAACTTCAATCTGGTGGAGGGTCAGCCCGTGCAGTTTCCGGCCCTGTTCCAGCAGCTGGCTGCGGGCCTGTTCCACGAGTTTCCGTCTTTCTCCGATGCTCATGGAGGGAGACACGTCCACCACGAGGAGGGCGTCCTGTGGCTGGGTCTGCATGTGGGGGTGCGTCAGGCGGGGGTTGGCCAGCCAGAGCAGCCCGAGAAGGATCGCTCCCGTCCGCCATGCGACACCCCGTCCGCCCCGGATGGTTCCGTAAAGGCCGGGCAGAAGAGAGATGACGGCGAGTGCTGCCAGCAGCCAGAGAGGCAGGAATGGTGCCCAGATGATGGAGGACAGTATGCCTGTCATGGAGCCTCGCTTTCATCGGTTCCGTCCGGGCTGTCATCGTCCCCGTTCCTGAGGCGTTTCAGCATTTCCGGGTAGTGACGCTGGTCGTTCTTGTAGTTTCCTGTCAGGGCATAGATGATGGTGTTGAAGCCGAAGCGGTAGGCCAGAGTACGCTGGCTTTCCCCGTCCGGAATGACGGCAAAGGGATGTTCTCCGTTCTGGTCCACGGCCCAGGCGTGTGCCCAGTCGGCATTGCCGATGATGACGGGGCTGACATCTTCGCTGTCTTCATTTCCCTGTCGGGCGACATAGACGGGCTGACCGGCGATGCGGCCGGGGAAATCATGCAGCAGGTAGAAGGTGTGGGACAGGGTGTGCTGGTCGTTCAGGGTGGTGAGGGGCGGTATGGGCAGCCCTTCCGTGGCGGCCCGGAGGGCTGTGCGGGTGGCGTGGCCATCCGTGCCATCCATGTCGCTCCCGGCTCCCATCTCGTCAATCAGGATCATGCCATTATGCTGGATGTAGTTCTTCAGGGCGGCCCTACCGGCAGCATCCAGACGGGTTCCGGGTGTGATAGGCCAGTAGAGGAGAGGATAGAAGGCCAGATCATCCTGCCCCGGCACGACCCCCACGGGACTGTCCAGATGGGTGGTGCTGCGCTGGTTCAGGAAGCGTGTCAGGCCTTCCAGCCCCTGCTGGACGGCATCATCCGTCGCACTGTCACCGGTCTGGACATGGGCGAGACGGATGGCCAGGGCCGCCGGGGGGACAGACTGTGAGGCGGGAGCTGTCTGGTCGGTCGTGGCGGCCTGGAGGGGCTGGATGCCAAGCAGTCCAATCCCCAGACAGAGGGCTGCGGATCGGGAGAAACGGAACAGGCCGGAACGGGCAAGGGACAAGAGAAGGTCCAGAAGCAGCAGCCCCAGAGCCGGCAGCATGAGGATCGGCCAGAGCGGCCGTTCCGGCACGGCCTGTCCGGCTGGCCTGATCTGGCCTAGGGCGGGTTCATCCGCCAGCGGTGGCTGGTGGTCGGCCAGATTGAGCGGATGATGCTGTGCGGCCCCGCCATAGAAGCCGACGGGGTGCAGGGCCTCGACGGACTGTCCGTCCATCCTGAGTACCGGCCGGACGGTCGGTGGTGGTGGGACGAGTGTCTTGTCGGAATTCAGGATCCGCCACGGGGCCAGACTGTCTGACGGGGCATGGTCTGAAATATCCCGTTTCTGCATGACGGGTGTGCGGGTGACGAGGCGTTCCATCATCTGGGGGAACAGGCCGGAGAGGGGCAGGCTGGACCAGTCCGCCGTTGGCGTGACGTGGAAAAGAATGATCAGCCCCTGCCCTTCCTGCCGGGCGGTCACGAGGGGGGTGCCGTCCGTCAGTGTGGCCCAGACGTGGCGGGACAGATCGTCCGTGGGCTGGGCCAGAAGCTGACGGGAAATGGTGGCGTCATCCGGAACGGTCAGTCCGGCGAAAGGGGTGTCCGCTGGGAAGGGGGCTAGCTTCTGGGGGCTGCCCCACGACATCGGGCCGCCGAGCTGTCTCATGCCGGAGAGGAGCGGCACGGGCAGAAGGGCGGCCTCGTCCCCCTGCATGTCCTGCTGGCTCTGTCTGGCCAGTTCCGGTCCGGCAAAGCGGATCAGGATTCCGCCCTTGCGGACCCAGCCGAGCATGTCTTTCAGGGCGGTCCCGGAGAGGGAGCCATCCGTGGCGATGATGATGTCTGGGTGGCGAGGCAGGAGGCTGTCCAGAGATCCTTCCTGATAGGGGGTGATGGCCTGCATGGCCCGGGCCAGATAGAAACTACTGCCTGTTAGCGGCGTGTCGTCGCCGCTGGTGCGCAACAGGCCCACCCGGTGCTGCTCCGCCCTGCCGGGCAGGAGGACCATGCCCGCCGGGCCGGGAACGGAGGGAAGACTGAAGGCATCGGCCTGGTCCGGGTCAGGCAGGGTATGCCGGGTTCCGGTGGAAAGCGATGCGGCGGACCGTCCGGCAAGATGGCCGTCTTTTTCCAGCGTCATGCCCAGCAGGCGGAGTGTCCGTTTCGGGCAGTCGGGGAGCGTTTCAGCCAGTGCCGTCAGCTGGCGGTTCTGCTGGACGGAAAGACGGATGAGGTCGCAGCGGGGCCAGCGTATGTCATCGGTGTGGTGTGCCGGATGAAGGGCCGCACGCAGGGCGTCATCCCCCGGCTGGGCCAGACCGTCAGACAGGCTGATCACGGTGGCTTCATGCAGGTCTTGGGCGAGGCCCTGCATCTGCCGTGCGAGGGCCTGCCGGTCTCCCGGCCATGTATGGGGCGACAGACCGGAAAGGAACTGTTGCAGGGCGGCCCGGTCGGCAGGCTGGAAGGGACGGGGCATGTGGCCGTCCGCATCCGGCGTGCTGAGCAGCAGGGTGACCTGTCCGCCGGAGCGGAGTGTGGCTTCTCCCAGGGCGAGGGCGGTCTGCCTGCGTTCTTCCCAGTGAGGGATGGCCGCCCAGCCGTCATCCAGAATGAGGACCAGTTTCTGCGGGGGCTGCCGGTCCTGCCGGGGAATGAGGAGGGGGCGGGAGAAGGCCAGGATGAGCAGGGTCAGGGCGGTCAGGCGCAGGAGAAGGAGCCAGAGCGGCGTGCGGGCCGCATCCTGCCTGACGGGCGAGAGGGACCGGAGAAGGACGAGGGATGGGAAACGCTGTTTCCGGGGCTGTGGCGGGATTGCCCGGACCAGCCACCACAGGGCGGGCAGGAGAAGAAGGAACAGTAGCAGGTAGGGAGACAGGAACGTCATGAATGCCCCCGCAGGAAGTGGTGGCAGGCGGCCAGTACGGGCAGGGCGGGCTGGTCCGTGACATGGAAGCGGAAGAAAGGCGTCTGTCCCCGTCCAGCCCTTTTGAACTGGCGGAAATGGTCCGTCAGTCGAGTCTGGTAGGCGTCATGGAGGCTTTCCGTGGCGGGAAGGGTCAGGTCAGGTTCCGCCTCGCAGCTCGTGAACTGGACGGACCCGCTGAACGGCAGGTGGTGTTCCTGCGGGTCCAGCACGGCCAGCAGGGCGGTGCGGCCGGGATGGGTGGCCAGACAGGCAAGGAAGTGCTGCACCATGCTCTCATCCCAGAGGAAGTCACTGACCACCAGAAGGGCGGCGCGAGGTGGCATGCCAGCAAGGCCGGGCAGCACGGCGTCCTGTCCAGTTCCGTCCCGGGTGGGAAGCTGCATGAGGGCATGGGCCAGACGGGACAGGGCCTGATGGCCCGAGAAACGGGGCCGGGAGCCGGGGATGCCCACATCCTCTCCACCCAGCAGGGCTGCCTGCCCGAGGGCGAGGGCGTCCCCCAAGGCGGCCTCATGTTTCGTGGGCAGGGAGGCGGCGGACCGCCATCGCATGGAGGCGGAGGGATCGACCCAGATGAAGAGTGGCCGGGGGGTGTGCTGTTCCTGTTCACGGACCCATAGCAGGTCCGGTTCCGGTGACCGGGCGGACTGTTTCCAGTCGATCAGGGACGCCGGTTCCGTCGGCTGGTGGGGGCGGAACTGCCAGAATTCATGGCCATCTCCCGCCCTGCGGTTGCCGTGCGGTCCGCTGCGCAGCTGCCGTGCCAGCCCGTGGGCTGACAGGACCAGCTCCGGCAGGGACACATGATGAGGGGGCGTGTCGTGCTCTTTGCGGGAGCCGAACAGCCGCCGGAAGAAGGAAGGTGAGCTGGCCATGTCCGTGTTTCTGAAACCGCCGTGATGAAGCCGGTCTAGCCGAGACGTTTCAGCTGCCCGGCGATGAGCTGTCTGGCATTCACGCCCTGCGTCTGTGCGGCGAAACTGATGCCCAGACGGTGCGCCAGCACGGGCTCGGCCAGAACACGCACATCCTCAAGGGAGGGGGACAGACGGCCATGCAGCATGGCCCGTGCCCGGCTGGCCATCATCAGGGCCTGCGCCGCACGGGGGCCGGGGCCGTAATCCAGTGACTGGCGGACCTCGTCACTGGCGGTGTCATCCTGTGGCCGCAGGCCCCGGACAATGTTCAGGATGGCATCAAGGACCGTCTCGCCGACGGGCAGCGTGCGGACGAGCTTCTGCGTCGTGAGGAGGTCTGCCGTGGAGAACAGACGGTCCGCCTTCCGTTTCGTGGCTCCGGTCGTCTGGAGCAGCATCCGTCTCTCCGCAGCCCGTGCGGGGAAATCCAGCGGAATGCGCATCATGAAGCGGTCAAGCTGGGCTTCCGGCAGGGGGTAGGTGCCTTCCTGCTCGATGGGGTTCTGCGTGGCCAGAACATGGAACGGCTTCGGCAGTGCCCATGTCTTGCCGCCCTGCGTGACGTGTCCTTCCGCCATGGCCTGGAGGAGGGCGGACTGGGTGCGGGGGCTGGCACGGTTGATCTCGTCCGCCAGGACAAGCTGGCCGAAGAGCGGGCCGTGGAGGAAACGGAAATGCCGTCTGCCCTGCTCGTCCTGTTCAAGGATTTCTGCCCCGGTGATGTCGGACGGCATGAGGTCCGGCGTGAACTGGATGCGGCTGTCCTCGAGACCCAGAACATGGGCACAGGTGTTCACCAGCAGCGTCTTGCCGAGGCCGGGAGCCCCCAGCAGCAGGGCATGGCCGCCACCCAGAAGGGTCGTGAGAACGTTCTCGATGACCGTCTCCTGGCCGAGGACGATCTGGCCGATCTCCTGCGTGAGGGCTTTCAGCCGGGGGGCCAGTCCATCAAAGGTGAGGACGGTTTCATCATGGTGAAGGCCCTCACCCTGGGGGGGAGCTGAGCCGGATGCGGAAGAGTTCTGGGTCATTACAGGTTCTGAAACAGAGGATTAGGGGCTTTTAACAGGCCAGGATCATCCCCAACTCTGGGGCAGGCAGGTAAGCTACCATGTAAAACCCTCCTTGAAAAAGGGAGTGTTGCAGGAAAGTGGTGTGCCGGCCGCCTGCCGGTATCTGGTTCAGGTCTGATGGATCGGTGTCTGTTTGGGATGAGGCAGCAGGGAGGAGACCATGAGCGTCAAGTCTTATGAGAGGGCGGTGCCGCTTCTTGAGGGGCCGGATGAGGCCGTGATGTCCGAGGACGAGATGGTCCTGCACCTGCCTTTCCATATCCGGCGGGACGGGACATGGCTGTATCGGGGGACGCCCATCCGGCGCAAGGCCATGCTCTGCCTGTTCGCCTCCTGCCTCGACCGGGACCGCCAGGGACGTTACTGGCTGCGGACGCCGACCGAGGCTGGCGTCATACAGGTGGATGACGTTCCCTTTCTGGCTGTGGAGCTGGATTTCAGGGGTTGTTCGGAAAAGACGCAGACACTGTGCCTGCGGACCAATCTGGATGAGGTCTTCTGTGTGGATGCGGAGCATCCCCTTCTGTGTGACTGGGACCGCCCGGCTGATGGAGCGACCGTGCCCTACATCCACATGAGGACCGGAGCAGGCGGGAAGCCCATTCTGGCCCGCATCAGCCGGGCGGTCCTTTTCGAGCTGGCGGCTCTGGCCGTTCCGGGCTGCGTGGGAGGTGAACCCTGCCTGGGAGTCTGGAGCCACGGGATGTTCTTCCCGCTTTCCCGTCTGCCGGATGAGACCGTGGACGACCTTGAGGAGCTGTGCGTGTGACCATCAGGACGCCATCTCCGGCCGCTCTTCTGGAAGCCCTGTCCGATGTGCCCGGTCACGCCGGGCTGGCCCGTATCTGGCAGGCTCTGCCGCAGGCCCGGCTGGTGGGAGGCTGCGTGCGGGACCTGCTCTGTGGCCGTGACGTGCATGATCTGGACCTGGCCAGCCCGGTTCCACCGGCAGAGGCCCAGCGGCGGCTGGAAGAGGTCGGTGCCAGGGTGATACCGACCGGTCTTGAGCATGGAACCATCACGGCGGTGATTGACCATCATCCTTATGAAATCACCACCCTGCGGCGTGATGTTAGTACTGATGGCCGCCATGCCACCGTTGCCTGGACGGACGACTGGGAGGAGGATGCCCAGCGGCGGGACTTCACGATCAACGCCATGTCGCTGGATCAGGATGGGCAGCTGCATGATTATTTCGGCGGACTGGATGATCTCCGGGCCGGGAAGGTACGGTTTGTCGGGCAGGCGGCACGGCGCATCGAGGAGGATGCCCTGCGGTGCCTGCGGTTTTTCCGCTTTTTTGCCCGTTATGACCGTGGCGAACCGGATGGTGAGACCTGTCAGGCCATCATCCGCCTGCGGGAGAGGATGACCCGTCTTTCAGTCGAGCGTGTGGCGATGGAGCTGCTGAAAATCCTGTCAGGCCCGCAGCTTCTGCGAACGCTGGAGCTGATGGAGGAAACGGGCACCCTTGCCGTGCTGCTGCCACATCATGCACCCCTGTCTGGTCTGGAGCGTCTTCTGGCCTGTGGTGATCCTGCCGAGCCGCTGCATCGTCTTGCCGTCCTGTATCCACCCGGCGGAGGGGACGGGCAGGGCATGGCGGACGTCGGGGCCCATCTGAAACTCTCCAATGAGAGCCGGAACATGCTGGCCGCTTTTGCCAGACCCGGGCCGGAACTGGCGGTCACGCTGGATGATGACGACATCCGGCGGGTTCTTTTCCAGCAGGACAGGTCCATCCTGCTGCTGCGAAGCTGGCTGGTGCAGGCGCAGGAGCTGGGACGGCCCGATGAGGGCTGGGATGAACTGCGGCACAGGCTGGAAACCGTGGAGCAGCCCGTTTTTCCTCTGGCGGGGCGGGACCTGATCGCTCTGGGTGTGAAACCGGGGCCGGAAATGGGGCGGTGGCTGAAACAGACGCAGCACTGGTGGCTCACACAGGGTTGCCGTCCCGATGCCGGGGCATGTCGGGACTGGGTGAGCCACCAGCTTTCCCCTTCCTGAGGGGGCTGCTAGAAGGTCTGCATGACACAGCAGACAGGCAGGCACCCTGCGGACAGGGCAGCGTATGAGGCAACCTTCCCCCTGATGCGGAGGCTCTGGCGGGAGGACATTGCCCGGCACCGGCTCATGCTGCTGGCCGTGTTCGTGCTGACGGTCGTCATGGCCCTGCTGACGGCGGCCTATCCGCTTGTCATCAAGCGGGCGATCGACATGTTCACGGCACATGATCCCCGCATCCTGTATCAGATTCCCCTGCTGGTGGTGGCCGTGACGGGGGCCAAGGCTCTGGCCCAGTATGGGCAGAATGTCTGCGTGCAGGCACTGGTCCTTCAGGTCGTGCGGCGTCTTCAGGAACGCATGTTCACCCATGCCCTGAAGGCGGATGTGGCCCGGATTGAAAGGGAGGCTCCCGCCCGCTGGGCGGCCCGCTTCACCACGGATGCCCTCGCCATGAGGGAAGCTCTGACACGTTCGGTCAATGCGCTGGGGGATGTCATCACCATCATCGGGCTTGTCGCCTCCATGATCTGGACGGACTGGGAACTGAGCCTGATTGCGGTCGTGCTGTACCCTCTGGCCATCATTCCCGTGCAGAAGCTCGGGCGGCGGGTGCGCCGGGCCTCCGGCGGGATGCAGGAGCAGGTCGGGGAAGCCTCGGCCCTGCTGACGGAAAGCTTCTCCTTGTCCCGGCAGATACGCATCTACCGGATGGAGGGGCATGAGCATCACCGCATCGGTTCGGCTCTCGACAGGCTGCATGACATGTTCTTCCGCATTGCCAGCAACCGTGCCCGTCTGGACCCGATGCTGGAGGTCATCGGCGGTGTGGCGATCGCTTTCGTGCTGGGGTTTGCGGGCTGGCGTGCCGCCACGGGCGGGGCCACGCTGGGGGACTTCACGGCCTTCATTGCCGCCCTGTTTGCGGCCTCACGTCCTCTGCGTGCCCTGGGGTCGCTCAATACCTCCATGCAGGAAGGACTGGCCGGGCTGGGACGTATCTTTGCCGTGATTGATGAACCGGCCAGCGTGCAGGAACAGCCGGAGGCCCGGCCCCTGCCGGAAGGGCCGGGGCACCTTGTGTTCAGGGATGTATCATACCGGTTTGACGATGGCTGTCATGCCCTGAAGAACATCACGCTGGATGTGAGGCCGGGACAGAGCGTGGCTCTGGTCGGGCCGAGCGGGGCAGGGAAATCCACCATGCTGGCCCTGATCCCCCGTCTTTTTGACGTGACGGAAGGGACGATCACGCTGGAGGGGGTGGACATACGGTCCCTCACGCTGGCCAGCCTGCGGGATCATCTGGCCTATGTCAGTCAGGAAACGGCCCTGTTCGACATGAGCGTGCGGGAGAACATCCATCTTGGCCGTCCTTCCGCAACACGGGAGGAGGTGGAGGTACTCTGCCGGATGGCGGCACTGGATTTCGTGCATGATCTGTCGGAAGGGCTGGAAACCATCATCGGCCCCGGTGGGCAGAGGCTCTCGGGTGGGCAGAGGCAGCGCATCATGCTGGCCCGTGCCCTGCTGCGTAACCCCCGCCTGCTGCTGCTGGATGAGGCCACCAGTGCGCTGGACTCAGAAAACGAGGCCCGTGTGCAGGAGGCTCTGGCCCAGCTTCGGCAGGGACGGACGACGCTCATCGTGGCGCATCGGCTTTCCACCGTGCAGAGTGCCGATCACATCGTGGTGCTGGATCAGGGTCAGATTGTCGAGACGGGCACCCATGCCCAGCTCATGGCCAAGGCCGGACTTTATGCCCGGCTGGTGAAGGCTCAGGCTTTGGACGCCGCCCGATAGATGGCAAGGATGTCGGGCAGGAGCCGTTCGTAGACTTCCTTCTTGAAGCCCAGATTGTACCTGCCGCTCAGGACATCCTCTGGCGGCACCCAACGCCATGTGGTGAACTCGATTTCCTCAAACGTGTCCAGTCTGATGTCGCTGTCCTGACCGGTGAAACGGAAGAGGAACCACTGCTGTTTCTGCCCCCGATATTTCCCGTGCAGGGCCTTGCCGATGAGGTGGTCTGGCAGGTCGTAAAGAAACCAGCCCTCACGCCTGCCGATCATGGTGGCGTTGTTCGTGCCGATTTCCTCTTTCATTTCCCGCCAGACGGCCTGTTCCGGCTCTTCGCCTTCATCAATGCCGCCCTGCGGAAACTGCCAGATGGCTCCCGGCAGGTCCGCACGGCGGGCCATGAAGATTTCGCCTTTCTCATTGAAGAGGACGATGCCGACATTGGGGCGGTAGGCCAGTGTTTCACGCAGGGACATGGGCTTATTTCTTCGTCTTTGCTGCACCGTCTCCCTTGGCCTCGTCAGGGGCCGTGTCGTGGGACTGTGGCGGCAGCTGTGGATGGGCGAGGAGGGTGGCCTCATGGGCCGCATCAGCCCCGCCAGCCTGGGCATTGATGAAATGCAGGGCCTGCTGGAGCTGGAAGTCCGTTTCCGGTTTCGCAGGGTCGAAAGCAGGCCATTTGGCCGGGGGCAGACGTTCCACGGTCTTGGCGAAAGCGGGCAGGTCCGTCCGTGGGGCCTCCTTGGGAAGCTTTCCATCCGTGTTGGTGATGGTGTGGGCGAGGTCAGCCTCGTGATAGGTGAAGAGGGTATCATCATCCCGGCTGGCCAGAACGGGCACGTCCGGCGTGATGCCCAGCCCTTGGATGGACCGGCCCGACGGCGTGTAATAGCGGGCTGTCGTCAGCCGGATGGCCCCCTGGTCGGCAATGGGAATGATCGTCTGGACGGACCCCTTGCCGAAGGTCCGGTCTCCCATGATGACGGCCCGGCGATGGTCTTTCAGCGCACCGGCCACGATCTCGCTGGCAGAGGCCGAGCCGGCGTTGGTCAGGACGATGATGGGCAGGCCGTGGGTAATGTCCTTGCCGACACCATCCCAATGCTGGTTGCCCTCCGGATGGCGGCCACGGATGGAGACGATCTCGCCATCCTTGATGAAGTCACGGGCCACGGCGATGGCCTGGTCCAGCTTCCCGCCGGGGTCGGAGCGGAGGTCCAGCACGAGGCCGTTCAGAGTCTTGCCGGGCGTCTTGGCGACGGACTGGACAAGCCTGCCGTAGGCCTTGCGCATCTCCTTTTCCAGCGAATCATCAAATTCGCTGAGGCGGATGTAGCCCGTCTGCCCATAGAGGGCGGAACGGACGATCTGCACATGGATGATCTCCCGTGTCAGGGTCAGGTTCTGCTGCTTGCCGGTCTTGGGGCGCAGGATGGTCAGGGTGATCTGCGTGCCCGGCTTGCCCCGCATCTTGCGGACGGCCTGATCCAGCGTGAGGTCGGCGATGCTCTTGTTGTCCACCATGGTGATGACATCGCCGGACTGGATGCCCGCCCGGGCGGCCGGCGTGTCATCAATGGGGGAGACGACCCGCACATGACCGGACTCACCCTGCACCTGTAATCCCAGACCGCCAAACTGGCCCGCCATCTCGTCCTGCATGTCCTTCAGCTGCTGGGCATCCATGAAGGAGGAGTGTGGGTCCAGATTGCTGATCATGCCGTCAATGGCATTGCGGATGAGTTTCTTGTTGGGCAGGGGGGAGACATATTCCGAGTGGGCGATGTCCATTACCGTCCCCAGCAGCGTCAGCATGCGGACGGTCTCGGCATTGTTGCTGTCGCCGCTGCTGGCCGGGCTGCTGTTACTGTCCTTGTGTGCGGTTTCCTGTGCCCAGGCGGGGGGAATGAGTGCCGGGCGGCTGGCAAGAAAGGTACCAGAAGCAACACCCATGGCTGAACAGGCAAGACCCAGCATAAGGCCAGTGCGGAAGTTCATGGTCGGTTTATTCCTTAACTTTAAAAAACGGGCAGTCTGCCAGTAGTCATCTGTTAATGGTCGGCATTACAGGGCATCTGACCCTGAAAACATGGTGACGTCAGCTTACAGTGTTTTTGACAGGGGTGAAACTCCCAAGGTCCCCGTGATGTCTTCTCGAAGTTCTTTTGAGTCTTTTCAGAAGAAGCGTGCAGGGTCCACAAGTTCCGTTCCCTGACGCAGCTGGACGAAGAGGAGCGGGTCCCGGGTCGGCATCTGGCCGATCACGCCCCCCTGCCGGACGGACTGGCCGCTCTGGAGCTGGATCGTCCCCAGACCGGCCAGCACGAGCCTCTGTTTCTGCCCGCAGTCCAGAATCACCATCGGGCCGAAGGAGCGGAAGGCCCCGCTGAAGAGCAGGCGGCCCGTACAGGGGGCGGTCACGGTGGCGGAAGGTGCGGTCTGGTAGGTCAGCCCCGTGGCAGGTCCGGCCTCGGTGGGCTGTGCCCAGCGTGTGACGATGCGCCCCTGCACGGGGGCACGTGCGCCTCCCCGTCTGAGTCCTTTGCCGGGATTGAAGCTGCGGTCCTCCTGCTCCACTTCCTGTTCCCTGTGGTGCTGGTGCAGCCTGTGGAACCGGGCCTTCTGTTCCTTCAGGCGGCGGCGTGTCTCAGCCTCCTGCCGGGCCAGCACGGTGATGATGGCCGTTAGGGCTTCCGTGCTCTGGCGGGCTTGTGTCAGGAGGGCTTGCTGTTTCAGGAGGGCCTGCTGGGCCTGTTCCGACTTCATGGCGGCCTGTTCGGCCCGGCTCTCAGCCTCGCTCTGGCGGGTCTGGAGGCGTGTTTCCTGTGCGGCGATGCTCTGGCTCTGGCTGGTCAGGCGGGTCTGTTCCCTGTGCAGGCGAGTCTGCTGCTGGAGGGTCTGCTGCATGGCCTGCTGATTCTGCCCGTGCCGCAGGGCGAGCAGGGCGACGGGAACGTCGGGACTGATGGCCGGATTTTCCGGTGGCATCAGCAGGGCGAGTTCGGGGGCCGCATCAAGCTGCTGGAGAGCCGGGAGACGGGCGGCTTCATCCAGAAGAACGGTTTTTTCCTTTTCCTGAAGCAGGGCGTTGCCGCTGCTGAGCTGTTCCAGCTGCGTGGAAACTTTCGTGAGGCGGTTTTCGATCAGGTCATGCTGCCGGGCCAGCAGGGCCTGCCTCTGGCGCAGGCGGGAGAGCTGGCGGGCACTGAGATGGGCCTGGGCCTCCGCCCGGCGGGTTTCCTCTTCTTTCTGCTGGAGCAGGCGGGCTTTCTGGGTAAGGAGCTGTTGAAGGTTGAGGCGGGCGGCCCGTGCCTTGCGGATTCCGGCCTCGGTGGTGGGGATGGGCGTGTCGGATCCCCAGAGGGTGTCGGGGCCGTTCCGGGCGGGTGCGGCATGGCCGGCCTGTCCGCAGGCGAGGAATGCCGTCACCAGCTGGAGCAGGAACCGGAGGGTGGTGGATCGCTTCAGGACCATGAGCCTGCCTGAAAACCCCTTTCTGGATGGTGTGTGCACAGGGCTTGAAAAACACGTCTGATGGCATGAGATCAGTCAGACGGCAGGGTAGCCCGCCTTTTGTGGCGGAGAACGGGGTGTCTGTCCAGACGGGGCGGAGGCCCCTGTACCCAGGGAAAGGAAAGAGGAATGGTCATGGATGAGGCAGAACGGACAGGACGTCAGGGCTGTGGCTGTGGGCCGCTCAGCGAGGCGCAGAAGCATGTCCTGCATGGTCACGGGACCGAGCCGCCGGGTTCCAGCCCGCTGAATGGTGAGAAACGGCCTGGTCATTATGACTGTGCCGCCTGCGGGAAGAGGCTGTTCAGCTCGACGGCGAAATATGAGAGCGGGTCAGGCTGGCCGTCTTTCTTCCGGGCCGTACCCGGGGCGGTGGGCGAGCGTGAGGATCGCAGTCTTGGCATGGTGCGGGTGGAGATACATTGTGCTGGCTGTCACGGTCATCTGGGACATGTCTTCCCTGATGGCCCTCCGCCCACGGGGCTGCGTTACTGCACCAATGGTCTGGCCCTTCATTTCGTCCCGGACGAAGAGGGAGCCTGAACGCAAAAAAGGGAGTGGCCCCGTCTCACACGGGCGGAGCCGCTCCCTTCTGTTTCGGAGGATGTTCCAGGGGTCAGTCCCGTTCGACGTGGTAATGGCGGGAGAGTTCCCGCTCGATTTCCAGGGCATGTTCCGTGTCACGGGCTTCGATCATCACCACCAGCTCTGCCGTCTGCACGGAAGGAGCGGCGAAGAGGCGGTGATGGGAGACCTCGATGATGTTGCCACCATAGCTGCCAATCTTCTCGGAGATGGCGGCCAGCAGGCCGGGGCGGTCGGGAATCTGGAAGATCAGCCGCAGGATGCGCCCTTCCCGCAGAAGGGAGCGGAGGATGACATGGGCAAGGATGCGGGCATTGATGTTGCCGCCGGAGATGGGGAAGCCCACCTTCCTGCCCTTGAAGAAATCGTGGTTTGCCAGAATGGCGGCCAGTGGTGTGGCTCCGGCCCCTTCGCCCACCTGACGGGCCTTTTCGGCCAGCGTCGTGATGGCACTTTCGACCTGGAGTTCATTGACGACGAACACGCCATCAAGGTTCTCGCCGATGACATCCAGGCAGTGATGGCCCGGCTGGACGACGGCGATGCCCTCGGCAATGGTTGACCCGCCGGGAACGGAGCGGAGCGGTTCCGGGTAGGCACCCAGCGGGGAATAGCCTTCCACCTGCACGCCATAGAGCTTCGTCTTCGGGCTGAGTTCTTTCAGCACCGTGACGAAACCGGCCATGAGGCCACCGCCACCGACCGGCACCACGATGGCATCCAGATCGGGCGCATCCTCAATCATTTCCAGAGCGCAGGTACCCTGTCCGGCGATGACAGCAGGATCATTGAAGGGGTGGATGAGGGTCTGGCCTTCTTCCTGACGGATTTTTTCGGCTGTTTTCACGGCCTCGTCGAAATTCTCGCCAGCCAGAACGACTCTGGCTCCCCAGCTCTGGGTGGCGGCCACCTTGGTGGCGGGGGTGAAACGGGGCATGACGATGGTGGCTTCCATGCCCAGAAGGCTGGCCTGTCGCCCTACGCCCTGGGCATGGTTGCCTGCCGAGACGGTGATGACACCCCGCCTGCGTTCTTCAGGCGTGAGCAGGGCCATGCGGTTGGCTGCCCCACGCTCCTTGAAGGAGCCGATGGCCTGAAGATTCTCCAGCTTGATGATGATTTCTGCTTCCGTCAGCCGGGAGAGGGCCACATTGCTGATCGTGGGTGTGCGGGCAATGGTGGCGGCAATGCGCTTCTGGGCGTCTTTGACGTCGTTGAAGGTCAGGCTGGTCTTGGAAGCAGAGTCCGGCATTATCTGTAGATCACTTTCAGAACTTCATAGGTACGGTCCCCACCCGGTGCCGGGACGGAAACGCTGTCCCCAGCTTCCTTCCCGATGAGGGCTTTGGCAAGGGGGGAGGAGATGGAAATGCGGTGCTGCTTGATGTCAGCTTCGTGAGCGCCGACGATCTGGTAGGTGCTTTCCTTGTCGGTTTCCTCATCCACCAGCTCGACCGTGGCACCGAACTGGATGCGGCTGCCGGAGAGGGTCGTGGGGTCGATCACCTCGGCCGTGGAGATCAGGCTCTCCAGCTCCAGCACCCGCCCCTCGATGAAGGACTGACGCTCCCGGGCGGCGTGGTATTCCGCATTCTCGGAGAGGTCTCCGTGGGAGCGGGCTTCTGCAATGGCCCGGATGACGGCGGGGCGTTCCTCTGACTTGAGCTGGCGCAGCTCATCCTCAAGGCGTTTCAGTCCTTGGGCGGTCATGGGGCTTTTCTGCATGGAGGGCATCCTCACACTGATAATGAGATGAATGGCATACCGCCCCGCCCTCTTCCGCATGGAGCGGAAAAGGGCGGGGCGGCATACGCTGTGGCAGACAGGATAAACAGCACATTGTGCGTGCTGCAAGTCCTCTCTTAGAAGGTGCCGTGGAAATAGGATTGCAGCGGAGCCACATCCGGTTTCTTCTGTTTCAGGACAGAAATGGCATAGGTGACGGCCCTGGCACCGGCGATGGTCGTGTAATGCGGCACGTTCATCGTCAGGGCGGAGCGGCGGATGTCAAAGCTGTCCCGGGCGGACTGGCCACCCTGGGCGGTGTTGATGACCATCTGTACTTCGTTGGACCGGATGGCATCCACGCAGTGCGGGCGGCCTTCCAGTACCTTGTTGACACGGGTGACGGGAATGCCGGCTTCCTTCAGCCGGTCTGCCGTGCCACGGGTGGCAAGGATGGTGAAGCCCATCTCCACCAGCTTGCGGGCCAGTGGCTGCACATGGGCCTTGTCACTTTCCCGGACGGAGAGGAAGACGGTGCCTGCCTGAGGCAGCCTCACGCCAGCGGCCAGCTGGGATTTGGCAAAGGCCATCTCGAAGTTGGCATCCAGCCCCATCACCTCACCGGTGGAGCGCATTTCCGGACCGAGGATCGTGTCAACGCCGGAGAAGCGGTTGAAGGGGAAGACCGCTTCCTTGACGGCCACATGCGGTGCGACGGACCGGCCCTCCAGCGGGAACTCGGACAGTCTGGCACCGGCCATGATGCGGGCACCGATCTTGGCGACCGGCACACCCGTGGCCTTGGCCACGAAAGGCACCGTGCGGGAGGCACGGGGATTGACCTCAAGAACGAACACCTCGTCATTCTTGATGGCGAACTGCACGTTCATCAGGCCACGGATGCCCAGCTCACGGGCCATGGCTTCGGTCTGGGCCTTCAGCTCCGTCACCAGGGCCGGGGAGAGCGTGTAGGGCGGCAGGGAACAGGCAGAGTCGCCGGAATGGATGCCAGCTTCCTCGATATGCTCCATCACCCCGGCGACATAGACATCATGACCGTCAGCAATGCAGTCCACGTCAGCCTCGATGGCCTCGTTCAGGTAGTGGTCCAGCAGGACCGGCCCGGTGGAGACATCCTCACCGGCGGCACGCAGGACGGTGTTGAGGTAATGGGAGAGACCGGCCCTGTCATAGACGATCTCCATTGCACGGCCACCCAGCACGTAGGAGGGACGGGCCACGACCGGATAACCGACCTCCTCGGCGATCTTCAGGGCCTCGTCGGGGGTGCGGGCGATGCCGTTGCGGGGCTGACGCAGGCCCAGCTTGCGCAGCATGGCCTGGAAGCGTTCCCGGTCCTCGGCACGGTCGATGGCATCGGCCGGGGTGCCCAGCAGGGTGATGCCCGCTTCCTCCAGCGCACGGGAGAGCTTGAGCGGGGTCTGGCCACCATACTGCACGATGCAGCCCAGAACGGTACCGTTCGTCATCTCCTTCTTCACGAGGCTGATGACGTCCTCGGCCGTCAGCGGCTCGAAATAGAGGCGGTCGGACGTGTCATAGTCCGTGGAGACGGTTTCCGGGTTACAGTTGACCATGATCGTCTCGAAACCGGCCTCACGCAGGGCGTAGGCGGCATGGACGCAGCAGTAGTCGAACTCGATGCCCTGACCGATCCGGTTGGGGCCGCCGCCGAGGATGACGATTTTCTTCCTGTCCGTCGGGCGGCTCTCACAGTCCGGGATGCCGAAGCCCCCTTCATAGGTGGAATACAGGTAAGGCGTGTCGGAGGAGAACTCGGCCGCACAGGTGTCGATCCGGCGATAGACGGGCAGCACGTCCAGTTTCGTGCGCAGGGCGACGACGTCCTTCACGCTTTTGCCGCTCAGGCGGGCAAGCTGCTGGTCGGAGAAGCCCTGGGCCTTGATCTGGCGCAGGCTGATGGCGTCATCTGGCAGGCCGTTCGCCTCGATCTCACGTTCCGTTGCAATGATGCCTTCCAGCTGGCGGAGGAACCACGTCTCGAAATGGCAGGCTTCCTGAATGTCCTCCAGTGAGAGACCGGCCCGGAAGGCCTGGGCGGCCATGAGGATGCGCTCCGGCCGTGGCTCGGAGAGGGCTGCACGGTAGGCATCCGGGGAGCCATCGCCGGGAGCTTCCACGGGGTCCAGACCTGTCAGGCCCGTCTCCATGGAGCGCAGGCCCTTCTGGAGGGATTCGGCGAAGCTGCGGCCCACGGCCATCGCCTCACCGACGGACTTCATGGAGGTGGAGAGCAGGGCCGGCGTGCTGGGGAACTTCTCGAAGGTGAAGCGGGGAATCTTCGTGACGACATAGTCGATCGTCGGCTCGAAGCTGGCCGGAATGGTGCCAGTGATGTCGTTCGTCAGCTCATCCAGCGTGTAGCCCACGGCCAGTTTGGCGGCGATCTTGGCGATCGGGAAGCCGGTGGCCTTGGAGGCCAAGGCGGAGGAGCGGGACACGCGGGGGTTCATCTCGATGACGACCATGCGGCCATCCTTCGGATTCACGCCGAACTGCACGTTGGAGCCACCCGTCTCCACGCCGATGGCCCGCAGGCAGGCGATGGAGACATCACGCATCCGCTGGTATTCCTTGTCCGTCAGCGTCATGGCCGGGGCCACGGTGATGGAATCCCCGGTATGGACGCCCATCGGGTCGATGTTCTCGATGGAGCAGACGATGATGCAGTTGTCCGCCACGTCACGGACCACCTCCATCTCGTACTCTTTCCAGCCGATGACGGATTCTTCGATCAGCACCTCGGTGGTGGGGGAGGCATCCAGCCCGCTGGCCACGATCTGTGAGAATTCCTCCCGGTTATAGGCGATGCCGCCGCCAGAGCCGCCCATGGTGAAGGACGGACGGATGATGGCGGGCAGGCCGATATGCTCTAGGGCCGTGCGGGCCTCGTCCAGCGTGTGGGCGATGGCACTGCGGGGGCTTTCCACGCCGATGGCATCCATGGCCTCACGGAACTTCAGGCGGTCCTCGGCACGGTCGATCACGTCAGCCCGTGCGCCGATCAGCTCCACGCCGTGCTTTGTGAGGAAGCCGGACTTGTCCAGTGCCATGGCGGCATTCAGGGCCGTCTGGCCACCCATGGTCGGCAGGACGGCGTCGGGCTTCTCCTTGAGGATGATGCGCTCGACAAATTCCGGCGTGATGGGCTCGATGTAGGTGGCATCGGCCAGACCGGGATCGGTCATGATGGTGGCCGGGTTGGAGTTCAGGAGGATGACACGGTAGCCTTCCTCCTTCAGGGCCTTGCAGGCCTGTGCGCCGGAATAGTCGAACTCGCAGGCCTGCCCGATGACGATGGGGCCAGCACCGATGATGAGGATGGAGCGGATGTCTGTGCGTTTGGGCATGGGTCAGGCTCCTGCCTTGCTGGTTGTGCGGGCTGCGGCGCGGCGGTCCATGACGGCGACAAACCGCTCGAAGAGGTAGAAACTGTCGGTCGGGCCGGGGCTGGCTTCCGGATGGTACTGGACGGAGAAGGCTTCCTTCACGGTGGAGGCCAGTCCTTCGTTCGAGCCGTCAAACAGGCTGACATGCGTTACCCTGACGGTATCGGGCAGGGACTTCTCATCCACGGCGAAGCCGTGATTCTGGCTGGTGATTTCCACCCGGCCCGTCGTGAGGTCCTTCACCGGCTGGTTGGCCCCACGGTGGCCACGGTCCAGCTTGTAGGTCGTGCCTCCCAGTGCCCGGGCCAGAAGCTGATGGCCGAGGCAGATGCCGAAGACCGGAATGTCCGCCTCCATGACGGTCTGGATGGCCGGGACGGCATAGACGGCCGTGGCGGCAGGGTCGGCGGGGCCGTTGGAGAGGAAGACGCCTTCCGGTTTCAGGGCGAGGATTTCCTCACCCGTGGCGGTGCCGGGGAGGACATGCACCTCACAGCCAGCGGCCACGAGGCTGCGGAGGATGTTGTCCTTGGCCCCGTAATCCAGGGCCACGACACGGCGTTTCACGGCCCGCTCGGGGCGGGTGTTGTGCCATGTGGTCTTCGTCCAGCTGCGGGCGGGCTGGGCAACCTCCTTCACGAGGTCCATCCCCTCCAGACCGGGCCATTCCGCAGCCTTCTGGCGCAGGGCGGCGAGGTCGAAACGGCCATCCTTCGGGTGGAAGAGCAGGGCGTTCTGTGGTCCCTTGTCCCGCAGCAGGCGGGTGATGCCCCGCGTGTCCACACCGCTGATGCCGGCCCGCCCGTGGGCTTTCAGCCAGTCCTGCAATGGCTGGATGGACCGCCAGCTGGCCGGGGCGGTGACATCCTCTTTCACCACGAGGCCTAGGGCCGCCATGGTGGGGGCCTCGTCATCATCCCCGTTGGTACCGACATTGCCGATATGGGGAAAGGTGAAGGTGATGATCTGCCCGGCGAAGGAAGGGTCCGTCAACGTTTCCTGATAGCCCGTCATGCCGGTGGAGAAGCAGAGCTCGCCTACGGCACCGTCATTGAAGGCACCAAAGCCACGGCCCCAGAAATGGGAGCCATCAGCCAGTACGAGGACGGCTGTTGCACCTTTGGGGGGCATGTCATCGGTGGGATGGGTCATGGCGGATGTCTCCTCTGACGTCTCGTTCAGGTCGGCCAGGGTGATCCCCGGCACATGAAGCAGGGCAGGCCAATGTCTGGTGGGTATCATACCAGCCTGTCGCCACTTGCGCACGGCCTCGGTGCTGACACCGGTAAGCTGGGCGATCCTGGCCGCACCGCCCGTCTTCTTGATGAGTGAATCGACGTTCATGTGTCTGCTTCCCTGCCCTGTGCCCTGTCTGTCCTGCGCCCGGTCGGGCACCTGTTTTCATAGACCAGCATGGCGGGGATGGGAAGTTTTTTCCCACAGGGTGAGGGTGGGGTGAAATTCTTCGCTCTGTGGGAAGTTTTTTCCCATATCTGCATCCGTCTCATGAAGACCGCCCTTATCGACAGGAGGGGGCTGGGCTGTTACCTCTTGGACTCCCGTATTCAGAGATTATAAACTCATAAGTGAAAGAGGACCATCATGTCGCTCCGTACCCGTATCATGGACGATCTCAAGGCAGCCATGAAGGCCGGCCAGTCCGACCGTGTAGCGCAGATCCGTGCCATTTCCGCCAAGATCAAGGATCTTGATGTCGCCGCCCGGGCCAAGAGCGGGGAGGTGAGCGAGGATGACATCCTGCTGGCCCTGCGTTCCATGATCAAGACACGCACGGAGTCCGCCGCCATGTACCATCAGGGCAACCGCCCCGAGCTGGCCGCCAAGGAAGAGGCGGAAATCGAGACCATCCGCACCTATCTTCCGGCGGAACTCTCCGAGGATGCCCTGAAGGAGGCCATCGCCGAGGCCGTGAAGGAAACGGGTGCCGAGGGCATGAAGGACATGGGCAAGGTGATGGGCGTGCTGAAGGGCCGCTTCGGTGCGGCCCTGGATGCCGGACGGGCAAGCGGTCTCGTCAAGGCCTATCTGGGCTGAGGATTTTCAGCCTTTGTGCTGGATTGTGAAAACCCCGCCTGTCCCGTCAGGCGGGGTTTTTCGTGTCAGTGGTAGGAGTGGGAGGCTTCGTTGTTCCTGTGTGCCCGGACACAGGCGAGAACCCCGCTGACGGAGAGCAGGAAGGCGGCCGCCTCCCATATGGTGGGGAGACGCTGCTCCCAGAGGAAGCCGTAGATCAGCGAGAACAGTGTCTCGAACAGGATCATCTGCCCGACCATCGTCAGCGGCAGGAGGTGCGTCATGCGGTTCCAGAACGCATTGGCGATGGTGGAGGAGAACAGCCCCACGCCGCAGGAGATGAGGATGAAGCGTGTCCAGCCGGTCGTGGGCAGGTGAGTCGGCCAGAGGAAGGCGGCAGGCAGAAGGATGACGAGCGACAGGGCCCCGGCCACGATGCCGGTCAGCAGGTTCCATTCTCCGCTGGTGATGTGGTCGAGCTTTTTCAGCCAGTCGGAGTTGATGACGTTGAAGAGCGTCCAGCCCAGTAGGGAACCAATGGCCATCAGCAGTCCGACGGCCTGGAGGAGCGGGCCGGTATGGTGCAGGGCGGACCCGACGAAGAAGTTCTGCCATGAGATGCAGAGGATGCCCGCCGTGCTGAGCAGGATGGACGGGACGAGCTGGCGGAGCGTGACGACCGCATCATGACGGAAGATGCCAGCCAGCGTCACCGTCACGGGGATGAATCCGATGATGAGGGACGGCATGGCCACGCCGCTAAGCTGGATGGCCACGCCCATCATGCTGTAATACCCAACGCTGCCCAGTATGGCGAGCAGCACGAGCGCACGGAACGCCCCGAAGGTGATGTGGGGCAGCAGCGTCTTCAGCCGTGGCAGGAGGATGAGCAGGGAGACGATCCCGAACGTCAGGTAACGCAGCGTGGCAAGCTGGAAAGGCGTGAAGGGAGCGACAAGCTCCGGGGCAAGGAAGGTGATTCCCCAGAAGGCTCCCGCCATGGCACCGTAGGCGGTGCCAATGAGAATGGACCGTGTCATGCAGGCTCGTTTTCTGTCATTGATGATGTGATCGGGGCCTGTTTTGTCGGTACGGTCCTCTTCGTCAAGGGGGGAGGCGTGTTCAGCCGTGTTTTGCCGGGCCGTGGGCACGGACGCAGGAGATCACGCCGCTGATGGCCAGGATGATGGCGCAGCCTTCCAGAAGGGTGGGGAAACGCTGCTCCCAGAGGAAACCGTAGAACAGGGAAAAGAGCGTCTCGAACAGGATCATCTGCCCGACCATTGTCAGGGGCAGGAGGCGTGTCATGCTGTTCCAGAAGGCGTTGGCCACGACCGAGGCCATCAGGCCGATCCCACAGGCGATCATGAGGAAATGTGCCCAGCCCGCAGCGGGCAGGTGCTGTGGCAGCAGGAAGGCCAGAGGAAGCATCAGCAGGGCGAGGGCACCGGTGACGAGGCCGGTCAGCAGGTTCCAGTCATTGTTGGACACATGGTCAAGCCGCTTCAGCCAGTTGGCGTTCTTGACGACAAACCCCGTCCAGCTCAACAGGGCACAGGCGGCCATGACCAGACCGGCGACCTGAAGAAGCAGGCTGCTGTGATGCTGCGGGTGAGCGGCGTTATGGAAGTTCTGCCAGGCGATGCAGATGATCCCTCCTGCACTGAGCAGCATGGAGGGAACGAGCTGGCGGACATGCAGGACAGAATCATGCCGCAGTGCCCCCACGAGCGTCACCGTGACGGGGATGAAGCCGACGATCAGGGAGGGCATGGCGACCCCGCAGAGCTGCACGGCCGTGCTGAGCAGGCTGTAATAGACGATGTTGCCCATCAGGCTGAGGCCCAGCAGGCCCCACCATTCGGCTGCTCCCAGATGGGGGAGGAGCCTCTTCAGCTTCGGGGCGAGCAGCAGCAGGGCGATGACGCCGTAGGTGACAAACCGCACGGAGGCAAGCTGCAGCGGCGCAAAGGGGCCGATCAGCTCCGGGGCGAGGAGGGACAGCCCCCACAGTGCGCCCGCTGCTGCACCACATGCGATGCCGGTAAAGGTGGAACGTGTCATGAAGGCCCGCTCTCTGCTTCTGGAATGGATGGAGTGACCTGTCGTGTGTTGAAGCTCGGGCCGCTTTCGTCAAGGGTGAATCGGGAGCATCTTCCTTTTTGGGGGGGAGAGTGTCACAGTGGGGCGCATGGCCATAGACACCGTGTTTCTTGATGAACTGCGCCAGCGGACATCCCTCACATCCCTCTTCGGCAGGCGCAGCAAGCTGGTCCGTTCCGGGCGGAACTGGAAAGCCTGCTGCCCCTTTCACGGGGAAAAGACGCCCTCGCTCTACATCTATGACGATCATTACCACTGCTTTGGCTGTGGGGCGCATGGCGATGCGATCAGTTACGTCATGCAGAGTGAGGGGGCCGGGTTCCGTGAGGCTGTCGAACGGCTGGCATCGGAAGCCGGGATGGAGGTTCCGGCGGATGACCCGCAGCAGGTCGAGAAGGCCCGTGTCCGGCAGACGCTTCATGACGTCATGGAGGCCGTGCAGGCGGTCTATCGCAGCAGGCTCTACCAGCCGGAAGGCCGTGCGGGGCTGGATTATCTCCAGAAACGGGGACTGAGCAGGGACACGCTGGAGCGTTTCGGGCTGGGCTGGTCCGGTGAGGGACGCTCCCTGCTGAAAGCTCTGGAAGGAAAGAACATCACGGCGGAGACGCTGGTCCAGGTCGGGCTGATGCGGACGGACGAGGCGGGCCGTCCCAGGGGCGAGCTGTTTTTCAACCGTGTCATGTTTCCCATCCGGGACAGGAAGGGGCGCATCATATCCTTCGGCGGGCGCACCCTGGGGGATGGACAGCCCAAATATCTCAATGGCCCGGAGACGGACATATTCTCCAAACGGCGGACGCTCTTCAACATCGATCAGGCCCGGCAGGCCGTCCATAAGGGGGCGCAGGCCGTCGTGGTGGAAGGCTACATGGATGTCATCGCCATGGCGCAGGCGGGGTTTGGCGGAGCGGTGGCTCCGCTGGGGACGGCCCTGGGGGGCGAGCAGCTGGAACTGCTCTGGCGGATGACGGACACGCCCGTCATCTGTTTCGACGGAGACGGGGCCGGCCAGCGTGCGGCCCTGCGGTCCTGCGAGGTGGCCCTGCCCCTGCTGAAGGTCGGGCGCAGCCTGCGGTTCTGCCGTCTTGAGGGAGGAGACGATCCGGACTCCCTCATCCAGCGGGAAGGGGCGCAGGGCATGGAGAGCCGTCTGGCCAGTGCCCGCCCGATGGAGGAGGAACTGTTCGGCCTGCTGACGGCGCAGGAGCGGGACCCGACGCCGGAACGCCGTGCGGCCCTGCGGAAGAGGCTCTATGAACTGAGCCAGATGATTCCGGACAAGCTGCTGGCCAGCGAATATGCCAGCACGCTGAACGGCATGTTCTTTGCCCGCTACCGTCGGCAGAAGACGGGAAGGGGGGATGTCCGGGGAGCCGTGGGAGCCGTGGGAGCCGGGATGGCCCCGGTCATTCCGGTTTCGGGACGGCGGATGGTGGCGGAAGGCCGTGGAGAAAGGCTGAACATCCTGACGGCCATCCTGCTGCAGTATCCCGAGATACTGCCCGGCATCGACCGGGACTATAACGGCCTGTCCCTGCCGGAGCCGCTCTCATCCATCCGCACGGCCATACTGAGCTGGGCGGACGAATGTGAGGGTGCGCTGACGGCGGAAGGCTGCAGGGCCTGGATGGATGGGCACGGCCTGTCCGAGGCGGTCCGGCAGGTATGCGGCAGCCCGATGCCACGTCAGATGCAGGTGGAGGAGGGAGAGGACCGCCTCCAGGCGGCCATGAAGCTCTGGTGGCATTTCTATGCGCTGGAAAATCTCCGGGACCTTCAGGCGAACGTGGAGGAGGAGGTCCGCAGGACGGTGGACATCCTTCTCCGCTCCTCATCCGAATCGGATGAAACGACGAAGCGGGCCCTGCTGGCGGCCATGCAGGCCCGGCAGGCCGTCCTGTTTGCCCTGCGGCGGGGTGAAAGCCCGGAGCTTGAGGAAAAAGGGAGCTGACCCCTCGGGCGGCGGGCCTGTGACCTGATTCGGGTGTCTAAAGCACGGAATCGCAAGTTTCTGGTGTGGCGGTCCTTGACTTGGAGGGCGGGATTAACCAATTCCAAGCTGCCCCACTACTGGCTTTCGAGTAAAGTTGACGGAGAGACGCATGGCCACAAAATCAGCCTCTGGATCAGACCGTAATGCACCAGAGCAGGACAGCTCTCCGCTTGACGTGCAGTCCTCGGCCGTCAAGAAGCTGATTGCCAAGGGGCGGTCTGCCGGTCACATCACGTTTGATGAGCTGAATGCCATCCTCCCGCAGGACAAGATGTCCTCCGAGCAGATCGAGGATGTCATGGCGGCCCTCTCCGAGATGGGCATTCAGGTCGTCGAGAGTGCGGACAAGGAGGAGGAAGAGGCTGGCGGTGACAGTCGTGCCAGCAGTGAGGACGCCTCCGAGGATGACAACAACGGCGGGAACATCGACGCCGTTGCTGCCAGCCGTACGGATGATCCCGTCCGCATGTATCTCCGTGAGATGGGAGCGGTGGAGCTGCTCTCCCGTGAGGGTGAGATCGCCATTGCCAAGCGCATCGAGGCCGGGCGGGGCGAGATGATCGGGGGGCTGTGCCGCAGCCCGCTGACCTTCCAGTCCATTCTGGGGTGGTATGAGCAGCTCAAGAACGAGACGCTGCTGCTGCGTGAGGTGATCGATCTGGAGGCCAGCCAGAGCGACCCGGAATCACCTGAAGAGATGGAAAACCTAACATCCGAGGACGAAAACGAACCGGATGACGAGACCGAGGACAGCGAGGGCGAGGGCAATGGTGGCGAGGGCAGCGGCCTGTCCCTCTCTGCGCTGGAGGAGAAGCTCCGCCCCGACATCATGCTGCTTTTCGAGGCTTTCGAGCCGCTCTATCAGAAGCTCATCAAGATGCAGAGCCATCGTCTGAAGATCCTGATGGAAGGGCGTGAGGCATCCGATACGGACGAGAAGAAATACAACAAACTGCGGACGGAGCTGGTTGCCCTCGTCGAGCGGATGCACCTGCACAACAACCGCATCGAGGAGCTGGTGCAGTCCCTGAAGGCGCATGTGCAGAAGCTCAATGCGGTTGAGGGGCGGATGCTCCGTCTGGCCGAGAAGTGCAAGATTCCCCGTGAGGATTTCATGGACCGGTACCGCCATCATGAGCTGGCACCGGACTGGATCGAGGGCATCTGCCAGCTTCCCGGCAAGGGGTGGAAGACCCTGACAAGCAGGCACCTGCCCGCCCTTGAGAAGATGCGGGACGAGGTGGCGACCCTTGCCAAGGAGACCGGCCTGCCGGTGGACGAGTTCCGCCTTGTCTATCAGACCATCTCCCGTGGGGAGCGTGATTCCACCCGGGCGAAGAAGGAGATGATCGAGGCCAACCTGCGGCTGGTGATCTCCATTGCCAAGAAATATACGAACCGTGGCCTCCAGTTCCTCGACCTGATCCAGGAAGGCAACATTGGTCTGATGAAGGCGGTGGACAAGTTCGAATATCGCCGTGGGTACAAGTTCTCCACCTATGCGACATGGTGGATACGTCAGGCCATCACCCGCTCCATCGCCGATCAGGCCAAGACGATCCGTATTCCCGTGCACATGATCGAGACGATCAACAAGCTGGTGCGGACGTCCCGGCAGATGCTGCATGAGATCGGTCGTGAGCCGGCACCGGAGGAACTGGCCGAGAAGCTGGGTATGCCGCTGGAGAAGGTCCGCAAGGTCCTCAAGATCGCCAAGGAGCCGATCTCCCTTGAGACGCCGATCGGTGACGAGGAAGACAGTCATCTCGGGGACTTCATCGAGGACAAGACCGCCGTCATCCCGCTGGATGCCGCCATCCAGACGAATCTGCGTGAGGCGACGACCCGTGTTCTGGCATCCCTGACGCCCCGTGAGGAGCGTGTGCTGCGCATGCGCTTCGGCATCGGCATGAACACCGACCACACGCTGGAGGAGGTCGGCCAGCAGTTCAACGTGACCCGTGAGCGTATCCGTCAGATCGAGGCCAAGGCCCTGCGCAAGCTCAAGCATCCGAGCCGCAGCCGCAAGCTGCGCTCCTTCCTTGATGACTGATCCGGTCTGCCGGTAAGGGCCTCGACCCCTGCCGGTTTTCCTTGCTTTCGGGCCATTTTCGTGCTTGAAGGACGCTTTCCCTGCCGTGCGCTATGGCGGCGCAACGGCTATACCCGGCATTCCCCTCATGGGGCATGTGTTCAGGCCAGCACTGGGCTGGTCCGGGTTGACCTCATCCGAAGGGAGTTTTCATGCCACTTTATGAGACCGTGCTGATTGCACGTAATGATGTCTCTCAGGCTCAGGTTGAAGCCCTGGTCGAGAGCATCTCCGGAATTCTTGGCGAGCATGGTGGCACCATCCGCAAGCGTGAGTTCTGGGGCCTGCGTACCCTCGCATACCGCATCAAGAAGAACCGCAAGGGTCACTATGTCCTGCTGGGGATCGAAGCCCCGGTCGAGGCCATGAACGAGATGAGCCGCCAGATGGGCCTGCATGATGACGTGCTGCGCCTGCTGACGCTCCGTGTTGACGAGATTGACGAGACACCGTCTCCGATCCTGTCCCGCAAGGACGATCGTGGTGACCGTGGGTCCCGTGGTGGTGCTTCCCGTAGCGGCGGGCGTTATGAGAGTGGCCGTGGTGGCCGTCGCCATAACGATTCCTCAGAGACGCGCGATCACAACGCGGCTGCAGCGGAGTAAGAAACCATGTCAGACACAAACACGACACCGGCCGTCAGCCCTGCTTCCCGCCGTCTGGCCGTCGGGGCACGCCGTCCCTTCTATCGCCGTCGGAAGTCCTGCCCGTTCTCCGGTGCGAACGCTCCGAAGATCGACTACAAGGATGTGCGCCTTCTGAGCCGCTTCCTGTCCGAGCGTGGCAAGATCGTTCCCAGCCGCATCACGGCAGTGTCGGCCAAAAAGCAGCGTGAACTGGCGCAGGCGATCAAGCGCGCCCGCTTCCTCGCCCTGCTCCCTTACGTTGTAAACTGAGGAGCACGACATGTCCCAGACATCACTGATTCTGCTTCAGCGCGTGGAAAACCTTGGCCAGATGGGCGACATCGTCCGTGTCAAGCCGGGGTATGCCCGCAATTTCCTGCTGCCCAAGGGCAAGGCCCTGCGTGCCACGGCGGCAAACCGTGCCCGCTTTGACAATGAGCGTGCCCAGCTGGAAGCCCTGAACATCCGCAAGCGTGAAGAGGCCGAGCGTCTCTCCGAGCGTATGCATGGCCTGAGCGTGACGCTGATCCGTCAGGCTGGTGACAGCGGCAGCCTCTATGGCTCCGTGACGCCTCGTGACATCGCTGCTGCCGCCACGGCTGCCGGTCTGACGGTTGCCCGTCAGCAGGTCGTGCTGGACGAGCCGATCAAGGTCCTTGGCCTGACGGAAGCCCGCGTCATCCTGCACCCGGAAGTTTCCATTCAGATTACGGTCAACGTGGCCCGTTCTGAGGAAGAAGCCGAGCGTCAGGCCCGTGGCGAAGTGGTCGGCCAGGAAGAGGAAGAGGACAACATCCTCGGTGAGCTTCATGCCGAGCAGGCTGCTGAAGAAGCGGCTGCCGAGGCTGCCGCTCTGGCAGCTGAGGGCGAAGTGGCCGAAGGTGCCGGTCACGAGGGCTGATCCTGGATCACCCCGTCCGGACGCAGTTCCGATGGAAGAACCCGGCAGGCATGTCCTGCCGGGTTTTTTCATGTCCTGGGGGCAGGATACTGGAGCAGCAGGCTCCGTTTTTTCTTAACTTTTAGAGGGCTTGTTATATTCGTGGACTATGCCAAAGTCTGAAAGGTCAGCTGAAACAGGAGGTTGCTGGTAGCAGGCCTGTTTCATTCCGAATCAGGATGGAATAACGCATGAAATCGGTTCTCGATGCCCTGTTAAGGCGGTTCATTTACTTTGGCAGTCTGACCGTCACTTACAGCGATGGCACGACACGGCAGTATCAGGGAGAGAAGCCGGGGCGTGAGGCTGCCCTGCGGATTCTGACACCGGCGGCCGAGAGGGCACTGGCCCTCAAACCTGCCCTCGCCTTCGGTGAGGAGTACATGAATGGCACGGTCGTGCCCGAAGACTGCTCTCTGGAGGATGTGCTGTGGGTTGTCATCCCCAATGTGGAGCGTGGCGGCCTGCTAAGTGAGGACATCAGCGGCAGGCTGCGCTATGTCAGCCGTGTGCTGCGCCCCCTGAACTCTCTCAGGCGGTCCCGCAGTAACGTGGCCCATCATTACGACCTCAATGGCAGCCTGTATGAGCTGTTTCTGGACAGGGACCGGCAATATTCCTGCGCCTATTTCGAACATGATGACATGTCGCTTGATGAGGCCCAGGTCGCCAAGAAGCGTCACATCGCCGCCAAGCTGAATCTGGACCGTCCGGGGCTGGAGGTGCTCGACATCGGGTGCGGCTGGGGCGGCATGGCCCTGACGCTGGCCCGTGATCACGGTGCGAAGGTGACGGGGATCACCCTGTCCGTCGAGCAGCTTCAGGTGGCCCGCCGGCGGGCCAGAGACGAGGGGCTGGATCATCTCGTCTCGTTTGAGCTGCTCGACTATCGGACACTGGAGAGGCAGTTTGACCGCATCGTTTCCGTCGGCATGTTTGAACATGTCGGGGTGCGGCAGTATGAGACATACTTCAATCACCTGAAGCGGCTTCTGAAACCGGATGGGGTTGCGGTCATCCACTCCATTGGTCGTATGGACGGGCCGGGAATGACCAATCCGTGGATTTCCAAATACATCTTCCCCGGCGGGTATTCACCGGCCCTGAGCGAGACGCTGTCTGCTCTGGAGCAGACAGGGCTGTGGCTGACAGACTGTGAGATATGGCGTCTGCACTATGCCAAGACGCTGGCCCACTGGCGCAGGCGTTTTGATACCAACAGGGAAAAGATACGTGCCCTGTATGATGACCGTTTCGTGCGGATGTTCGAGCTTTATCTGCTGGCCAGTGAGCTGGCCTTTCGTATTCAGGGACACATGAATTTTCAGCTTCAGATCACCCGTGGTATTGAAGCCGTCCCGCTGACCCGGGATTACATGTTCGAGGCTGAAAATGCCCAGCGTGCGAAGGATGAGGCAAAGCAGGCGTCGTGAAGATGACAAGCCCCTCATGATTTCTCATGAGGGGCTTTTTTTCAGGATGACTGTTGCCGGAGGTGGCAGCGGGCGAGGTTATCAAACTCGGCGATCGAGAGGGTTTCTGCCCGTCTGGTCGGGTCGATGCCGGTTTCTTCCAGCAGTACGGTTCCCTTGATGGGCTTCAGCGCAGCCCGCAGCATCTTGCGCCGTTGCCCGAAGGCGGCTGCCGTGACCTGTTCCATGGCCCTGAACAGGGCCGGTGACGGCTGCTCGGGATGGGGAATGATGAGGGCCACGGCCGAATGGACCTTGGGCGGTGGTGAGAAGGCCCCCGGTGGCAGGGTCAGGGCGATGGAGCAGTCGGCACACCATTGCGACAGGACGGCCAGCCGTCCGTAGGCGGATGTCCCGGGGGCGGCGCAGACCCGCTCAGCCACTTCTTTCTGGAACATCAGGGCCATGCGGGACCATTCCCCGGCCTGTCTCAGCCAGTCCACGAGCAGGGGCGTGGCTACATTGTAAGGCAGGTTGGCGATGATCTGCCGGGGGGCAGGTGTCAGCCGGGCAGCGTCAAGTTTCAGTGCATCCTGTCGGACAATATGGAGCTGATCTGGGTAATGGGCCTGAAGCTCTTCCAGCAGGGGCCAGGCCCGTCTGTCAATTTCGACGGCATGGACCGTTCTTGCACCGGACTGTAGCAGCGCACGGGTCAGTCCCCCCGGGCCGGGGCCAATTTCAACCACATGGCAGTCGGCGAGATTGCCCCCCAGAGCGGCAATTCTCATGCAGAGGGTCGGGTCCAGCAGGAAGTGCTGCCCCAGAGTCTTCAGGGCATCCAGCCCGTGTGCCCGGATGCTGTCCTTCAGGGAGGGCAGCGGAGGCAGGGTCGTGTCCGTGCTCATCCGTGAGACGAGGACAGCACGGTCTTGGCGGCGGGACGTATCTTGATGATGGCGTGACGGCGCAGGGACCGCTGGAGCTGCTGGGAAGCCTGCTCGACACGCTCGTTCATCAGCTGGTCGGCGATCTGGCCGGGACTCTGCTGTGCCAGATTGCGCTGCTCACGGGAGCAGACCATGAGCAGGGCGATCCCGTCCGGGGCGACCAGAGGGCGGGAGACGTGGCCTGTGGGGATCTTGTCCACGACCTGCTTCATCTGCGGGGCAAGGCGTTCGGCGATCTGGAGGCCCGGGTTGCTCGGGCGGCTGTTGCCCAGAGAGTTGTTCAGGGCTTCCATCTCGTTGCAGCTTCGGATGGTCTGGGACGCATGGAGGGCCTTCTGGAGGGAGAGCTTCTGCTGGTCTGTCGGCTGGGCCGGATTCAGGGGGGCGTTGAAGGGGAAGAAGGCCTGTCTCATGCTGAGCAGCGTGCCCATCTGCTTGCCGATGGTCCGGCGGGCATGGACGGTGATGATCTCATAGCCCCCGGGCACCTTGATCGGATTGGAGATGGCGTTTTCCGGCATCTTCTTGACGATGGGAAGGACTTCCGGTTCGATGTTGTCTTCCTGCATCCAGCCACGGGAGCCACCCTGAAGGGCGGACTGGTCCTGTGAGAACTGGGCCGCCACGATGGGGAAGGGGGCTCCGTTGCGGAGCTGGGTGATGATGGTCTTCACGAAGGCCAGCTCGGCCTCGTCATGGCGGGGATCGACCACGGGAATGAAGATTTCGCTGATGAAATACTGTGGGCGTCCCGCTTCGGCCTGGAGGGCCTGTTCACGCTGGGTGATCTGGAGAGGCGTCACACGGCTGCGGACACCAAGGTCCTCACGGAGGACCTGCATCCAGCCGATCTGGACACGCAGCTGGTCGATCAGGGTCGTCAGGGAAATGCCGTCAGCCTTCAGGCGGTTCCGTAGGGCGTTTTCCGGCATCCCGTTGCGGGCCTCGATGTTGTGGATGGCCTCGGCAATCTGTTCCGGTTCCACGTTAATGTGACGGCCGAGAATTTCCTGCATCTTCAGCCGTTCATCAATCAGCTGGTTGATGAGCTGGCTGCGCATGCGGGCCATGATCTCGGGGCTGAGGGGCAGCCCCGTGGAAACGACGAAGAGCCGTGCCCTGTCCTCCACGTCACGCTGGGTCAGTATCTGCCCGTTCACGATCGCAATAATCTGGTCCTCGGTCAGGGCGGAGGGTGAGTCCGTCCCGGCAGAGGCTGGCGGCGTGGCACTGTCGGTTGTCTGCCCCTTTGGAGCCGGAGCCTGCTGCCCATGGTGTCTGGCTACGGCAGTCCCACCAGCCATCAGGGCAGCGCAGGCTGTCAGAGGCAGTAAGGCAGAGCGAGAGAGACGTGAGTAGAAGGACATGGTCAGGTCAGTTTCCGAACGTACCGAGAGAGTTGAGTGAAAGGCTGAAGCCGACATTCGGTTTAGGACGCCGTCCACCGATGCGGGTATTCTGACGGGAAATATAGATGTTCAATGTAAGACAGTCATTAGAGTAACCGATTGCCCCTCCGTTCGCCACAAATTCCTTACGGGAGAGACTGCGCCTCGTATAATAGGAGAAGTGAAAGTGTTTCCAGCGGCCGGTGACGCCACCGCTGATCTCGCTCGTCTTGCTGAGATAGGGGTTTCTGAGGACGTTGGGGTTCGCCAGTTCGGTGATGCGGGGCGTGTAGTAATAGTAGTAGGAGGTTATGGGTTCATAGACATAGCCGGCCATCATGCGGAAGAAGGGCAGACCGGCGGAGACGAGGCCTTCCCCGTAATCAAAGCTCCTGTTGTAGGGGTTGAAACGTCCCCGGGCCGTCAGGTCGAAATAGCGTGACGGCGTCATCGTGATGCGGCCCACAGGGTCGGAAAATGTATGGTTGACGCCGGAATAGGCCATGTAGGCCGGGCCGCCCTTGTTGGGATGCTCGATGAAGCTCTCGCCGATCAGCATGTCGATGGAATGGCCGTTCCAGCTCCAGTTCTGATGGATACCCACATTGGCCCTCAGGCCACCATCCAGACGGTCCGTCCCCATGTAGCGGTTGAGGGCGAAGAGGGTCGTGTCGTTGAATTCGTAGGCGAAGCTGTCCTCGTTGGGCAGCTGCCGGTGCATGGCATTGCCGGTGTTGGGGGCGGCGATCAGCTGCACGATCGGTTCAAGGGTCTGGGAGCCGTGTCCCTTGGCAAAGGTGCGGAGGAAGGGCCAGCTCATCTTGACGGCCACCGTGGGCTGCACCTGTCCTCTCAGATGGGAGCCTGATTCCTCATAGAGAGGCTGCTCGTGCAGGCGGGTGGAGTGATAGAGCATGGAGTCGAACCGGGCGGTCAGGACCCACTGCTGGCCCCAGCTGTTGGTCCAGGGGCGGTCCCACTGCATGGCCAGCTCACCACGCTGGTCATTGGCACCATGTTTGCGGAGAATGACGAAGTCGGTCGTGTGGACACTCAGCCGCCCGCCGAGCCGGTCCGGCTCTCCCTGGAACTCGTAGGTGAAGCGGGGCAGGGAATAGGGAAGGTCCCTGTTGTTGATGATGCCCTGGTTCAGCCCCTGATAGACCTGCGTATCCAGCCGCAGGTAGGAACCGACACCAAAGCCCTCCAGATAGGCGTTGGAGTTGAGTGTGTCGTTGCCGTAGCCGGGCAGGCTGTAGTCACGCATGTAGTTGGCGGACGTGGCCCGGTTGGCATTGAAGCCCACCCGCCAGTGCGGGGAGAGGTTGAACTCGCCACGGCTGGCTATGTAGGCTTGGGCACCATGCTCCTTGCCACCATTACCAAGCTCGCCAAAGGCGTTGTAGAATGGCTGGTTGCGCAGCGTGTCGTCCGCCACACCGCCCTCGAACCGGATGTAGCCGTTATTGAGACGGTTGCGGTAGATCGTGGAAAGCTGCGGGCCGGACTTGGTGGAGACCAGCGGCGTGAAGGTGGCGTCCTGATGGCCGTCGATCACCCAGTAATAGGGGACGCTGAAAACCGTGCCGAGATAATGGTCATGCGGTTCCAGGTTGAAGTTCAGCAGCCCGCTGTGGCGTTTCGAGCTGGGGTCCGTGACCGGCAGGTAGGGGAAATAGAAGACGGGGACGCCAAGGACACGCAGCCAGGCCCGGTCAAACTCCAGGTTCTGGTTGTCCTTGTCCTGCGTCATGCCATGCGCCCGGAGTTCCCAGAAGGGGGCATGGTCAGGATGGGCCGCACAGACAGGGCAGGCCGTGTAGATGGGATTGGCGAAGTCGGTCACACGCTCGTTGCTGCGCCGCATCCCGCTGCTGGAGACCTTGGCCTCATTCTGCATGCGGACATAAAGGGCGGAGCTGACGGCATCCTTCATGCCGTGCGACAGCTCGACCTGGTCCGCATAGGCGACGGTGCCGTTGGGCTGTGTCAGGGCCACGTGGTGGATGGCCCGGATGACCCCGGCCGCCCTGTCATAGGTGACCGTGTCGGCCCTCAGGGCCTGCTCTCCCTGCCAGAGCCGCACGTTGCCTTCAAGGACGAGGAGACCGGTCTTGTCGTAGCTTTCATGGTCGGCCAGATAGGTCACCGGTTCAGAGCTGGACGTGCCGCCTCCATCCGTCGTGGGGGCGGATTTCGTGCTGGGTGGCAGGGTGCGGACACGCTGCGGGGCCGACACCCGGGCCGGGGAGTCCATCCGGGCGGGGCTGCTGTCCGTGTCGGTCTGGCTGGAAGGCTGCGTGGGGGCGGGAGTGTGAGCCGAGGCAGGAATGACCTGAAGCAAGGCCCCCAGAGCACTCCCTGCAAGGGCCTGGCTAAGCAGTGACCGGGGCTTTCCAATGCGGAATGGAAAGTCATCAGACAGTGGCATCAGCCATCCTCCAAATGCAGCAGCAATGCTGCGGCAAGACACAAACCGGCACCCGCCGGTCCCCAGGCAGCAGGGAACGGGGGCAGAGCTCCAGACTTTCCCAGCTGCTCGGCTATCTTGGAGACCGCAAAGAGGGCGAAGCCAGCGGTGACACCAACGGCCAACATGCGCATGATGCCGCCACGCCCGGCAGGGCGCATGGAAAAACCGGCAGAAACGAGCGTCATGGTGACGGCAAGCATAGGAAGGGCCAATAGCCCCTGAAAGTGGAGACGATAAGGTATCGTGGAAAAACCGGAATGACGCAACAGTTTAATCACCCCCGGCAGGGCCCAGAAGGACAGCGTGTCAGCTGGCAGGGTACGCATCCTTAAGGTTTCCGTAGTAAATTCGGAGGGCAGGCACAGCTCGTCCTGCCGGTATGGATGGCGGCCGCCGGAAAGGATGAGAACGTCACGGAGTCTCCAGACTCTGCCGGACAGCACGCCGGTGCGGGCCTCCATCCGACGGAGGAGGGCCATGCTGCCATCCAGCTGGAAGATGGTAATGTCCTGTCCCTTCAGGGTGGTTCCCTGCTGCCGGAGTGACCCGAGATGAAGGATGGTGTCTCCACCATGGCCGGAGGGGGTCTGTCCCACATCCCTGATCCAGAGATCGGAGAAGCTGGTGTCATCCGGGGTGTGCCTGCCCTGAAGCCATGTCCTGTCCATCTGCACGGCCTGCCTGTAGCAGAAGGAGGAAAGCGGGGAGAGGCCGGTGCTGACGGTCATGCCCATCAGGGCGGCACAGAGGCAGGGGCTGACGAGCACCTGCCAGGCGGAGATGCCCGCCGCACGGGTCACCACCAGTTCCGAGGATCGGGCAAGACGGGAGAAGCAGATCACGCCTCCCAGCAGCACGGCAAAGGGTAGGATGTAGATTACATAATAGGGGACATGCAGGGCCGTGATCTCCAGCACATGGGCAAGACCCGTCTCGGGATGGGCGGCGGCACGGCGCAGCAGGTCTATGAAGTCGAAGAGGGAGATCAGTCCGGTCAGGGCCAGCAGGGTCAGGAAGGTCGTCAGGGTGAACCTGCGTCCTGCATAGCGGGCGAGGGTGAGGGAGAAACCGGAATGGACCATCTGGGGCAGGCTCCCTTACTGGGCCGGGGGAAGGCGGGACGGCAGGGGAACGGAGGCCAGCCTGTACTGGCGGGTTGCATCCCGCAGGAAGAGGGTGGCCCCCACGATGATGGGTAGCAGGACGTTCAGCCACAGAAGGGGAACGAGGGCGGGGTTCCGTTCCGCCAGATTCTTGAGCATCAGGGACAGGATCATCAGTCCGACGACACCCAGCACGGCGGCCGTGGGCCGGATTATGTTGCCGTGTCGGCTGAAGCGGCCCCGCAGGACGCAGAGCAGCCCGATCATTCCGTAGGAAAGACAGGCCAGCGGACCGGTGAGGCGTGTCCAGCCCTCGATGAGCAGCTTGTTTCGGGCATGGGGAGAGAGGTCGCCCTGTGGGTGGAAGAGCTGCGGCATGGTCAGCTCGGCGACGTCGGGGCTGAGGTTCTGGTCGTGGGGTGAGCCGAAATCAAGCGTCTCAAGCTGGAAGAGAAGCGTGCTCAGCTCGCCGGTGCGGCGGTTGAGGGTCTGGCGGGAGCCATTGTGCAGGATCAGGCGCAGCATGTCGCCACGAGGTTCCGTCAGGCCGTCCTCGGCCAGGATGGTGACGGGGCTGTCCGGGACCCGGCTGTCTTCGATCATGATGCCGCCAAAACTGTCATCACTGTGGCGTTCCCGGACATAGACGGTCATGGTCTTTGAGACGGGTGTGAAGACGCCTTCTTCCAGAAGGAAGGCCGCCGCCCGGTTGCGGATTTCCAGCTCATAACGGTGGAAGTGGTGGTAGGCGAGGGGGGCTGCCCACAGGCTCAGCCCGTACCCGGCAAGTGTGGCGAGACCGGCACAGATCAGCCCGGGGCGGGCCAGACGCAGGGGAGACAGCCCGATGGCCTGAAGGATGGTCAGTTCCCGGTCCCCGGCCAGCCGCTGGTAGAGCCACAGGATGACGAGGAAGCACGTGACCGGCAGGATGACACTGACGAAGGAGGGCAGCATCAGCAGGGTCAGGTGAAGGAAGGCTAGCAGGGACAGGCCATGCTGGACGATCAGGCCGATGAAATGAAGGGACTGTGTCAGCCAGATCAGGGCCGTCGCGCCGCCCGTCAGGACACCCAGCCCGACAAGAAGGTGATGGAGGATGTAGCGGTCCCGAAGCGGGAGAAGGTCATGGGGGCTGGCGGGGTGTCCGGCGGTCTCCGGTCGCTGTCGGGCCATGTCAGGCTGAGGGGGGAGCCGGTTCGGCCGGTCGGGGAGCCGCAGCCCGCTCCAGCCGGTCCCTGAGGGCACGGCCCAGCCCGTTCTCCGGCAGGGGGGCCACGGCAATGCCGGTCAGGCCGTGGCGTGCGGCGGTGTGGTCCAGCTGGCGGAGGGCGGCAAAGAGACGGCGGGCGGCTTCCTCCAGATTTCCGTCGGGGCTGAGGTCAAGGCTGAGGGCCGGACTGGCACCTTCCGCCTGCCGTGCTCCGAAGGTCAGGAAGGCCTCGTGCGGCTTGAGGTCTGTCGCTTCCAGCCGCACGGGCAGGGAGGGTGCATAATGGGAGGTCAGCTGCCCCGGAGCGTTGGGACGGGAGATGGAGCCGCCCGTGCCGTCGTGCCCAGCCACGGTCACGGGGCCGCATGTCTCCTGAAGTTCTTCCAGCGTCACGCCACCGGGACGGCGGAGAACGGGCTGGGAGCCGGTGAGGTCCAGAACCGTGCTTTCCAGCCCGACGGGGCAGGGGCCGGTATCCAGCACGGCATCAATCCGGCCATCAAGCTCGTCCAGCACATGGCGGGCCGTGGAGGGGCTGACCCTGCCGGAGCGGTTGGCGGAAGGGGCCGCAACGGGCTGGTCGGTCAGGCGGAGCAGCTCCTCCACCGCACGGCCTTTGGGGACACGCACGGCCAGTGTGTCCAGCCCGGCGGTGACGGCCTCGCAGAGGCGGCTTCCGGTCCGGCGGGGCAGGATGAGCGTCAGCGGACCGGGCCAGAAACGCCGGGCCAGCTCCCATGCCATGTCGTGCAGGGGAATGGCCATGTCAGCCTCGGCGAAGGCGGCCTCGGCCGAGGCAAAGTGACTGATGAGAGGGTTGAAGGAAGGTCGTCCCTTGGCCCTGAAGATGTGTTCCACCGTCTTCAGGGAGGTGGCCAGTCCTCCAAGCCCGTAGACCGTCTCCGTCCCGAAGGCGACCAGCCCGCCCTGCCGGAGGAGGCGCGCGGCCCTCCTGATTCCGTCATGGTCCTGATCAAGCCGTTCTGTACGATGAGGAGGAGCGGAATGGGGCATGACGTGATGGTACCGGGTCAGGAAAGGATGGAGTGGCGGAATGGAGGGCAGGGGTCAACCGTGGGGATAGCCCGTGCAGAAGAAGGGCGGATTGAGCCAGCCCTTCTTGCCATAGCGGAGGGCATGGCCGTGCTCGTCCAGGAGATGGCCGCCTGCGGCTTCCAGAATGGCCTGCGGGGCGGCGGTGTCCCATTCCATGGTCGGGCCGAAGCGGGGGTAGAAATCGGCCCGGCCCTCGGCGATGAGGATGATCTTGGCGGCAGACCCCATGCGGGTGACGGACCGGACATGCCGACCGGCCAGCCATTTCTGGAGCAGCTCCTCGGAGGTGTGGTGAGAGGAGGTCATGACCCGCAGGCCGTCCCGATCCGGCGAGGCCGTCCTGATGGGGTGCCGCTGCCCGTCGATCAGCTGGAAGGCTCCCTGCCCGGTTCCCCCGCCATAGACGCCCTGCTGGGCGGGCAGGGCCACGGCCCCCAGGACGGGCCGGTTCTGGCGGATGAGGCCGATGTTGATGGTGAAGTCGTCTCCGCCCGCCGCAAAGCCTCGGGTACCGTCCAGCGGGTCGATCAGCCAGTAGCTGTCTCCGGCAGGAACATGGATGCCGTCGGCATGTTCTTCCTCCGCAATGGCGGGAATGTCCGGGCAGGATTCCCGCAGGCGGGCGAGGATGTGTGTCTCCGAGGCCTTGTCCGCTTCCGTGACCGGGGAAGAATCGGCCTTGATCCTGGTCTCGAAACCACGGCTGCGGATGTTCCGCACGATCTCTGCGGCTTCGGTGACGATGTCCAGTGCCAGTGTCAGCAGGTCGTGGTCGTGCGGGGGCGTGTCGGGAGAGGCAGTCATGCCGCCAAGGCTACCGCATTACGGACCGTTCGTCACTTCTCCTTTTCTCTGTTATGCTGGCCGGACTGAAAAGGGGCACCCTCAGGCCGTCATCGACCTGTCACTGGTCATGTGAGGCTGGCCTGATGGCCTTCATTGGGCCATAAGGCGGGACAATCCCCTCATGATGAGGGCGGGCGATTCACGCTGCCATCAGGTGGCGTGGGTTTCCGCTCCCGAGATGAAACAGGTTTGCTATGATTGATATTTCCTTCGGTACGGACGGCTCCCTGAAGGCCGGCACTTCCGCCATACTGTTCTGTCATGGGGAGGCGTTTGCGCAGGGGGCGGTGTTCCGCCAGCATGACGAGGCTCTGGGGGGTGCCCTGTCCCGTGCCGTTGCCCTGCGGGAGTTCACGGGCCGTTCCGGGCAGGCCGTCAGCCTGACGGCTCCGGCGGATCATGTGGCGCAGTTCCACCTTCTGGGCTGTGCGCCCGCCGATGATGAGCCGCAGGGTGCCGGTGCGGCGGCCCGTCAGGCTGGCGGTGAGGCCGTGAAGCTGCTGAAGGCCGGTGGTGCGAAGATTTCCGAGGCCCTGCTCCTTCTGGAAGCAGATCAGGCCCCGCTGGCGGCAGAGATTGCCCTAGGTGCCCGTCTGGGGAGCTATCATTTCGACCGCTACAAGACCGTCACCGCCAGGCCTTCCACCCTGAAGACCCTTCATGTCGTGCTGCCGGAGACCGGACAGGTGGAGGAGGCCCGGACAGTCTGGCAGGAGCTGGAAGGGCTGGGTGCCAGCGTCTTCCTGACACGAGACCTTGTCAATGAGCCTGCCAATGTCCTGTTCCCGGAGGAGTTCACCCGGCGGATACGGGAGCTTGAATCCCTGGGGCTGGAGGTCGAGGTGCTGGACCGTGCCCGGATGGACGAGCTGGGCTTTGGTGCCCTGCTGGGCGTGGCGCAGGGCAGCGAGAAGCCGCCTTTCACCGTCATCATGCGTCACCGGGGTGATGCCGGGTCCGATCGTGCGCCGCTGGCCTTCATCGGCAAGGGCGTGACATTTGATTCTGGGGGCATCTCCATCAAGCCTGCTGCGGGCATGGACGAGATGAAGATGGACATGGGCGGGGCCGCTGCCGTCGTCGGTGTGATGAGTGCACTGGCCCGCCGTCGGGCACCGGTCAATGCCGTGGGTGTTGTCGGCCTTGTGGAGAACATGGTCTCCGGGACCGCCCAGCGTCCGGGGGACATCGTGAAGAGCCATAGCGGCCAGACCATCGAGGTCCTGAACACGGATGCCGAAGGGCGTCTCGTTCTGGCGGACCTCCTGTCCTATACCCGGGAGACGTTCGAACCTGCCCTGATGGTCAATCTGGCCACGCTGACGGGGGCCATCGTCGTGGCCCTGGGGAGCGACTATGCCGGGCTGTTCAGCAATGACGACCGGCTCGCCGCCGCCCTGACACGGGCAGGTGAGGAGAGCGGGGAAGCCCTGTGGCGTATGCCGATGGGAGCCGCCTACAACCGCCGCATTGATTCTGACATTGCTGACATGAAAAACATCGGTGGCAGGCCGGGCAGCTCCATTCTGGCGGCGGAGTTCCTCAGACGTTTCGTGGGGGATACGCCTTGGGCACATCTGGACATCGCCGGAACCGCCTGGGCCGAGAAGGCGACGGCTCTCACGCCCAAGGGGGCCAGCGGTTTTGGCGTGCGTCTGCTGGACGGATTCGTCCGCCTGTATCAGGACGGGGCGGTCCATCACTGAGGCATGAGGATGGACCGGTCAGACCGGGTGCCATCCGTGCCGCCGCAGGGCGGGTGGCGGAGGGCACCTTTCAGGGAAGAGGCGTGTCATGCAGGAGCAGGCTGACGGAGAGGTCAGGACGGTGGCCCATCAGCCACGGGAGGTTCAGGTGGGGTTCTATCACCTCACACGGACCTCTCTTGAGGACGCCCTGCCCGCCCTGCTGGAGCGGACGCTGGATGCTGGCGAGCGGGCTGTCATCCGCTGTCGGGATGCGGAGCAGGTGAAGACCCTGGATGATGCCCTGTGGGCGACTCCCGCCGGTGTCTGGCTCCCTCATGGCAGCCGGAGCACGGGGCAGGCCGCCCGCCAGCCTGTCTGGCTGACGGATGATGACGAGTGCCCCAACGGAGGAGCCTTCCTCTTCCGCATCAACGGAGCCTGGGACGGAGACCTGACGGGTTTCAGGAGAATTTTCGACCTTTTTGACGGTCATGACGAGGCTGCGGTCCAGCAGGCCCGTCTGCGCTGGAAAGGGATGAAACAGGCCGGATACAGCATGGCATACTGGAAGCAGGAAGCCAGAGGCTGGAAAAGGGCAGGGTAAGGACAGACATGCCATTCCATGATCCTTTCATGGCCTGCCTGCTGGTCCTGCTGGCCGTGCTGCTCTGTGGTGAGCGGTCTGTCCGTGTCTTTGTCCGTGGCCTCTGGCAGTCCGTGCCGCTGGGCCTCTGGCGGCGGGGCGGATGCCACATGGCGGGCATGATGCTTGCCATGCTGGCTTTGGTGGCCGGTGACCATGCTGGGGCGGCAGCCTGTCTCGTGGCCGTGTCGTTCATCCTGCTGGGTGGGGGGCTGGCCTTCCGGCCTGTCTGGGGTGTTCCTGCCCTTGTCGGGTACGGCCTTTTCCCGGCGGATGCCGGTGGCCTCGGCGTGATGGCCACCTGTTTCTGGGCGGCAGGCCGGGCGGCAGACGACCATGAGGTGGCCCGTCTGGTGGCCCTCATCCTGATGCTGGGTCTGGGACACGGGATGGCGGTCCTGCATCCTCTCGGCTGGATGCTGGGTGCCACCGGGCTGGTCGGTCTGTGCCTTCTGGCCGGGATGTGGTCCGACCGGATGTTCCTGTACCGGTACTGCCGCCTTCTGCGGCCTGTCCTGCTGCTTGGCGTCATGGAAGTGTCCCGTCAGCAGGGGATGGAGCTGGGCGTGGCCGGTGCGCTTTTTGCCCTGCTGCTTGACCTTGCCTGCCAGTGTCTGGCCGTCATCTGGCCCCGGGCCGCCCTTTTGATGCTGCCTGCACCGCCCCTGCCGGGTTTTGTCGTGGGGTGGGTGGGGCTTCATGCGTCACTGGGACTGAGCAGCAGCACGGAGGGCTGGACGGTCATGGGCTGTCTGCTTGGCGTGGGGATCATGGGTCTTTCACTGGGTGATGGCGTTCTGGTGCTTGGCCAGATGGCGGAAGTCCTGCGGGAGGGGCGTAGGAGAGACCGGGTCTGGGGCCTGTGTCTGGCCGTGAGTCTGCCTTCTGCCTGTGGCATGGTATCTGGCTGGCTGGCCGGGCAGGGAGCGGGCTGGGTGGGCTGGCTCTGCCGTCTGCCGGGTGGGGATGGCAGCATGATGGCCCTGCCATTGCTCTGGGGCGTGATGCTCCCGGCCTGGTTCTGGCTTTCCCGGCGCAGGAAGGAAGAACTGGAAGGTGGTTCCCTTTCGGGAGAAGAGCGGGAGGAACTGGCGGCCCTGCGGGCTTACATGCAGTCGGCACCTGCCTGTCCGCACAGCCTGAAACGGCTGATGATGCGGGGCAGGAGGCAGGTCCTGAGTGTCCGTCTTTCGGTCACGGAACTTCTGTCGCTGCTTCCGGCGCAGGAGCTGGGGGCCGTGTTCTGGCTCGTGTTTCTGGGAAGCGTGCTGGTCGTGATGGGGCTGGCTCAATGATGGGGTCCGTGCTGCTGTCCGTGTTTCGTGTGGTGCTGGAGCTTGGCCTCCAGTGTGGCGTGCTTTTTCTTCTCCTCCCCGTGATGTTCTGGCTAGCGGAGGACGTTCCGGCCCTGCTGTCCGGGCGGGCCGTGGCTCCGCTGCGGGAGCGGTATGCAAGGTTCGCCACCTTCTGGCGGCTGCTCCTGCGCCATGGGCTGCCGGTGGAGGACGGGCTGATGCTGGCCCTCGGTTTTCTGGCCATGCTGTGTCTTGCCGGGCTGTCTCTCGTCATGCCGGAGGTGGGAAGCCTGATGGGGGCCTGGCTGGCGGACCCGCTGCTGATGGGCGGAATCCTGCTGGTGGGAGCCGTCTGGGCGGTGCCGGGACGTCTCTGGTCGGCACATGGCCGCTGCTGCGCCACCCTGTGCCTGACCGAATGTTTCCTCGTGCTGGCTGCCCCGGGCGTGACGGGTTTGCAGGGCGTGCAGCGTCTGCTCCTTGCGGCTCCCGGTTCCAGCCTTGCGGGAACGTCTCTCTGCTGTGCCGTGGCCCTGGCCCTGACGGCCTCCCTGCCGGGAGCAGATTCCCTGGCGGATGAGATGGTGGGCCGGGGACAGCGTGCCAGCCGTGTGGCCAGGGACCAGAGGCAGGTGATCGTGGCCATCTATCGGGTTGCCTGGGCACTGCTGCTGGGGGACCTGCTCCTGCCCGTGCTGTTCGGGCTGGAGGGACCGGCCGGTGTGGTCGGTCTCATGGTGAGGTTTGGCGGGGGAAGCCTGCTGGTCGCTCTGGGCCGGATGACAGGCATGAGCCGGAACGGACGGTTCGTGGCCCTCCTGCTGGGCCTGGCCGGACTGATGGCCCTTGCAGGGAGGTTTGCCGTATGATGACCGGGTTTGCCTGTGCGCTCGTGCTGCTTCTGCTGACACTGGGGCGTGACGGCCGCTGGCTGCCGCTTTACGGCCTGTTCTGTGCGGCCATTGCCGCCACGTCAGGGACGGGTGTTCTGGCTGTCCTGTGTGCGTTGCTGCTGCCGGTGTCCAGCCTTCTACTCTGGGGGCTGGTCCGACATTTTGCGGTCGGGCAGGGTGTGCCTTCCGCCGGGGGGCGGGGGATGATGCCCGTGGTGATGACCCTGCTGCTCCAGTTTGTCCTGGCGTTTTTTGGAGCCGGGCTGGGGCTGGTGCCGACCTTCGGGATCGGGCTGGTTCTGGCGGGTCTCTGTTCGGCCGCCTGCGGGGTACCTCTGGCGCAGTTCTGCGGGCTGGTCATGGCCGTGGACGGGCTGATGGTCATGGCGGCCATCCTCCCGTCATGGGGGCTGTTCGTCACGGCGGTGGCCTTGTGGGCCGTGATGGTGTCTCTGGCACTGGTGCTGCTGCCCCGGCTGGCCTGGCTGCATGTGGGTGATGAATGATGGCGTTGGCGGCAGTTTCGTTCACTTCCGGTCTGTTCGCATCGCCCGTGCTGTTCGGGCTGTTCTGCTGGCCCTTTCTGGTGGTGTGGGTGCTCTGGGCCTCACGGCGGCCCGCCCAGGCGGGGCGCATGGCCCGGCTGGGGCTGGGGCTGAGCGTGCTGGCCCTGCTGGGCTGTTCTTCCGGCATGACGTGGGGGCAGGCTGTCTGCCTGCTCATGGAAGCCTGCGTGCCTGTCCTGCTCTTCACCCTCTGGAAGGATCATGCCCCCGTTCGGGACGGAACGTCCTTCAGGGAGGGGATGGAAGCCTATCTGCCTTTTCTGGTCACGGGCTGCGTGTTCATGGGGCTGCTGCTGCGGCCTCCCCTGGCGGCCCTGTTTTTTGATGGAGCTGGAACCGTCCTGCTGGCCTGGTGGGACGGGCGGGCCACCAGGCGGGCCATGCCTGCCTGGGACATGGTGCGCCTGCGGCTGAGCGGCCTGATGCTTGCCGGGCTGGGGATGGCCGTGATGCAGGGCGGGGATGTTTTTTCCAGCAGCGAGAGTGCGACGCAGGTCGGGCAGGTTCTGGCCTTGACCGGGCTGTGCATGATGGCGGGACTGGGCAGCGTCATGTCCAGCCGTGCGGAGCTGGCCCTGCTGGATGTCGGCCTGCGTTTCGTGCCGCTGTTCCTCATGCCGCTGCTGGCGGTCACGCCTTTCACGCAGCTTCTGATGGTTGTTGCCGGTCTGCTGGCCCTGGCCAGCCTGCTGCTGGGGCGGACGGGCACCCTGCCGCTGTTGCCCTGGCTGACGGGGCTGGGGCTGCTGGCCGCAGGGACAGGGCAGATGCTGTGCCTGCTGCTGCTCTATGTGGCCGCCCTGCTGGCGGCTGCCCTGCGTCTGGGGTGCAAGGGTCTGCTGCCGACGGGACAGACGGCCCTGCCTGCCGGGCTTGTCCTGCTGCCCATGCAGATGGTCCTGCCGGTCATCATGGTCATGCTGGTCGTGCTGGCCCCGCTGCTGGGGCGGGGTGCGCTGGCGGCCCTGCTGGTCTGCATGATGCTGGGCTTCTGGCGTCTGGGACTTGGGACCCTGCCGCAGAGTCTTCTGCTGGTCTGGCAGCGGGGCGGATGGATGATGCGGGGACTCCTGTTCCTGCTGGGGCTGCTTGGATTGCTGGCTGTTGCACTGCTGGCCTCGCCTGTACTGAAAGGATGACGCCCATGATGAACGGAGCCGTGCCGTTTGAAGGCGAGCGTGTCGGGCTGTTCCACTACCGTGTGACGGCGGAAGGCTGGCAGCGTCTCCTGCGGCAGAATGCCCGGATGATGACCTTTCTGGCCTTCTGGGCGGATGAGGAATGGGCCACGGCCCTGTTCCTGCTGGAGGGAGAACAGCCCCTCCTGCTGAGCACGGCGGTGGAGCAGGGGCATTATCAGGCGGTGTCGCCCCATTTCCCGGCGGCACAGTGGGGCGAGCGCATTGCCCGGGACCTCTGGGGTGTGGAGGCCTGGTCCGCACTTGATGACAGCCCTGCGGTGGATGATGGCAGCTGGTCCCTCACGGCTCCTCTGTCGTCCCGTCCCCTGCCCGTTGGGGAGGGGGGCGGACAGCCCCTTCCGGGATGCCGGATTGAACCGTCACGGACATCCGTACCGGGGCTGCTGGGTGTCGATTATGTGCTGGCCGATGGCGTGATGCAGCAGGTGGAGGTGCAGATTGCCGCAGGCCATCGGGGGGTGCTGTCCCGTCTGATCGGGCTGACGCCGGAGGAGGCGATGCCGCTCGTGGGCAGGATTTCCGCTGGGGGGTTCGTGTCCCATCCGCTGGCCTTCCTCCGGGCACTGGAGCAGGCGGAGAGCCGCCGTGTCGATCCGAAGGAGCGGGACAGACGGCTGATCCTTCTGGAAGTGGAAAGGATGGGGCTGCATCTGTTCGATCTGGCACGGACGGCCCATCACGCCGGAGCCGGTCTTGTGGCCAGCCTGTGCGATCATGCCCGCGAGCATCTTGCCAGCCTTTGTGCCGGGCATGGCCTGTCACGACGCCTGACAGGTAGCATCCGTCTGGGAGGAAGTGGCGTGGAGGCCATGATTCCTTTTGCCCGGGCGGTGATCCAGGAGATGTCTCCACGGCTGGAGCAGATCAGGCCGCTTGCCCGCCTGTTTGACGGACGCCTGAAGGGGCTGGCGACCGTTCCGACGGAAATGGCGTGGGACCATGCGCTGGGTGGGGTGACCGGCCGGGCCAGCGGGCGGTATCTGGATATGCGGTACATGGATGAGGGTGTCCGTCCGCAGGCGATGGGGGGGGCGGGACGTCATGAAGGTGATGCCTGGGCACGCAACCGGCAGCGTCTGGCCGAGATCGAGGAATCCCTGAGACTTCTGGACTGCATGACAGCCGATCATGGGCAGGAAAGTGAATGGCAGCCTCTTCCTCGCACGGATGAGGGGCTGGGCGTGGCGGAAGGCGCACGGGGGGATGTCTGGTACCATGTCGTGCTGAAGGAAGGGCGGCTGGCCAGCGTGCAGATAAGGGACCCGGTCCTGCCTCTTCTGGCAGTGCTGGGAACCGTGCTGGAAGGGCACGAGCCGGAGCAGCTCGATCTTGCGCTGGCCTCCCTAGGCCTGTCTCCTGCCGGAGCTGCCTTGTGAGGCGGCCTGCCTGAAAAGCTCTGGTATCCGTCAGGGTGTTATATTATAACATATAGAATATGATTTAAGATTCATCATGCGCTGTGTGAGGGGCTGTGCGGTTTATCAGACAGGGCGTTGCCCTCATGCTGGGTGGAGGGCTGGTCTGCCCGGTCCTGACGGTGCTGCCCGCGCAGGCCCAACCGCCAGTGGCGGAGCCTGAGACGGCCGGGACGGTGAAAACTCCCTCAGCATCAGAACACTCCCGAAACAGGGGCGACGGACCGGCACATCAGGCGGCCCAGGTCCGTTTCCAGCCTGTCGAACAGTTGACGGTCACAGGGTCTTACCTTCAGGGCGGGCGGAAGACGTCCCCCAATCCCGTGCAGACCATCACGGGGAAGGAGATACAGCGCAGTGCCGTGACGTCTCTGGGGGACTATCTGCAAAGGATGCCTTCCATCGGCTCATCCGGTTCGCCGAACAGCCTGACCAACGGGGGCAAGGGGGCATCCTGCACGGACCTTCGGAATCTGGGGCAAGGGCGGGTGCTTGTGCTGATTGACGGGCACAGGGCGACCCTCAATGCCGGGTCCGAATGTGTAGACCTCAACACCATCCCGTTGCAGCAGATCGAGAAGGTGGAAATTCTCAAGGATGGCGGGTCCGGCCTGTATGGGGCGGATGCCGTGGCGGGGGTCATCAACATCCATCTGCGGCACGACCTCACGGGCAGCAACATCACCATGCGGGGGAGCATTGCGCAGGCCGGGGATGCCCGGGGTGGCGAGGTCTCCGCCTATCACGGCATGAATTTTGATGAGGGGCGGGGCAACGTCACGCTGGCGGGCAGCTACAGCACGACCGGCCCCATCTATAACCGGGACCGCAGCTGGTCAGCCCTGCCACAGAATGACAATCCGGCCACGGGCAGCCCCAGTTACGGGTCGTCCATCATTCCTTCCGGCGTGCTCATCAATCCGCAGACGGGGCAGAAGATGGTGCCGGATGGGCAGGGCGGCTTCCGCCGCTTCACCAGGGACGATCTGTACAATTTTGCCCGCTATTCCACGATCATGAACCGCCATGATGACGGCACGGCCTCCCTTGATGCCCATGAGCGGTTTTCCCGGTTCGTGACGCTCTATGGTACCATGCGGTACAGCCACACGCTTGTGGAACGGACCCAGTCGCCAGCACCGGTGCAGGGGAGTGTCCCGCCATCCACATTGCCGTCTTCGTGGCTGTTGCCGGCGGCCAGTCCGTACAATCCGTGGGGGCGGGATGCGTCCATCATCAAGCGGATGGAAGATGTCGGGCCACGGCGCAATCACATCAACACTGATACATGGACCTTCTTGCCCGGCCTGAAAGGACAGCTGGGAGCCGGGTGGGATTATGACCTCTCCTATACCTACGGGCGCAGCCATCTGTCCTCTCACACGCAGGACATGATCAATTACCGCAACCTGCTGGAAACGGCAGGGACGAGACAGCTGGATGTGACGGATTCCCGCAGTCCCGTGGTCTATGATCCGGGTATCTGTCAGGCGGCGCAGGGCTGCGTGTTGCAGAATCCTTTTGCGCCTTACAGCCAGCAGGCGAAGGATCATGTCCAGTTCACCCAGAAGGACCGGGCCACCTATCAGCTGCGGGACACGATGCTGCGCCTGCGGAACCCGCATCTCTTTGCCCTGCCGTGGATGTATGGCGGGCCGGTCGGGGTGGCGGCAGGCATGGAACATCGGGGGGAGCAGCTGAGCTATCACCCTGATGCCCTCGTGGCGCAGGGGGCGTCCACAGGGGCGGCGGGGGCCTATACGGGCGGTGGGTTCACCGTTTCGGAGGGTTATGGAGAAATCCAGCTTCCCCTGCTGCGGCGTGCGCCACTGGCCCGGGACCTGACGGTTGACCTTCAGGGCCGTGTCTCTTCATACAGTCATTACGGAACACCGCTGAACTGGAAGACCGGCCTGCACTGGGCACCGGTTCAGGACGTGGCCTTCCGGGGGACGCTGGGCACCTCGTTCCGGCAGCCGGGGCTGTATGATGTCTATGGCGGCCAGACATTGAGCTATGCTTCTGCATCCGATCCCTGCGCCCATGTGGGAAGCTATGGCAGCCGTGCGGGAGCGGTGCAGGCACGGTGCCAGAAGGAAGGAATCAACCCGGCCAGCTTCACCTCTTCACTGGTCGGGCAGCTGCCGACCCTCTCCGGTGGCAATCCTCGGCTGGGGCCGGAATATGGACGTACGGCAACGGTCGGCATGGACATCACGCCCCGCTCTCTCAGGGCGTTGCGGCTCTCTGTCGATTACTGGCATTACAGCCTGCGGGACATGATATCGACCCTCAGCACGCAGACGCTTCTGGATGGATGTTACACGGGCAGCGAGCCGGATTTCTGTAGTGCCATCCTGCCCCGTTCCAGCAGCGGGCAGATCACGGCCATCAAGGCCCTGCCGCAGAATGTCGGTGCCCTGAAGACGGATGGTCTGGATTTCAGCCTGCATTACAGCCTGCCCCTGGGTGACAGGGACCAGCTGAGCCTTCATGAAAACACCCAGTATCTTCTGAATTACAGGCAGAAGCTGACCCGTAACGGGAGCTGGCAGGACTATACAGGTCGTCTGCTCTATCTGAATGGCAGTGGCCGACCACGGGAGCAGCATTACATCAGCACGACATGGCGGCATGACCATGTCAGCCTCATCTGGATGACACGCCTCATCAGCGGGATGAGGATGAATGACGGGCACCGTGATCTTGACCCGGCCACATCCGGGCGAACCCACGTGGGAGGAACGATCCTGCATGACGTGACGGTGTCAGGGACGTGGCACCGGTTCCAGCTGATGGGAGGCATCAGCAACCTGTTCAACCGCAGGCCGCCTTTCGTGCCGGATGGGGCCTTCAATACCGCCTTTTCCCAATATTCAGGCTATATTGCCGGAAGAAGTTTCTTTCTCCAGATGGGGGCTGATTTCTAGCCGGGCAGATGACCGTCAGGGGAGCCGGTGCGCTGGTGATGTGTAGCGGCGTTGTTCCCCTGAAGTCCCCATCACTCTGGACGGGAACGGGCTGGCTGCCGGGACAGGTGATGGTCTGCCCCCGGATGAAGGAAAAGGCCGGGGTGGTGCAGCCTTTCCGGCAGAGGAAGGCCCATGCCTGCTTCAGCAGGCAGAGCGGGTGCAGCCGGTGCAGCATGAAGACGGAGAAGGCGGCCTCCTCATGGTGGTTGTAATGGAACAGCCGGAACGGACCGCCGTAAAGCCGTCCCTTGGAGATGATGGTGAGGCGGGACCGGTAGCATCGGCTATCCACTGTGGTCTCGAACGCAGGGAAGCGATAGGCGGACAGCAGACGCAGGGCGGTGAGGAGATAGGCGGCTCGGCCGATCCGTTTCTTGAGGGCCGTGGAGAGCTGCTGTACCACCCAGCCATCGGGACCGACCCCGACCATCTGGAGGAACAGGGTTGGGCTGGCCTGTCCTTCTGTGGTGAGCCAGCCCGGCCAGAGCGTGCGGGTCTGCCCGCCGGCGATGAGGGCGGCATTGCTGGCGTCATGGAAGGGGACGCCCAGCTCCAGTGCCAGCACATTGGCAGAGCCGACAGGCCAGAGGGCAAGAGGACAGGAACCGCCCGTCATGGCCTGGGCAATTTCGGCAATCGTGCCATCACCGCCTCCGGCAATGATGAGGTCCGCTGCTGGCAGGTGGGTCTTCACGATCTCCGCAGCGTGGCCCCGGTAACGGGTTTCCATGACACGCACGTCCAGCCCGGCCCCTTGCAGATGCTTCACGAAGGTGGCCTGCCGCCGGGGAGAGTGACGTCCCGCTGTCGGGTTGATGATGAGCAGGGCCTTGTGGCGGGCTGGGGGCTGACATGAACGCATGGTGGTGTCGTGTGACTTCACTCTGGGCTGTGGCGGGGCAGGGTTATATAGTGCCTGTCATCCAACCTCTGTCACGGTTTTTCTCAGTTTCTGTTTCTGTAAGGGTCATTCCGTTCATGCTGCCTGCCCCCCTGACCATGATGCTCGCTTTTCTGGACGTGCAGAAATGGCGTCCCCAGCCCGTACGGCGGCGGGGGCGGCGTATCCGTCTTTTTGCTCTGGAAACGGGAAGCTGCGAAGGGTGCGCCATGGAGCTGATCGCTCTGGGCAGCAGCGTCTATCCTCTGGAGGGCAGTGGTTTCCAGAGGGTCCAGCATCCGGAGGATGCGGACTGGCTTCTTGTCACGGGGGCCGTGACACGGTCCTGTGCGGGGACGCTGGCGAGTGCCTGGGAGGCCATGCCCGCCGGGCGCAGCCTCGTGGCGGTGGGAGACTGCGCCCATGATGGCGGACCATGGAAAAGCAGCTATGCCACGCTGGGTGGCCTTCAGGCACTCACACGGGTTTACGGGGCCATTCCCGGCTGCCCGCCTTCACCCGAGGCCATCCTTCAGGCACTCGTGGAGCTGGCGGAAGGTGGTTCTTCCTCGACGGGTTCCCAGGCCTCTTCCGCTTCACGGCGCAGCCGCCAGTAGGACCGGCGGGAGAGCGGGATCATGACGAGATAGAGCAGACCCGCCGCCGCTAGGGCACCCCACGGCTCGGCGATGAGGATGGCGGCATAGGCCCCCGTGCCGACCAGCATGGGCAGGATGTATCGTGATGGCACCTTGAAGTTCTTGAAGGACCAGATCGGCAGGGTGGAGACCAGCAGCAGGGCGGTGACGATCAGGCAGCCCGCCGCCAGCCACGGGGAGTGGGCGAAATGCTCCACACCCGTCAGATGGTTGCGCTTGGCTTCCAGTCCGAGAAAGACGGGGAAGAGGGCCAGCCCGGCACCGGCCGGAGCCGGAACGCCCGAGAAAAAGTTGGCGGCATATTCCGGAGCCGTGTCGTCATCCAGTGCGGAATTGAAGCGGGCCAGCCGCAACGCCATGCAGACGGTGAAGAAGATGAAGGGAATGAAGGCCAGACGCTGCGTGGCAGGCAGTGCCCAGAGCATGAGGATGAAAGGCGGCACGACGCCGAAGCAGACGAAGTCCGACAGGCTGTCAAACTCGGCTCCGAAGCGGGACGTGCCCTTCAGCAGGCGGGCGATGCGTCCGTCCAGCCCGTCCATGCAGGCGGCCAGCAGCAGGGCCGCCGCCGCATGGGTGAAGTGGCCTGTCATGGAGAACTTGATGGCACTCAGCCCGGCACAGAGGCCAAGCATCGTCAGGATGTTGGGGACAAGCCGGTTGAAGGAAAGCCCATGGACCCGGCGGCGTTTGCGCCGGTATCTATGCATGATGATCGTGCCGGGAGAAGGCTTCTGCATATGATGATCCTCAGAGCTTCGCTATGACCGTCTCGCCTCCGATCATCGTCTGCCCTTCCAGAACATCGGGGGTGACGCCCGGCGGCAGATAGATATCCGTGCGGGACCCGAAGCGGATGAGACCGAACAGTTCGCCAGCCCGTACCTGGTCGCCTTCTGCCACGTCGCAGAGGATGCGGCGTGCCACAAGCCCGGCAATCTGCACCACGGCCACCTGACGGCCATCGCCGAGGGTCACGCGCAGCTCGTTGCGTTCATTGTGTTCGGAGGCCTTGTCCAGGCTGGCATTGAGGAACCTGCCCGCATGATAGGCAATCTTCGTGACTGTCCCGCTGACGGGCATACGGTTCACGTGCACGTCCAGAACGGAGAGGAAGGTCGAGACACGCCAGACCGGTTCGCTGCCCATCTCCAGGGCGGCTGGAGGCGGGACCATGGAAACACCCGTCACACGTCCATCCGCACTGGCGAGGACGAGGCCTTCACCCTGTGGAGACGTCCGCCGTGGGTTGCGGAAGAAATACAGGCAGAAGCCGGTGAAGGCGAAACCCGCCGTACCAAGTGCCCGTGTCAGCCGCCATGGCGTGGCCCGCCCCAGCACACCGGCCAGCAGGCCAATGCCAAGGAACGGTGTGGCCGCACGGTGCGGCGGAGCAAGGACAAGTTTGAAAGATTTGATCAGTGACATGGGATTACTCATACGTCACCTGCCGGATGGGTCAAGTATTTCGTTGCAGGAGCCGGTGTGGAGCTGCAATGAGGGGCATCAGGGTTGCGATGGCGGAGGACAGGTTTCATCCTGAGGAGACCATGCCTGTCATTCTGCAGTTTCCTGCGGGATTTCCTCTGGTAAGGAGAATGTTTCATGAATGTGGAAATAAGGCCGGTTCCTGTCTTTCAGGACAATTACATCTGGTTCGTCCGTAAGGAGGGGCAGCCCTGGGTGGTGATCGATCCGGGCGAGGCCGGGCCGGCGGAGGCGGTGCTGGGGAAGGAGGCCCCGGCTGCCATCCTGCTGACCCATCATCATGGCGATCATGTCGGTGGGGTGGCGGAGCTGGCACGGCGTCATGAGGTGCCGGTTTATGGTCCGGCGGACGTGGCGGGAGTCGATCATCCTCTGAAGGATGGCGATGAGGTGAAGGTGGCAGGGCTGACATTCCGTGTCATGGCCACACCGGGTCACACGCTGGATCACCTCTGCTATGCACTGGAAGGCGGGACCCCGGCTCTCTTCAGTGGGGATACGCTGTTCAGTGGCGGGAGTGGCCGCCTGTTCGAGGGGACTGCGGAACAGCTTTTTGCCAGCTTCCGCCAGTTTGATGATCTGCCGGACGGGACGCTTCTCTGCCCCGGCCATGAATACACGCAGGGCAACCTGAAATTCATTGCCTCACTGGGCGGAAGCACCCCTGCGCTGGAGGCCCGCAGGGCAGAAGTGGCGCAGCTCCGGGCGAAAGGGCGGCCCTCGGTGCCCGTTACGCTGGGTGTGGAGCGGCAGACCAACCCGTTCCTCATGGCCCCGACGCCGGAAGAGCTGGCCCGCCTGCGGAAGCAGAAAGACCAGTTCTGAGTTGTCAGGCCGTGCGGATGTCCAGCCCGATATCCAGTGCTTTCACGCTGTGGGTCAGCCAGCCGAGGGAGAGGATGTCCACGCCACTTTCGGTAATGCTGCGGGCCGTGTCGGGCGTGATGCCGCCGGAGGCCTCGGCAATGGCCCGGCCCTCGATCATGTTCACGGCCTCACGCAGCATGGCGGGGGTCATGTTGTCCAGCAGGTAGGCATCCGGCCCGTCGGGGCACTCCAGAGCCTCGGCAAGCTGGGCGAGGGAGTCCACTTCCAGCTCGATCTTCATGAGGTGTCCGGCCCGCTGGCGGGCGGCGGCCAGTGCGGCGGGGATGTTGCTGCCGAAGAGGGCCAGATGATTGTCCTTGAGCATGATGGCATCATCCAGCCTGTGGCGGTGATTGCTGCCACCACCAGCCCGGACGGCATATTTCTGCAGGGCACGCAGGCCGGGGAGCGTCTTGCGGGTGCAGCAGATACTGACCCCCGTACCTTCCACGGCGTCCACGATCTGGCCCGTGGTGGTGGCGATCCCGCTGAGATGGGACAGCAGGTTGAGGGCCACACGTTCCCCGCCCAGCACGGCACTGGCTGGGCCTTCCACCTCGGCCAGAACGTCGCCACGGGTGATGCGGTCGCCCTCCTGCCTGAAGGGGGTGAAACGGGTTCGGCCATCCAGAAGCGTGAAGGCCAGACGGGCACCGGGCAGTCCGGCCAGCCGTCCATCCTGCCGGGCGACGAAGGAGGCCCGCAGCGTGGGCTGGCCTTGCATGAGGGCCTGCGTGGTGACGTCGCCACCTGTGCCGAAATCTTCCCGCAGGGCGTTGCTGATGACCGGTTCCCAGAGCAGGTCGGGCAGGAAAAGCGTCTCAAGGGCCATGATGATGGGTCTCCTGGTGCTGGATGGAAGGAGGTTACAGGGGCAGGTCGGTCAGCTGCATGTCGATGTGACGGGGCGGCTGAAGACCGGGCGTGTCTTCCCGCCAGTGTGCCCCTCTCTGTTCCGGGCGGTTCAGGGCGGCCCAGCCGATGAAGGAGGCCGTCAGGGCGCAGAGATTCTGGCGGGCCAGTGGTAGGGTACGTTCCAGAAAATTTTCCAGTCCTGTGCGGGTGCGGAGAATGCCGAGATGTTGTTGCATTTCGGCCCGGAAAGGCCAGTCCGTCGTGAAGGTGGGGCGTGCCGGTACCGTGGCGGGAGGGGGAGCTGTTCCGTCGTTCCGGCTGGTGTTGACGTCCCGCCCCGCCCATTGCCCGCAGACCAGAGCCTCCAGCAGGGAGTTGCTGGCCAGCCTGTTGGCACCATGAAGGCCGGTACAGGCGACCTCTCCGCAGGCCCACAGTCCCTTCAGAGTCGTGCGGCCTGTCTGGTCCACTTTCAGGCCGCCCATGTGGTAGTGCATGGCGGGCTGGACGGGCAGAATCTGGGTGTCCGGATCAAGACCGGCTTTTCGGCAGGCCTGCGTGATGCCGGGGAAACGTGCGCTGAAGGGGGCACCCGGCAGGGATCGTCCATCCAGAAAGACGGTGCGTCCCTCCCGCAGCTGGGCAGCGATGGCCCGGCTGACGACATCACGGGGGGCGAGTTCTTCCGTGAAGCGGTGGCCGTCATCCAGACGCAGCACGGCTCCGGCTCCCCGTACGGCCTCACTGATGAGGGAGAGGCGGCCTGTCTGGCCCGGTGCAACGAGGGCCGTGGGATGAAACTGTGTGAATTCCATGTCCCGCAGGGTGGCTCCTGCCCATGCGGTCAGAGCCAGTGTCGTACCCCGGTTGGAGAGCGGGCTGGTCGTGTGCTGATACAGCCCGCCGCAGCCGCCGCTGGCTAGGATGCAGTGCCGTGTGGGGATGAACCCGGCGGATGTCCATACACCCTGCATTGTCCCATCAGGGGCGTGGAACCCTTCCAGCGTGGCCTGTAGCCAGTGGATGGTGTCCTTTTTCCGGGCCTGCTGGAGAACATGCTGAAGGATGACCTGCCCGCTCCGGTCGCCACCGGCAAAGACAATCCGTTCATGACTGTGGGCGGCTTCCAGATGGAGGGAAAGCTGGCCTTTTCCATCACGGGCTAGGGGCACGCCAAGCCGCAGGAGCGTTTCTACGGCACCCGGTCCTGCCTCGGTGATGCGCTGCACGATGGCCGGATCACACAGACCGGCACCGGCCTTGAGCGTATCCTCGGCGTGGCTGGCCGGACTGTCACCGGGACCGACCGCCGCCGCCATGCCGCCCTGGGCCAGGGTGCTGGATGTTCCTTCCCCCGTGAAGGAGGGAGCAAGCAGCACGCAGGGGCCGTCCATCTCCAGAGCCGCCATGAGTCCGGCCAGCCCGGCCCCGATGATGACTGGCCAGCCTGCGTGGCGGGAAAGGACATGTCCCTGCATGGGACGGTCCTTCACTTGATGGCCAGCATCCGCTCGACGGAGCGGCGGGCCGGTTCCTGAAGGTCAGCCGGGATGGTGACTTCGGTGCTCATGGTTTCCAGAGCCTGACGGATGTTCTTCAGGGTGATGCGCTTCATGTGCGGGCAGAGGTTGCAGGGACGGATGAAGTCGGTCTGCGGGTGCATGGCGGCGAGGTTGTCGCTCATGGAACATTCGGTGATGAGCATGACCTTTTCAGGTTTATGCTGGGCGATGTAGTCCATCATGCTGGCCGTGGACCCGGCATGGTCGGCTTCCGCTACGACATCGGGTGAGCATTCCGGATGTGCAATGATATGGAGCGGGCCATGCATCCGCCGGTACTGGCGGATCTCCTGCGGGGTGAATCGTTCATGGACTTCGCAGCGGGCTGACCATGTGTGCATCTTGATGCCGGTTTCCCGTTCGATGTTCCGGGCAAGGAATTCATCGGGGATCATGATGACTTCCGGCACGCCAAGGCTTTCCACGACACGGCGTGCATTGCCGGACGTGCAGCAGACGTCCGTCTCGGCCTTTACGGCAGCGGAACTGTTCACATAGGTGACGACCGGCACGCCGGGATGGCGTTCCCGCAGGGTGCGGACATTTTCCGCCGTGATGCCTTCGGCCAGGGAGCAGCCTGCCAGTTCGTCCGGTATGAGGACGGTCTTGGTGGGATTCAGAAGCTTGACCGTTTCGGCCATGAAATGGACGCCCGCCATGATGATGACATCCTGTTCCAGATTCTGGGCCTCACGGGCCAGAGCCAGACTGTCCCCCCTGATGTCGGACACGCAGTGGAAGATTTCTGGCGTCTGATAATTATGGGCGAGGATGACGGCATTATGCTTGCGCTTCAGCTCAAGAATGGCCTCGATGTCATCTGCAAAAAGCCGGTCCCAGTCCTGCCGGGCCATGAGGGAGGCCACGGGGCTGTACAGCGCAGCGCGGGACGGAGAGGTGGCGATGCCCTGCATCATGGAGAGGTCCTTACCAAGGTTATACTCACTATGAGCATAATATAGGGCCTGCTGGAGATCATGCCAAGGGGTTTCTGCTCCGGGTGTGTCAGGAGGAAAGACCGACCGTACCGTTTTTTCAGGAGCGTGTTCTGGATGAGGGTGACCGGGCAGAGGCTGCTGTTTTCCAGTCGTCCCAATGAGGCCTGGTGTCATGCCGAGACACGTCGATGTGCAGGGAGTGTCGCAAAAGTTAAAAAAATATTTCTGAATCGTTTTTCAATAGTATATGAAGGCGGCGGTATTTTGGATTCCATGTAAGAGCAGAATAGTCAGGGGACGGATGTGGTCGGGCCGATAGTGAAACAGTCATTGAAGATTATGGTGCTTTCAGCGTTGACTGTGGCAGGGCTTCCCGTCGCCCGTGCGGCTGATACGGCACAGCTGTCACCTGTCGTCATGTCCGGGACGGCAGGTGAGTGGGGGTATCGTTGTGTGTTCCCGCCGAACAGTCCAGCCAAGGGGCCACAGTTCTGTCTGATGCAGCAGAGCCTCATGATGCGGGGAGATGGAGGCAAGGCGGAACCCCTGGGGGCCGTCATACTGGCCCGGGCAACAGAGGATGTCGACAGGGAGCCTATTGCAGGGCGTCCGTGGCGGGTAACGGCCATGGTTCCCCTTGCCCTGTCCCTGAAGACGGATGCCCGTATCGCCGTGGAGGGGCAGAGTCCCGTCCGTCTGCAGTGGCAGTCCTGCATCTCGACAGGCTGCATGGCCTCGGCGGACCTGTCTGCGGCGCAGGCGGAGCAGTTTGCCAGAGGGCAGACGGGCCACATCATGGTGGACAAGGTCTCGGAAGGGACGCTGACGATCAATTTCGCTCTGGATGGAGCTTCTGCGGCGATGCAGCAGATTGATGGCTGGATACAGCATTCTCCTTTTCATCGCTGAAAAACGGATATTGGAGCAGGCTGGTCGTGGGCGGGTCTCGTGATTTCTGTGGTGTGAGCTGATGCCCGAGGTGTCCAGGGCGTGGCGTAGGGTTGTGGCAGGGTGTCTGTGGGCGGTGCTGGCCGTGGGAGCCGTGCAGGTGGGCAGCGTGAGGGCCGCTCCGGCTCTGGCGGAAGCTCCTCCGATCATTCCAGGGCTGGGAGCAGGCCCGGGTTCTTCGCAGGACCAGTTCCAGCGTTTCCGTCAGCACCAGCAGCAGCTGGACTCCCTTCCACCGCCTGCCGCCAATGTGAAGGTGGCCCCCGAGGAGACCCCACAGGGTGCGTCACGGGCCTGCATGTTCATTCACAGGGTGAGCATTACCGGAGCTAGGCACCTTTCCGCTGGAAGTCTGAGGCGTGTCGCATCCGATTTTGAGGGACGCTGCCTTGGCGTGAGCGACCTCAATGGCCTCATCAACAGGATCAACGAGGCATATGTCCGCAGGGGCTACATCACGTCCCGTGCCTATCTGCCAGAGCAGAAGCTGAGCAGCGGTGAGCTTTCCGTTGTCGTGGTGGAAGGCAGGCTCGAGGGTGTGGACATGCAGGGGCGCAGCCGCAGGCTGGTGCCGGGCGTGGCCTTTCCCGGCCTGAAGGGGCACATCCTCAACCTGAGGGACCTGGAGCAGGGTGTGGAGCAGATGAACCGTCTGCCGCATTTTGGTGCCCAGATGAAAATCACGCCCGGTGCAGATGCCGGGGCCTCACGTGTGGTGGTGAACGCTCCGGCCAGAGGCATCCTGCATGGCCAGTTCTGGGCGGACAACAATGGGCAGAAAGTGACGGGGCGTACGGTAGGTCATGCCCTGCTTATGGCTGAAAACCCGCTGGGACTGCTCGACATGTGGTCCGTGGAATATGACCATTCCCTGCGTGGGCCGGATCATGGAGCCAGAGGCACGTCTTTCCTGTCAGCCAATGGGTCGGTTCCCTTCGGATACTGGACGGTGTTCGGTTCATGGTGGCAGTCACAGGATGCCTATCCGTTGCAGGCAGGGACCGAACTCTATCATCTGAATGGATCCCGGACCGACTGGCAGGTCGGATTTTCCCGTACGCTCTGGCGCAACAGCGTGGGGGTGACAACGGGACAGGTTTCGTTCGAGCGGAAAACGTTCGGGTCTCAGGTCAATCATACCAGCATATTCAGTCAGAGCGGACGGCAGGCTTATGTGAATGCGAACATAAGTGAATCGCTCAAGATACTGGCCAGCAGCTGGTACATCACGGGTGGAGTGAAAATCGGCCTCGATGGGGCGGGAACATGGAACTACTATCCTGACCCTGCCCGGGATGAGCCACACACGGCCTACGTAAAACCCACGCTGGATATCGACGGCTACGTTCCTTTTGCACCCCGCTGGTTATGGCACACCACCATGCATGCGGAAATCAGCTCCCATGATCAGAATCCGACCAATGAGCTCCAGGTAGGCGGCCCCTACACTGTTCGGGGTTTTCTGGAGCAGGAGTTCATCGGCAACAACGGTGGCTACATGCGTAATGACGTCGCCTGGTCACCGCCGACGGATGCCATGAAATGTGGAGCCTATACGGGCGTGTGCAGGGGCCTTCTGAAAGGTGTGCAGATCTATGGCGCACTGGATTTTGGCGTGGTCCGGGCCGGTTTTCAGTCCAGAGCCACGCCAGCCGTCCTGAAGGGGGGAGAGATGGCCGGTGTGGGGCTGGGCGTTCGCAAGACGGGCGGCCTGCTTTTCTGGGATGTGGTCCTGACACACGCCATTGCCCGGGGAGCCTTGCCAGCAGAGGGACTGATCACGTTTTTCAATGCAGGGGTACGGATGTGAGTGGCATGGAACGGCCGGTGATTCAGTGCGACAGCCAGTCCACTTTTTCTTTCGTGCAGAAGATGGTCAACCTGTTCTGTGCCGTGGTCCTGCTGATGGCTTCCACCATCACACCGGCTGTGGCACAGCAGGCTCCGCCCCAGATCGTGGTGGATAATTCTGCGCATGGTCTGCACCCTGAGTTGGACAGAACCCAGAATGGCATAGATCAGATCAACATCGTGTCGCCAAACGGGGCAGGGGTCTCTCACAACATGTTCCGGAACTACAACGTTTCGGAGCGAGGACTGATCCTGAACAATGCGACACGCAATGCCCAGACAAAGATTGGTGGTGTCATATTGGGCAACACCAACCTGCACGGGCGGGCCGCCGGGACGATCCTGAACGAGGTGACGGGTCCATTGCCCAGTCACATTCTTGGTTATACGGAAGTTGCAGGAAAACAGGCCGCCGTCATCGTTGCCAATCCCAATGGTCTGACCTGTAATGGGTGTGGTTTCATCAATACATCACGTGTCACCTTGGCAACCGGCCATCCGGAATTCAATGCACGAGGTGGTGTGCAGGCCTTCTCCATACATGGTGGGACTGTCCAGTTTGGAGAGAAGGGGGCGGATTTTGCGTCCGTACCGGTACTGGACATTCTGTCCCGAAATGTCAGGATCGCTGGTCCGGTCAGTGCGCAGAAGGCCAATCTCGTACTGGGTAAAAACCGTGTCGTATATGGAACAAATGAGGTCACACCCCTCGCAGATGATGGAAGCCGGAAACCCGAGCTGGCTCTGGATACGGCTGCCATGGGCGGGCTGTATGCCAACAGCATCTATCTGATTGTGAATGAGGCCGGGGCGGGTGTCCGGGTGGATGGCACGATGGCTTCCAATGCCGGGGACATGCATCTGGACAGTCAGGGCAATCTGGTCCTGAACGGCCGCCTGTTGGCACAGGGGCAGGTGACCGTAAATACTGCCGGCCCCGTACAGGTTACCAGTCAGGGCGCACTGGAGGCAGGACAGGCCTTGAGTGTGGCATCTGGCAAGGGCATTGCCAATGCCGGGACCATGTATGCGTATGGCGGTCAGATACAGCTTGCAGCTGATGGTACCATCACCAACACTGGTCATGCCGTGGCCAATGCTGGCCCCCTGACCGTACAGGCACGGAGTGATGTTCGGAACTCCGGTGAGCTGGGGAGCCGACAGGGGGCGGTGTCGCTTGAGGGGACGGGGCTTAGGAATGATGGCGGGAAGCTGATCGCCGCTGACGGTCCGCTGTCCCTGACGCTGCATGGCGGTGACATCTCCAACGGCAACGGGCTGATCCAGTCCAGCGAGGGTCTGACGCTGACGGCGGGCACGCTCTCCAACCAGGGCGGGACGCTGCTGAGCGGCAGAGGTGACGTGGATCTGACGGCCGGGTCGTTCCGGAACGAGGGCGGTCTTGTGCAGGCGCAGGGGACCCTGACGGCCCGTCTGGGACGCTATGGCTCGGATGAGGGATCCAGCCTGGTGGCGGGGGGTGCGCTGCATCTGAGCTCACCGGGTGTGGTGCATAATGAGGGCGTCCTGGCCTCCTTCGGGGACATGACGCTGACGGCCTCCCGTCTGGAAGGGGGATCGAAATCCCGGCTCCAGGGTCAGAGGGTCGAGGCGCATCTGGGTGACGGGGGCCTGCAGAATGGCGGGTCGCTGGTCGGGCTGACGGGGCTGAGCCTGACGGGCGGGGGCGTGCTGGCCAACAGTGGCGAGCTGGGGGCCCGTCAGGGGGCGGTGTCGCTTGAGGGGACGGGGCTGAGGAATGATGGCGGGAAGCTGATCGCCGCTGACGGTCCGCTGTCCCTGACGCTGCATGGTGGTGACATCTCCAACAGCAACGGTCTGATCCAGTCCAGCGAGGGTCTGACGCTGACGGCAGGCACGCTCTCCAACCAGGGCGGGACGCTTCTGAGCGGCAAAGGTGACGTGGATCTGACGGCCGGGTCGTTCCGGAACGAGGGCGGCCTTGTGCAGGCGCAGGGGACCCTGACGGCCCGTCTGGGACGCTATGGCTCGGATGAGGGATCCAGCCTGGTGGCGGGAGGTGCGCTGCATCTGAGCTCACCGGGTGTGGTGCATAATGAGGGTGTCC
>NZ_PDLY01000004.1 GCF_014048465.1 Bombella mellum
TTCAACGCATCAAACTTAAAGTCAGATACATCAGCTTCCGTCTTCCATCAGCCTTCGCCAACGAAAACGCCGCCAACATATCCCTTCCAGTCTCTACTTTATAACCCATATTCTCTTGTCAATGATCACCCCAACCGCCCCAGAACTTCCGCTCCAGCGCCGCCGGTGAATGGGCTTATACGCAGATACCCACACACGGTCAACACGATTCCCGAAACTTTCTCAAAGTTTCTTCACTCAATCCTAAAAAACCCCAGAAAACAGCCACATAAACCCAAAAACACAGCCCCCAGCGAATCACCCCCACCAAAAAGAATCGACAGCAGAAAAAAGGCCGCCCCCTAGGGGGCGGCCTTCCATCACACCATTCAGCTCTGGGCTGCCGAATGTCCATTTATGAGCAGTCCCTGATCATTGGCCGAGATGGTCACCTCATCTCCGTCATGGATGGTCCCTTCCAGCAGGAGACCGGCCAGAGGGTTCTGCAACTCACGCTGGATCACCCTCTTCAGCGGACGGGCACCATAGACCGGATCATACCCGGCCTCGGCCATCCACTCCCGTGCCTTCTCATCCAGAGACAGGGTGATCTTGCGGTCAGCCAGGAGATGCCGCAGGCGGCCCAGCTGAATCTCCACGATCTGCCCCATATCCGCCCGCTGGAGACGGGAGAAAAGAATGATCTCGTCCAGACGGTTCAGGAATTCCGGCCGGAAATGCGCCCGGACAACCTCCATCACCTCATTCCGTACGGATTCGGTTGATTCACCGTCCTTCTGATGCGCCAGAATCTCGGAGCCGAGATTGCTGGTCAGCACGATGATCGTATTGCGGAAATCCACCACACGACCCTGCCCGTCCGTCAGGCGGCCATCATCCAGCACCTGAAGCAGGATGTTGAAGACATCCTCATGCGCCTTCTCCACCTCATCAAAGAGGATGACCTGATAGGGACGCCGCCGCACGGCCTCGGTCAGCACGCCACCCTCATCGTAACCGACATACCCCGGAGGGGCACCGATCAGACGGGAGACGGAGTGCTTCTCCATGAACTCGCTCATGTCGATCCGCAGCAGGGCACGCTCATCATCAAAGAGGAACTGCGCCAGCGTCTTGGCAAGCTCGGTCTTGCCCACACCGGTCGGACCAAGGAACAGGAAGGAACCGATCGGGCGGTTGGGGTCCTGCAACCCGGCACGGGCACGGCGCACGGCATTGGATACGGCCACCAAGGCCGATTCCTGCCCCACGACACGCTCACGCAGCACGGACTCCATCCGCATGAGCTTGGCACGCTCGCCCTCCAGCATCCGGTCCACCGGCACGCCGGTCCAGCGGGACACGACGGCGGCGATTCCCTGATCCGTCACGGTATCAGCAAACAGAGACATACCGTCAGACTGGGCCTCCACCTGCTGGGCCTGCTCGATCTGACGTTCCAGCTCCGGGATACGGCTGTACATCAGCTCGGATGCCCGCTGGAGATTCCCCTGACGCTGCGCCACCTCGACCTCGGACCGGGCATGGTCGAGTTCTTCCTTGTATTTCTGCACGGCGTTCATGCGGTCTTTCTCCGCATGCCAGGCCGCACTCATCGCATCAGACTTCTCCTGAAGGTCAGCCAGTTCAGCTTCCAGAGCTTCCAGACGCTCACGGGAGGCCGTGTCATCCTCCTTGCGAATGGCCTCACGCTCGATCTTCAGCTGGATGATACGGCGGTCCAGCTCATCCAGAGCCTCAGGCTTGCTGTCAATCTGCATCCGCAGGCGGCTGGCCGCCTCGTCAATCAGGTCGATGGCCTTGTCCGGCAGGAAACGGTCCGTGATGTAGCGGTTGGACAGGGTCGCTGCGGAAACCAGCGCATTGTCGGTAATCCGCACCCCATGATGCAGCTCGTACTTCTCCTTGATCCCACGCAGGATGGAGATCGTGTCCGCCACGGACGGCTCACCCACAAAGACCGGCTGGAAGCGACGGGCCAGAGCGGCATCCTTCTCGATATATTTGCGGTACTCGTCCAAGGTCGTGGCACCAAGACAGTGCAGCACACCCCGGGCCAGCTCCGGCTTGATGAGATTGGACGCATCCATTGCCCCGCTGGAACGCCCTGCGCCAACGAGCGTATGCATCTCATCAATGAAGAGGATGATCTGCCCCTCGGCACTCTCAATCTCCTTGAGGACGGCCTTCAGACGTTCCTCAAACTCACCCTGATATTTCGCACCGGCAATCAGTGCCCCCATGTCGAGGGAAAGCAGCTTCTTGTTGCGCAGAGCCTCCGGCACATCGCCATTGACGATACGCAGGGCCAGCCCCTCCACGATGGCGGTCTTGCCAACGCCGGGTTCACCAATCAGCACGGGATTGTTCTTGCTGCGACGTGCCAGCACCTGAATGGCCCGGCGGATTTCCTCGTCACGCCCGATGACCGGGTCCAGCTTGCCTTCCTGCGCCTGGGCCGTCACGTCACGGGCATATTTCTTCAGCGCATCAAAATTGTTCTCTGCCGAGGCCGAATCCACGGTCCGCCCCTTGCGGACGGTCGCAATCGCCTTTTCCAGAGCCTGGGCAGACGCCCCGCCCTGCCGCAGGGCCTCACCGGCCGGAGTCCTGCTTACGGCAATCCCTGCCAGCAGACGGTCCTGCGCCACGAAACTGTCACCAGCCGCCTTGGCAGCCGCTTCCGCACCATCCAGCACCCGCACGAAATCAGGCGTCGGCTGGGGCTGGGACGCCCCGCTGCCCTGCACGGCCGGCAGTTTGGCCAGAGCCGCATCATTGGCCTGCCGGACGACCTTCGGGTCCCCGCCTGCGGCACGGATCAGCCCTGCCGCCGCACCCTGCTCGTCATCCAGCAGGGCCTTGAGCAGATGCTCCGGCGTCAGCTGCTGATGATAGTCCCGCAGGGCGATGGTCTGGGCTGCCTGAAGGAACCCCTGGCTACGCTCCGTAAATTTCTGAATATCCATGATATCTGCCTCTCTTTCTCGCCCCAGTCCTGGCAGCGACGAATGTTCAGCCCGCCCCGGTATGGCGACAGACCGTGCCTAAAATTTAGGCACGATCATGCCCGTTTCAAGAGGGCATTTCCGAATTCATGTGCCGGAACAACTGTCCGCACGGAGAGTCCGGAACCTTTCAGGCATGTGAAGTCTGAGACGAAAGCAGGAAACGGGCAATAGAAAGGCAGCCCCGCAGAAAGCTTATGCCTCCCCGACCGCAGCGGAGAGGGAGGACGGCTCCAGCCCGACACTGGCCAGGGCACGCTGCCACTTCGTGGACGGGTCCACACCGAAGACGATCTCCTCATCCGCCGGGACGACATACCAGGCATTGCCATGCAGTATCTCTTCCTCCAGCTGCCCGGCCGCCCATGACGAATGACCGAGCAGAAGCATGGCCTGCCGTGGCCCCCGGCCTGCCGCCAGCTCCCGGATCATCTCGAGGCTGGCACTGACCTCCGCCACGGGCTGCTCCTCCGGCAGGACGGTCAGGCGGTTCCCCATCCTGCCACGGCCGATCCCGCCTCCCTCTGGAGAATGAAGGACGAAACCACGGCCCGGCTCCACCGGCCCGCCAACACCCACACCAAAGAGACGCTGCGGCGGGTTGGGAGACACGTCCAGATGACGCAGCAGCTCACTGATGTCCGGATGTGTCAGCCGACGGTTAACGATCATCCCCATGGCCCCCTCCTCGGAATGGGCGCAGAGATAGATGACCGTCTGGGCAAACTCCGTTCCCGCAAGAACGGGGCTGGCAACCAGCAGACGGCCCGTCAATGTCTCGGTCGGCTCAAGAATCGGCATGAACACCTCTTACAAACAGAACATCCGGCGATCATAACAGAAGATGGTCCTGTTTTTTATTCATCATGCACGGAGTCCTGACCATGACACAGCCACAGACCATCCTCGTCACGGGGGCCACATCCGGTTTTGGCCGCAGCATCGCCTCACGGCTGGTCCGGGAAGGACACCGTGTCATCGCCACGGGCCGCCGGAGTGAACGGCTGGCCAGCCTGCATGAGGAACTCGGCAGCACGCTCCTCCCCCTCACGCTGGACATGAGCGACCGGGCCGCCCTGCGTGCCCTGCCCGGAAGCCTGCCGGAAGGCTGGCAGGACGTGGATGTCCTCATCAACAATGCCGGGCTGGCACTGGGAGTCACACCAGCGCAGGATTCCAGCGTTGATGACTGGGAAACCATGATCGACACGAACATCTCCGGCCTCGTGGAGATCACCCATGCCCTGCTCCCCGGCATGATCAAACGGGGGCAGGGCTATGTCCTCTCCATCGGCAGCACGGCGGGTCATTACGCCTATCGAGGCGGGAATGTCTACGGAGCCACGAAAGCCTTTGTCTCCCAGTTCATGAAGAACCTGCGGACGGACCTGCTCGGCACGCCCCTACGTGTCACGACCATTGAACCCGGTCTCGTGGGCGGCAGCGAGTTCAGCAACGTGCGGCTGCGTGATGATGCAAAGGCACGTGCCGTCTATGAGAACACCACGCCCCTGATGCCTGCCGACATCGCAGAAACCGTCTCATGGCTGATCGGGCTGCCTGCCCACATGAACGTGAACCATCTGGAACTCATGCCCGTCTGTCAGGCATCCGGCGGGCTGGCCGTCATGAAAAAGGAGGGGTAACCCCCTCCTTCTCCAATCCAGCAACGATGGGATCAGCTCCGGCGGCGGGTGGATTTCTCGCCGCTGCGGGCCGGGCCAGAACGACGCTTGAAGGATGACGGGCCACGGCCCCCTTCCCGGCCTTCACGCCCCTCACGACGTCCGCCACCGGGGCCACCAAAACGCCCTTTCGGCGCACCGAAGCGACGTCCGCCCGGCGGGCCACCACGGCCACGGCGGGGACCTGCCCCACCGGCAGGAGCCTCGGCCGGCTCGATGGTCACCTCGTCCTGTTCCGCTCCTGCCCGGCAGGCATTGAAGCGGGCCAGCTTCTCATCGGAAATCTGGAAGAGCGTGTCATCCTGCTGGATGCAGATGTTGCCGATATCCCTCTTCTGCACACCGCCAAGACGGCAGATGAGCGGAATCAGCCATTTCGGGTCGGCCTTCTCGCTGCGTCCCACCCCAAGGCGGAACCACGACCCGGCCATCTCATACCCACGTCCCCCCTCACGGGCGGCACCACGGGCTGGCGGCTCGACGGACACGGGACGGATGTCCTCCACACGGGGCAGATGCGCCTTGTGGAATCCGACCAGAGCCTGAGCCAGCTGCGTGGCATCGAAACGTTCCGTCAGCCTGGCCACGATCTCTTCCGGCACTACAACAGAGGCTTCCCCAGTCAGGATCGGATCTTCCAGCAGACGCTGCGCATCCTGCTCGGCAATGGCCTCTGCCGTCGGTACCGGCTCCCAGTCAGCCTTCACACGGGCCTGCGCCAGAACACGCTCCGCCTTGCGCCGCTGGTTGAACGGCACCATCAGCACGCTCACGCCCTTGCGCCCCGCACGGCCCGTACGGCCGGAACGGTGCAGGAACGTGTCGGAAGAAGACGGCACACTGGCATGAACGACCAGCCCGAGAGCCGGAACGTCAATGCCACGGGCCGCCACATCAGTGGCCACGCAGACACGGGCGGCACCGGAGCGCAGGCTCTCGATGGCCCGGGAGCGTTCATTCTGTCCCATCTCGCCGGAAATGGCGACGGAGGCGAAGCCCCGCTCCAGCAGGGCCGCCTGGACCTGATTCACCAGCAGGCGGGTGTTGCAGAACACCATGGCCGTCTGGCTCTCATAATAGCGCAGCACATTAACGAGCGACCGTTCCACCTCCTGCGGGGCCGTGACCACGCAACGATGGGTGATGTCGGCATGCTGCTTCTGGCCGGAGACCGTATCGATCCGCCTGGCATCCTGCTGATAACGCCGTGCCAGGGAGGCAATCTCCCGGGCGATCGTGGCGGAAAACAGCAGGGTGCGTCGTTCCTTCGGAGACGCATCCAGCAGCTGCTCCAGCTCCTCGCGGAAGCCCATGTCCAGCATCTCGTCAGCCTCGTCCAGCACGACGACACGCAGCCCCGTCAGGTCCAGCTTGCCACGGGAAAGATGGTCACACAGACGGCCCGGCGTACCGACGACAATATGGGCACCACGCTCCAGGGAACGGGCCTCACGGCGGGCATCCGTCCCACCGATGCAGCTGGCAATGCGGGCACCCGTCTCGGCATAGAGCCATGAAAGTTCCATCTGTACCTGCATGGCCAGCTCACGGGTCGGGGCGATCACCAGGGCCAGCGGGGAGCGGGTCGGGGCCATCCGGTCCCCTTCCGTCAGCAGGTCGGAGGCAAAGGCCAGACCGAACGCCACCGTCTTGCCAGAACCCGTCTGCGCGGAGACGAGCAGGTCACGCCCTTCCAGTCCCGGCTCCAGCACCGCCTCCTGCACGGGGGTCGGCTGTTCATAACCACGCTCGGCCAGGGCACGGGTCAGGGCGGGATGGGTATCAGGAAAAGGCATCGTCAACGAACACTCGGTCATACACATGCTGCCACGAACCAGACTGTGACAGCCAGAAAAGCGGTGAATACCCCTTTATGCCCTGCAAGGCCAGAGACGATCACCACCAAAATTGCACGGCGGCTTCCACCTCAGCCAGCCACGGGACGGCGGCCTATGACGGCCCGCACCGTATCCTGCCACGCCGTCAGGTCCTCCGGCGGCACGACCTCACCCGTATCCAGCTCCGCAAAGCCGGCCCGCTGCATGAGCGCACTGGTAAGACGCACCCGGTCTTCCGGCTCCAGGGCCTGCCAGATGGCCACGGCCTTGGTCGGCACGAACCTGTCGGAAAAACTGACGATCAGCGGCGCACCGGGACGCAGGACACGGAACAGCTCCTCCACGACCTGCTGCGGCCTGGTCAGATAGGCCAGCCCGTCACACAGGAGGGCACCGTCAAAGCTCGCATCCTCGAAAGGCAGGACCGGCGTACTGTTGAGATCCTGCTCCACGGACCGGCCCAGAGCCTGATTCGCCCCGAGGGCCGCACCGCTGACATCCAGTCCGACGAATTCCTGAAAGGTGGCATCCTCGGGCAGATGGCTCATGGCTCCGCACATCAGGTCCAGCGTGCGTCCTCCCACGGGCAGGGCGGTACGGTACAGGGCGGTGATGGCCGTGCGGGCCCCCATGTCCATCAGGGAGTCTAGGTCCTGCCGTGCCCAGAAGGCTCCATCCGGCTCAGATGATGCCTGTGTGAACGCTTTTTCGTGTAGGCCCTGCACGCTGTCCCCTCTCTGCTGTCCCTCTGTCCGGCCCCTAATATAGGGCGGCCATACCTGCGAACAATGGCTTTCTTCCCCATGAGTCACGCTACCTCTTCATCAAGAAAAGATGAAGCAATGTTCAAGTCCTATTTTACCCGAACGATACAACATTATAGAAGGAACAACTTTCATCACGTCTCAGAGGGGCATCATGAGCATTTCATTCACAAAAATGCACGGGCTGGGGAATGATTTCGTCATTCTGGATGGCAGGGAGAAACCCTTGTCCCTGTCCACCGCTCTCATCAGCCGCCTCTGCAACCGCCGCACCGGCGTGGGATGCGACCAGCTCGTCACACTCTCGGCACCGACACAGGATGGGGCCGACGTGCTGGTCCGCTTCTTCAATCCGGACGGGTCGGAATCCGGGGCCTGCGGCAATGCCTCCCGCTGCGTTGCCGCCCTGCTGGGCGGAAACCCGACCCTCCAGACACAGGGTGGCCTCCTGCCTACCTCACAGGAAGACGGGCTGATCTCCGTCCTGATGGGCAAGCCCCATCTGGACTGGCAGAACATCCCTCTCGCCCGGGAATGCGACACGGCCCATCTGCCTCTTCATGACGGAGCGGCCTGCTCCATGGGCAATCCCCATCTGACGCTCTTCCGCTCCATTGAGGATGCCGCCACGATGGGGCCTGAGCTGGAGCTTGATCCCCTCTTCCCGGAGCGGGTGAATGTCGGCTTTGCGGAAATCCTGTCTCCCACCCACATCCTTCTCCGTGTCTGGGAGCGGGGTGCCGGACTGACGCTGGCCTGCGGGTCCGGAGCCTGTGCTGCGGTCGTCAATGCCGTGCGGCGGGGACTCGTGGAGCGGACATGCCGCGTGACCATGGAGTGCGGCTCCCTGGCCATCACGTGGCAGGACGACGATTCCGTCATGATGACCGGCACGGCCCAGACCGTCTTCACGGGCACGCTGGATGAGGACTGGCTGGATGACGGACAGACGCCCACGCCATGAGCGTCACCCTTCTCACCTTCGGCTGCCGCCTGAACGCCCATGAGAGCGACACCATGGAGCATCTGGCCCGTCAGGGGCAGGCGCAGGACGGGAAGACCATCATCGTCAACACATGCACGGTGACGGCGGAGGCCGAACGGCAGGCCCGCCAGACCATCCGCCGTGCCCACCGGGAAAACCCGACAGCCCGCATCATCGTGACGGGCTGTGCCTCCGAGCGGGCGGCGGAGGCATGGGCCACCCTGCCGGGTGTCAGCCGGGTGATCCCCAATACGGAAAAGACGCTCCCGGCCACATGGGGCCTGCCTGATGAGGCGGGACGGGCTCCCCCACCATCCCGCCACATCCGTGCTCTCCTCCAGGTCCAGCAAGGCTGCGACAATGACTGTACCTTCTGCGTCATCCCAGCGGGACGGGGTCAGTCCACCTCCATGGCCCCGGAGGCGATCATTCCGAAGGCCCGTGCCCTCACGGAGGCCGGACATTGCGAGATCGTCCTGACAGGCGTGGACATCGCCTCATGGCAGCGGAACGGCATGGGGCTGGGCCAGCTCTGCCGTCACCTGCTGGATGAGGTGCCGGAGATCGCCCGCCTGCGTCTCTCCTCCATCGACCCCATGATTCTCCGGCCTGACACGGGCGACAGGGCCTTCTGGGACCTGATTGCGGATGAACCCCGCTTCATGCCGCATCTGCATCTTTCCCTTCAGGCCGGGTCCGACCTCATCCTGAAGCGCATGAAACGCCGCCACGGCACGGCAGACGTGGCCGGGCTGATAAGTCAGGTCCGCCGCCTGCGGCCTGATACCGGCTTCGGGGCCGACGTGATTGCCGGTTTCCCGACCGAGACGGAGGCCCTCTTTCAGGAAACACATGATTTTCTGGCAGAACAGGCCATTCCCTTCCTCCATGTCTTTCCCTACAGCGAACGCCCCGGCACACCGGCAGCCCGGATGCCCGCCATGCCCAGATCCACACGGCAGGAGCGTGCCGCCAGACTGCGGACACTGGGCCAGACCATACGGGACCGCTTCCTTCACCGCTTTGTCGGGCAGGAGAAGACCGTCCTCATGGAAAGCCCGACAGCAGGCCACACGCCGGAGTTCGCCGCCTTCACCCTTCAGGGCGCATCCTCATCCCGGCGGGGCAGGCTGGAACGCATCCGCCTGACAGGCGTGCAGGACGGAATGCTCATCGCAGAAATCCCCTGAGCAGGGCTTGACGGCTCCCCCCTTCTCGCACCAATTCGACAGTCATGGCTGGATTTTTTTCTCGACTCAAACAGGGTCTGTCCCGTTCAAGCGCACGCCTCAATGCGGTGTTTGTCAAACGGCAACTTGATGATGAAACACTTGAAGAACTCGAAGACGAGCTGATCGCCGCCGACCTTGGCCCTGCCGTGGCCGGGCGGATCATCGAGCAGTTCCGTGAAAAGAGCTTCGGGGAGCACATCACCCCGGAGGAAATCCGCCAGACGCTGGCCGCAGAGATTTCCCGGGTTCTGGAACCCGTGGCCCAGCCTTTCGAACTGGACGACAGCAGGAAACCGCATGTCGTGCTGGTGGTGGGCGTCAATGGTGTGGGCAAGACCACGACCATCGGCAAGATCGCCCACCAGTATCACCATCAGGGCAGGTCCGTCATGATGGTGGCGGGAGATACCTTCCGGGCGGCCGCCGTCGAACAGCTCCAGATATGGGGGGAACGCACCGGCTCACCGGTCATCGCTGGCAAGCCGAGAGGCGATGCCGCCGGACTGGCCTATGACGGGCTGAAACGGGCCACGGAGGAAAAGGCCGATCTTCTCCTCGTGGATACGGCGGGCCGCCTGCATAATCGTCAGGCCCTGATGGATGAACTGGCCAAGATCATCCGGGTAATGCAGAAATTCGACCCTTCCGCACCACACAGCGTCCTGCTGGTGCTGGATGCCACCACCGGGCAGAATGCCATCGAGCAGGTGCGGGCCTTCCGGGAGCTTGTGAATGTCAGCGGGCTGGTGGTGACCAAGCTGGATGGTTCCGCTCGTGGTGGAATCGTGGTGGCCCTGGCCGAACAGTTCAGGCTGCCTGTCCATCTTGTCGGCGTTGGCGAGCAGGCCGAAGATCTGCGACCTTTCTCCGCTGAAGATTATGCCCGTGGGCTGGTCGGCGACGCCAAAGCGGAGTAGCCTGTCCCCGTCCACGGAAATCGAGTGGACACCCGCCTAGAAGGAGGCTTTCTTCATGTTCAGAGTACTTTTTAGATTCGCTGTCGAGACCGCCATGACAGTTGTCGTCGGAAAGGTCTTGAAGAAACTGCTGGACAGGCTGTTCCCTGACAACAGGGCCTGAACGGCAGGTCAGGCTGTCCTCAACGGGACATCAGACGAAAAAGGGAGTGTCCAGAGACTGGACACTCCCTTTTTTTGCATGCATGCCAGCCCAAGGACGCTCAGTCCGCCACACCATTATGCGTGGCAATCTTGGACATGGAGAACGTATGATGCCAGACGTGCCCTTTGTCATCATAAATGATCAGAACCGTCTTGGCCTTTCCGTGTCTTCCGTTTGAAAACGCCGAGTAATAAGGAATGTAGTTCTCCCCATTCTCATGCAGCGTCTTGAACTCATACTTCCATACTTCACGGCCGCCATCCGTATAGTTGATCTCCAGCGGATCCCCGAACATGGTCTTGACCTGGTCCTTGGTCGTCACCCCATCCTGAATTTTCTGGTCGACCGTTGCTGCCGTCTCATCCTTGATGGAACGATTGCCATAAGACGAACATCCTGCCAAGGCAAACACCAAGGCCATGCCTCCTGCACACAGTATCTTCCTCATGCGGAAAGAGACTCCTCCTTCATGGAACACCACAACCCAAGACCAGACATGATCCCGGCAAGACATTGTCTAGAATGTCAAACATGAAAAGGCCAGCCTACAAAAGGCTGGCCTTTTCAAATGCTACCTGTCGTGGATTATTCAGCCCTCGAAAGGATCCGTCACGAGGATGGTGTCCTCACGCTCCGGGCTGGTGGACAGCAGGGTGACCGGCGTACCGATCAGCTCCTCGATACGACGGACATACTTGATGGCCTGCGCCGGCAGTTCTGCCCAGGAACGGGCACCTCCGGTCGTCTCGTTCCAGCCCGGCATGGTCTCCAGAACGGGTTTCACACGGGCCTGGGCCCCCGGTGCGGAAGGGAAACTGTCAATCTTCTGGCCGTCCAGCTCATAACCGACGCAGATGGACACTTCCTTCATGCCATCCAGAATGTCCAGCTTCGTCAGGGCCACGCCACTCACGCCACCAACACGCACGGCCCGGCGGACCATGGCCGCATCGAACCAGCCACAGCGGCGGGGACGGCCCGTTACGGTCCCGAACTCACGCCCACGTTCGGCCATGCCCTTTCCGACCTCATCAAACAGCTCGGAAGGGAAAGGCCCTTCACCAACACGGGTTGTGTAAGCCTTGGCAATGCCCAGCACGAACCCGACGGATTTCGGGCTCATGCCGCTGCCGGAAGCCGCAATGGCCGCCACCGTGTTGGAGCTTGTCACGAAAGGATAGGTCCCGTGGTCCACATCCAGCATGACAGCCTGTGCCCCCTCGAAGAGGATACGCTTGCCAGCCCGGTCCGCCTCGGCCAGACGGTCCCACGCACAGCAGGCATAGGGCAGGAGACGGGGCGTGATCTCCTTCAGGAAGTCCAGAATCTGCTGCTTGGTGAAGGTTTCCGCTCCCAGACCAGCCAGAAGCGTGTTGTGATGGAGTAGAAGCTCATCGATCTTCCAGTCCAGCGTTTCGGGCTCGGAAAGATCGCAGATGCGGATGGCCCGGCGGGCCACCTTGTCCTCATAGGCCGGACCGATGCCACGGCCTGTCGTGCCGATCTTGTGGTTGCCACGGGCAACCTCACGGGCACGGTCCAGCGCACCATGCAGGGGCAGGATGAGAGGAGCCGTCTCGGCAATCCAGAGCGTTTCCGGCGTGACGGTCAGTCCCTGTTCCGTCACACGGTCGATCTCGCTCATCAGGGCCTTGGGGTCCACCACCACGCCATTGCCGATAACGCCAATCTTCCCGCCAACCAGACCGGAAGGAAGCAGGGAAAGCTTGTAGACCTGATCGTTCACGACCAGCGTATGGCCGGCATTGTGCCCGCCCTGAAAGCGGACAACGATATCGGCCCGGCTGGCCAGCCAGTCAACGATCTTGCCTTTACCCTCATCGCCCCACTGGGTTCCGATTACGGTAACATTGGCCATAAGAATGTCTTCCCTCAACGTCTCACGATGGCAGCCCCTGCCAGCACCTCAGCGTGCCAATGCGACGGGTTTTCCATCTTTCCAGATATGGCTGCACCGCAGATGATGCGCCTCCTGCTCCATCTCGCCTGATTCCCCAAGCGATGCGATCGTGGCATAGCCTGCCTCATGCAGGCTGGACAAGACCTCTGCCGCCATGATGGATGGCACGAGGCACCGTTTCCGCCGTTTCGGCTTTTCTGCAACCCGCAGGAAGGCATGGGGGTTGAGGGTCAGCCCGCAGGCCGGCTCCTCCCCGGCCAGATAGCGGCCGCCACGCCCCAGCTCCTCACGGGAATACATGGCAAAAACCGTCACGCAGACCCCCGTATGATACCGCCAGCCCCGGAAATCCACCGGGTCCACTGTCAGGCGGGCATCCGGCATACGGGCCAGAATCGCCGCCACGTCAGCCTTCAGCCGTTCGACATGAGGTTTCAGCATGTCGGGGAAATCCAGCATCTCCAGCTTTTCCAGAGCTGTGGCGGCAGGGCCGACGGCCGCCATCATGCCCAGAAGAAGCTCCGCCCACGGGCCGCCACAGTCCCGCACGGCGGCGGCATCCCGCCTGTCCAGCGCATGGATGATGCTGTCCCGCTCGGTGCCAGAGAAGCTCTCCTCAATCAGGCTCCAGATCATGACGGGCATGGAAAGATCAAAGGACACGTTGGCAATGCCCAGACGGGCCAGAGCCTCCGCCCCAAGGGCGATCACCTCGGCATCCGCCTCGGCCCTGTCCGGGCCGATCAGCTCGATTCCGGCCTGCGATATCTGCCGCTGCCCCTCACGGCCAAGCGTGCCGATCACCACACAGTCCCCTGCATAGGAGAGACGGAGCGGGCGGGGACTGTCCTGCATCCGCACCGCAGCAATGCGGGCAATCTGGGTCGTCATGTCCGGCCGCAGGGCCATCATCCGGTGGGAGGACGGATCCAGCAGACGGAAACTCTGCTCCGCCAGGGCCTCACCGGCTCCGCTCAGCAGGGAGCCTTCAAACTCCAGCAGAGGCGGACGGACACGCTCATACCCATGGCACGAAAACACGTCCATCACTTCAGCAAGGCCACGGGCCTCCGCCTCCGCCTCGGCGGGGAGAAGGTCCACGAACCCCATCGGCAGCAGAGCAGGACTGGATGTCTCGGGACCGTTGATCATGACGCAGCAAACTTCTCTTCGATACGGGCAAAGGCCCAGTCAAGCCAGGGCAGCAGGGCCTCGATGTCCTCGGCCTCCACCGTGGCCCCTCCCCAGATGCGCAGACCGGCGGGCGCATCACGATAACCAGCCAGATCGTACCCGGCCTTTTCCTCTTCCAGAAGGCCCGTCATGGCCTTGATGACCCTGGACCGGTCCGCATCATCCAGTGCCTCAAACCACGGGGCGGTGATCTTCAGGCAGATGGAGGTGCAGGAGCGTGTCTCTTTCTTCTCGCTGAGGAAGGCCACCCAGTCACGGTCCGCCACCCAGCGTTCCACGATGGACAGATTCCTGCGGGAGCGGGCCTTGAGGGCTTCCAGCCCTCCAATGGATTCAGCCCAGCGCAGGCCATCCAGCGCATCCTCCACGCAGAGCATGGACGGCGTGTTGATGGTGTCCCCCCGGAATATGGCCTCATTCAGCCCTTTTTTATTGGTCAGGCGGAAAATCTTGGGCAACGGCCTCTGGTTGCCCTCTTCCAGCCGCCGGACCGCCTTCGGGCTGAGGGCCACCATGCCATGAGCTGCCTCACCGCCCAGGGCCTTCTGCCAGGACCATGTGACGACATCCAGCCGGTCCCACGGAAGGTCCATCGCAAAGGCGGCCGAGGTGGCATCACAGATCACGAGGCCGTCATGCTGCGCCGGGACGCTCTCCACGGAGGGGATGCAGACGCCTGATGTCGTGCCGTTCCATGTCAGCACCACATCATGGGACCAGTCGATCTGCGCCATGTCCGGCAGCTCGCCATAGGGAGCCTCCAGAACACGCAGGTCTTCCAGCCTCAGGATGTCCTTCAGGTCCTGCGCCCACGTGCCGGAAAAGCTCTCGAAGGACAGGACATCCATGCCACGCTGCCCTGCCAGTGCCCAGAGGATCATCTCCACGGCTCCCGTGTCGGAGGCCGGAACAATGCCAACCTGCCAGTCCTCCGGTATACCCAGCAGGGCCGCCGACCGGGTGATGACCTCATGGAGCCGCGCCCGTCCTTCTGCCGCACGATGGGACCGCCCGAGGAAAGCCCCCTTCAGGGCCTCTGGTGTCCAGCCCGGACGTTTGACACATGGGCCGGATGAAAAATAGGGCCGCCGGGGACGGTGCGAAGGCTTGGCTGCGGTCATGATTGGCAGGTCATCCATGATTCAGAAGGCGCAAGACACCGCACGTCCCCACCACAGGCAGGCGGCAGCGGCCCCTCACGGCAAACGGTTACTTTTTTCCTAGGTGTCACAGGCACCAGAAGGGGTCAAGCCAGCTCATCCCGGCCGGGCCACCCATCACTTCACTGTCATGTCCTGCAAAATATGGTGCGAAAGAGGGGACTCGAACCCCTATGCCTTGCGGCGGTCGATTTTGAGCCGACTGCGTCTACCAGTTCCGCCACTCTCGCCCATCAGTCCACTTCTCCTTCAGGAAGAGAAGACGGCCCGCTTATAAAATATCTGGTCCCAAAGAACCAGTAGAAGGGGCAGAAAAAATCCACCCCTGCCCCTGTTACTGCCGGTTCAGGCAATATCCTGCCCGCTCATCAGCAGGATGTTACGCATGGCCGCACCGGAGGCCCCCTTGCCGAGATTGTCCAGAGACGCCGTCAGAAGGGCCTGCCCGCTATGGCCACTCACCCGCAGCTCCATGTCATCCCGGCCCGCCATGACCTCGGCCACCAGCTTCGGCTCGGACTCCACGACACGGATGGTTTTCGCATTCCTGTAGAACTCCCTGAGGACAGCCGTGACATCCTCGATCATCGGCACGCCGGGGAGGGACACCAGATGCAGCGGAATGGACACGATCATCCCCTGAGGGAAGTGCCCGACAGACGGCACGAACAGCGGATTGCGTGTCAGGCCGCTATACTGCGTCATTTCCGGCAGATGCTTGTGCTGAAGATTCAGGCCATAAAGGAAAAAGGCCGGGCCACCCGCCTCTTCCTGCTGCTCGATCATCGTACGGCCACCGCCGCTATAGCCGGACACCGCATTGATGGACACATGAGCGTCCACCGGCAGCAGTCCCGCCTGAACCAGCGGCCTCAGCAGGGCGATGGCACCCGTCGCATAACAGCCGGGATTGCTGACGAACCGGGCCTTCCTGATCCGTTCCGGTTGGGTAGCATCCAGCTCCGGCAGACCATAGACCCAGTCCGGATTGACCCGATGGGCCGTGCTGGCATCCAGAAAACGGGTACCCGTGTCCTGCCCCAGGGCCACGGCCTCACGGGCCGCATCGTCCGGCAGGCACAGCACGGTGATGTCGGCCTGTGCCATGAGGTCGTGACGGGCCTGAGGGTCCTTCCGCTGGGCAGGGTCAATGCTCAGCAGCTTCAGGTCATGGCGGTCCGCCACGGCCTCGACACGCCGACGGATGCCCAGCCCCGTCGTTCCGGCCTCACCATCAATGAATATGTGCGTCGTCATCGTCCCGGCTTCCCTGTTGCCTGTCCCCTGTGACCGGGGCGGAGCCGTTCACCACTGGAACAGCATCCGTCTCTTTTCATACAGGAGCATGATGTGCCCGTCCCGCTCGAACTGGTCAAGCAGGCTCATGCCGATGCTGCCCAGCACGATGCGGGAGGGCCGGTTGTCCTCACGGGCGACGGCGACGACACGCTCCACCCCCGCATCCAGCACGAAGGTGAGGGCCGTACCGGCAGCCTCACGGGCGATGCCACGCCCGGCAGCCCACGGGAACAGGGCAAAACGCAGGCCGATTCCCCGGCCATCGGGACGTTCATGCACGCCCGTCATGCCGACGAAACGGCCCTGCTCGATAATGGAAAAGATGCCGATGCCCCGCTCGGCCCAGAAGGCCACGTCCTCGGCCATTTCGGCCTCGGCCCGGGCACGGTTGCGCACGCCACCCAGCATGGACCCGAACGCCCCGACATCCGCCTTCAGCCTCGCCATGTCCTCCATGTCCGGCCAGTTGACCGGACGGAGGATCAGGCGGGCCGTCCGCAGTTCATTGCCCAGCACGACACGCCGCCCGGAAGGCGATCAGCGTGTGATGGGGCGGTAACGGATGCGGCTCGGCTCCGTGGAATCAGGCCCCAGACGGCGGCGTTTGTCTTCCTCATACTGCTGGAAGTTGCCCTCGAACCACTCCACATGGCTGTCCCCCTCGAAGGCGAGGATATGCGTGGCCAGACGGTCGAGGAACCAGCGGTCATGGCTGATGACCACGGCACAGCCTGCGAAGGATTCCAAGGCATCCTCCAGCGCACGGAGCGTATCGACGTCCAGATCGTTGGTCGGTTCGTCGAGCAGCAGGACGTTGTTGTCCTCCTTGAGCATCTTGGCCAGATGCACGCGGTTGCGCTCACCACCGGAGAGGACGCCCAGACGCTTCTGCTGGTCCGGCCCCTTGAAGTTGAAGGCCCCGACATAGGCACGGGACGGCACGGCCCGCTTGCCCAGATGGATGACGTCCGTTCCGCCGGAAATTTCTTCCCAGACGGTCTTGCTGTCGTCCAGATCATTACGGGACTGGTCGACATAGCCCAGCCTGACCGTATCACCGATCTTCAGGGAGCCGGAATCAGGCTGCTCCTGCCCGGTGATCATCTTGAAGAGCGTGGACTTGCCGGCACCATTCGGCCCGATGACCCCCACGATTCCACCCGGCGGCAGCTTGAAATTGAGATTGTCGATCAGCTGGCGGTCACCAAAACCCTTGCAGAGATTCTCGGCCTCGATGACCGTCTGACCCAGACGGGGACCGGGCGTGATGACGATGTCCGCCGTGCCTCCAGCAGCCTCCTGCCCGGCAGCCAGCATTTCCTCGTAACGGGTGATACGGGCCTTGCTCTTGGCCTGACGGGCCTTGGGCGAACTGGCGATCCACTGCTGTTCCGCTGCGAGGGCACGCTGGCGGGAGCTTTCCTCTTTCTCCTCCTGGGCCAGACGCTTGCGCTTCTGCTCCAGCCAGGACGAGTAATTGCCCTCGAACGGATAGCCACGGCCACGCTCGATCTCGAGAATCCAGTTGGTGACGTTGTCGAGGAAGTAACGGTCATGGGTAATGACCATCACGGTGCCCTTGTATTCACGCAGGGTCTTTTCGAGCCATGCCACGCTCTCGGCGTCCAGATGGTTGGTCGGCTCATCGAGCAGCAGGATGTCGGGCTTCTCAAGCAGCAGGCGGCACAGGGCCACACGACGCTTCTCACCGCCGGAAAGCTTGTCCACCGGGCTGTCCGCCGGGGGGCAGCGCAGCGCATCCAGAGCGATCTCCAGATGACGGTCCAGCTCCCAGCCATCCTCGGCATCAATCTTTTCCTGAAGCTCGGCCTGCTCGGCGAGAAGGTCGTTCATCTCCTCGTCGGACATGGGTTCGGCAAACTTCATGGAGATTTCATTGAAACGCTCCACGGCCTTCTTCAGCGCACCGAAGCCCTGTGCGGCGTTCTCGCCCACGGTCAGGTTCGGGTCCAGCTGCGGCTCCTGCTCCAGATAGCCGATGCGGACACCCTCGGCTGCCCAGGCCTCACCGCCGAATTCTTTCTCGATTCCAGCCATGATCTTCAGCAGGGTGGACTTACCTGCGCCGTTCACGCCGAGGATACCGATCTTCACCCCCGGCAGGAAGGAGAGCGTGATCCCCTTGAACACCTCACGGCCGCCCGGATAGGACTTTGTGACGTCCTTCATGACATAGACATACTGATAGGCGGCCATGGACGGTCTCCTCTAGAACACACGGACAAATAGGCAGGAAGCAGGACTGTGCCCCCTGTCGCCCGGGGCGTTTCCCAACAAAACAGGCATGCCCCACACAATCATGGGGGCGTCACCTGCGCCCGGCAGGACTCGAACCCGCAACCTAGCCGTTATGAGCGGCCAGCTCTAACCAATTGAGCTACAGGCGCACAGACATTCCGCCACATCGCTCATGCACGATATTTTTTCAACCCCCTGCGGGGCAAAAACACGCCAGACAGGACAAATAATGCGCTTTCTTTTTCCCTGCTTCCCCGCAGCAGACAGGCCACAGGCAATACACATATACAACACCGGGCATATTCATTAATAATGCGCCCATCACATCACCCAAAGACACGGATGGAGCAGACGATGGACGTCACCAAGATTTCCCCCGGCAAGGACGTACCGCATGACATCAACGTCGTGATCGAGATTCCACAGGGGTCCCAGGTCAAGTACGAGGTGGACAAGGACAGCGGGGCCGTTTTCGTGGACCGTTTCCTCTTCACGCCGATGGCCTATCCGGCCGCCTACGGCTTCATCCCCAACACGCTGGCCGCTGATGGCGACCCGGTGGATGCGCTGGTCCTGACCCCGGCTGATGTCCTCCCCGGCAGCGTCATCCGTTCCCGCCCGATCGGCGTGCTGAAGATGGAAGATGAGAGCGGACAGGACGAGAAGCTGATCTGCGTGCCACATGACAAGATCCATCCGCAGTTCAGCAAGGTCGACTCTCTCGACCAGCTGCCGGAAATCACGCTGAAGGCCATCGCCCACTTCTTCGAGCGTTACAAGGACCTCGAACCCAACAAATGGGTGAAAGTCTCCGGCTGGGGCGACAAGGCCGAGGCTGGCAAGGTCATCGAAGCCGCCATTGCCGCAGCGAAGAAATAAGTCTTCATTGCGTCCTGAAGACGGGCAGTTCCTTCCGGGGGCTGTCCGTTTTTTTGTGCCCATGCGGCAGAGTGGAAGACGACAGATACAAAAAAAACCACCTCACCCGATCCGGCAAAGTGGTTCTTCCATCTTTCTGGAGCGGGCGAAGGGATTCGAACCCTCGACCCCAACCTTGGCAAGGTTGTGCTCTACCCCTGAGCTACGCCCGCATCACATTGTCACCAGCAGCTCTCCAGACCCTGAAATCTGGAGCGGGCGAAGGGATTCGAACCCTCGACCCCAACCTTGGCAAGGTTGTGCTCTACCCCTGAGCTACGCCCGCATGCTGTCGGTGGGAGGCTTATGCCCCAAAGAACGCCCTCATGCAATCCCCTCCCTGCATTTTATTTTCCTTTTTTGAAGGTTCCGGCCCCCTTGCCTCCGCAGGCCGAGGGAACAATCTTAATCAAAAAAGATCATGACATTACGTCCCCTTCCAGCTGACAGAGGTTACCGACCATGACAGACGCTCTCTTCCCCGCCAGCAGGTCTTCCCATGCGCTGGACGTGGACCAGTCGAGCTTCATGACGCAGGTTGTCGAGGCCAGCCGGGACGTTCCGGTTCTTGTGGAATTCCACACCCCCACCTCCGCTTCCTGCAGGAAACTGTCACCCGTGCTGGAAAAGGTCGTGCAGGCCACGGAGGGACGGATACGGCTGACACGGCTGGACGTGACCGCCAACCGCACCTTGGTTGCCCAGCTGCTCCAGATGGGCCTTCCCCTCCAGTCCGTGCCCATGGTAGTCGCCTTCTGGCAGGGGCAGGTCCGTGATCTTTTTCAGGGTGCCCAGCCGGAGGATGAGATCAGGACCTTTGTCGAACAGCTCCTGAAGGACAGCGGGCAGGCCATGCCTGTGGCGGAGCAGCTGAAGGCCGCCGATTCTGCCCTCAGGGCCGGGGAACTGGACACAGCCATCAATGGCTATACGGGCGTTCTCGAGGCCGACCCGGAAAAACCGGAAGGCTGGGCCGGTCTCATCCGCTGCATGATCGCCATGGATGACCCGGAAGGAGCCGAAGAGGCCGCCTCCCAGATTCCGGACGGCATCGCCACCAGCGAGCCGGTCACCAGTGCTCTGGCCTCCCTGAAACTCTATCAGGAGGGGCGGGAAGCCGCCGGAAAGCTCGGTGAAATCCGCCAGAAACTCGAGCAGTCCCCACAGGATGCCGCCCTGCTGGAGGAACTCGCCAAGGCCCTGAATGGGGCCGGTGAGCGGGAGGCCGCCGCACAGACCCTTCTGGACATCATCGCCCGGGACAGGGACGGAGCCGGACAGTCCGCCAGAACCGAACTGCTGAAGCTGTTCGACGCCTGGGGCATGACCGACCCTGCCACGCTGGCCGCACGGCGCAAGCTGTCTTCACTGCTGTTCTCATGACGCCTTTCTCATGACGCCTTCGCCCTGAGACCGGCCATAGCAGGGAAATGGTCCATCCACATGCGGTCCCTGCCCGCTTCCCACCGGAGGATGCCCCCGTGCCCGACCCACGCACTCCCGCCCTCAACACCACGTCCGGACTCAGGCGACACATCCCTGCCCTGACGGACATGACACTGGCGGACATTCCACCCCGCATTGGCCTCCTGCCCCTTGGAGACACGATTCTCCTGCCTCAGGGACAGCTTCCCCTCACGATCTTCGAGCCACGCTACCTGACCCTTCTGGAAGACAGCCTCGCCCACCACCGGCTCATCGGCATCATCCAGCCCATCGGGGCGGCCCGTTATGGCGACATGACGCCCCCGCTGGAATGTGTCGGCACCATCGGCCGGGTGACCTCCTTCATGGAGCAGGAAAGCGGCCAGTTTTTCATCACCCTGACAGGGGTGTGCCGCTTCCGGCTCCTCCAGGACCAGCTGACGGAACGGGGCTGGCGGGAAGGACGCATCAACGCCACGCCCTTCTCCCATGACCTGCTGGAATGCCCGTCCCTCCATCTGGACCGTCAGGACCTCGCCATCGTGCTGAAAGATTACGGGCAGCGTCACACGATCTCCATAAACTGGGACAATCTGAAGAAACTGGATGACAGCACGCTGCTGACGATGCTGCCCATGCTGCTCCCCTTCCCTGCCGACGTGAAACAGAGAATGCTGGAATGCAGCGGGCCGACCGAACGGGCCCACCAGCTGCTGGAGGAACTCGCCCGCTAGGCCCGAAAGAGGACCATATGTGGGACTGGTGCTCTGCCTGTGGGGCTTTTATGCTGGCTGTACCGTAACAGCCTGAACAGGAAGGCCACCATGACAAACCCTGCTCCCTCCCCAGAACTTCTGGCCCGCCTTGTCTGTCCCGTCACGAAAGGGCCAGTGCATTACGACCCTGCCAGCAACAGCATCATCAGCCTCAAGGCCGGGCTGGCCTTCCCCGTGCGTGACGGCATCCCCGTCATGCTGCCAGAGCAGGCCACGCAGCTGGAACGCTGAAAAGGCCTTCCGGCCCCTTTTCCGCCAGACAGTCCGGACCCTGTGTTTTCACCGTGTTTCCCGGGCTGGCGGCGGACCATAAGACGCCTCGGTATGTGTCTGGGCCGGGAAGTGGGGCAGGCCACCGCCGCTTCCCCCAGCACCGCCACCGCTGCCACCATCCGCCGTATGGACGGTACGCCCGGAGATTTCATCCGGCGTAGGCTGGATGGCCTGCACCATCGGCACCATGCCACCCGAATAGGGAGGCATGGGGTGATGAAGCTCCCGGAACGGCTTTTTGGGGTAGGCTTCCGTCATGTCCGCCTTGGGCAGATGTCTGGGAGCTTCGTCATCATCTTCTCCCGCACAGCCTGCCAGCAGGACACAGCCCATCAGACAGGCCCACAGGACCCGGCGCACCGGACGGTCAGACAGGGGAAGACGGAAATACGATGACATGACCCCAGCTTTATAGCATTTCTGCCTGATTGACGAAGGCCCGCAGCCATGAAAAGAGACGGACATGTTCAAAGGAACCCTTTCCTCTCCCATGCAGCGGCTGCGTGCCTGGCATGACGGGCTGTTCGTGGACCATGCCATCTTCCGGCTGGTCTGGACCAATCTGGCCCCTGTCCTGCCGGGCCGTGTCTGGCGGAGCAACCATCCCACTCCGGGCCGCCTGCGCCGCTGGCAGAAAAAGCTGGGACTGGCCATGGTCATCAACCTGCGGGGCCACAGGCAGTGCGGTGCTGACGCCCTCGGCCGGGAAGCCTGTGGGACGCTGGCTCTTCCCTATCTCGACATGGCCTTTGAGAGCCGCAACGCCCCCCATAAAGACCGCATCCTGCGCTTTCACCAGCTGTACAGCGAAGCCCGTTTCCCCCTGCTCCTGCACTGCAAGTCCGGTGCGGACAGGGCTGGTCTCGCCAGCGGGCTGGTGGTCCTGTTCGAGGGGGGGACGACTGAAGAGGCCCTGAAGCACCTCCACTGGCGGTTCCTGCATTTCCGCCGGTCCCGCACGGGCATTCTGGATGCCTTCTTCCTGCTCTACCAGAAGACGGCGGAGCACCGCCTGCCTTTCCTTGACTGGGTACGGCATGAATATGACGAGGATGCCTTGCGCACAGCTTACAGGGCGGGCCGCTTCAGCTCGTTCCTCAATGACATGATCCTGCGCCGGGAATAGATAAGGCCAGTTTCAGGATGACCGCTCCGCCACGTCCCTGATGAAGTTCAGGAGCTGCTGGCGGGTCTTCTCATCCCTGATGCTGTAATAGGCCCTGGCCAGCTCCAGCGTCTCCGGCAGCATGAGCAACTCGATGCCACTGTCCTTCTTCTTCGCAGCGGACGTCTCCGCCGTCTCCTCACGTCCATCCCCTTTCTGGAAAGGGGCCTGTTCCTCATGAAGGCCAATACCGGCCGGACTGGTGAACCCGTCCAGTTCATCGAAGAAAAAACCGACGGGCACATCAAATATCCGGGCAAGTTCATACAGCCTGCCCGCCCCGACACGGTTCGTTCCCCGTTCGTATTTCTGTATCTGCTGGAAGGTAATGCCAAGGGCCTTGGCCAGTTTCTCCTGTGAATATTTCCGTAATCCCCGAAGGAGGCGAATACGTCTGCCTACATGCGCATCAACAGACGAAGCCAGCTCTGTCATCAATCCAAACCTCAGTAAGAACAGGTCATGAAATTTACTATTTATTCATAAATATGAACAATAAATTATGGCCTATCTACACGTTACCGTGATCTGCTTCTGAACAGCCTCCGCCTGCGACAACCCGTCCACCTCGGGAGAACGGACAGCACCACCACAAAAAGGGACAGGAGACAGGGCACCCAGCGTCCCAGAGTGGCAAAGAGAGTGGCCTTTCCGGGCCCCGGCAAGGGACGGACCAGCACCTGTTCCTGCCCCCAGCCCGTCCGTCCCACTTCCCGGCCATAGGCATCATAGATGGCAGAAACCCCACGGTTGTTGGCAAAGACGACCGGCAGCCCCTCTTCCACCGCTCTCATGCGGCCTGTCGCCAGATGCTGGCGTGGCCCTGCACTGTTGCCATACCAGGCGTCATTGGAGATCGTCAGCAGCCAGTCAGGCCGGTGCCCGGGAGCCACGACGCTCCCCGAGAAAACGATCTCGTAACAGACCATGGGGCCGACCCGACCGATCTGTGGCAGGTCCCACGTTTTCAGCCCCGGCCCCGGCACCACCTCAGCCGGCAGAAGATGGAAGGGCAGTATCCAGGGATCATATTCCCCGAAGGGCACAAGACGGCTCTTGTCATAGATGGCCTCGATGTGTCCGTCCGGGGCCAGAGCCATCAGGCTGTTGTACCAGCGGTCGGCTCCCTCCGCCCGCCTGTCCGACCCCAGCAGGACCGGAGCACCGGATGCCGACGAGGCGATGGCCTGCCGTGCCCAGCCATCTTCCTCCAGCAGACCGGGAAAGGCCGATTCGGGCCAGACGACAACAGCGGGACGCTCCGGCATCTGCTGGCGTGCCTGCCGCACGCCCTGTTCCGTCAGCTTCAGATAGGCATTGAACTGGGCCACGGCACTGTCCCGCTCCAGCACCTCCGTTTCCCGCACGTTGCCCTGCACGATGACCACGGCCGGATTGACATGTCCGGCCAGAACATCCTCGTGGCTGACCCTCCATGCACCCCAGCCGCACCAGATGATGCCACAGAGACCGACCGACATGACGGCCCGCCATCCCTGCCACAGAGCCAGGGAGGCCAGCACCAGAACGAGCGTCAGCCCGTCAACCCCTATGAGGGACGCAGGCTGGATGAGCCAGTCCCCCAGCCCTCCGATCACCTCCAGAGAGCTTCCCAGCGGGTTCCATGGAAAACCGGAAAAGTAGAACACCCGTGCCATGTCGGCCAGCGTCCACGTTCCGGCAAACAGCAGCACCCGTGGCCACCCCACAGGAACCAGCCGACACAGGACAGCCGGCACGATCAGGAGTGGTGCGATCAGCAGGGCGACACCGGGAGCGGCAAACGGGACCACCCACCAGAAATCATGCACACGTGTCAGGATGGCATTGGTCAGCCAGTACAGCCCGGCCGTGTGATACCCCATGCCGAACAGGAAACCCCACAGGGCCGCACGCCTGTGACTGGGAGCCACACACACGGCCCGATAGAACAGGCCCAGAGCCAGCGGCATGACAGGGACGATATTGAAAGGGGGCAGTGACAGTGCTGTCAAAGCCCCCAGAACCAGCATGAACATGGCACTGCGCCATCCTCCATGCTGCGGAGAAATGCACAGTGCCTTCATCACCATGAGGAAACCTTAATCCAGAGCATCCTTCAGTCGACGCTCGTAATGACGATAATATTTGTCAGCCAGCAGCTCGCTCTTCACCAGCACCGCCACGTCCGTGGTGTTGAACTGTTCATCCACGACCGCACCGTCACCGACATATCCACCAAGACGCAGATACCCCTTGATGAGCGGTGGCAGCTTGTTGAGACAGGCACGACGGTCCAGAGTGGACGGGTCAAGACGGCGCATGTCCACATAACGCTCCGGCAGGGCCTTCACCCGCAGGGCTGGCGGGGCCAGATGGTTATGATACAGCCATGTCAGCTCCTCGCCCATCGTGTCCGGCGAGGTTCCATGCAGGCTGGCACAGCCAAACAGTATGTCGATCCTGTGCAGGAAGATGTAGGAGGCAATCCCGCGCCACAGGAGCTGCATGGCCGCACGGCCACGATATTCTCTCGCCACGCAGGAACGCCCCACCTCCAGCAGACGGCCAGAAAAATCCGTCAGGCAGGAAATGTCATATTCGTCCGCCGTGTAGAAACGGCCATCCGGCCCCAGGGAATCGGACCGCAGAAGACGGTACGTTCCCACAACGGAGGCCGCACCGGTCCCGAGAGCATGATCGACGACCAGCAGATGGTCCGCAATCTCGTCAAACCTGTCCGCATCAAGACGGGTCCTCAGGGCCTCCTCACTGGGATGCGCCCCCATTTCCTCAAAAAACACACGATACCGCAGGGCCTGTGCCGCCCGGATATCCTCTTCCGTCTCGGCAAGACGAACCCCGAGACTTCCACCACGCAGTTCCTGGAAACCGCCCTCACGGTTGAGGGCCAACGTTGCCAGGGTATCCATCTGCCGCTGTGCCTTCTCGCTACCGGCAGTTCCTCCTACATCCAACTTTTCCACATCCTGGGAGGTAATGCCCGCATCCCCAACGATCTCTGACACACTCTTTCCGGTCATACGAAACCAACTTACTCCTTATGCCCGGCCTGGACTGGAATCATTCTCACCCCCAGCACCAGGGGGGGCATCTTTCTTTTTTCCTGAAGTCGTGCGGCGACCAAACAGCTCCGCCCGGTGAGACATGAGATCAAAGCCCAGTTCTGCGGCAATCCTTGCCAGCAGACCGACCAGCTCATCATTCTCGAACTCAATGACATTACCGCTATCAATATCGATCAGATGGTAATGATGCCCATTCTCACTTGCTTCATAACGGGCGCGTCCACCCCCGAAGTCCCGCCGTTCCAGAATGCCCTTTTCTTCCAGCAGACGGACGGTACGGTACACGGTGGCGACAGATATACGGCTGTCCAACTCCGAAGCTCGGCGGTACAGCTCTTCCACGTCAGGATGGTCTTCCGCCTCGGACAGGACGCGGGCAATCACCCGCCGCTGCCCGGTCATCTTCAGACCATGCTTGACGCAAAGACGTGCGATGGGGGAATCCCCCACCGCAGCCCCAGGCGCAGCACTCTCGCGCCCCGTTTTTTTTGTGCTCATCACCATGATTGATGATTTATCCGATTATGGTGCAGTTTGTCCAACCCACATCGTGATCTGGGGGATGGCTTCTCTCACTTTTACAAAAAAGCCATGCTTTCCCCAAGGAAGGCATGGCTTTCTTCTGAAGTTATACTTGCTTACTGCTCTGCACTGTCCTCGCGACGACGGCCAAGGCCAATGCGCCGTGCAAGGGAAGAACGATGGTTGGCGTAATTGGGAGCAACCATCGGATACTCTGGCGGCAGGCCCCAACGCTCACGATATTCCTGCGGCGTCATGTTGTACGCCGTCTTGAGATGACGGCGGAGAAGCTTCAGCTTCTTCCCGTCTTCCAGGCAGATGATATAGTCAGGGAAGACGGACTTGCGAGGCGGTACGGCAGGAACGGGCTTCTCCGGCTCCGCCTCGACCGGGGCACCGGCACCGGCAAGTGCGCCATGAACGGAACGGACCAAGTCGGGCAGGGATTCAGCTGCAACATCATGGCTGCTCACGTAAGCAGTAATGATCTGCGCTGTCAGCTGACGCAGATCCTGTGTTTCTGTCTCAGACGACATAAAATAGTTATCTCCCAAGAAATTTAGCCCGATCTATAACGAATTGTAGAAAAAGACAACAAGAAAAAATCAACCCCAGTAATAGTAACTACTTGTTGATAGGATAAGGACCTCCGAAAGCCCTATAGAAAACCTCCCCCGAAAGTCATGTTACATTGGGGTACTGAACTTGAGCAGGGAGCTATAATAACACTATATTTTATCGGTAAATGTTAACCTTTTCACAAATTCTCATCTTTCTCCAAGAAATTCTCCCGTCCTTCCACCGGGAAATTCTTGCCCATGCTCCGCTACACAAGCCATTATAGACAGAAGGTTACTGCGAAATAATAATGTGACAATCTGCTGCCGTTACCACCACCATTACGGAATGTTATTCCCTGAACCCATGCCCATGCACGGCCTCCATTCCGAGAACACAGATCATTTTCATGGCATGAAGGCTGGAGCGGAGGCCCTTATCCGGGTGACCATCTCAGAAGACGGGCATCCTCACCATCATCGTAATAGCGTGGCCTCATGGCCACCTGACGGAACCCCAGTGTCTCATACAGGCCCGCAGCGGCACGGTTGCTGACACGGACTTCCAGAAACAAGGTGTCACCCGCCTGCTCAGCCTGACGTACAAGATGTGCCAGAAGTCTTCTGGCAACACCGCAGCGTCTCCAGCGGGGATGAACCCCCAGGCTCAGTATCTCGCCTTCATCCACGACATGACGGCTGACAATGAAACCGACCGGCAGGGCCTTTCCAGCCCATGAAACGCTGGCAAGCCATGCCACAACGCCCGGCATGGCCAGAATTTGACCAAAGGCCGTCATATCCCAAGGCTCGTGCCCTGAAAAGGCTGCATGATGAAGGGAGGCCAGCAGTTCTGCCGCTTCCGGCCCAACCTCCCTCAGTTCAGGGACGACCTTCCCACGCCCTTCCGGGCCCGTTTCTCCAGACATTATTGTGGTGCAGGCCTCAGCCCCCCTGCCGGAGGCTTCGCCTCGGGCGGGTCAACATAGAGAGGCTCCAGGGCATGGGCCATCACGGAACCATGACCGGAAGCCTGACAGGCCGCCACGAAAATGCCCGCAGCCGTCGGTGAGGCATGTGGCAGACGGACAGTCTCCGACCCCAGCAGGGCCTCTCCCCGCTGACCTGTCAGCTCCGGCAGGGCGTCATCGCCATGAACGGCATCTCCTGCCACGACAGACCAGCAGCCCGGCCGGATGTCCGACACAGGCAGGGCATGCGCCGTCCCGCCCGGAGGATCCACGAAAACACGTCCCCGACGGGCCAGACACAGGATGGTGGCATCATCACGCTGCATGGTGACCCGCAGGGCATCACCCAGTCTCACGCCGACACCCTGACATTTCCAACCACGCACCAGCCCTGCCGCCAAGGACAGGGAAGCCCGCAGCCCCGTGAAAGACCCCGGCCCTACCACGGCCACCACCATCTCCGGTGGCCTTTCCCAGCCTGACCGGGCCAGCATGGCCTGAACGGCAGGCGCAAAACGCTCGGACGCCCCCCGCCCGGCGAGGACCTGCTCCTCCACCACGACACCACGCTCCAGCAGGGCGACCAGATTACTCCTGCCACGCCCCGCTCCCGCTCCATTGAGGACAAGACACCGCTCCGGCCTCACAGCCACAGGCAGGCCTCCTCATGCGGCAGACGAGGTGCCCGGGGTGATGATACCTCTCCTTCCGGATAGCCGAGGGCCACGAGAAAATTCGCCCGCCAGCCCTGCTTACGGAAGAGTTCCTCCTCCACCATCACGGCATCGAAACCGGACATGGGCCGGACGGCCAGACCTAGCGCACGGGCCGCCATGATGAGATAGGCCCCCTGGAGGGTCCCGTTACGGAAGGCCGTCTCATCACCCAGCCCGACATCTGCCGCAAACCAGTCCCGCAGACCGGGCATCGGGTTGAGCGTGCCGAACTTTTCAAAAAACAGGGGATCATACCCGACGACCACCAGCACGGGGGCAGCCATGGCCCGCTCCACGTTCCCCATGGAAAGGGCGGGGCGGATCTTCTGCCGGGCCTCCTCCGTCTTCAGGAAGGCGAAACGGGCCGGCGAGCAGTTGCCCGATGTCGGCCCCAGCCGGAGCAGATCGTAAAGGCGATGCAGCACGTCATCACCTACCGGACGGTCAGAAAAGGCCTCCGCCGTACGGCAGCGGGTGAACAGCTCCTCGGCCAGAACAGGCCTGGCCGCCTCATCTCCCCGCCCCTCGGCTGGCTGCTGCCCCTCCGGGGCCGGTGATGCCGTCATCGGCTCTTACTCCTCTACAGGTTCAACCGCCGTCACCTCCGGGATGTAGTGACGCAGCATGTTCTCCACACCGTGGCGCAGCGTGGCACGGGATGATGGACAGCCGGAACAGGCCCCCTGCATGCTCAGATACACCACACCCTCCCGATAGCCACGAAAGACGATGTCGCCGCCGTCACTGGCCACGGCAGGCCGCACCCGCGTGTCGAGCAGCTCCTTCACACGGTTCACGATCTCCTCGTCCTCGGGCGAGATGACGGCCTCCGGAGCCGCAATGTCTTCCGCCAGAACGGGCTGCCCTCCCCGGAAGAAGTCCGTCAGGGCCACCAGAACCTGCGGCCGCAGCGTTTCCCAGTCGGCACCGTCATCCTTCGTGACGGACACGAAATCGCTGCCCAGGAAGACACGCCGGACATCGGACATGCCAAAAAGCGCATCGGCCAGGGCGGACCGCCCGGCCACGACACCGGCCTCGGCAAAATCGACAGGAGACCGGTCACCTGTCACATCCCGCCCCGGAAGAAACTTCAATGTTGCCGGATTGGGGGTATCCTCGGTCTCGATCATCATCAGGTCATTCCGTGTCATAACGCCTCTCTTATCAGATACCCGTGAAATGAGTACCCTCTAACGCAATTCAATCACTCAGGACCTTTATAGTCCTATTTCCAGACAAAATATATCGGACTGGCAGACTCGTCTTTCTCTGCTACCATCGCTCCACCCGCTTTCCGCCCCGAGACACTCCATGACACCATCCCCGACCGTCCCCTCCAGCAGCCCGCCAACCATCCCGCCGGGTGTCGTCAGCGACACCACCTATCAGGCTCTCCTCCATGCCTGCCGCATGGGAGGCTATGCCCTGCCCGCCATCAACGTCAGCAGCTCCACGGCGGCCAATGCCGCACTGGCGGCCGCACGAGCCAACCGGTCGGACATCGTCATCCAGATTTCTGCCGGAGGAGCCCGTTTCTATGCCGGACAGGCCCTGCCCGACAAACAGCAGGCACAGATTCTCGGGGCCACGGCCCTGGCCCGGCATGTCCACCTGCTGGCCCGCCATTATGGCGTGGCCGTCATCCTCCACACGGACCATGCCAACCGTTCCCTGCTCGGCTGGATTGATGGCCTCGTGGAGGAAAGCCGCCTCCACCACGAGCGGACTGGCCAGCCCCTGTTCTCCTCCCACATGCTGGACCTCTCCACCGAGCCGGTTACCGACAACATCGCCACGGCAGCAGACCTCATCAGAAAACTGACGCCACTGGGAATCGGTCTGGAAATCGAACTGGGCATGACGGGGGGAGAAGAAGACGGGATCGGCCGGGAACTGCACGAGCACGGAACAGCCGACAGCTCTTCCCTCTATACCAGTCCGGATGACGTGCTGAGAGCCTGGGAAACGCTTTCCCCTCTGGGGGCACTCTCCATCGCCGCCGCCTTCGGCAACGTGCATGGGGTCTATGCTCCCGGCAATGTCCGGCTCCGCCCCGAAATCCTGCGTGAGTCCCAGAAACTCGTGGCCCTCCGGTGCCATACCGGCCCCAATCCTGTCCCTCTGGTCTTTCACGGCGGCTCCGGGTCGGAGCATGAGGCCATAAGGCGAGCTGTTCGTTATGGCGTGTTCAAATTCAATATCGATACGGACACCCAGTTCGCCTATGGCCAGGGCGTGGCCCGCTACATGACCGAGCATGAGGAAGCGTTCCGCCATCAGATAGCCCCCGATACGGGACGTCCCCTCAAGAAGCAGTACGACATCCGTAACTGGATGCAGGCCGGAGAAGACAGCCTCACCCAGCGGCTGACGGAAAGCTTCCACATTCTGGGAGCACAGGGCCGCAGCCTCGCCTGCCCGGCCTGACCCTCAGCGGGACGGGATGGAAGAACCCGGCGTCACCGCCGGGGCCTGTGGTCTCTGGCAGGACACCGTCCCCACGGGCTCCTGCCCGCAGGTCGGCAGGGGCCCATGCCGTCCCGGAAGAGGCCAGAAAATTTCTATGCCCAGCGAAATGAGCACCAGCAGCACGGCCAGCAGGGCCCAGGGCCAGAAGCGGGGCTTCCGCCCCCAGAAGGGCGGAATGCCAGTCTCCATCTGGAACCGCCGCCCTTCCCGCAGCAGGGCCTCGGAATCCTGAACGGGACCGGCGGGCCGGTCCTCATCTTCATGGGAGAAATCAGAACCGGACAAGATCAGCCTTCCAGAACGGCCTGCATTTCAGTCCATTCCCGCTTCGTCAGGCCGGATGTTTCCAGGGTGACCATCTCACCCGCAAGACGACGGCGCAGGACCCGGAGCATGCTGGCGGAAAAACTGTAGGCCCCGAGACGGTACTCCTCAAAGGCCTGCGCCGTATGGGGCACCCAGGCCTTGAGAATCTCGATCATCTTCTGTGCATAGACACGGATTTCATACTGGGCATGAGGATCAGACCGCAGGGCCAGGAAATGCATCAGGTTATGCAGGTCAATCTTCCAGTACCACTGGGTATAGGTATTGAGCGTCAGGTTGATGCGGGCCAGTTCCCGGGCAACGCCCATTCCCTCCGGGTCAAGCATCTGCTCATAGTCACCATAACATTGCAGCGCATCACGCTGAAGAATGGACAGGACCTCCTGCGCCGTCTCCGCACTGAGTGCCTCACCCCGCCCCTGATTGTTGACCCGGCTCTGGGCCGCAATCTGGGTGGCGTCAGGCAGATAGAACTCCCGGTCCAGCACGGAATAGCGGGCGGAATATTCGTTCACGCTCGCCATGCGGTGGCGTATCCACTGCCGGGCCACGAAGAGCGGCAGCTTCACGTGAAACTTGATCTCGCACATCTCGAAGGGCGTGGAATGACGGTGCCGCATCAGATAGCGGATCAGCCCGGCATCCTCGGTCGTCTTTCTGGTGCCCCGGCCGTAGGACACGCGGGCGGCCTGCACGACGGCCGAATCATCCCCCATATAGTCCACGACACGGATGAAACCATGGTCCAGCAGAGGAAACGGCTCGAAAAGAAGCTCCTCCATCGCCGGCACGGTCGGACGGACCGTCTGGTGGGGAGCGGCACGCACGGCCTCTATCTCGGAACGCTGTTCTTCTGTCAGGGCCATGACTGTCTCTCCCGCTCGTTCGAATGTACCGGCTTGTCCATGAAGGCGGATCAGCGTACCGGCCCGCTCTCCCACCAGACCATGATGTAACCGCCCGGAAGACAGAATGAAAGCCGTTTCACCTTGCCATGAAGGGGAAAGGGACCTATATCTTTTCCTGCCGGAGGCTTCGGCCTTGGCTATGGCGATAAACGGTAGATGGAATAAGTGTTGTGGACCCGGGGGCAGTGCCCGGCGTCTCCACCATCAGCCCGCAGGGGCGGACGCTATGGGGACGAAACAGGCTCGACACGCATGGTAAAGATCTACTTTTTGCCCGGTATTGTTCCGCCGTCATCGGGCTGACTTTACAAGTGCCAACGATAACTCTGAGGTGCTCGCTGTTGCTGCATAAGCGATAAGCGCGGTCCGGGGGGTGCACCGGGCAACAGAAGCCCCCCCACCTGTCTCATTTCTGAGACACCATCCTTTAATAAACAGAATATCAGGCCAGAACCCTTGCGATTTCCGACCGCCTGTCGCACACCTGAAAGACTTTCAGATGCAACAGGTGATGGTCTCCCTCGATGAGTGATGATACCAATGGCCCAGACGGGTTCGATCCTTCCATGCCCGCCAGTCTCCTCCCCTACGACAGATGGATGGAAGAAGCCCAGCGCAATGTCATGCTCAAGGCCCTGGAATATGTCAGCGAGCATGGCCTGCCTGGCGATCATCACTTCTACATGACATTCCGTACCGGCATGGCGGGAGTGGACATTCCCGCCCGTCTGAGGGAACGTTACCCGGACGAGATGACCATCGTCCTCCAGCACCAGTTCCAGAACCTGATGCTGAACCACAGGACCCGCTCCATGTCGGTCGGCCTGTCTTTCGGGGGCATTCCCAGCACGCTCCACATCCCCTTCAGGGCCATCACGGCCTTTGCTGACCCGCACATCCACCTCGTCCTGCATTTCTCCTCCCGCCCGGACGATGGCACCGATGATGCGGACCCGACAGGGGGTGATTTCAGTAACGGCAGCCCGGCGGACGTCCACAAGCTCCACCCCCTGACCTGCGACCCGGGGCCTGAGGCCGATCCCGGTCATGACGGCTCCCTCCATGAGGGAGCCGAGGTTGTCAGCCTGGCCGCCTTCCGCAAGAAGCCATCCCCTGATGGCCGACACAGCTGACCGGGGCTGAGCGTGTGACCCTGTCATCCCTCCGCTGGCGGTCCTACACCATGCGATGGGCGGGGCTGCTCTTCTTCTCCGCACTGATCTCCGGTCTGTTCCTTCTGCTGCACCTGACGGCAGGCATGATGCTCGGCCCGATGGTGGCCGGCATCATCATGTCGCTCAAGAACCGGGGAGTGACCATCCGGCCGGTTTTTTTCACCTTGGCACAGGCCATTCTGGCCTGTGTGGTCGTCAACAGCCTGACCTTCTCGGTCCTCCATCACATCCTGTCCCACTGGGCCCTCGTCCTCTTCAGCGTACTGTCCGTCATTGTCGTCAGCTTCGCCACGGGGGCTGGCCTCGCCTGGTTCGGGGTCATGCCCGGAACGACCGCCCTGTGGGGGACATCACCGGGAGCGGCCTCCACGATGGTCATGCTGTGCAGTTCCTTCGGTGCGGACTCACGGCTGACCGCCTTCATGCTCTATTTCAGGGTCATCATGGTGGCCGTGGCCACATCCCTGGTCTCGTGGATCGTCATACGCACCAGCCACAAGGCCAGCATCCCTCCCCCACCCGTACGGGGTGACCTCCTGCCCACATTGCTGCTGATCGCCACCAGCACCGTAGCAGGCCTCCGGCTGCGCTCTCCAGCCGCAACCCTGCTCCTGACGATCCTTGCCGGAGCCGTCGTCCAGCTGAGCGGCCTGTTCCAGATCAGTGCGCCTTTCTGGATCCGCATTCCGGCCTATCTGATCATCGGCTGGTCCATCGGCCTGCGTTTCACGGCCCCTGTCCTGCGCTATGCCCTGCGGTCCATTCCGGCCGTGGCCCTGTCATCTGCCACGCTCATCATCATCTGTGCACTGCTGGCCATTCCTGTCGCCCATTTTGCCCGGATCGACCTTCTCAGCGCCTATCTGGCCACCAGCCCCGGTGGGCTGGACACCATCATCGTCATCAGTGCCAACATACCGATCGCCCTGCCCTTCATCATCGCCATGCAGACAGCCCGCATGGTGGCCGTCATCACACTTGGCCCCGCCATAGCCCGGCCTCTCGGCCGCTGGCTGGAGCGTCACGCCCGCACCACACCAGCGACGGAACAGCTGGCACAGCCCTCCAGCGACTGAACCGGGAACAACCCGGATACGAAAAAGGCCCTCCACACCGGGAGGGCCTTTCCTTCATTCGAATCACCTGCAAAGAAGAAAACCAGTCTCAGCCATCAATGCGCAGGGCATCGAACTCATTGACCATGTCCGGCCGGTACTCGTTGCGGGCCTTCTCCAGATAGGCTTCCCACTGCGGCACATAATAGCCGTAGCCTGCCGGATTCTGGAAATACCAGTGACGCCACGCATGGAAGACATGATCATGCTCACGATAGGCCGGATCATCCAGAAGATGACGGGCTGCCGGTGGCTTGGCCGCATGGAAATGAACGATCGTGGCATGATCGTCCACGCCCCAGTAAGGCTTCCAGTTGAAGCGTGCGGAGAGCGGGCTCCACTGCGCATTGTAGAAGATACGCAGCAGCTCCTGGTCATACCCAGCCACATGGTCCAGATTGTCGCACAGGAAGTCCACCATGGCCGGCAGGTCACGACGCATGCGTTCGAGGTTCATCACCATGACCCCCGAATTCATGTCCACATAATAATCCTGCTTGCCGAACTGGCCACAGGCCGCAAAGATTTCCGGCTTGCAGAAATCAACCTGCGGGTCCTTCAGGAACATCACGTCACAGTCAGTATAAAGGACGTACTGGTCCTCCTGCTCCAGCAGGGGCAGCTCCAGGCGCATGAAGGCACCTGCGGCCGTGAGGATATAATTGGGCCATTCCGGCTTCAGGCGACGCTGCGCCTCAAGCAGACGGTCATAGAAATGCAGACGGTGGAAAATGACGTTCACGCCCGCTGCCCGCATCTCCCGGGTGAAGTCGCACTCGTTGCCATCAAACACCATGTGCGGGATCAGGGTCGTATTCTCACGGGCTGACTGCACCGCCACCCGGATACAGTCAATGAAGCCATGATCGGGGTCGTTGGACAGTGTCTTCTCTGTAATCGCAAAAAACCACTTCATCCCTCAACGCTCCCCAATACCCACTCTGTCAGAACAATACGGTCGGTCATCCATCTTCCCCGACTGGTTAAAAGTACCTTACCAGCTTTTGGAAATCAGCCAAAATTCTTCCGAGGTCAGCGTCACGGTACCCTGACCCGCCGTCTCTGCGGCAGCTTTGGCTAGAGCATGGATGCGCTCTATCAGGATCGTCTTGCGCTGGTGCACATCGGATGTTTCCTTTTCCGCGGCCAGTGTCTGCAAGGCCAGTTCGGCGGCTTTGGCAACCCGGCCGGCATCCAGTGCGGCGTAAGACATTCTCTGTACCTTTTCCCCTATGATGACCGACCACTGACTGGTCACAGTTAGACATAAAGACCACGGCGTGACAACAATCATGCTGCTGCCACGGGATATTCCTTCCCCGCAATAAGCCGGTTTCCGGACGATTTTCAATCCCTGCCGTTCCGTAAACCTCTTTTATAACATGATGTTTACTTATAAAACCCGACCTCCTCCCCTCTGTCCTGAATCATTTCCATGATAGGAGGGGAAAAGCCTCATGCACGCCCCTGCCCAGGAAGTCCCCATGATACGCACCGTTTCCCCTGCTTCTCCTCTGCGTATGGTCCGCCTCTGTCTGGCACTGCTGTTTCCCGCCCTGCTGGCCGCCTGTGCCACCCAGCCGGACATCAATGGCCCGACCATGCCCGTCATGGAGGAGCAGGCCGACTACCAGGCCCATGCCCGGTCCCATTACACGCCACCCGGGCCGCCCACCGATCCGTGGGGACCGTACATCAATGAGGCATCCAGCCGGTTCGACGTTCCCACGGAGTGGATTCGGGCCGTCATGCATCAGGAATCTGGCGGGCACCTGTATGACCGCTACGGCAATTTCATCACGTCCACACCCGGCGCCATGGGGCTGATGCAGATCATGCCCCCGGCCTATGATGACCTGCGTGCCCAGTACAATCTGGGGCCGGACCCCTACGACCCACACGACAACATCCTCGCCGGAACGGCCTACATCCGCCAGATGTATGACATATATGGCTCTCCCGGCTTTCTGGCCGCCTACAATTATGGCCCCGGAAGTCTGGACCATTACCTCCGCCAAAACCGTGCCCTGCCACGCGAGACCCGCAACTACGTCGCCGCCATCGCTCCCAAGATCATGGGCATATGGCCCCAGCAGCGGTCCCGCAATGACCTCATCGTGGCCCGCCATGACAGGACCGCCCAGGTGGCCCGCCGCATGGACACGGAGACGCCACTGGATGGCGGTGGAGCGGATGTCGGTGACGACGGCAGCACCACCACCAGTCCCGAACAGGCCGCCGTGCAGACGGCCGAGACCCAGGACATCCGGGCAGCCTGGGCGGCCCGTGGCTTCTCCACACCTCAACCCCGTCCTGCCGCCCCGCCCCGACCCCGCACGGTCCAGCCCCAGGACACCCCTCCTGCAACACAGGGGAACACGCTGCGCATCCGTTCCATTCCACTGGCCGATGCCCCGGCCAGCCGACGCAGCGCAACGGACATGGTCGCCGAATCAACCCATGACTGGGCCATCCAGCTGGGCAGCTATGGCGGAGAAAGGCAGGCCCTCATGGTCGCCACGCAGCTCCGTCCCCGCATCACGCCCATTGCGGGCAATGCCACAGTTCACGTCATGCCGGTCCATACGGTCCGGGGCACGCTGTACCGTGCACGCCTCATCAACCTGACACACAGTCAGGCGACAGGAGCCTGCAGACGCCTGCGGGGCACCATGGACTGCATCACCATCCCGCCCTCCTGACCGGCAGAAAAGAGCTTCCACATGACGCAGGCACCACATCATGTCGGTACGGCAAGGCCACTCCGGCTGGCTGACGACGTCACCAGCACGGCCCTCTATGCCGGACCGGGCGACTGTTACCGCTACACCCTCAGACGGTCATGGGACGAGACGAAACCTTTCATCATGTGGATCATGATGAATCCGTCCGTCGCCACGGAGGATGGAGATGACCGTTCCGTGGCCAAATGCCAACGTTACAGCCGCCAGTGGGGATATGGTGGCATGTTCGTGGGCAACAGCTTCGCCTATCGCTGCACGGACCAGAAACGCCTGCTGGAAGTCACCGATCCCGTCGGCCCGGACACGGACCACCACCTGCTGGAGATGGCCCGTCAGGCGGACCTCATCGTGCTGGCCTATGGCACGCCGCAGGCAAAGGAACTGCGCTACCGGGGGCCGGAGGTGGCACGGCTGCTGCTCCGGGCTGGTCACACTGTCACGGCCCTGCGGCTGAGCCGCAAGGGACACCGGCCGGAACACCCCCTCTATCTGCCCGCCAGCCTGACACCGGTTCCCCTGAGCGAAGAAGACTTCTGACCTTCCAGCCTCAGATAGGGACGGAACCCGTCAGGAGATGTCCCTGCCCGCCTGAACATCAGACGCTTTCAGCCACCCAGTCTTTCCTCTTCGTCTGACGGCCGATGCCCGGATTCAGGCAGTTGCAGGGGTCAAGCGACCGGTAATGGTCGGCCATGCTCTGCGGAGCGTGATAGAGATGCCCCACATTATGCTCGGCGGGATAACGGGCACCCCGTTTGTCCAGCAGGGGCCACATCATGGTCTTCTCGACCTCCATGGGGTCCACGCCCGGCCGGACGACATAATCCTGATGCATGACGTGGCAGAGGAAATGCCCGTAATAGAGTTTCAGCACGAGCTGGTCGTCCACCTCCTGAGGGAGACGTTCCAGCCACTCCCAGTCGTTCCGCCGCAGGGCGACATCCAGGGCCATCATGCCACCCGTGCTTCTGGAATGGACGGCCACATAACGGTTTGCAGCCCCGGCAGCCGCAAAACGGTGCAGGAAAGCCAGCTTGCCCTCCTGGGTCGTGCATTCAAAGAAGCCTCCCTCCACGGGCTGCCCATCCGCAAAGAAAGTCTTCAGCCACGGGCGGACCTGCCGTGCCAGCGTGCCCGACACCCGCAGCATGAGATGATGGTCATATTTCCGGTGATAATCCATCATGCGGGCCGGAACCTGCGACGGCAGGAACCGGCTGCCGAACTGCATGAGCAGATCGCTCAGCCCGTCCGGCACCCATGAAAGACGTCGGGCGAAGGAATCCATCCATGCCTTCATGCGGAACATGACCGGCAGATATTTCGTCCCCAGAAACCGGATGAGGGCCACCGTGTCCCGGCCATATCCGTCCGCAATGGCGAAGGCATCCCGGTGCATGTACTCGCCTGCGATCGGCAGCTCGTCAAAGGCGGTCAGCAGGTGCCGCCGTACCTTCTCCAGCGTGTCGGTCCTGTTGCTGCCGATGTAAAAGACGGCCGTATCCCTGGCCGCCGGGAACGTGTCCAGCCGCACGGCAAAAACGATCAGCTTGCCCGCATTGCCTGATGCCTCGAACAGACGGCCGGGGTCGGCATTGTACCGCCCGGGAGACGCCTCATCGACCTGCCGGATGCGGTTGACGTAATCATCATCATGAGCCTTCCGTCCATCGGACCAGTCCACGTCATCCGGGCTGTAACGGCCATGCTCCAGCGCATCCAGCACCGATTCGGCCACATCCTCATTCTGGAAGCGGATGCCAAGATGATTGACCAGATGCAGCCTGCCCTGCGCATCCACCTGCCCGTACAGGGCCAGCTCCGTATAGGCCGGACCTCTCTGCACGAGTGCGCCGCCGGAGTTGTTGCTCACTCCCCCGAGAACGGAAGCCCCGATGCAGGAAGACCCGATGACCGAATGAGGCTCCCGCCCCAGCGGGGCCAGTTTTTCTTCCAGCTCGTAAAGATCAGCCCCCGGCAGGCAGACAACCTGCCTGCCTGCCCCCAGAAGCTGGATGCCTTTCAGCCTGCGTGTGCTGATGAGAATGATCGGTCTGTCGTAACCGTCACCATCCGGCGTGGAGCCGCCCGTCAGCCCGGTATTGGCCGCCTGCATGAGCACGATGCGGCCTGATTCGACCGCCAGTTTCGAGACACGCCACAGCTCGACGAGCGAACCGGGTATGACCACGGCTTCCACACGGCCAGTCCCGAACCGGAAACCCTTGCGGTATCCATAGGTCGCACTCTCCGATGTCAGGACATGTCCGGCTCCGACAACAGACTTCAGCTCATCAACAATATCGGCCATTCCATCCTCTTCCTGTGCCCTGCCTGTTCCGGGTTGCCCGGGACGGAAAGGCCACATTCATGAAACAAGAGGATGATACTACCCCCCATTTCCCCGGAAGAACCATAGACAGCCCTGCGGAACCGGTCCGTTTCCCTGTAAAAGAAATGTGAAACGCCCCTTCCCAGCCGGACGTCTCACCTGACACGCCCGAAAAGCTTCTCCAGCCCGTCCTTGTCCAGCTTCAGCCATGTGGGGCGGCCATGCGGGCAGGTATTGGCCCGGGGGTGCTGTTCCATGCCCCGCAGCAGGGCATCCATTTCTTCCTGCTTCAGCACCCGTCCGGCACGGATGCTGCCATGACAGGCCATCCGGGCCATGATGGCCTCGAACCGACCGTCCAGACTGTCCGTCTGCCGTGCCGGAAGGTCGGGCATCTGCACGAGTTCGTCCGCCACGTCACGCAGCAGACCTTCCACATCCCCGCCACTCAGCGGAGCGGGGATGCTGCGTACCAGAATGCTGCCACTGCCGAAGGCCTCGATCTCCAGCCCGAAACCTGCCAGCTCCTCCGCACGGGCCGCAAGGGCCTCAGCCGCTTCATGCGGCAGGTCCACCACCTCCGGCAGCAGCAGGGCCTGCGCCCGCACGGCTCCCTCGGCAAAACGGGCACGCAGACGCTCATGGGTCAGCCGTTCATGCGCCGCATGCTGGTCCGTCAGGATCAGGTCTCCATCCGGAGCAACGGAGAGGATGTAAGTTGCGTGAATCTGCCCGATGGGTACGCCAAGAGGCTGAAGAGGCGGCTCCGCCTGCCGTTCCTGCACCGCAGAAGGGGCGGGTGGCTTCTCCTCCCGGCACTCCCCCGTCTCCACGTCCCAGCCGGGCGATGGCGTGTAGTTCCGCTGCCTTTCATCAAGGCCGGACGCACCCTTCCGCTCCACCGCAGCAGGAGACGGAAAACGGCGCACGGACGCCCCGAAGCCGAGATCGACCGATGGCGGCGTCCTGCCGCCCCCCGTATGCTCGTAGGAATAGGCGGTACCCGGCACCCTCCGGCTGATGGACGAGGCCCGACGGCCGATGATGCCCAGATCAGCCTGTATGCCACCACCTTCCCCAGCACCACGGGCCAGCGCACGCCCTACCACCCCGATGACGAAGCCTCTCACGTCCGCCTCATCCGCAAAACGCAGTTCCGTCTTGGCGGGGTGGACATTCACGTCCACACGGTCAAGCGGAAGCTGGAGATGCAGAAGGAGGACCGGGAACCGTCCTTTCTCGATGACCGGCCGGTAGGCCACCCGCACGGCCGTTCTCAGGATGGGGTCCACCACAGGCCGGTTGTTGACCAGCATGAACTGCCCGCTGCCGGTCCGTCTGGTCTCACCCGGGCCACAGACATAACCGCTCAACCGCATGGCCCCACGCTGCTCATCAAGGGCCAGAAGGCCGTCTTCCGGCACGCCAAGCACCGTGGCCACCCGTGTCCGTATGTCCTGCGGAGGAAGATTGAACACCTCCCGCCCGTCCAGAACGAAACGGATGGCACAGTCCGGCGCACTCAGGGCCACACGGCGCATGACAGCCTCGGCATGACTGCCCTCCACCCGGGCGGTCTTCAGAAATTTCCGCCGGGCCGGTGTGGCAAAGAAAAGGTCCCGCACCACGACCCGGGTTCCCACGGCTCCGGCAGACGGAACCGGCCCCTCGACAGCTCCGCCCTGCACGGACAGTTCCCAGGCCGTGTCAGCCGTTTCGGTCCGTGATGTCAGGAAAAGGCGGGCACTGGCCCCAATGGAGGGCAGGGCCTCACCACGGAAGCCCAGTGTCCTGATGGCCGTCAGATCGTCATCCGGCAGCTTGGAGGTGCAGTGCCGCTCCACGGCCAGAGGCAGCTCCTCAGCCTCCATGCCCCGGCCATTGTCGCTGACCTCGATCAGTTCACAGCCACCCTCCCGCAGGGTGACCTCAAGACGGGTGGCCCCGGCATCCAGGGCATTTTCCACCAGCTCCTTGAGAGCCGCTGCCGGACGCTCCACCACCTCACCGGCTGCGATGAGATCCACGACATGACTAGAAAGACGACGGATGACAGGCCGTGCCACGGTTTCCTCCTCAGACAGAACACGAGGCAGAACGGAACCAGACGACCGGCAGTCCCCCGGAGGGTTTACCTGCCGCCCTTCCGCAGGGTCGGTGTTGCCCCTTCGGTGAAACTCTGCCCCAGTGCTTCATTCTTCTGGATGCGCCGGTTCTCGGCCTCGCCATCCACGACATTGCCGGCACGGCCCCCACGCCAGAAAAGCAGGCTGTCCACGAAGCCCGCATCAGCATCGCCCAGTTCCGCATTGTTCGGCGCACGGGCAGCGGATGTGGCCCGCTGTACGAGAGCTTCCTGCCCGGCACTGTCCGTCCCCGCATCAGGATGCAGGGCCACGTCCGGGTCCAACGTTTCCAGGGCCTGCATGCGGGGGCTTTCATCCGGGCGGTTGGCACTGGCCGCTCCCGGGAGGGCCAGCTTCTCCGACGGTGGCATGGAAAGTGGCGCACGGGTCGTCACGGTATATTCATCCGGCAGGCTGCGCTGAAGGCCAAAACCACGGGCCACGTCACTGCCAGAGCACCCAGCCAGCGACAGCCCGAACGTGGCCAGAATACCCAACCGGACTCCATAACGCATAACTGAAGGAGCAAAAAGCCGCATGACAGGTTCCCGCACTGCACTCACAATAAGATGACCAATCCTATAGGGCCTGCCTGCAATGGGCAAGCCGCTTGTCTTTTTAACCATGACGGCCACGCCGCTCCACCAGAAAGGAGTCCAGCAGCCACAGCCCGACACCACAGACGATGGCCGAGTCCGCAATGTTGAACACGTACCAGGACCAGTCCCCGACGTGAAAATGCAGGAAATCCACCACGGCACCATAGCGCAGACGGTCGATCACGTTGCCGATGGCCCCGCCGATGATGCCTCCGCAGGCCAAGCTGACCAGACGGCGGCGTGCCCGGACCAGAACGACCAGCAGCCCCAGCACCGCCAGCAGGGACGTCACGATGAACAGCCAGCGGCCATGCCCGCCAAACATCCCGAACGTCACGGCATGATTCCAGACCATCGTGAAGTTGAGGCAGGGCATGACGGAGACGGTCCTCCGCAGCGGCAGGTCAAGCCAGTAGAGGATCCATTCCTTGCTCATCTGGTCCACGAACAGGACGATCAGGGCCGTCGCCAGCCCGATCAGCCGCCATCGTGGCACGAAATGGTCCGCCCTGTCCGTCCTCATGCACTTACCGCATCAAAACAGCGCAGGCAGAGGTGGCTGTGGTCCTCATTCTGCCCGACATCAGGCAGGACACGCCAGCAGCGGGCGCATTTCTGCCCATCCGCACGGCTCACCCTCACCTCGTCCTCGGCCTGACCCGGCTGCACATGGACCTCGGACGCCAGGCATAGCTCCGCCCAGTCGATCCCTTCGGACACGACCTGCTCATCGGCCGTCAGGGGCAGATGGACCTGGGCCTCCAGCGAGGAGCCGATCAGCCCTTCCCGGCGGGCGACTTCCAGAGCCGTGGTGACACGGCGGCGGACCTGACGCAGGGTCTCCCACCGTCCGGCCAGTTCAGGATCATGCCAGCCTTCTTCCGGCACGAAAAAGCGTTCCAGATGCACGCTGCCTTCCTGCCCGAAACGGGCCTGCCACGACTCTTCCGCCGTGAAGACCAGAGCCGGGGCCAGCCACGTCGTCAGGGCACGATGCAGCACGTCCAGCACGGTGCGGGCCGCCCGGCGTGCATGGGAGTCCGTCGGATCGCAGTAGAGGACGTCCTTGCGGATGTCGAAATAGAAGGCCGACAGCTCATTGTTGCAGAAATTGTGCAGCAGCGGATAGACGCCGTTCCACTGATGGGTCTTCACCGCCTCCTGCACACGCTGGTACAGCTCGTACAGACGGTGCAGAATGTACTGCTCCAGCAGCGGCAGGGCCTTGCGGGCCTTCACCGTTGCCTTGTGGCGGAGGGCACGGGCCGCCTCGTCCGGGACCAGCCTGTCCAGCATCACGTCCACCGGGGCGGACACGTCATCCCAGCCCAGCGGCAGGGCCTCGGCCTGCGTGAAGCCAGCCAGTGCCCCCAGCAGCCAGCGCAGCGTGTTCCGCACACGGCGATACAGCTCGCCCTGCTGCTTGAGAATCTCCTGACTGATGCGGAGATCCTCGTTGGTGTCGGAGTTCAGGACCCACAGGCGCAGCACGTCCGCACCCAGCGTCTTCGTCACGTCATCAGGCACGATGGTGTTGCCGAGGGACTTGGACATCTTGCGCCCCTGCCCGTCCAGCACAAACCCGTTCGTCACGACCGTCCTGTAGGACGCCACACCTTCAGCCCCCACACTTTCCAGCAGGGAGGACTGGAACCAACCGCGATGCTGGTCGGAGCCTTCCAGATACAGGTCAGCCGGGTAGTTCACGCCCTCCTGATGCAGGACGAAACGGTGGCTACATCCGCTCTCAAACCAGACATCAACAATGTCGAAAACCTGATCGTAATCTTCAGGATTGCGGCCTTCACCAAGATAGACGGCAGGGTCCGTGTCATACCAGGCATCCGCCCCACGCTCCCGAAAGCTCTGCACGATGCGGGCCATCACGTCGGCATCCCGCAGCACCTCACCGGTGCGTTTCTCGACGAACACGGCGATCGGCACGCCCCAGGACCGCTGGCGGGAGATGCACCAGTCCGGCCGCTGCTCGATCATGCTCGTCAGGCGGCGACGAGAGCTGGCCGGTACGAAGCTGATGTCATCAAGAGCCTTCAGGGCACGCTCACGCAGGCCGGGGCCACCCTCATCCCCTTCACGGGGTTCCATGGCGATGAACCACTGCGGCGTAGCCCGGAAAATCACCGGCTTCTTGGACCGCCACGAATGGGGATAGGAATGGACGATCTCCGCCCGGGCCATCAGGCCACGGGCCGGGGCACCGTCCTGCCGGGCCTGATCCCGCACCTGTGTCAGCAGGTCACACACGGGCTGCGTGGCCTTGAAGACATGAACACCCCCAAGCTCCGGCATCCAGTCCACATAGGTTCCGTTGTCGCAGACCTCTTCCGTCACTTCCACGCCGTGGGCACGGCAGAGCATGAAGTCGTCATGCCCATGCGCCGGGGCCATATGCACCAGACCGGTACCGGCATCCGTCGTGACGAAATCACCAAGCAGCAGCGGCACGTCATAATCAAACCCACGCCCCCGCAGCGGATGGGCGAACACGGCCCCTTCCAGCGCACTGCCGGGAAGGGTGTGAAGGACCTCATGCCCGGTGACGCCTGCACCGGAGAGGAAGTCTTCCAGACGGTCCACGGCCACGATCAGCTTCGCCCCGATCGGCACGAGACTGTCCTCGGCCACGCCGGTGACGTGGATGACCGTGTAGGTGATCTCCGGTCCTGCGGCCAGTGCCCGGTTGACGGGGATCGTCCACGGGGTCGTGGTCCAGATCACGGCCGAGGCACCGGAAAGCAGCTGCCCTTCCGTCGGGTCCTTCACATTGGGGAAGGCCACGAACAGGGTCGTGGAAGTGATGTCGTGATATTCGACCTCCGCCTCGGCCAGGGCCGTCTTCTCGACCGGACTCCACATCACGGGGCGCAGCCCACGATAGAGACGGCCATTGAGAAGGAACTTGCCGATTTCCTCAGCAATCTGCGCCTCAGAGGCGAAGTCCATCGTCACATAACGGTTGTCCCACTCCGCCTGGATGCCCAGACGCTTGAAGTCCTCCCGCTGGGCCTCCACCCATTTTGCGGCGTATTCCCGACATTCCGCACGGAACTGAAGAACAGGCACGGCATCCTTGTCCTTGCCCTTCCGGCGATATTCCTCCTCGACCTTCCACTCGATCGGCAGGCCGTGGCAGTCCCATCCCGGCATGTAGCGCACCTGCGCCCCGTTCATGCGCTGGGCACGGTTGATGACGTCCTTCATCACCTTGTTGAGGGCATGACCGATATGGATATGCCCGTTGGCATAGGGCGGCCCATCATGCAGCGTGAAGATGCTGTCCGCCCGACGCCCGGCCTCCGCTATCTGACCATCCAGCCCCGTCTCCGCCCAGTGGGCCAGCATGTCCGGCTCCCGCTTCGGCAGGTTGCCCCGCATGGGGAAAGATGTCTTGGGCAGGAAGACCGTTCCCCGGTAACGCTCCTGCTGCTCACGGAAAACGGTATCGGTCTTTTCTACAGGCTCAGACATGGAATAGGTGCGCCAGCTCTCAGTACGGGACAAAAATAACTGTACTTATGGAGAGAGCCTGCCGTCCCGGTCAACCCCCTGTCTTGCCGAGCACCTGCTTCGCCTGTGCGGCATCTGCCGCAATGTGGGCCTTCAGCTCATCAAGGGAGGAAAAGCGTTTCTCGTCCCGGAGCAGGGCAACCAGCTCCACCCCCAGTATCTGGCCGTACAGGTCTTCATCCACGTCGAAAAGATGAGCCTCCAGCCGGCTCTCCCGTCCGTCATTGATAGTCGGGCGGCGGCCGAGATTGGCCACGCCGGGCACGAGCCGACCATCCGGCATCTGCACCCTCACGGCGTACACCCCTCTGGCCGGTTCCATGTGTTCACCCAGGGCAATGTTCGCCGTCGGGAACCCCAGAAGACGCCCCCGCTGGTCGCCCCTGACGACCTCTCCCGTGATGGCCCAGTTACGCCCCAGGAGTTCGGCCGCCTTCTCGGGATAGCCCTCCTGAAGGAGACGGCGTATCCGGCTGGAAGAGACCGGCCCCGCCACGTCCGCCAGCTGCGGCACGATGCTGACACCCACGCCATGCTGCACCAGCAGCCGCTCCAGCAGGGCCACGTCCCCTTCCCGCCTGTGCCCGAAGGCAAAATCCGCCCCGCAGGCCACATGAGCCACGTGCAGCCCCTCGACCAGCACATCCCGGACGAAGGCCTCCGCCCCCAGGCAGGAGAAGGCCTCGTCAAATTCCGCCTGCACGATGCAGCTCACGCCCTGCTCCTCCAGAGCCTTCGCCCTCACCTCCGGCCGCATGAGCCGGAAAGGCGGGTCCTGCGGGCGGAAGAAAGACCGTGGATGCGGCTCGAAGGTCAGCACTCCCAGCCGACAGCCGGGACGTGCCATCTTCAGGCTCTGGAGCAGATGCACATGGCCACGATGCACGCCATCGAAATTGCCCAGGGCGACGGCCGCCCCCCAGCAGGAGCGGGGTACGTCCCGCCAGTCCATGCAGAAAGTCATGTCGGCATCATCATCGGGTCGTCAGGTACCGGAGACGTGGTCAACGGGGGCGGTGGCTCTCATCATCAGCCATGCGGACGTCCGGCTGCTGGTGGACTGTCGGACCCTGCGGCTGGCCGGCCTGCGGGGCCGCCGGCGGGGACAGACGCTCGTCGGACGGTCTAGGGGCGGTGCCGTCCCGGTCATCCTCGGCCATGCCCTTCTTGAAGGATTTGATCCCCTTGGCGAAGTCGCCCATCAGGCTGCTGATCTTGCCGCCACCACCGAACAGCACCAGAACAATAACGGCAAGGATTATCCAGTGAATCGGACTCATGGTACCCATAGGACCATTCTCCCCAATGAGGTTTAAGGCACCTTTCATGTGGCAGGGGCGGACGGATTGTGCAACCCCCCGGACCGTACCCCTGTCATGTCACGGAAACATCCTAGCGCATCGGCAGGATGAAGCCGTAGGTCGGATACACGCGCCGCCCCATGCTGCCCACCGGTGCCCACCAGACACGGACGGCCGACCAGTCCCCCCGTGGTGACACGTCCTCCACCGGCACGCCACGTTCAATACGGCCACCAACCCAGTTGGCATGGTCCACCTCGATCCGCCGCCTCGTGCGGATGCGCCTCACGACCGAGACATGCCCGTCCGGTATCCGGGAACTGGCCCGGAAGACCAGCACACTCCCCGGCTGCGGCCTGTGACTGAGCTGGTAATGGCCCCGGGCCGCCCACCACCAGCCCGCAGCCCGCCCCCGCAGATTGATGCCGCTTACCTGTCTGGCATAAGGCGCACACTGCACGGGTCCATGATAGGACCCCACCGAGGTGCCGCTACAGGCTCCGAGGGCAAGGCAAAATACAGAGCATACAACCTGCCACCTTCTGAGATGGCCTGCCACATCCCCTTTCGCTACCTGCCTTGGTTCAGCCACAATAACCTTACTCTTTCTACTTCACCAGCAGTGCCAAGAAGTACCATGTCTGAATACGTTAATGGTAAATCCCTGTCACTCCTCTCGGATCAGATATCAACAATCTGACTTTCATCAGGCAAGGCAGGAATTTCAATACCATACTGCTGACAAAGACGACGCCCTTCTTCAGCCCATTGGTAAATAGCCCTGAAAGCACGCCTCGCTTCTTCCCCTGCCTCACGAATAGCTTGAAAAGCGTTTTCCATTTGTGCCAACTGAGGGAAAAAGTTTTTCATAAAATCTGGAGAATCCAGAAGATCATTCAGATACTTTCTCTGCTCCTCCAACGCCGCCACGATCTCCTTCTTCTGGGTCTGAAAATTCTGCTCATCGTTATATTTTTTCCACATCATGATCCCCTCTATGATAGGACCAGCTGCGGCCAACCCGACATTAAGCTTGGAGGCAAGACCAATCGCTCCCCATGGCTTGAATTTTATACCCACCCCCAGAGCATCCCGTGCAGCAAGAACGGTGGAACCTGAGATAAACCCGCCCTTCTGCACATAGTCAGCACCTTTTGCTACGTTCCTCAGAAACGCCCAGTCAGATTCGGAATCCCTGAAAGCCACTGTCATTGCTTCCAGCTGATGAAGGATTGTTCCCAGCTCTTCCTCAAAGTGCAGCTGGATATTGCGCTGCAATCTTCCTCCATTTTCACCAATATGGCGGTAAAAAAACTCCTCAAAATCTTCTGAAGCGGTATGCTTGAGCTGAACAATCAAATCAGAGAAATAATTCTCCACCCAGCGGCATAATGCCAGCCGGGACTCGACTGCTTCCCGCCTGAAACGCTCCAATTTATTGCTTTCCTGCCCTGCCTTCCGCAAGGCACGCTGTGCACTTCTGAACACCTCACCAGCCTGCTCAACTGCCGGAATCATCTGGCGTTTGGTCACATCCCGCACAATACTCAAGGCAGTCTGCTTTTTGACCTGCTCCGCTCCTCCAGAACGAACAAGCATCTGATCTGTAGTTTTCTGCAAATCCCCTATATGGGACAGACCACGGAACTCCTCCGCATTTTCAGGTTGCGACCAATATTCTACCCCCTCATCGAAGGGATTCGCAGAAACGGCAACAATTAAAAGCTGCCCCCTCTCTTCTTTACCAAGCCCGATCAGATCATCAAGACGGCCGATGACAGCCTCTCTCTTGACAGCCAAATGCCTCTGAAAATCCTCCTCATCCTCAACATCTGCAATCTTATCAAACTGGCTCAACACAAATACCGTGCGCGACAGAAGATTTAACTCCCGAAATAACCAGTGTAACTCTTGAGCATGAGACTCTTTAATAGGATTGGAAGGATCAAGCACATAAAGAAGAATATCGGCCTCACTGACATACTTACGGGTCATATCCCTATAAGTCTGTGCATCGCCATCACTAATATTCTTTTCCTTGAATCCAAAAAGGCCAGGTGTATCCACAAGCTGCACACCACCATCCACCTCATAAACGGTAACTGCACTGGGTGATTCAGCCTGGCTGATCTTCATATCTTCTCTCGGTTTCCCCAACCATGCAGAAGCAATGGATGTTTTTCCCACAGAGAAACCACCAACGAGAACAACCCGCAACAAACTGTCATTTCTATCCAAGGCTGCCAGCTTTTCTTTTACCTCAATGGGTATCTGCACACCGCACTGTTCGCCTTTTTCCAGAAATGCCTTCACCTTCTGAATCTCACCCGACATATCCATCTCCTCTCTTCCACATTACGTCTTCACAAAAAACATTACCCAACAGAAACACTATGTACACTCAGCTTTTTCAGGTCGCCCAATACTCTTTCCAGATCACTATTCATTTCTTTTATAATGTTATACATACTTAAGCACACATCTCTCTCCTCAGAAAATGATCTCAATATGGAATGAATTACATTCGCCAATTCCTTTACAACCCCACCTAAAACAGCATCCAATTTTGAAGATAGTTTAGGTCTTACCTTATCCAATTCTTTATTCAGAACCTTTCCCTGATTTTTTTTCTTATCACCAAACAATCCCCTGAGACCATTTAAGGCACCGAGAAACGCGCCAAACAATCCTAAGATCAAAGCCCATCCGCTAGAAAAAATGGTAGCAACAACTGCTCCCACCAAAGCCCCTGACAACTTTCCCCACTCAATCCCGCTTTCCACCTCACTATCAATCCTATGATCAAGATGCTCCAGAAAGTCGGTGTGAGAAGCATAGAGTCCATCTTCCATATTCACAGCGCGATCTTTCAAGATGCTCTTTGTGGAGGCCTTCACGTTTTCCACCATACGACCAACCGCCTCGCCCGTTAGCCTCGCCAGATAAGGGCGCACCGCCTTTAGAGTTTCCTCCAATTTATTTTTAAATTCTTTATTTCCCAGTCCAGCCTCAATCGCCGCCCCCATCTCGCAACGCACTTTCATTACAATTTCGTCAACAATTCCATCCCGTACCCGACGGGTATTTCTGTTAATATCATCAACTACTTCTTCTAATGGTGAAGAAACCTCCTGCAAAAATTCCTGCATATTCTTTCCCACACCCAAAAATTCATTCAATATACTCTTTCTGAAGTTCTTGACACTATCCTCAAATAAAATAACTATCTTCCTTATATTACCTGCCAGCAACTGCTCATCCGCGGGAAGATCAGCCCGAAGCACATCAATGAACTGCTCAAGACCAGATTTATCCAGCAACTCTTCCCGAGATATCCGTGTCAGGAACTTGCGCTGCTCTGTCAGCAGATCAGCTTTTGCCTCTTCATCCAGAAGTGCCAGAAAAGCCGGTCTGGCACTAAGCACAAGACATTCCCTATATCTCTCCCCCAGTACCGCACGCATCTTCCCATCAAGAGAATTTTCACCCTCATGGAGGCTCCTCCATGTATCGGATTTCTCTTCCAGCAAAGGATGCTTCAACGCCCTGACATTCTGAATTTTCTTGTTCCATACAGCCCATATATGCGCCTGGGCCGCCATATGCTTCTTCATCTTTTCCAGCGTACCCGCTCTGTCTTTCTCTCCTCCCTGCGGGGGCTGGGCCTTATCAGTCACGAAAAAAATAGCATGTGAGATGGAAAGAGCTTTCTCTATTTCCTTACCAACTTCCTTTTCCTTGCCTTCGATCCCCGGCACATCAACCAATGTGAAAGAACGCCCCTCGAAATTGCATGGATATAACTTTATTCTCCTGCTGAAATCACTGCGACCGTCTCCAATCTCCTTCCCCGCTTCTGTACTGCTTCCTCCCGCATACAGGCGGATGGCCTCAATAAGAGTGGACTTTCCCGCATTAGTTTCACCGTAAAAAGCCACATGTGGAGCATCCCACTTCAGCTTCTCCACGACCCCTTCCAACTTTTCCAATGAAGATTTTTTCTCAGACTCTACCTTCTCAATCGCTTTCCCTATCAAGAGGCGAAATTTATCAGAGGAAACTCCTTCTTTTGAAAAAAGACATAAATTTTCTATACCCCTATCATATATATATTCTATTTCCCCCAAAGTTCTCTGGCACACACTTTCAAGCTGTGAACAACCCTTCAAAGTACCCATTAAGTCCCCCGGTAGAAAATTCTATTTTATTAGACAATGTCAGTACGTTTGAATAATTTTCAATATGAAAATTAAACCCATCACAGGGACCGGAACTCAATGATGAGGTCTTCCGCTTCTTCCTTGTCCATGTCGAGGGCCTTCACGGCGATGTCCTGCGAGAAACCGTTGCGGGCGAAAATGGCCAGCACCTTCATGCGCTCCTTCTCCGGCCTGCCGGGCCTGTGGAACGGCCCGACCGTCCTCTTGCGGGCCAGAACGAGCGCGGCGGCCAGCTCGGCCTGGCGGGCACGGTCCTCCCCGACCTCCCCGAGGCTCTCATCCACCGCCTGCCGGATAGTCTCACCATCCACACCCTTGGCCTGAAGATGGGCCTGCACGGCCCGGCGGGACCGCCCGGAACGGGCCAGATTGCGGGCCTTCGACCGGGAAAAACCGGCGTCATCCACGGCACCGAGACGCTCCATCTCCTCCACGATCCGGTCGATCAGGGGCTGGCAGGCTTCCTCATGCAGGGCCGCCTCCTCGGCGAACATGCCTGCACGGACAGCCCGCACGCCCCAGCGGCGGACACGCCGCTGCAGCACCTGCCGCAGATTCTGGCGGGTCGTGGCAAAGCGGGCCAGATGGGCCAGAGCCGCCTCTTTCAGGCTCTGATGGTCCGGTGAAGGTGGGATAACATCCATGCGATCAGTCCATAACCCGTCTTGCCCCGTCCGTCCAAAATCTTCATCACTGGAGGAGGCCTCCGTCCATCCTACCCGCCTGTGAGTTTCCATGCACGCACAACGCTCCTCCCTGTCCAGAAACGAACGTCTGGATGCAGAAATGCACGCCATAGCCGCCCGTCATCCCGGACCCGGCGGAGCGGCCGTCGTCCTGCATGAGGGAGAGGTGATCGCCAGACACTGCTGGGGCTATGCCTCCCTGGAACGCCGCCTGCCCTTCACGTCCTCCAGCCTGTTCCGCATCTGTTCCATCACGAAGCAGTTCACCTGCGCCACCCTGCTGGACCGCTACGAAGACCCGGAAATCCTCGCCCCGTACATCCGCAGGCGGCTGCCCAGGCTCCGGTCCGACCCGCCCACCGTCATGCAGCTGGCCCACAACCAGTCGGGCCTGCGGGACTACTGGGCCGTGGCCATGCTGCATGGTGCCGCCATTGAAGGAACGTTCAGCCCGGCCGATTCCGACCGTGTCATTGCCGGGACACGGTCCCTCCAGTTTCTCCCCGGCACATCCTATTCCTACGTCAACCAGAATTTCCGCCTGATTTCCGAGGCGATGGAGGAAGAGAGCGGGCTGAGCTTTGCCGAGCTGCTCCAGCAGCATGTTTTCGACAGGGTCGGCATGAGGCGGGCCATCCTGGCGGCGGAAACCAGTGCCCTGCCCGATGGCACGACCGGCTATGAAGGCACGCAGGAGGGTGGCTACTGGCCAGCCCGCAACCACATCCACTGGACGGGCGATGCCGGAATGGGGGCCTCGCTGGACGACATGATCGCCTGGGAAACGTTCATCGACCGGCAACGTGACGACCCGAAGGGCCTCTACAACCGCATGAGCCGCCCCGTGCAGTTCGACAACGGGCACAAGGCCCCTTACGGGTTCGGCCTTCAGCATGGCACGGTCGCAGGCCACGAGATCACGGCCCATGGCGGAGCCCTGCGGGGCTGGCGGTCCCACCGGCTGCACTGCGCCGCCCTGCGTCTCTCCGTCGTGGTCCTCTTCAACCACATGTCCCCGGCCCAGCAGGCTGCCGCCAGCCTCTTCCGGGCCTTTCTGGGAGAAGACGGAAAACCGGCGGCCAGAACGCCCCCTTCCGGCAGTCCGCAGGAACCACATGCCCTGGAAGGCCTCTGGCTGGATGAAGAAACAGGCCTCTCCGCCCGCATCACCGCAGCGGAACCGGGTCAGCTCCAGCTCCGCTATCTCATGCTGCCGGAACCGCTGGACATCATCTCCCCCCAGCTCGCCGAGGCCGGGTCAGTCCGCCTCCGCCACATCCAGGACGGGCAGATGCAGACCGGCACGCAGGGAGCCTCCGGCCCCCACATCATCATGGGTCGGCCAGGAGAGAACCGGCATGTCCGCCTGCGCCCGTATCCCGACACACCCCAGCCCGACCCTTCGGAACTTGCCGGAGAGTATGAATGTGAGGAGCTGGACGGGTCCCGCTTCACCATCACCTTCCGGGGCGGGCTGCTGCATGGCGGGTTCTCCGGCATTCTGGGGACCGGACGGATGGAACGGCTGACCGCTCTGGGACCCGATCTGTGGACCTTCCCCTGTCCCCGTGCCCTCGACCACACCCCGCCCGGAGACTGGACGCTGCACTTCCAGCGGCGCAACGGGCGCATCCACCAGCTGCGGGCCAGCTGCTGGCTCGCCCGGAACCTCGTCTATCAGCGTCTGTGAGGCCAGCCTTTCCGCCCGGCCCATACGCCATGATGCCAAAGGCCTGATTCGTCCATCCTGACAAAACAGGATTTGACGATTCTTTTTTCTGCAAGCAGTATGGCTGGGCAGTCTCCCCTGATCTGGTGATACGGACAGGGGCGTTTTCTGTTGGAGGCACAAAAACGGGCCGCATGGCAGGAAACATGGCTGCGTGTCATTGTTTTTTCAGACCGGGAACGCGTCCATCATGATCGCCTCCATCATGCCGAATTACAAACGCTTTGACCTCGCCTTTGATCATGGCGAAGGCCTCTGGCTCACCGGCACGGATGGACGACGCTATCTGGACTTCGGAGCCGGGATTGCCGTCTCCTCCCTCGGGCACAGTCATCCGGCCCTCGTGAAGGCCATCACCGAACAGGCCGGGAAGGTCATCCACGTCTCGAACCTCTATCAGGTTCCGCAGGCCAGGGCACTGGCCGACCTGCTGGTGGCGAACAGCTTTGCGGACTCCGTCCTCTTCTGCAATTCTGGAGCGGAGGCCAACGAAGGTCTCATCAAGCTGATCCGGCGTGCCCAGTACAGGAACGGCCATCCTGAACGCACCCGCATCATCTGCTTCAGCAACGCCTTCCACGGCCGGACGCTGGCCACCATCTCCGCCACCGGGAACCCGGCCTATCTTGAAGGGTTCGGCACGCCCGTGGATGGCTTCGACCATGTGCCCTTCAACGACATCGACGCCGTGCGGGCCGCCGTGACGGACCAGACGGCCGGCATCCTGCTGGAACCCGTACAGGGGGAAAGCGGCATCCGGGCGGCGCATCATGAGTTCCTCCGTCAGCTCCGTGCCCTGTGTGATGAGAAAGGTCTGTATCTCGGCATTGACGAGGTGCAGAGCGGCATGGGCCGCACGGGCACCCTCTTCGCCTTCGAGCAGGCCGGAATCACGCCGGATGTCGTCTCCTCCGCCAAGGGCATCGGGGGCGGCTTCCCGCTGGGAGCGGTACTGGCCCGTGAAGAGCTGGCCAGACACCTCACGCCCGGCACGCATGGCACGACCTATGGCGGCAATCCCCTGGCCTGTGCCGCCGGTCTGGCCGTGGTGAAAGAAATACTGGCCCCCGGCTTTCTGGACCATGTCCGCAGGACCGGCCAGGCCTTTGGAGAGATGCTCCAGAAATGCGTGACGGACCATCCCGCCATCTTTGAGGAAGCCCGTGGTGTCGGGCTGATGCGGGGCCTGCGCTGCCGCATCCCCGCCGGTGATGTTCTTGCCGCCGTCATGGCCGAGGGCCTGCTGGCCATCGGTGCAGGCGACAACGTGCTGCGCCTGGTGCCGCCCCTCATCGCAACCGAGGCTGACTGTCAGGAAGCCTGCACCCGCATCGGGCGTGCCGCTCACGCCCTTGCCAACAAGTAAGGAGACCCGTGCATGGGCACCAGCAACGCCTCATCGCCCCGTCACTTCCTTGACATCAAGGACCACTCCACCGAGACGCTGCGGCACATCCTCTCGCTTGCCGCCCGGGTCAAGGCCCTCCAGCAGGGGCGCAGGCACCCGCTCTGCCCCGGCCTGCCGCTGGCCGGCCGTGCGCTCGGGCTGATGATGTCCCGCCCCTCCACACGCACCCGCGTGTCCTTCGAGGTCGGCATGAAGCAGCTTGGCGGGACCGTCAACGTGCTGACCCCGTCAGAGATGCAGCTGGGCCGTGGCGAGAGCATCGCCGACACGGCCCGGGTCCTGTCCCGCTTTCTGGACGTCATCACCCTGCGGACGGGTACGGACGCAAACCTGCGGGAACTCGCCCGCTGGAGCAGCGTCCCCGTCATCAACGGGCTGACACCCATCTCCCACCCCGTCCAGATTCTGGCCGACATCCTCACCTTCGAGGAGCATCGTGGCCCGATCACCGGCAGGAAACTGGCCTGGATCGGTGACGGCAACAATGTCGCCACCTCCCTGATCGAGGCGGCGGCCCGTCTCGGCTTCACCCTCCATCTGGCCACGCCGAAAGGGGAATTCATCCCCTCCGAGGTCGCCGTAGACTGGGCACGCGGGAATGGCGGTGACATCCACCTGACCCACGACCCCAGGGAAGCTGCGGAAGGAGCCGATGCCATCATCACGGACACATGGGTCAGCATGGGGGACAAGGATGCGGAAAAACGCCTCAAAATCTTCCGCCCCTACCATGTGGATGAGGCCATCATGGCCCTTGCCGCACCGGATGCCCTGTTCATGCACTGCCTGCCTGCCCATATAGGGGAGGAAGTCAGCGAGGCCGTTTTTGAAAGCCCGGCCTCCGTCGTGTTCGATGAAGCAGAAAACCGCCTGCATGCCCAGAAGGGACTTCTGCTCTGGTGTCTGGAGAAAGACGATCTTTCAGCCTATCAGAGCTGAATTCTGACCTGTCTTCCATCCTGATCCTCCTCCCGCACGGGGGGAAACGTTCAGGATGGAAGACAGGACAGGCCGGACAGAGAGGATTATGACCCCGGTGACAGAAACCACGCCCTCCACGGAAGCCAGACGCCCGCATGACGTGCCTGACCTCACGGTCGCCCATGCCATCACGCCCTTCCATCTTGGCCATGTTCCCGTCCGGGGACGGCTGATCACGCTCGGCCCGCTGGCCGGTGCCATCCTCTCCCGTCACGACGGGCTGCCGGAGCCGGTCCGCCTCCTTGGCGGGCAGGCCCTCGCCCTCGTGGCCGCCATGGCGACCGCCCTCAAGTTCAAAGGGTCCTTCTCCCTTCAAGTAAAAGGGGATGGGCCGGTCTCCCTCTTTCTGGCGGACTGCACCGATACGGGCGAGCTGCGCTTCACGGCCCGCATGGCCGAGGATCACCCCACCCCCCTGCCGGACGATGCCCCCGGCCTTCTGGGCAAGGGCTACATGGCCTTCACCGTGGACCAGGGACCGAACACGGAACTGTATCAGGGAATTGTCGGGCTGGAGGGCAAGGACCTCTCCGAAATGGCCGTCCATTACTTCCAGACCAGTGAACAGCATGACTGCGCCATCCATCTCTTTTCCCGCCATACGGAAGCGGGATGGCAGGCCGGTGCCCTCGTGCTGGAACGCCTGCCGGACAGCACGCCCCTGGTCGACAATGACGACCAGAAACATGCCGAGGCCACCATCCAGGACCTGTGGGAGACGGCCCGCACCTTCGGTCAGACCCTGGCGGCTGACGAGCTGTTCGACCCGTCCATTTCCCCCGCCACGCTCATCACCCGGCTTTTCGGGACGCTGGGCGTGGAGCTGGCCCCCGCCAGACCGCTCTCCTTCGGCTGCCGGTGCAGCCGGACACGCCTCCAGAGCGTGCTGGAACGCTTCAGCCGGGATGACCTCGACCACATGGCCCAGGATGGCGTGATCTCCATGGAATGCCACTTCTGCAACACGGCCTTCACGTTCGACCGTGACAGCCTACCTGCGGGCCGGGCTGAAGGCACCGCCGGACCGTCATGACGGTCGGACTTCCCCCCTCCCTTCACAGGGGCGGGCAGCCGCTGACACGGCTCTATCCCGGCTGGCAGGCCAGCGCACGCTATCGTGCCCCTGCGGACGGGCTGGACGTCCTGAGCCTCCACCATACGGAAACCGGGCAGGAAGCCTGCTGGTGGCTGTCCTCCGATGATGAGATTCTGGCCTGCCACGCCCTTGCGCTGGACAGCCACTGGAACGGGCAGATCATGGAGGCCATCGGCCCTGCCCTCCAGCAGTTCTGCGCAGCCCTGCTGAGCGGTGAGACACCCCTGCCGGATGACGGCACAGGGCTGCATGACTCTCTGGTCCCCCTGACCAGCCTGCCGTCCGTCGCCCAGTTCCAGCTTCTGGGCCTCTGGTTCCAGGCGGCTGTCGGCACCAGGCTGCGCCTCCTGTCCCCCGCCTCCCTGCCGGATGACGACGGGATACGGCCGGACACCCCCACCGCCCCGTTCGCACCGGGACGCCTCAGGCACCTGCTCGACACCCAGCCCGTCGGCCCGCACACCATGACCACCTCTCCCTTCAGCGGGCGTATGCTGCGGGCCGAACTGACCATGCCGACAGAGAAAGGTGTGGCCTGCCGTTTCAGCGATGAAGAAGACGGGCAGACCTTCTATCTCTTCTGGTATACCCCCACGGGCCGGAAGGCCCCTCCAAAGGACCGGAAACCCCTCTTCTATCACCCTGCGACACGGCTCCTGCTGGGAGACAGCCCTTTCCTCCCGCTCGTGCCGGTCTTCCTGCTGTCATGGTTCATCAGCAATCCGCACTGCGTGGAGGAACTGAGACACGCCCATCCCTTCCGTCTGGAAGATTACGGCGTGGGCCGGGCCTCCGCCCTGTGGGAAGAATTCATCCCGGCCACCCCCGCACCGGCTGCTGAAAAGCAGGAAGAGGCTGGACAAAACCGAACATCTTTTCCATTTTCATCTGAACTCTGGGTGCGGTCTTCCATCTTCAGGGCCGGTCAGGCGGCTGGCCTGCCGGGCAGGGAACGCTGGAAGAAATCCCCTCCGCAGAATCACGAAAAGACAACAGATGCCGGACATGAAAACCATGACGAATCATAGTGCCAGAAGGCCCCATCTGGTCAGCCGCATGAAGCTGCGTCCCTCTGTCTCCATCCTGGGGCTGTTCTGCGGGCTTTCCCTGCTGGCCGGCTGTGCCTCCGGAGGCTCCAGCGAGGAAAAATTTCCCGCACCGGACTACAGCTACCTTCCGCCGCTCAACCTGAATGTTGCCCAGGTTGACGTGAGCAACCAGGCCCGCCCGGATGGTGATGACCTGTCATCCAGCAGCCCGACCAACCCGGCCGACACGCTGGCCCTGATGGGGCACCAGCGTCTCCATGCCACGGGGTCCTCCGGGACGGCCAACCTCGCCATCACGAAAATCGAGATGACCAAGGCTCCCCACCACGCCCTCAGCGGGAGCTACACGGTCCAGCTGCACGTGGATGACGTGACGCACAACCATCATGGCTTCATCACGGCCCATGTCCAGCGCACGATTGATGCCCCCGGCAAGCTGGGGCTGGAGCACAATCTCCATACCCTCAATGCGCAGCTGATGGACGACATGAATGTCGAGCTGGAATATCAGGTCCGCAGTCATCTTTCCTCCTGGCTGACGGATGCCACCGGCACCCCGCTCAACGCCACGACCATCCAGAGCCAGGACCTGGGCGGCACGGACCTTCCCGCTCCGGGTGCGGCCGGTACCCAGCCGATGGCCGGAACTGTCCTGACCGGGGCGACCGCAACGGCAGCCCGGCCCGTGAGTAATGCCGCCGGGGCGGCAAGTACAGCCACAAGTAACTGGCCAAGGCAGACCGATACAGGCATGGACCAAACAGCCCCTGCCACCCGTATCCACTCTCCGCCCCCGGGTATGCTGACCCTCCCCCAGTAATGAATCGTAAACCATCTCACGGGGGATAAAGAAACCGGACAGCAGGAATGACAGCAGATTAACTTGTATTCTGCTGTCATTTTTCCCATTCTGGCATCCCTTCAGATAATTGTTCTTGTTCAGGACCGGGCCGTACCGTGCGATGACATCATCTTCTCCTCCCCGCTCTTACGGTGCTTCAGCCCCGCTGTCCCGGCGTGGCTTCATGGGGGGAGCGGCCTCGCTCTCCAGCGTGCCCCTGCTCAGCCGTACGGCAGAAGCCGAACCGGACAAGAAGGCTCCGAAAGTGCCGGAGAACGATCCGGCCCATTACAAACCCACCTTTTTCAGCCAGGAAGAATATCTCTTTCTCTGCCATGCCTGCGAGCGCATCTTCCCGCAGGATGAGAACGGCCCGGGGGCTCAGGCCCTTGGTGCTCCCCGCTTCATCGACAGGCAGATGTCCACGCCCTATGGCTTCGGTGATCTCTGGTACATGAAGGCCCCTTTCCACGAGGGGCCGCCCGAGCTGGGCTATCAGCTGCCATACAACCCCCGGGACCTTTACCGGGGCACCATCACCCCCATCAACACGCACTGCCTCATGACCTACAACGCCCTGTTCGCCGCCCTTCCTCCGGACCGGCAGGACGAGGTCCTGCATGACATGGAAAACAACAGGCTCCGCTTCAACGACATTCCCGGTGCCGCCTTCTTCGAGCAGCTCCGCACCAACACGCTGGAAGGAGCCTTCGCCGACCCCGCCTACGGGGGCAACCACGACATGGGGGGCTGGAAGATGATGGGCTTCCCCGGTGCCCGGGCGGACTTCATGGACTGGATCAATCAGGAGGGTGCCCCCTATCCTTTCGGGCCGGTCGGCATGCCCGCCAGACCTGATCCGTACAGCTCTGCTTTCCAGACCGACGAGGAGGGCTGACCCTTCATGCCTGACGAAACATCCACCCCCACCAGACCGGACGTCCTTATCATCGGCGGCGGCTGGGCCGGCAGCATCATGGCCAAGGAACTGACCGAAGCCGGGCTGAACGTCACCATGCTGGAACGCGGGCACGACCACAGCACGGCCGTGGAAGGCACCTATCCCGGCTCGATTGACGAGCTGCGGGGGGCCATACGCAAACGCCTCTTCCAGAAACTGGCCCGCACGTCCCTGACCATCCGCAACCGCCCGGACCAGACGGCCCTGCCCTACCGCCAGCTGACGGCCTTCCTGCCAGGAGAGGGGGTCGGAGGAGCCGGGCTGCACTGGTCAGGCTGCCATTTCCGGGCCACGGAAGATGACCTTCGCCTGCGCAGTGCCACCATCGAACGCTACGGGGAAAACTTCATCCCCAAGGACATGCACCTTCAGGATTACGGTGTCACCTATGGCGAGCTGGAACCGTTCTTCGACAAGGCGGAGAAGGTTTTCGGCACCTCCGGGGAGGCCTCGTCCGTAAGAGGGCAGAAGACGGGCCGGGGCAACATCTTTGCCCCGGACCGCTCTGACCATTTTCCCCTCCCCCCCATGGCGGACACCTTCTCGGCCAGCGTGTTCCGTGCCGCCGCCACCGACATGGGCTACCATCCCTTCAGCATCCCCGCCGCCAATGCGTCGCAGCCCTACACGAACCCCTATGGCTGCCAGATGGGGCCGTGCAACTTCTGCGGCTATTGCAGCGGCTATGCCTGCTACCTCTATTCCAAGGCCTCGCCCAACGTGAACATCCTGCCCGCCCTGCGGCAGGACAGGCGTTTCACGCTCATCACGCAGGCGCAGGTCCTGGAGATCATGCTCGATGACACCCACAAGAAGGCCACCGGCGTGCGGTATGTCGATCTCAGCAGCCGCACTGAAAAAACGCTGGAAGCCGACCTCGTCATCCTCAGTGCCTTCCAGCTCCACAATGTCCATCTCATGCTGGTCTCCGGCATCGGGCAGCCCTATGACCCCGTCACCCAGACCGGTACGATAGGCCGCAACTTCACCTATCAGACCATCACCTCCTCCCGTGTCTGGCTGCCGGAAGACCGTTTCACGAGCCAGTTCGTCGGAGCGGGGGGGGCCGGTGTGGCCATCGACGATTTCAACCACCCCGGCTTCGACCGGGGCCGGCTCGGTTTCATCGGCGGCTCGCCCATCTGGGTCAACCAGGCCGGCCTCAAACCCATCGCCGCCGCACAAGGCAGCGGGGGGAAAGGGGCTCCACGCTGGGGCAGTGCCTACAAGTCGGCCATGATCGACCAGTACCGGCACTCGCTCGGCATTGATGCCCACGGCAGCAACATGGCCTACCGGGATGTCTATCTCGACCTCGACCCCACATGGACCAATGCCTACGGCCAGCCCCTCCTCCGGATGACCTTCACCTGGAAGGACAACGACATCCGCATGAACCAGCATGTCGTCAGCCATATCGGGGACATCGCCCATGCGATGGGTGCCACACGGACAAGCCTGAACAGCCTCCAGCCGGGCCAGCCTTTCGACAGCCGGGTCTATCAGACCACGCACCTCAACGGTGGCGTCATCATGGGGGAGAACCCCAAAACCAGTGCCCTGAACCGCTACCTCCAGAGCTGGGATGTGCCGAACCTGTTCGTCATCGGCTCCAGTGCCTTCCCGCAGGGGATGGGCTACAACCCGACGGGGCTGGTCGCCGCACTGGCCTACTGGTCCGCCCACCACATCCGCCGGACCTATCTCCGCAATCCCGGCCCGATGGTAAGCGCATGACCGTCCTTTCCCCCCGTCCCACCATCAGGAAACGCCTGTCCTCCGCCCGTGCCCTCCTTCTGGCAGGGCTGGGCCTGCTCGGCCTAGGAAGCTCCGGCCTGCCAGCCCGCCCCGCACTGGCTACGGATTCTCCCCTGCCTGCCGGCCTGATCGAGGAAGGCCACTATCAGGCGGTACTGGGAGACTGTGCCGCCTGCCACACCCAGCCCGGCCGTGCGCCCTACAGCGGAGGAATGCCCTTCAAGCTCCCCATAGGGACCATCTACTCCACCAACATCTCGCCAGACCCCGTCCACGGCATCGGCCGCTATACCGAGGCCGAGTTTGCCCGGGCCGTCCAGCTGGGCATCCGCAAGGATGGAAGTGCCCTCTATCCGGCCATGCCCTATCCGTCCTATGCCCGGCTGAGCAAGGCGGACATCCACGCCCTCTATGTCTATTTCCAGAGGGGCGTCGCTCCACAGCCCGTATCCCCTCCCCCGAACGGACTGATCTGGCCGCTCTCCATGCGCTGGCCGCTGCACATCTGGCGGTGGCTGTTCTCTCCCTCCATCCAGTCGGCCCAGCTCCGCACCAACAACCAGTTCTCCGACCCCGTCCTCGCCCGTGGGGCCTATCTGGTGGAAGGCCCCGGCCATTGCGGGGCCTGCCACAGCCCCCGCAGCATCACCCTCAACGAGAAGGCCCAGACCGCCAAGGACGGGCCGCTCTTCCTCTCCGGCGGTGGCGTGGTGGAACAGTGGGTCGTTCCCTCCCTCCGGCAGGAGAACCGCACGGGCCTGGGCCGCTGGAGCGAGCAGGACATCGTGGACTTCCTCCGCACGGGCCGGGCACGGACGGGAGCCAGCTTTGGCGGCATGACGCCCGTCATCGTCCACAGTGCCCATGCCTTCAAGGATGACGACCTCCACGCCATCGCCCGCTATCTGAAGCAGCTGGCCCCGGCACGGAAGGAAACGCCCTGGGTCTACGACCCCACGACGACGGAAAGGCTGCGTCAGGCCGATCTCTCCCAGCCGGGAGCGCAGACCTATGTGGACCGCTGCGCAGCCTGCCACCGCACGGACGGAGCCGGTTATGGCACGGTCTTTCCCCCTCTGGCGGGCAATCCCGTCGTCATGACCGATGATGCCACGTCGCTCATCCACATCATCCTGGCCGGTGACAGCACCCATGCCCTGCCGACGACACCATCGGCCTTCGCCATGCCCAGTTTTGCCGACACGCTCTCCGACAAAGAGATTGCCGACCTCGTCAGCTTCATCCGGCAGAGCTGGGGCAACAACGCCCGGGCGGTGAAAGAAGGGACCGTCCGGCGCATACGTCAGAACCTGCCCCAGCTGGAAACGCCTGCCCAGCTGCCCAAGAACTGACCCCTCATGAAAAAAGGGCGGCCCGCATGGAGATGCCGCCCTTTCATGAACTCATGACATTCCCGTAACCCGAATCACCCTCTGAACGGTCCCCTCACGGAATGTTTCGTCAGAAAAAAGACCCTCTCCCCTAACCTGCGGACAATAATGACTTTTCTTACAGGGCCGTCATAAAGCAGACTAAAACAGTATTTAATACGCCTCCCCGCCTTTTTTGCCTAAGTTGTTACAACTTCCTTCTGCCTCTGGAATAAAACTGGAACAGTTCTACCCATGAATGCCATTGTCGTCACCGCACTGAAGCGGCCTCTGACCTTTGTGGTACTGTCCATCCTGATCGTGATGTTCGGGGTGATGTCAGTCTTCAAAACACCGACTGACGTCTTTCCGAATATCAAGATCCCGGTGGTCTCTGCCGTCTGGACCTATGGCGGGATGCTGCCTGAAGAGTTTGCAGGCCGCATCATCTACAATTACGAGCTGATGGTGACCTCCACCGTGGAGGGCATCGAGCACATGGAGTCCAACTCCTATTACGGGCGTGGGATCGTGACGATCTTCTTCCAGCCCGGGTCTGAGATTGGCGAGGCAGAGGCGGAAGTGACCGCCATTTCCCAGACCGTCATCAAGCAGCTGCCGGTGAACATCCCAGCCCCGATGATCATGCGGCTGGATGCGTCTTCCGTTCCGGTCATCTCGCTGCAGATCACCTCGGACAAGCAGACGCCGTCCGACCTCTACAAGCTGGCGATGATCCGTGTCCGTCCGCTTCTGGTCACCGTCGAGGGGGCCGTGGTGCCGCACCCCTATGGCGGGATGGACAGCTTCGTGATGGTCACGCTGAACCAGGACCAGCTGCGGGCGCACCATCTCTCGGCCATGGACGTGCAGAACGCCATGCATGACCAGAACATCGTCCTGCCTGCCGGTGACCAGAAGATCGACGCCGTGGACTGGATGGTGCAGACCAACGCCACCCCCAAGAGCATGAAGGCCATCGGCAACATTCCGGTCAAACGGGTGGGCAATGCGGTGATCTACGTCCACGACGTGGCGGACGTCTATCGTGGCGGCCATCCGCAGACGAACCTCGTGCTCGTGAAGGGACGTCAGGGCGTCGAGGTCGTCGTCATGAAGAGCGGCGAGGCCTCCACGCTGGACGTGGTGGATGGCGTGAAGAAAGCCCTCCCCCGCCTGCGGGCCGTCCTGCCGGATGACGTGAAGGTCAGCATCCTGACCGACGCCTCCATCTTCGTGAAGGACGCCATCAAGGACGTGGTGCGGGAGATGGTCACAGCCGCCTTCCTGACCGGCATCGTGGTGCTGCTCTTCCTCGGCTCGTGGCGGTCCACCGTCATCATCGCCACCTCCATCCCGCTGGCCATCCTCTGCTCGGTCATCGGACTGAGCTGGGCCGGGGAATCCATCAACGTGATGACACTGGGCGGACTGGCCTTGGCGGTCGGCATCCTCGTGGACGACGCCACGGTGATGATCGAGAACATCGACACCCATCTCGAGATGGGCAAGGAGCTTGAACCTGCCATCATCGATGCCGCCAACCAGATCGTGACGGCGACCTTCGTCTCCACCACCTGCATCTGCATCGTGTGGCTGCCCCTGTTCGAGCTGGACGGCGTGGCCGGTTACCTCTTCCGCCCGATGGCGGAAGCCATCATCTTCGCCATGATCGCCTCCTTCGTCCTCTCCCGGACGCTGGTCCCGACCATGGCAAAATACCTGCTGGCCAGTCATGGCGGCCATGACATCCCGGACAGGGAGCAGCATACCGCCGAGGCCAACGCCGCCGCCGTGGCGGCCGGTCACCCGGCCAACCGTGGCGACGGGACGGACAGCCACAACCATTCCGCTCCCCTGCCGCCACGCAGCGGTGTCATGGGCTTCTTCATCCGCTTCCAGCGGGGTTTTGAGGAACGGTTCAACAGCTTCCGGGACAGCTATTACGCCATTCTGGTCCGCTGCGTGGAGCAGCGCGGACTGTTTGTCGGCATCTTCCTTGGCATTTCCGTCCTGTCACTGGGGCTTTACTTCACGGCCGGGCGGGACTTCTTCCCGGAGACGAAGTCCAACGCCCTCCAGATGCACATGCGGGCCCCGCTGGGTACCCGTATCGAGGTTGCGGGCCGTATTGCCGCCCTAGTCTCCGACCGCATCGAGCAGGACCTGCCCGGCCAGGTGGAAGAGATCGTCAGCAACTGCGGCCTGCCGGAAGGAGCGCACAACCAGGCCTTCATCCCGACACCGACCATCGGGACACAGGACTGCGACCTGACCATCGCCCTGAAGAACGAGGCCTCCCCCGTGTGGGATTATCGTGCCCTGCTGCGGAAGGACCTCTCCGCCCGCTTCCCCGGGACGGTCTTCACCTTCCAGCCGGCGGACCTGACGGCCAAGATCCTCAATTTCGGCTCTCCCGCACCGATCGACATCCAGATCAACGGGCCGGACATTGCCGACAATTATGACTATGCCCGCAAGATCATGACCCGCCTGCGGCACATCCCGGGGGCTGCCGATGTCGTCATCCAGCAGACGATGAAGACACCGACGCTGATGATCCGTGGCAACCGGACCTTCAGCCAGGCCACCGGCCTGACCGAGGCCGACCTCGCCAACAACCAGCTGATGACACTCTCCGGTTCCAGCACGGTGGACCCGCAGTTCTGGCTCGACCCCAGCAACGACGTCACCTTCCCGCTGAACACCTACGTCTCGCAGGACCAGCTGACGCATCTGAGCGACCTGCTGACCATTCCGGTGGACAAGGGGGACGGCAACCCGACCGGTACGGGCGACCAGCTTCTGGGCAGCATCAGCACCGTCGTGCCGACCGGCACGCCGGGTGAGGTGTCCCACTTCAACTCCATGCCGGAGGTGGACATCTACGTCTCCACCGAAGGACGGGACCTCGGGGCCGTGCTGACGGACGTCAAGAAGGTCATCAGCGACACGACCTCCCTGCTGCCCAAGACGGCCGCAACGGAGATTCATGGGGCCGCCGTGACCATGTACGGGGCCTATGGCCAGCTCATCATCGGTCTGATGGTCTCCATCGTGCTGATCTACCTGCTGATCGTCGTCAACTTCCAGTCCTGGATGGACCCGTTCATCATCATCACCGCCCTGCCCGGCGCACTGGCCGGGATCGCCTGGGCCCTGTTCCTGACCGGGACACGCCTGTCCGTCCCGGCCCTGACGGGAGCCATCATGTGCATGGGAACGGCCACGGCCAACTCCATCCTCGTGGTGTCCTTCGCCAGGGAGCGGATCGAGCTGCATGGCGATGCCCTCCGGGCGGCGACGGAAGCCGGACGGGAGCGCATACGCCCCGTGCTGATGACCGCCCTCGCCATGATCGTGGGCATGATCCCCATGGCGACCTCCAACTCCACCAATGCTCCACTGGGCCGGGCCGTGATTGGCGGGCTGATTGTCGCCACGCTGTCCACGCTGCTCTTCGTTCCCTGTGTCTATGCAATCATCCACAACCGTACCGCGCGTCATAAGGAGACCGTCTGATGGCCAGCATGTCCCGCAAACACAAATTACTGCTCGGCCTGATCGCCCTTGTGCTGGGCCTCTACATCATCGTGCTGCTGCTCGGCCGCATGGCCCACAACGCCCACCTGCATGACGTGGCGGAACAGAGTGCCGTGCCCAACGTGGCCATCATCCTGCCCCACAAGGCGGACAGCAAGGTGAGCCTCACGCTCCCCGGCACGATCGACGCCTGGTATCAGGCACCGATCTATGCACAGGTCTCCGGTTACGTGAAGATGTGGTACAAGGATTACGGTGCCGTCGTCCATCAGGGGGACGTGCTGGCCGAAATCAACGCCCCGGCACTGGATGCCCAGTACGCCCAGGCCCTGGCGGACCTTGACGCCCAGAAGGCAAAGTACAATCTGGCCTCCGTGACGGCCAACCGCTGGCGGGCCATGGGACACTCCCAGGCCGTGTCCGGGCAGTCCGTCTCCGTCGCCACGGCGGATGAGCAGGCCGCCTACGCCAAGATGGAGGCAGCCCAGCGCAACGTGGACCACTTCGCCGCCCTGGAGAAGTTCAAGCAGATCGTGGCACCGTTCGATGGTGTCGTGACAGCCCGCTCCATCAATGTGGGTGACTATGTCAACAGCGGGGGCGGACAGCTCAACGCCACTGGTGGGGCCTCCGAACTCTTCACCGTGGCGGACACGCACCGCCTGCGTCTCTTCATCTCCGTACCGGAAATCTTCTCCTACATGCTGACGGACGGGCTGACGGCGGAAGTCCACGTGCCGCAGTATCCGGACCGCATCTTCACGGCCAAGTTCCTGACGGCATCCCTCGGCTATGACCCCAACACGAGAACGGCCGTCTCCGAATTCACGCTGGACAATGCCGACCACGCCCTATGGCCGGGAACCTTCGCCTCCGTCTCGCTGAAGGCCAACAACAATGCCGCCCATCTGCTGAAGATTCCCACGGGGTCCCTCGTCTTCCAGGAGAAAGGAATGCAGGTGGCGACCGTGGACCAGAAGAACACCGTCCACTTCAAGAACATCCGTGTCGGCAAGATGGCGGACAGCTCCACCGAGGTACAGGCCGGCATCACGGCGGATGACCGCATCATCAACAACCCGCCTGCCGACCTTCTGGAAGGCGACCCCGTCCACATCGTGACACCGGCCCGTGGCTACAATCAGAGCGGCTGGGAAGAATCCGGAGATGATGACTGATGACCACCATGATCTCTGACCGTTTTTCCTCCATGAAGAAGACCCGCCGCAGGCTGGGCCGTCTTGCCCGCCGGGCTGCCCTTGGTGGCAGCCTGCTGGCCCTGACGGGCCTCGGTGCCTGCGACCTCGCCCCACGCTACGAACCGCCACACTTTGTCGTGCCGGACAGCTGGCAGGGACAGGCTCCCTTCGCCGTGGCGCAGCCCGCCGATGCCACCCTCCCCAGTGACTGGTGGACGCTCTTTCACGATCCGCTGCTGAATGCGCTGGAAGACCGGGCCATTGCCGAGAATGGCGACCTCCAGGCCGCCGCCGAGCGTTTCCTTCAGTCCCGCTCCCTTGTGGCCAAGGCCCGGGCGGACCTGCTCCCGCATCTCAGCCTTGATGCGGGCGGATCGGACAACAAGCAGTCGGCAGACAGGCTCTTCCGCAACGGGGCCACGCTGACCCAGACGCAGGAAGAATATGCCGGGCTGGCCTCGTGGGAACCGGACATCTGGTCCGCCATCCGCAACCGTGTCCGCATGAACCGGCAGGCCGCCCAGCAGGAGGCCGCCCGCTTCGCCATGGCACGGCTGAGCCTGGAGGCCGAGCTGGCCACCGACTACATCCAGCTGCGTGGCTATGATGCGCAGATCGCCATCTACCAGCAGTCCATCGCCTATTATAACCGGGCACTGGATGTCACCCGCACCCAGCTGCAATACAAGGCGGCCCCCCGGCTGGACCTCGCCCGGGCGGAAGCCCAGCTCTACACCACGCAGGCCGCCCTGTATGACATCCAGGCAGCCCGTGAGGTGACGGAACATGCCATCGCCGTGCTGACCAACAGTGCGCCCTCCAGCTTCCACATCGACCCGGTCAAGGCACTGGACTTCCACCAGCCCAACATTCCGGCGGGCGTGCCCTCAGGCCTGCTCCAGCGGCGGCCCGACATTGCCAGTGCGGAGCGTGAGATGGCCCAGGCCAACCGGGCCATCGGCATCGCCCGTGCCGCCTTCTATCCGCATTTCTCCCTCAATGCGGATGCCGGATTCGAGGCCAACGGCTTCAAGCTGGCCAATCTGGCCAACTCGCTCTGGACCTACGGTGCCCGCATGAACATTCCGCTCTTTGATGGCGGCGTGCATCGGGCGGAACTCCAGCGGTCATGGTCCGCCTATCGGGAGACACGGGACCAGTACCGCACGACCGTCCTCTCCGCCTTCCGGGAAGTGGAGGATGGCCTCTCCCGCACCAACCGCCTGAATCTGGAAAACCAGGCTCTGGAAAAGGCCGTCAACGCCAATCTGGAAACCCAGAACATGACCATGACGCTCTATCAGGGCGGTGTCGGAACCTATCTGGATGCCATTTTCAGCCAGGAAAACACCCTTCACAGCCGCATCACGCAGGTGGAGGTGGCCACAAGGCTGTATCAGGCTGACGTCTCGCTGATCCGCAGCCTCGGCGGCGGGTGGAACTCCAAGAACCTTCCCACGATGGCCGAGACACTGTCAGTCGGCGCCTTCCAGTATGAAGGGCTGCACCATCCCAGGCAGGTTGGTGACGTCAATGCCTCCGAACATCCTGAAGCTCATGAGGACCTGACCCATGATGCCCCGGATGCCGTAGGCCGTGGCACCAATGCCCACCTCAAGCCGCTCCCCATCGGGGCGATGCCCTGAGGCAGAGAACAGCTCCACCCGCCCCGTCCGGCGGGTGGAGTCTTCTGGGGCACAGCATCTGCTTTTCTTCCCGTCACTGATGACATCTGATACAGCCTGAGGACAGAGTTCCATCATCTGTTAGAAAGATCATCCAATGGCGCATTCCCCCCGCAAGGGCAGCCCGGCCCGCTGGGCAGCGGTCGTACTGCCGCCACTCTGTCTGGGTGGCCTGATGGCCTGGGCGGCTGGCGTTTTCAGTCCGGCCGCCGTATCTCCTTCCCACTTCATGCAGCGATTCCAGAAGGCCGGAGCACTGGACAGAGGCTTCCGCCGTGCCCATGCCAAGGGCATGTGCGCCACCGGCTGGTTCGACCCCACACCGGAGGGCCGTGCCCTGTCCCGCTCCGGCATCTTCAGGGGTGAGCACCTGCCCGTCATGGGTCGTTTCTCGCTGGCTCCACCGCTTCCCTACCTGCCGGACAACCCGGCCGTGGCCCGCAGTCTGGCCATGCAGATACGCACTCCAGCCGGAGAAGACTGGCGGATGGCCCTGGTGGATGCGCCTCTCCAGGCCATGCGGGACGTTGACGATGCCTACGCTTTCTTCAAGGCGGCCCGGCTGGACCCTGCAACCCATAAGCCGGACCCGGCCGCCATCCGAGCCTATGCAGCCCAGCGTCCCTGGCTGAAAACGGCCTTCGAGCAGGCAAAGTCTCACAAGCAGACGTCCGACCTGACCAACGACACCTACAACAGCCTCGACAGCTTCATCCTGACGGACGAAGCGGGAAAGAAGACGACCGTCCGCTGGTCTGCCGTGGCCAGGGAGCCTTTCCGTCCGGCTGCTGACAGCAGTGTCAATGATGGCAACTATCTCTTCAAGCGGCTGGTCCAGACGCTGGACCAGCGGCCGCTCAGCTGGGACATCGTCGCCACGATCGCCCGTGATGGTGACCCGGTCAATGACCCCAGCCAGCCCTGGAATGATGCCGACCAGAAGGTGACGGTCGGCACGGTGACGTTCACAAAGGCCTACAGCGAGGATGAAAGCCCCTGTGGCCCCATGGTGTTCGACCCCACCATCCTGCCGGACGGAATCGGCGTCTCTGACGACCCTCTGCTGGGCCTGCGCTCGTCAGTCTACATGAAGTCCTATGCGACCCGGTCTGCCGAGCACAAGACGCCCAGCATGGTCACGCCGGGCGACATCAACAACCCCACCCTCACCCCGGACGGAAAAGGCCAGTAAACCATGTCGTTTCCACAGAATACGGGCAATGCCGCTCCCTTCCCCCGCCTCTCCATCCTGCTGCACTGGGTGATGGCGGCCCTCATCATCATCATGCTCTTCGTCGGGCTGATCATGGCGCATGACTCCGCCGTCCACTATTCCAGTCTCTTCACGCTGCACCGCACGGTGGGTTTCCTGCTCCTGCTGCTGGTGATCGTCCGGCTCATCAACCGGTTTGCCAACCGCACCCCCGCCCTGCCGATGGACATGCCCGGCCCCATGAAGCTGGCCGCCCATCTCTCCCACATCCTGCTCTATGGCTTCATCATCGCCCTGCCGCTGGTCGGCTGGGCCATGCTCTCGGCTGGCGGATACCCGATCACCCTGTGGGGTGGCTGCCACATCCCGCCGCTCATGGGCTTCCATCCCCATCTGTGGGGTGCCCTGCGCTGCCTGCACAGCCTTCTGGCCTATGGGCTGATCCTGCTCATCCTCGCCCATATCGGTGCTGCCCTGCTGCACGGCATCATCCGGCGTGATGGTGTCATGGGCTCCATGCTGGGGCGGTAAAAACCCTCCAGACACGAAAAAAGGCGGCTCCGTGATGGAGCCGCCTTTTTCATGCCCGAAGATACGGACCAGCCCGTCCCTCAGAACGGAGCGTCAATATCCACGACGTTGATGAGCTTGTGGTTCACGAACTCCTTGATGCCAAGGGCCATCAGCTCCCGGCCAAAGCCGGAACGGGCGATGCCACCGAAAGGCAGTTCAGCCTTGGTGCCCGTCGGATGGTTGATGAACACCATGCCGGTACGGAGCCTGGACGCCACACGGAGTGCATGGGCCTCATCCTTGGAGAAGATGGAACCACCCAGCCCGTAGGGGGAATCGTTGGCGATGCGGACGGCATCATCCTCATCCTTCGCACGGTAAAGCTGCGTGACCGGGCCGAAGAACTCCCAGTGACGGGCCTCGTTGTTCTCATCCAGTCCGGTCAGGATGACGGGCTGGAAGAAAGCCCCCTGGTTGGGCACGGGCACGGGGACCGTCTCGGCCTTAGCACCCTGCTTGACAGCCTTCTGGACCAGCTCCCGCAGGTCATCCGCAGCCTTCTGGGAGGACAGCGGAGCAAAGGTGGTGTTCGGGTCCATCGGATCACCGGCCTTCAGCTCAGCGACGCCCTTCTTGTACAGCTCCACGAAACGGTCATAGAGGCTGTCCACCACGATGATGCGCTTGGCGGACACGCAGACCTGACCGGCGTTCCAGTGGCGGCCGAACACGGCCCATTTGACGGTCTTCTCAAGGTCGGCATCATCCAGAACGATGAAGGCATCGCTGCCTCCCAGTTCCATCGTCGCCTTTTTGAGGGCCTTGCCAGCCGTACCGGCCACGATGGACCCGGCACCCTCGGACCCTGTCAGCGCAACGCCGCAGGTACGGGGGTCATCCAGCACCATTTCCGTGAATTTGTGCGGCATGTACAGGTTCTGGAACAGGCCCTTCGGTGCACCGGCCTCCTCGACCAGCTCCTGGCAGGCAGCCGCACACTGGGGCAGGTTGGCCGCATGCTTGAGAATGACCGCATTGCCGGCAGAAAGCTGCGGAGCAACGATGCGCAGCACCTGATAGTAAGGGAAGTTCCAGGGTTCGATGGCCAGCACGATGCCCTGCGGCTCGTACACCAGGGTCGCACGGCCTACCTTCGGGTCGGAGACCTTGAGTTCTTCCGGCTTCAGAAGCTCCGCAAGATTCTCTGCGTAATATTCGCAGATTTCCGCAGACAGGAGCACCTCACCCTTGCCCTCGGCCAGCACCTTGCCCATCTCCAGCGCGGCCAGACGGGCCAGCTTGTCGGCATCACGGCGCAGCAGGGCACCGATGTTCTTCATGAGCTTGGCGCGCTCTTCGAAGCTGGTCTCCCTCCATGCCTCGTAGGCCTCATGCCCTCTGGCCAGGGCGGCCTGAACATCCTGTTCAGTAGCCTCGGGAAACTCTTTGACGACTTCGTTCGTATAGGGATTGATAGTGGCGAATGCCATGATACACCTCGCTCCTCTCAGGACGCCAGTGGCGGAGCCTTGTGTGACCCGGACAGCCGGGAACGCTGTCCGGTAGGGCTGACCAGGAGCCGGCAACACGGAACCGTGCCGGCCTCCTGATCAGATATTGGGACCTTACAAACTTCTTTCCAGAACTTTGCGGCTGATTTCTGACGTGATCTCCTGATCTTCACCAAGAGCCGTCATGCCGTGCTCTTCCAGCTGGGCAATGATGGGGTCAATGCCAGCACGGTCGATGTCGTAGGCGGACAGGCGGACAGGAATCTCCAGCCCTTCAAAGAAGGCCTCGATACGGGCGATGGCGGCATCAATGCGCTCATCCTCCGTACCCTCCGTCAGGCCCAGAACACGGGTGGCATATTGCAGCAGCTTGGCCCGTTTCTGTTCCCGGCGTTCCTTCAGCATGGCCGGGAAGACGATGGCCAGCGTGCGGGCATGATCGATTCCATATTTCGCCGTCAGCTCATGGCCGATGGCATGGGTGGCCCAGTCCTGCTTCACGCCCGCCCCGATGAGACCGTTCAGGGCCTGTGTCGCCACCCACATCAGGTTGGCACGCAGGTCATAGTCGTCGGCAGGGGCACTGGTGATGCGTCCGGCAATCTCATGCAGGCTCAGCAGCAGGCCCTCAGCGTAGCGGTCCTGCACCATCGCATCCTGCGGCAGGGTCATGTACGCTTCCATCACATGGACGAAAGAATCCGCCACGCCATTGGCCACCTGACGGGACGGCAGGCTGAAGGTGCGGGTCGGGTCCAGAATGGAAAAGACCGGGAAGACGTGCGGGTTCGAGAAGGCCAGCTTGTCGCCCGTCTCCTTGCGGGAGATCACGGCAATGCTGTTCATCTCCGACCCGGTGGCGGGCAGGGTCACGACCGTTCCCAGCGGCAGGGCCTTCTGGACCGTCTCACCCTGTTTCAGCAGGATTTCCCACGGCTCGCCCTGATAGGGCACGGCAGCGGCAACGAACTTCGTGCCGTCCATGACGGAGCCGCCACCAACGGCCAGAAGGAAATCCACCTTCTCCTTACGGGCGACCTCGACAGCCTTCATGAGCGTCTCATAGGTCGGATTGGCCTCGATCCCGCCAAATTCGCAGAATGTCCGCTGCCCCAGTGCCTTGCGGACCTCACCCAGCGTACCGCTCTTCTCGGCACTGGCCCCACCATAGAGGACGAGAACCCGTGCCTGCCGGTCGATCTGCTCATCCAGCCTGGCGATCATTCCCTTGCCAAAGAGAATTTTCGTCGGGTTATAGAATTCAAAGTTGTCCATGACGTCCTCTCTTTCTCACCTGAAGATCACCATAATAATAGACCGGTCATCTCTTAAATGAAAGGTCCAGAACCGGAAAAACACACCATCCTCTCAAAATGGCGGGAAACCGGCCCGATCAGGTCGCCACAAGCTGCCTTGTGGCCGCAAAAGCCTCCTCGAAGGGGGCAGGCTGATGCGTCACCTTCACCAGCAAAGTGGCCCCGAGCCACGTCTGATAGACCACGGAAGCCATCTGCCGGGCTGGCAGCTCTCCGGTGATGGACCCGTCCTTCTGCCCCTCCTCGATGATGAGGGCCAGACGGTCCACGATACCGGTCGTTCCTTCCTCAAGGATCAGACGCATCCTCTCGGAAAGGTCCGACACTTCAGCCGCCAGCTTGACGACGAGGCACTTCTCGCTGAGGCACCCGTTCTGCTGGGCATCCACCCAGCACTGGCAATAGACGGACAGCTTCTCGAACCCCGTCATGCCCGTACGGGCGATGAGGGCATCCAGTTTCTCCATGTACTGCTCGTTATAGAGTTCCAGAAGAGCAGCCCCGAAATGCTCCTTCGACTCGAAATAATGGTAGAAGGATCCTTTCGGGATGCTGGCAGCCTCCAGAATCTGGCTCAGCCCCACGGCTGAAAACCCCCGCACCCCGATCAGGGGACGGGCAGATTCCAGAATGCGGCGACGGGCCTGAACATGCTTCTCTGCAACTGTCATGCTTTCCATCTAACAGAACGGTTTCATCCTGTCCACATAAAAATAGACCGGTCATTCTATTTTTATATACCCATTCTTCCGATGGACGTTTCCGCCGCAGACAGGCTAGTCTGCTTCCCTGTCCAGGACCAGAAAACGCCCCCGAAATCCTCCCATGCTTTCCTTCTCTTCCCCGAGTCCCTCCAGCCCACCGTGGCATTACTGGCGGGCTGACCTGCCGGACATAAAGGAGATGAGCATGGCCCGGGGCACGACGCTCGCCCTGCCGCTGCATTTCCATCAGGAAGACCAGCTGGCCTTCATCCTCTCCGGATGCCGCCATTTTCTCATCGCAGGTCAGCCCGTCCACCTCACGGCGGGACAGGCCCTGCTCATTCCTGCGGGCACACCCCACATCTCGCAGGATGCCGACCCGGCCCGTGTCGGGCAGACACTCTGCCTGAATCTCTATCTCACGCCCGGTCTCCCTCTGGACCGGGCGGACTGCGCCGCCCTCATCCGGCACTGCCTTGGTGACCGTCCATCCCATGTCCATCTGGCCGCCCCACCACGTCTTCCCCTGCCCATGCAGGACATGCCGCTCACGATGTCCATCCAGAGCCTTGCCCGACAGGCCAACATGAGCCGGGAGGCCTATTCCCGCCGTTTCCAGCGTCATCACGGCCTGTCCCCGCAGACATTCCGTCTGCTCCAGCAGCTCAACCATGTGAAAACGCAGCTGCGGGCCGGTGTCGGCAGCCTTCAGGCCGCCATGGAGGCAGGCTTTGCCGACCAGAGCCACATGGGCCGCCTCTTCCGCCGGACATTCGGTACGACACCGGGCCGGTACCGGACAGGCCCCCTGCCCCGCTGAAACCACGGACTGTCACATTCCTTCTATACGGAGCAGCCTTTTTCTCGCCATCATGACCGGACCGTACACGGAAAGGACAGACCATGACATTTTCCTTCACAGGGCTGAGTGCCTTCCCCATCACCCCCATGCACCAGGACGCTCCCGATGAGGCCCGCTTCGCCACACTGATCACCCGGCTGGTCGAGGCGAAAGTCGATTCCATCGGTGCCCTCGGTTCCACCGGCAGCTATGCCTTCCTGACCCGGGGAGAACGGGAGAAGATCGCCCGACTGGCTGTCAGCCACGCTGGCACGACACCGGTTCTGGTCAGCATCGGGGCCATCAACCTGCGGGACACACTGCTGCTGGCCGAGGACGCCCAGAAAGCCGGTGCTAAGGCCCTGCTGCTGCCCCCAATGAGCTACTTCCCCCTACGGGACGAAGAGGTCTTCACCCTGTATGAAACGGTCAGCCGCCATGTATCCGTGCCGCTGGTCGTCTATGACACCCCCGGCACGACACAGTTCCATTTCTCCGATGCCCTGATGCGGCGCATCTGCCAGCTGCCGCAGGTCCGTTCCATCAAGCTTCCCAGCGGCTCCCCCACGGCGGAAGAGGCTGCCGCCCGGATGAAACGCCTGCTGCCTGCCCTGCCTGAAAGCACCTCCCCCGGCATCAGCGGTGATCCGACCGCCGCCGGTGCCCTGATGCAGGGTGCCCGCATCTGGTTCTCCGAATGGGGTGGCCTGTTCCCCCGTCTGGCCTGCCAGCTGACGGATGCTGCCCTGGCTGGCCAGAAAGAGGATGTGGCCCGCATCGAGGCCGTCTTCGCCCCCTTCTGGGAGATGAGTGCCCGTTATGGTGGCTCCCTGCGTGTGATCGCCTCTGCGGCGACGATCATGGGGCTGGCCGGACCCGGTGCGCTCCCCCGTCCGCTCCAGGGCGTGTCCCCGCAGGATGCGGAAAAACTGGCCACGCTGATCAGCACCCACCAGCCGGGCTGACCATCCGCCACACCGGTCCCGTCAACACCCCGGGACCGGCCCTTTCGGAACGGCATGGCTTTTCCATGAGCCGAACTGTGATAGCCTCGGGGCCACCGACCTTTCATTCCCGTTCCGTGGTGGCGTCCATGTCTGCATTTTCATCCTTTCACCGTCAGGTGCCCCGTTTCTGGAAGGCCTGCCTGCTCGCCAGCACCCTGATGCTGGCACCGGACGGCACCATCTCCGCCCGGGCGCAGGCTGCCCCAGCCGACTGCATGACACTGGAAGCCCTCCAGCCTCCACAGGCCAATACGACGGACCCGCAGAAACCGTTCTACATTGACACCTCTGGCCTGAGCGGAATCGGGGCCATGCCCGTGCATGATCCTCACAATCCGCTCTACCCTCAGGCCACGGACCTGCCCGACACGACCCTCCCCCCGGTGGAAGCAGTCGGCAACTTCATCCTTGGCCCGACCCACGCCCTCCCCGCCCAGTGGCAGGACGTACAGCCCGCCCGGGGACGGCTCATCAGTTTCACGCTGACATCATCCCCGAACAGTGGCTACCATCCGGGCATCATGCGGGATGAACCGGAACCCTGCGCCACGGGCATGAGGAACGTTTCCACGAGCCAGCCCGGCGATCCCTCCATCCTGAACGTTCCCGGTGCCCATCCGTCCCCATGGACCCGCACGGTGGACGTGTATGTCCCGCCTGACACACCCACCGGCCAGCCCCTGCCTTTCCTGATCTTTGGTGATGGCGGCAATGATGGCATCTATCCGGGACGGGACCTGTTTGCTCTGGTGGACAGGCTGACGGCGGAACACCGCATTCCCCCCATGATCATCATTGGTGTGGGTGCCGGTGGTGGCGATGCCCAGGGCAGCGAGCGTGGCCGGGAATATGACACCATGTCCGGCGATTATGCGGACTGGGTGGAAACCCATATCCTGCCTCTCGTGGAACAGAAAGCCGGCATCACCTTGTCACACGATCCGGAAGAACGGGCCACCATGGGCTTCAGCTCCAGCGGGGCGGCGGCCTTTGCCATGGCGTGGTTCCGGCCCAACCTCTATCACCGGGTGCTGGCCTATTCGCCATCACTGGTCAACCAGCAATGGCCGCATGACCCATCCCTGCCCGGTGGCGGATGGCAGCTCCATTCCCCATGGGCGGGCACTCCCCAAGCCATGCCTCCCCAGCCCGGAGCCGCCCTCATGCCAGCTGCCCCGAAAGCACCCCTACATATCTGGTACGAAGTGGGGGATCAGGACCTGTTCTACCCTGTCCGCCCCATGCCGGACGGCATGCATGACTGGGTGCTGGCTGGCGAGAATCTGGCCCGTGTCCTGGCGAATAAAGGTTATGACTACCAGTTCGTCTTTTCCCGCAACGCCCGGCACGTGGACGGCCCCACCATAGAGCAGACCCTGCCCGAAGCTCTGGAATGGCTCTGGCGACCCCGTGAGAGGCCACAGGACGGACAGTAGGTTTTTCCTCCACAATCCCCGCAGGGGCGGGGAACACGGCGGGAGCATCAGTCTGGACCGGCATGTGCATGACGGAGTGCAGACAGGCGGTGGGAGTACGGGAACGCCGCAATAACCCCGCCTATGCTTCCACCCTCTGGCGCACTGGCACTGGATTGGCAGCCATAAAGGCCGCAACCTTCTCCAGCCATGAGGCAACATCAGCGGGGACTATCACTTTCCCTCTGGCCCACTGACGGACAGTACCCTCCGCACGGTCCACCATGCTGGCAAACCCACGCTGCGGCCAGTTCATCAGGGTCAGGCATTCCCGAAAGCGTTCCGGTGTCATGTCAATTCTCCTCACCATGTGTAGCCCAGATACAGGCCACCCAGCAGGCTGATGATCCCTGCCACGGAAAAAAAGATGACCAGTCCGACGTCTGTATCAAAAATACGGCTCATCGTTTCGCTCCTACCATGAGAGAAAAGGTTTCCCTTCTCTCCCCTTACTTCAATTCGGTTCATCCCCGCAGGGGCGGGGAACACTGCGTCTGTGCCTGCGGGAGCCACAAGTGGCTCGGTTCATCCCCGCAGGGGCGGGGAACACAGACCTCGGAGTTTCCAGGCATCGAGCTCCTTCGGTTCATCCCCGCAGGGGCGGGGAACACTAGCAGGTCAGGCAGAACCACCTGTACCCGTGCGGTTCATCCCCGCAGGGGCGGGGAACACAATGGAGGTCTGGGCGGCCTCCGTAATGTGATCGGTTCATCCCCGCAGGGGCGGGGAACACGCACGCTCACTCGTTTGCGATCGCTGGTGCCACGGTTCATCCCCGCAGGGGCGGGGAACACGGGTCCCTGGCCGGGGCCAGCCTAGCCCTGTCTGGTTCATCCCCGCAGGGGCGGGGAACACCAGCGGATAGCTAAGCTGTGCATCATATTGCACGGTTCATCCCCGCAGGGGCGGGGAACACCAGGGCCGGATATTTCCCGATCTCATTCTGTGCAGTTCATCCCCGCAGGGGCGGGGAACACTAATTGTAAGATCGTAATATCTGACTGTCGGACGGTTCATCCCCGCAGGGGCGGGGAACACCCGGAAGAATTGGCTCAACAGGGCGTTTTTTCCGGTTCATCCCCGCAGGGGCGGGGAACACACCACAGATCCAACGGCGTCACCCACAGCCCCCGGTTCATCCCCGCAGGGGCGGGGAACACGACAGGGCGTCCGGCGAGAGCGAGGATGACGCCGGTTCATCCCCGCAGGGGCGGGGAACACCGATACAGGTTCAACCCGCACGACGTATTGTTCGGTTCATCCCCGCAGGGGCGGGGAACACTTCCAGCGGGCCGTGCGGGGATTCGCCATCCGCGGTTCATCCCCGCAGGGGCGGGGAACACCATGAGTTGGAGGGGCTGACCGGGGGCGACCTCGGTTCATCCCCGCAGGGGCGGGGAACACAATTGAGAGGGTTAGAAGGCGTTCGGGCAATGCGGTTCATCCCCGCAGGGGCGGGGAACACGATGAGATGATATGACCGTTCTTGTCAATGCGCGGTTCATCCCCGCAGGGGCGGGGAACACCTGTCGCAGATTGTTCAGGTTTACCCTGTCCACGGTTCATCCCCGCAGGGGCGGGGAACACTCCCTCCTATCGTCTCAAGCTGTTTTTTTCTGCGGTTCATCCCCGCAGGGGCGGGGAACACGTATCCTCGGCCATCAGAAACTCCCCAGAATGAGGTTCATCCCCGCAGGGGCGGGGAACACGTTCGGTCCCAGTAGGGGGTGTTATTTGTTGGCGGTTCATCCCCGCAGGGGCGGGGAACACAGGAAGTGCCCCGCTCTGCTGAATCAGGGTGGCGGTTCATCCCCGCAGGGGCGGGGAACACAGGAAGTGCCCCGCTCTGCTGAATCAGGGTGGCGGTTCATCCCCGCAGGGGCGGGGAACACTTGTGGTGAACAGCCAATTTCTGATGCTAGTTCGGTTCATCCCCGCAGGGGCGGGGAACACCGGGGTTGCCCGTTTGGCAGAAAGACAGATACAGGTTCATCCCCGCAGGGGCGGGGAACACCTGAAAAACCACCTGTTTTCAGGCTCTCTATCCGGTTCATCCCCGCAGGGGCGGGGAACACATATCGCCCCTATCGTCCAAGATTTTGGCCACCGGTTCATCCCCGCAGGGGCGGGGAACACCTATACTGGAGATCAGGGTGAGTTTAGATCTAAGGTTCATCCCCGCAGGGGCGGGGAACACTGGGGGAGCATGCATAACCACAAAAGGGATTTCGGTTCATCCCCGCAGGGGCGGGGAACACCTTTAGCGGCTGCCTCGCCATTCGCTATCGTTCGGTTCATCCCCGCAGGGGCGGGGAACACCGGGAAGATCAGGCTGGTCATGGCGATCTCTCCGGTTCATCCCCGCAGGGGCGGGGAACACTTGATAGCTGCCCGCGTCGGTCGTGTGTGGACCGGTTCATCCCCGCAGGGGCGGGGAACACGCACCGGCCTGCTCTATCTCCGGGATGCGCTCCGGTTCATCCCCGCAGGGGCGGGGAACACCTCTGAAAGAAGCGGGTAAGTTTCGTGAATTGCGGTTCATCCCCGCAGGGGCGGGGAACACTGCAAGCCCTTAGCAAACTGCATCCACCGTTGCGGTTCATCCCCGCAGGGGCGGGGAACACTCTCTCTCGATCCGCCGCAACACCTCCAGAATCGGTTCATCCCCGCAGGGGCGGGGAACACGGTCCATTGTCGAGAGGGAAACAGCCCAGACCAGGTTCATCCCCGCAGGGGCGGGGAACACGGCTCCCCGACCCGCACCACCATTCTGCATCTGGGTTCATCCCCGCAGGGGCGGGGAACACCTGCTCGATTTTGAGCAGGTGTTTATCCGGGACGGTTCATCCCCGCAGGGGCGGGGAACACCGATCTAGAAGAACTGGAAATAGACCACCAGCCGGTTCATCCCCGCAGGGGCGGGGAACACCTGCCACGCTGAGCAGGTCCCGCTGCGTGTAGCGGTTCATCCCCGCAGGGGCGGGGAACACTTTTACCCTAGGAATGCGCTTGACGGAGGCTCCGGTTCATCCCCGCAGGGGCGGGGAACACCTGGCCCATAAGACCAGACCTCAACACCCTGCCGGTTCATCCCCGCAGGGGCGGGGAACACACTTCCTGTAACCGTATGTAATCTAATTCTTTTTTTGCTGTCAAAGACCGTACCAACTTAAACATAAATTTAATGTCCCACTCAGGGCAAGCAAAAGATCATCCCTCCCTGGCTTCAGAGACCCATCGGACGGACAAAGTTATCCACAAAAATGACCACAGATACAAAAAGAGGGGGAGGCCGAAGCCTCCCCCTCCCAGACCATCAGGACAGGATGTCCCGGACGACGTTTCACACGGGCAGGCTGGCAAGCACACCCTTCTTGCGGATCACCTCCCGATCACGGGCAATTTCCTGTTCGATCTCCGGTGTCAGAAGATCACGCCAGCTGTCAAAGGCAGGAAGACTTATGGACGCCGTATAATCATCGGAAGCAGCCGTCTTCAGCTGTTCTTCCGTCAGGAACGGCTCGCTCAGCCTGATCGGCTCGCCTTTTTCGTTCCGGCCCCGCAGAAGCTCCAGCAGGAGGGCCATGCAGTACACGATGCGGACACGGTCCCTTCCACCTTCCAGAACGGCACGGACGGTTTCCGTCCAGAACACCTGGGCCTTGGAGGTGGCATCCGACGCAATACGGGCCACCTGGTCAGCCATGGCCGCATTGGAGAAACGTGTCAGCAGCGTCGCCTTGTATTTGTGCAGGTCCACACCCGGCGGTGCCTTGAGAGTGGGGATCACGTCCTTTTCCAGAACAGAATCCACAAACTTATGCACACGTGGCTCACCCAGAACCTGATCCACAAGCTCCAGCCCCTGCAACATGCCTGCCGCACTGAGAATGAGATGGCTGGAATTGAGCATGCGGATCTTGGCATGTTCATAGGCACTGACCTGATCCGTAAACTGCACCCCGACCTTCTCGAAGGCGGGACGGCCTGCCGCAAATTTGTCCTCGATCACCCACTGGATGAAATCCTCGGAAAGAAGCGGCTGAAGATCATCCAGTCCGCTACGCTCATTCAGCCTGGCCTTGCCCTCGTCGGAGACGGACGGCGTGATGCGGTCCACCATCGCATTGGGGAAGGTCACGTTCTGGTCGATCCACTCGGCGAGGTCAGCATCCACGGCCCGGGCATACCCGACAAACGCCTTGCGGGACACGTCCCCATTATGGCGCAGATTGTCGCAGGACATGACGGTCAGCCCACCATGACCGGCCTCACGGCGGCGGCGCAGCCCTTCCACGACAAAGCCGAAAATGGTGCCGGGTTTCTGCGGATTGGCCAGGTCTTCCTGCACGGCAGGCAGGGACGTGCGGAATTCCCCCGTCGTCTCATCAATGTTGTAGCCACCCTCCGTGATGGTCATGGAGATGATCCTGGTGGCCTTGTCCGCCAGAAGGGCCAGCACCTTTTCCGGCTCATCCGGGGCCTGGAGATAGTCCTTCAGGCACCCCAGGACACGGATCTCGGCCTTGCCGTCAGCGGCAATCTCCGTCAGGGAATACAGCCCCTCCTGCGCCCGGAACTCTTCGGCCTTCCTGTCGGAATTTCCACCTGAACGCAGACCGACCCCGGTGATGCCCCAGTGCTGCTGGTCCGGCAGGGCCAGAACACGGTCCACATAATAGCCCAGATGGGCACGGAAGAAATTACCCACACCAAAATGCACGATGCCGGACGTCACCTTGCGTACGTCGTACGAAGGACCAGCCACGATCTCCGGCAGGGATTTCAGACCATCATATGTCAGCATAACATGTCTCCAGAAGGATCATGAACAAAACGGACCGGAAGGGCCTTCTCAGCCCCCGTGGTGCTTGTCCTGCGCCGCAATGATCTTCTTCAGCAGCGGCACGAACTCGTCGAGATGGGCGATGCGCAGCAGGCCCGGCCAGGACGGGGCAGGCTTGTCGAGATCACGCAGAAGCACGCAGGCCATGCCGGCACGGCGGGCGGCCTCGACCCCGGCATCGGAATCTTCCAGCACCAGGCAGTGGGCCGGGTCGATGCCCTCCTGCTCGGCCCCATAGAGGTAAATGTCGGGGCGGGGCTTGGGCATGTTCAGGTCACGGCCGGAATGGATGCGTTCTTCCTTCAGGATCATGTCCAGACCCGTGCTGGAGAACTTGGCTTCCATTTCCGCTTCCGAGGAATTGGACCCGACACGGATCGGCAGGCGGATCTCATTGACGACATCACGCAGCATCTTCGTGGCACCGGGCACTTCCTTCGCCTTTTTCCGCATCATCTCCACGATGCGGTCCTGCATGATCATGTCCCAGTTGTCCGGGAGCCTGTCACCCGTCTTCTCGGCAATCATCTCGCCGATCTTGGCCAGCTCGCCACCACCGAAGAGCTTGTTGCCTTCCTCGTCACTGATGTCCCAGCCGTGACTGCGGGCATCCTCGGACATGAGAGCCGTGGAAAGATGCTCTCCCCCCACCAGGACGCCGTCACAGTCGAAAATGATCATCTTGAGACGCCCCGTGGGCAGCACGGCGGCAGGGGCCTGATCGGGAATCGGAAAATTCGTGTGCTTGCTCATGAACGCTCCTTATTTGCCTTACCTGATTCGGTCTCTGAAACTTCTATGCCTGTCCTCTTTACATCCAGAGTAACAGGCAGGAAAAAGATCGCAACACCTTGAAATACTGTTAATGGCCCTTATAGCATGACATGGCAGAGGCATTCCCGCATGCACGACAGTAAGGTCCATCTCTCACCAGGGCCGCCCTGCACGTTTTTCATCACAAGGTTCACCCAATGATTCACCAACTTTTCCCGAATCTGGCACTCAACATCTGGATGTTCCTGAAGCTGGTAACCGGCTTCGCCATCATCATCGCCTATCTCAACATCTCTGGGCGCAGTCAGGTCTCCCAGATGAATGCCATCGACCTTGTCGGCAACTTCATCCTCGGCGGGCTCGTTGGCGGTGTTCTCTACACGACGAACATATCCTTTCATGAATATGTCATCGCCCTGCTCATCGGGGTCGGTATCCTGCTCACCCTGACACGTTTCTGCAGAAAAATCAACATCTTCAGAAACGTGACCATCGGGAGGCAGATTCCGATCATAAAGGATGGCCGCTTCCTCATGGAAAACATCCGTGACAAGAACAACAAGATCGACATGCTCAATATCGCCTCGCAGCTCAACATCCAGGGCATTTACTCCTTCGATGATGTATACTTTGCGCAGGTCGAGCCGAGCGGTGCCATTACTGCCATCACGGACAAGAAGAAACTTCCGGCACTCATCATCTATTATGACGGCGTGATCCGTGCCAATGATCTTGAGGATGTCGGCCTCTCCGAGGAAGACCTCATGGAGGACATGAAACGCCGGAACATCGAGAAGCTGGAAGACATCTTCCTAGCCGAGATCAAGGACGGCCAGTTCCGTTACGTCCTCATGGACGGGAACGTCATCCCGCACACTCGCCATGATGGCCGGGATGGTGCCCCCACGAAAGCCCCGCACAGCCCTGGCGCAGCGGCAGCTCTGGCCAACGGCCTGACAAGCCCGCAGAAAGGCGGCTGATCAGAACAGCCAGTCCCAGAAATTTTCCCACCAGCCGCCTTTGAGCCTGTCCCGGCAGGCATCATACTGCTGCTGGTACTCTTGGGTACGGTGGCCCACCTTGCGGGCCACCGTCACCAGCCAGCCCTTGCTGGCATAGGTCCGACGACGGTACCCCGTCCATCCCTCATGATAGGCCAGATACTGCCTCGTGGCATCCGTCACAGGGATGCCATCCACCTTCCGGGTGTTGGTGATGTACCAGTTCATGAAATTGAGGGCATCGGCATAGTCGGTCCGGCTGCCACCGGCCCCGGTCTGCCGCTGGTAGTCATGCCATATCTCATTCTTGGCCTGGGCATAGCCGTAGGCCGTACTGATGTGCCCCCACGGGATGATCCAGAGTATGTAGGTCCGTCTGGTCCGTGCATTGGCCCGGAAACTTGATTCCTGGTTCATGATGGACATGGGGACGGACACGGGGATGTGCCACTTCGCTTCCTGCCGCATGGCGGCATGGTACCAGCCCCGTTTTTCCTGAAAGATGTCGCAGATATTGTCCGGGTGCCGTGGGGGCGTCGTGGTACAGCCAGCCAGCAGCCCTCCGAGCAGAACCAGTGCCACACCGGCCCGCATGCTCCCCATGCGCTCCCTGTTTTTCACCCCGTTCATCCTCCGGATGTCCCGTCTCCCTGCCCGACCCGCCACTGTGGCCCGGTGCACCATGACACCGGGCCATCCATCACGTCAGGACAGGTTCAGAAAGGAATCTCGTCATCCAGTCCCTGGTCACCATGACCGGAAGAGCTGCTGTCCCAGCCGGAGCTGGAACCGCCACCGAAGCTTCCACCCTGCTGGCCACGGCCGCCGCCACCGGCACCGCCACGGCCCGCCGGAGCGGAACCGCCACCACCCCAGCTGCCACCGCCATCACCATAACCACCGTCATAGCCATCATCACCATAGCCGCCGCCATCGCCACCGCTGCGCTGGCTGTCCAGCAGAACAAGATTACCACGGAAACGGTCGATCACGACCTCGGTCGTGTATTTCTCCACGCCCTGCTGGTCCGTCCACTTGCGGGTACGCAGCTCACCCTCGACATAGACCTTGCGCCCCTTGCGCAGATAACGTTCCGCCACGTCACCGACACGCTCGTTGAAAATGACAACACGGTGCCATTCCGTACGGTCACGCCGTTCACCCGTGTTGCGGTCGTTCCACGTATCGCTGGTAGCGATAGCCAGATTGACGATCTTGCTGCCGGACTGGGTGTTCCGGACCTCCGGGTCACGCCCGAGATTCCCCACCAGAATGACCTTGTTTACGCTACCTGCCATATGCCTTCTTCCACTTCTCTCAGGAACTTTTCACTGCCACGGTTCGATTCTGGCACCGTGTACCCATATTGCCTATATTGCACAGATGGACCGCCCGTGCATCCATACCTGCCACAAAGGCCGTAATGAGGACATAGCGTGACAGACACAGCCCGCCCTGCCAGCACAAGCCACATCATCGTCCGTGGTGCCCGTACGCACAACCTGCGGAACGTCAACGTCACCATCCCCCGGGACAGGCTGACCGTGCTGACGGGCCTCTCCGGCTCCGGCAAGTCCTCCCTCGCCTTCGACACCATCTATGCTGAAGGGCAGCGTCGCTATGTGGAGAGCCTCTCCGCCTATGCCCGCCAGTTTCTGGAACTGATGGGCAAGCCGGATGTTGATTCTATCGAGGGCCTCTCTCCGGCCATTTCCATCGAGCAGAAGACGACCTCCCGTAACCCACGCTCGACGGTCGGCACGATCACCGAGATTCACGACTACATGCGCCTGCTCTGGGCACGGGCGGGTGTTCCCTACTCCCCGGCCACCGGCCTGCCCATCGAGGCCCAGAGCATCAGCCAGATGGTGGACCGTGTGATGGCCATGCCCGCCGGCACACGGCTCATGCTGCTGGCCCCGGTCGTGCGGGACCGCAAGGGCGACTGTGCGAAGGAACTGGCCGAGCTGACCCGCCGTGGCTTCGCCCGTGTACGCATTGACGGCACGCTCTACGAGATCGGCGACGCCCCGAAGCTGAACCGCAAGACACGCCACAACGTGGATGTCGTGGTGGACCGTGTGGTGCTGAAGGACGGTGTGGAAACCCGGCTGGCCGACAGTTTTGAAACCGCCCTGGAACTCTCGGACGGTCTGGCCTCCGTCGAAGAAGTCCTCCGCAGCGGGGAAGACCGTGAGCCGTTGAAGGCCTCCTTCTCCTCCCGCTATTCCTGCCCGGAATCCGGCTTCATGCTGGAAAGCGTGGAACCCCGCCTCTTCTCCTTCAACGCCCCGATGGGAGCCTGCCCGACCTGTGACGGGCTGGGCACGGAAACGCATTTCGACCCCAACCTCATCATCCCCGATGACAGCCTGACCCTGCGGGAAGGTGCCATCGCCCCGTGGCGGAATGAGCAGGACCCACTCTTTGACCAGACCCTCGCCGCCCTGGCCCGCCATTGCGAGGAAACGCTGGACACCCCATGGAACAGGCTGAAGGACAGTTCACGCCAGTTCCTCCTGCATGGCGGGCCGGAAGCCGTCAGCATCCCCTATCAGGATGGCAAAGGGAAAACGCACACCATCCACCGGCCTTTCGAAGGCATCATCAGCCATCTGCAACGCCGTCTGGCACAGAGCAGCAGCGTCCATGTCCGGGAGGCCCTGGGCCGGTACCAGTCCGCCATGCCCTGCCCGGCCTGTCATGGTGCCCGCCTGCGGCCGGAAGCCCTCTGCGTGAAGGTCAATGACAGCAACATTGCCGAGGCCTCGGACCTGACCATCAGCGAGGCCCTCGCCTGGTTCAGCACCGTGGAGGCCAGCCTGACACCCCAGCGGGCCGAGATCGCCCGGCGCATCCTCAAGGAAATCACCGAGCGGCTACATTTCCTCGACCGTGTGGGGCTGGACTATCTCACCCTCTCCCGCAGTTCCGGCACGCTCTCCGGCGGGGAGAGCCAGCGCATCCGGCTGGCCTCGCAGATCGGCTCCGGCCTGACGGGCGTCCTCTACGTGCTGGATGAACCCTCCATCGGGCTGCACCAGCGGGACAATGCCCGCCTGCTCACCATGCTGGAGCGGCTGAGGAATCTCGGCAATACCGTCCTTGTCGTGGAACATGACGAGGATGCCATCCGACAGGCGGACTACCTCATCGACATGGGGCCGGGAGCCGGAACACAGGGCGGGCACGTCATCGCCTGCGGCACGCCGGAAGAGGTCGCCCAGAATCCCGACAGTCTGACGGGCGCATGGCTGGCCGGCCGCCGGGGCATTCCCGTCCCCGCCACCCGCCGCAAGAGCAGACGCTGGGTGAGCATCCACGGGGCAAAGGGAAACAACCTCAAGAATGTCAGCGTGAAGTTCCCGCTCGGCACCTTCATCGCCGTGACGGGAGTTTCCGGCAGCGGAAAATCCACGCTCATCACCGACACCTTCTACAAGGGGCTGGCCCGGCAGATCATGAAGTCCGCTGCCGTCCCCCTCCCTTATGGACGGCTGGAAGGCACCGAGCAGCTCGACAAGATCATCGAGATCGACCAGTCCCCCATCGGGCGGACACCCCGCTCCAACCCCGCCACCTATACGGACCTCTTCGCCCCCATCCGGGACTGGTTTGCCGAACTGCCGGAGGCCAAGGCACGGGGCTACAAGCCGGGACGTTTCTCCTTCAACGTCAAGGGGGGACGCTGCGAGGCCTGCCAGGGTGACGGCGTACTGAAGATCGAGATGCACTTCCTGCCGGATGTGTTCGTCACCTGCGATACCTGCAAGGGGGCCCGCTACAACCGGGAAACGCTGGAAATCAAGTTCAAGGGCAAGTCCATTGCCGACGTTCTGGCCATGACGGTGGACGAGGCCGTGCCGTTCTTCAGTGCCGTGCCCCGCATTGCGGACCGTCTCTCCATCCTCCAGCAGGTGGGGCTGGGCTATGTGGCCCTCGGCCAGCAGGCCACCACCCTCTCCGGTGGTGAGGCCCAGCGTGTGAAGCTCGCCAAGGAACTCGCCCGCCGTGCCACAGGCCGGACCCTCTACGTGCTGGATGAACCCACCACCGGCCTGCATACCGAAGACGTCCACAAGCTGCTGAATGTCCTTCATGCCCTTGTGGAGCAGGGCAATACGGTGCTGGTCATTGAGCACAACCTTGATCTCATCAAGACGGCGGACTGGGTGATCGACATCGGGCCGGAAGGCGGTGCAGGCGGTGGGCAGGTTGTCGCCACCGGCACGCCGGAAGACATTGCCGCCTGCAAGGAGAGCCATACCGGGCAGTTCCTCGCCCCCATGCTGGCCGCCGGGAAAAAAGATCCGGCACCAGCCACGCCGCAGCAGGGCACCGGCAGGAAAGGTGGCAGAAAAAAGAAATCCTGATATAGGATGTCGCCATGACGCCTTTTCTCGCCTGGCTCTTCCTGTTCGGGGCCATCCTGCTGGAGGTTCTGGCGACCAGCCTGCTCAACATCTCCAACGGGTTCCGCAGGCCCCTGCCCACCATCGGCTCGCTCCTGCTCTATGGAGCGGCCTTCTTCTGTCTGGCACAGGCCCTCAAATGCGTCCCTCTTGGCATTGCCTATGCCGTCTGGTGCGGGGTGGGGATCGTCTGCATCGTCCTCATCGGCGTGACCATCTTCCGTCAGCCCCTGTCCCTGACGGCCTATCTGGGCGTAGGGCTGATCATGCTGGGCACGCTGCTGGCCTGTCTCTCCGGTGGGGTCCGGCACTGACCGATGAAGGCTCTCTCCACCCACGGCCTGATGACCTCCGCCCTGTTCCGCTGGACGCCGCTGCGCCTCCTCATGGTACTGGTCATGCTGCTGGGATTCGGGGCACAGACCCTTCTCACGGCCACCAGCCTGCCCGATGAAAGCCCCCGGGCCGCCATCCTGCGGCTAACAGGCATCGACATCGCCCCCCGGCCAGAGGCCCTCCCTGCCGCCACCATGCCGGGCATGGACCATGCCACCATGAGGCAGGGTGCGAAGCCACAGGTGCACTGCCATCCCCACAGCCCGACAGCACCATCAGCTCCCCTGCTGATGGACCATCATCATTCTGACGGGCATCACCATCACGGGCTGGACTGCCCCCTCTGCCCCCTGCTGGACCATGTCCTGCTCGCACTGACCGTCCTTGCCGTCCTGCTGAGCTGCACCCGGCTGGCCCGCCAGATATGGCAGGCGGTTCCTCCCGCACAGGCACCGCCAGAACCGACCCGCCAGTGGCCACCGGGCCGTGGGCCACCCGTCACCATCCTGAGCCACGCATCCGCCTGACCGGCCCGGCCTGAAGAAGGCTGCGTGTCGGCCTTTCCGCATGTTTTCTTCAGAATGGATGACTCTTGTCTATTTTTCCCCGTTGCACGGGTGGACGTATCGTGCGTCCGGCCCTGACCACCCTGTTTCTGGGAGGTGTGATCCTGCCAGCCGGACAGGCCACCGCCCAGACCCTGCCAGCCTCCGGCTCCTCCCTCCCCGGCCCTGGGACCACGACCAGCGCCCCGGACAGGCCGCAGATGTCGCCCATCCGGCAGGTCCCCACCTCCCTGAAGCCTGGCCAGGCCCCAGCCTCCTCCAGCAACCGACCGACTGAGGAGATCAGCATCACAGCCATCCGACGCCCTTTCACGCAGGCAGCCGACACGGCGGCCCTGTTCCGGGACGTGCCGGGTTACAGCAGCTACAGAACGGGCGGCATCGCCAGCCTGCCCGTTCTCAACGGCATGGCGGATGACCGGGTCGCCACATTCGTGGACGGAATGCCCCTGATGGCGGACTGTCCCAACCACATGAATCCTGCCCTCTCGCAGATCAGCCTGGATGAAGTGTCCCACAGCGTGGCCATTGCCGGGATCACGCCTGTCAGCCTCGGCGGAGACAGCACGGGGGGCACCATCTCCGTGGAACGGAAAGACCCGCAGTTCGCCCGGGAAGGCAACATCCTCGTGACAGGCGATGGAAGAGAAGACTGGCGCAGCAATGGCGGCGGCTCCGGTGCCGGTGGTTCCATCACGGTTGCCAATGACATGCTCAGCCTGCGCTACAGCGGCTCCTACACCCATGCCAGCGATTACACCGCCGGAGGGCGTGGCGGACGGGTTCTCTCCAGCAGCTATCTCAGCTTCAATCATGATGTGACGGCGGGCCTGAAACTGAAGAACCATCTCTTCAGCCTGACATTCGGCCAGCAGGACACGCCCTACGAGGGTTTCCCCAACCAGTACATGGACGAGACCAACAACCGCTCCACCTTCGTGAATGGCAAATATGTCGGCACCTTCAGCTGGGGGACGCTGGAGGCCCGGGGCTACTGGCAGCGTGTGACCCATGCCATGAACATGCTGGCCGACAAGGGCGGCCACAGTGCCACGACCGGCATGCCCATGAACAGCGATGGCCGGACGGCAGGCTACAGTCTGGTCGCCACCATGCCGCTTGGGCGACGCCATCAGCTCAAGGTCGGCAGTGCCTTCAGTCATGATGGCCTCAATGACTGGTGGCCGCCCGTCATGGGCAGCATGATGATGGGGCCGGGCGCGTTCCACAGCCTGAACGGTGCCCATCGGGACCATCTTGGCCATTTCATCCAGTGGAATGCCCAATGGACGCCCCGCCTCTCCACCGAACTCGGCATGCGCAGTGACATCATCATGATGAATACCGGCCCGGTCTCTCCCTATCAGGGCCTCTCCTCCATGAATGACATGGGAATGGGCAGCATGGGCATGGGAGGAATGTCTGGCATGTCCATGATGAGCATGGGCCACATGTCGGATATGGGCATGTCCGGCATGAACATGGGCAGCACCAATCAGGCGGCCGCCCGTGCCTTCAACAGTGCCCGCCGGGGTCGCACGGATGACAATTTCGATGTCACGGCCCTTCTGCGCTACAGGGCCAGTGCCTATCTGAACATTGAGGGCGGCTATGCCCGCAAGACACGCTCCCCCAACCTGTATGAACGCTATGGCTGGAGCCGGGACAGCATGACGGCCCGGATGATCAACTGGTTTGGTGATGGCAACGGCTATGTCGGCAACCTGAACCTGAAACCTGAAGTCGCCAACACCACCAGCGTGACATTCCGCTTCCACGATACGGATGACCACCAGTGGGAGGCCATGATCCAGCCTTTCTACACCTACACGCACAATTACATGAACGTCGTGCGCATCGGTGCCCTGTCACGGGGTTTCAACCTGCTCCAGTTCGCCAACCACAATGCCCAGAACTACGGCATCAACGCCTCTGGCCGGACGACCCTATGGGACAATACACACTGGGGCACGGGGGAACTCTCCGCCACTCTGAACTGGGTGCGGGGGCAGGACTTCAAGACCCATTCGGGACTGTACCAGCAGATGCCGCTCAACGGGACCATCCGCCTGCATGAGCATTTCGGCCCGTGGCACGGCATGGCGGAAGTCGTGCTTGTCAAAGCCAAACACACGGTGGACTGGGTCCGCAACGAGCCCCGGACACCCGGCTATGCGCTGTTCAATCTCGGAGCCGGGTATCACTGGTCCCGCCATCTTCAGCTGGATGTGAGCCTCGACAACCTGCTGAACCAGCGTTACGCCCTGCCGCTGGGGGGCCGGGCCGTCAGCACGGCGGGCAGCCCTCCCGGGGCTGTTCTGGGCATGGGCCGGTCCGTCAACCTGACCCTACGGGAGCATTTCTGAACAAGATGAAGGCGTCACCCCGTTTCGGGAGACGCCTTTTCCACGGCAGACCGGGACTGAAAAAAACCGGTCAGCCCTGCGCCTCATCCCCCAGATGGGCCTGTCCCCGTTCTGCCGCCAGCTGCGCCTGACGCTGGCGTTCACGGTAACGCTGCCGCTGGGCATCCGTTCTCTGCCCGTAACAATGCGGGCAGCTCACACCTTCCTCATACTGGGGCGACTCCTTGTCTTCCGCACTGATGGGCGCACGGCAGGCATGGCAGAGGTCATACCTGCCCAGTTTCAGCCCATGCCCGACCGACACACGCTGGTCGAACACGAAACATTCGCCATCCCACAGGCTTTCTTCCTCTGGAATCTCTTCCAGATATTTCAGGATGCCGCCTTTCAGATGGTACACATCCTCCACCCCTTCCTGCCGGGCAAAAGCGGTGGATTTTTCGCACCGTATGCCCCCCGTGCAGAACATGGCGATCTTCGGCGTGCGGCCCTGTGCCTCCACCTCTTTCCGCCAGTTACGGAACCACTCCGGGAAGGCACGGAATGTCTTCAGGTTCGGGTCCACGGCACCCCGGAAGGTGCCGATGGCCACCTCATAATCGTTGCGTGTGTCCATCACGACCGTATCAGGGTCCGAGATCAGGGCATTCCAGTCCTTCGGCTCGACATAGCGGCCAACGCAAACATGAGGGTCAATGTCCGGCTGCCCCATCGTGACGATCTCTTTCTTCAGCCGCACTTTCATGCGCAGGAAGGGCATCGTCTTCGCCCGGGACTTCTTGTAATCAAACCCGGCACAGCCCGGCAGGCTGTCAATGTAGGCCAATACGGCATCGACGCCTGCATCAGGCCCGGCGATCGTGCCATTGATGCCCTCACGGGCCAGCAGCAGGCTGCCTTTCACGCCCTCCTTCTGGCACAGCTCCAGAAGGGGCTGGCGCAGGGCCCTGTGATCCTCAAACGCCGTGAAATGATAGAGGGCGGCCACGCAGACCGGCAGGGATGTATCTGTCATCAGTCAACCATTCTCGCAAAGAAGGAACCTGACCGCCCTTCTAGCAGGCCGAAACAGCCAGGGGCACCCTCCGGCAGGCATGAGAGTGCCCCTGCGGGATCAGGCCTCCCCTTCAAAGCTTCCAGTAAGCTTCATGCCTGTTTTCATAGCCTTTCCGCTCGGACAGCGGCTTCACCTTCGTCCGGTCATCAGGCCACGGCTTGCCAGCCGCCACGGCCGGGGGCACATAACCCTGGTCCCGGCACAGCCTTTTTATGACCGACACCACATAAGGTACGCCAATGTTGCGCGTGCATTCAAAGGCCCTCTCCGTACCCTTGTGATAGGGACAGAACAGATAGTCATCATGCCTGAACGGCTTGCGGATGTCATGCCAGCAGCTGTTGCAGCCATGATTGCTGAACACACGGTACGGCGTATGGAACTCATTGATCGGATCCGTGAAGCCGCTGATCATCACGACCGGCGTTCCGACCGCCCAGGCCAGCCATGACAGGCCGGAAGACAGCCCCACGAAAAACTCCGCATGTTTCAGCCAGCGGGCACGCTCTCCCAGTGGCCGTGCACCCGTCTCATCCTCGACACCATGAGGGATATGGTTCCAGTGGATATTGTGCCCGACCACCGGGTCCTTGTCGATGCAGATGACCCGGTAGCCCATCTTCTTGAGATAATCCACCGTATCCAGCCATCCCACGGGATTCTGCCACATCTTGCAGGCGCAGGATGCCTGGGCGGCGATCACGACATAAGGCTCCTTTATGGGCCGCTCGTCGCTCTTTTCAATCTCGACCTTGGGCCTAACCTCCGTCGGGTCCACACCAAGGATCCAGGCAGCCGTCCTGTGCAGCCCCACGGCACGGAAATCCCGTGGCTGCCAGGCCTGTTCCTCATCATGAAAGAAAAGGCCCACATAATAGGTTGCGTAAAGCTCCTCATTCACGCTTCCGAATTCCTTGTCACTCAGGAAACGGATGTGCGGGTAGGCCGGTGCCATGAGCGTGATGATCATCTCGCTGACCACAATGGTCACCTCACAGTCATGGACCTGACTGAAGCGGTCGGCATAAGGCACCCAGCCCAGCGGGTCACCCAGCGTCCCCGTCGGCATGATGACGGCAACCTTCTTGCCACGGGCATCATAGTCATGGGTCCAGACCAGCTCATCATCCTTGAAGAGTTCGATATGTCCCTGCAGGAAGTACTTCTTGCGGGAACAGACATAGTCTCCTCCCTTGCTTCCGTCATACAGGCAGGTTTCCGTCTCCGTGTCCCAGAAACGCAGACGCCACCCCTCGCCCTCCGGAATCTTTACCCGGATGCCAAGATTGAAGTCATACCGCAGGCCATGCTCTCCTTCCTGCGTCGGCTCATCTGCCGGAGCCGGGAAGGGAAGACCCTGTATCCTCTTGATACCGTCGCCCTTTTCGTCCTCGGAGCTGGCATCACCATCCATTGGAGAAGCGGATCGGGACACGACGGACTGATCCCCCCCGCCTGCACCAGAAATGAGGCTGTCCTCCGTGAACGGCAGAACGGAGGCCGGGGAAGGAGGCGTCAGATCAACAATATCCTTCAGAACACGCTCTCTGTTTTTCTCGGTCATTCTGACACCTCCCCGAAGCCCGGTATCTTCTCAATCGTCGTTCTCACCTGCGTGAAGGAAATCACGCGGGAGCACTCATACATGCGGTCCGTGCCCTTGTGCCGTGGACAGAAAAACGGATCATCCGGGTTTATGTCGATGTTCACGTCATTGGCGCAGCCATTGCAGGCATTCCGGTTGATGATGCGGTACGGCGTGTAGAACTCGTTGTAAGGCTCCGTATAACCACTGATCATCACCACCCTGGTGCCAGCCGCCCAGGCCAGCCAAGCAAGACCGGATGACGTCCCCACAAAGAACTCGGCATGCTGCAGCCAGCGGACACGCTCCGGCAGCGGACGGTTCCCCGTCTCATCCTGGGTTCCATGAGGGATGGACCTCGTGCAGGTGGGGGGCCCCGTCACCCGGTCCCTGTCGATGCAGACAACCTTGTAGCCCTTCTCCTTCAGGAAGCGGACGAGGTCATACCAGCCACGAGGATTCTGCCAGTATTTGCTCAGCCCGGAAGCCTGCGCCGCAATACAGACATAAGGCTCCTCCATGGGCCTTCCACCCGGCTCCACCGCCACGAGCGGTTTCCTGTCCTGTGGCTGAAGCCCCAGAATGTAGGCCCCCATGTGGGACAGGCCACTCTGGCGGTAATCATTGGGCTGATAGGCGAACTCCTTGTCCTGGAAGAAGACCAGTACCTTGTAGCTGGCGTAATACTGCCTATCCCCCATGTCCTCTTCCGAAATGAAACGGATATGCGGATAGACATCCTCAAAGAGCGGGATCAGATTCCTGTTCACGTAAAAACTGGCCCGGCAGCCATGCTCCTCCACGAAGGCGGCGGCCTGTCCCACCCAGGCAATATGATCGCCCAGCCCGCCCATGTGCATGTCGATGAAGACCTCCCGGTCCTTCAGGTTACAGACATGGGTAAAGACCTCTTTTCCGTCCTTCCAGACGGTGATCTCGAAACGGACGTAATATTTCTTGTTGCTCCCCACGAAGCCGGCACCAACCACCTCGTTCAGGAACAGGATCGTGTCCGTGTCCACATCCCGCAGCCGTACCGTCCATTTCGCTCCGTCCGGTACCCAGACACGGCAGCCCTCGTTGAAATCGTAACGGATACCCTCAGGGCCTTCCTGCGTGAGCACATTCTCCGCATTTTCACTCATGGCCATGTCCTCCCACGTTTATGTCCTGTCTCTGAGCCAGCCATCCACGGCTCCCGTCATGGCCATCCCTCATAGTGGCCTGTCTCCCCAGGCAAGAATCTCCACCTTCTCCAGTTCATCCGGACCAAAGCTCCGCTCCTGGACGACCGGCAGCCGGCCAGCCGTGAAGGCCTCCGACGTCGTGGCAAGACGTATCTTGCCGCTTGGCGTCCGGCATATCCCGCCCTGCCGCACCAGAACACAGCGCAGCTTCCGGGCCGGGCAGACCCGCCCGATGGCCCGGGCCATGCCCGTCAGCAGGGTTTCATGATCGGGGTCCTCCCTGATCTGCGTCAGGGACAGCTCGCCCATGACACACAGCACCCCCTCATGCCGGAACACCGCCACGCTCCGGCTTGTGAACACGGGGCAGGCCAGACGGATGGCCTGCGCCAGATCATCCGGGTCGTAACGCTGTTCACCAACGAGCAGACTGTTCTCCATCCGTCCCGTCACGAAGAGGCGGCCTTCCAGAAGGAACCCCATGTCCCGGCTGCGGAACCAGCGGCGGCCTTCCAGCCGGAGGCTGAAACGCTCCTGATTTTCCTGCTCCCGGTTCAGGTAGCCCGGTGTCACGGAAGGGCCACTCAGCCACAGCTCGCCCACCTGTCCGTCCGGCAGGACATCCCCACTCTCCGGATCGACGACCAGAACGGCATGTTCCTCGATCGCCCGGCCGCAGTTGGCCAAGACACGCCTGTCATATTCATGAAGGGGCGGCTCGGCCCGCCCTTCCGCCAGCCCCTCCCGGGAAAACGTCTCGAAGGACACAACCTCCTTGCCATCCCAGCCACCGCTGGTGATCATCAGGGTCGTTTCCGCCATGCCGTAGCCAGGCCGCAGGATGGGTCTTTCAATGCCGAGCGGGCAGTAACGTTCAAAGAACCGTTCCACCGTTTCCTGCTCGATCATTTCCGCCCCGATGACGGACCACTTCCAGCAGGACAGGTCCAGACCTTCCAAGGCAGAATCGGGAACGTGACGGGCCAGAAGCTCATAGGCGAAATTGGGACCGGCAGAAAAGCTGACACGGTAACGGTCGATCGCCGTCAGCCACCGTTCCGGTTTGGTGACGAAATGTTCCGGCTTCATGAGCCACGTCGGGCCACCCGTCGCTACACCGAACATGAGGCTCACCAGCCCCATGTCATGGGACAGGGGCAGCCAGATCAGACCCAGATTGCCGACCCAGAAGTCGCTGCGGATCATCAGGAGGTACAGATTGGACCCAAGATTGCGATGGGTGATCTGCACCCCACGGGGCCGCCCTATGGAGCCGGACGTGTACTGTATGAAGGCCACGTCATCCAGTTCCACGGCCTGACGGCGATGGAGCGGCTCCGCACTTTCGGCCCCTTCGATGGGAATCCACTTCACCTTTCTGGCCCGGCCTGCCGCCTGCTTCCGGAACCCCATGAGGGTATCCCGCCGCCCGATGACGGCCACCGCCCCGGAATCCTCCAGAATGTCGAAGAGACGGTCCACACTGCCGACCATGCTGGGATAGACACCCGAGACCGGCACCGTGTTGGCATAGACACAGCCGAAGAACCCGGCCACGGCTGCCATGTCGTTCTCGAAACAGAGCATGACACGGCCCCGCTCCGGCACGAAACGGTCCACCAGCCCAGCCACACGGCAGGCCCACTCATGGGCCTGCCGGAATGTCAGGGACTCGGCAATGTCCGAGTTCTCATCCAGAACGGCGAACTGGACCTGATCGGGCTTTTCTATCGCCCGGAAGCTCAGCATGTCGTCCAGCCGGCTTTCCTGCCGGTCGAGAATGGCCAGACCGTTCTCGTACTGCTCGACCGTATAGCCGAATTTCCTGACGGTCTGAAAAGCCCAGGATGTCATGCACCCCCCACGGCAGCCTGCGCCCCTTCGAGCGTCACGGAACCACCCTGCTGCACCATCATCACGGCCTGACGCAGAAGACTACGGGCCATCTCGATGATGGTTTCGTTACGGGCCAGCAGCACCAGCGACACGTCCACCCCGAACTCGGACCGGATCGCCGTCTGAAGCTCCACACCGGCAAGGGAGTCGATCCCCAGCTCGGAAAGACGGGCACTGTCCTCGATCGTTTCGGGATCGACCTGAAGGACGGACCCGAGCTGCTGCTTGAGACGAAGCAGGACATAATCCAGACGCTCATTCTCCGGCATGTTCATCAGCAGCTGGACGGAGTCCGAAATGCCTCCCTTGCGGCTTTCCTGCTGCAGCAGCGTGAACCGGGCGGACGGTTTCAGCCAGGCCAGCGCACCGAAGACCTGCACCCAGTTGAGGTCCACCAGGGACACGTCACTGCGGTCCACGCCGTACAGCACCGGCAGGTGCTTCAGACAGTCCGCCGCCGTCATGGTCTTGATCCCGGCCACGTCGAACATGCGCCCGGCAGCATCGCTTTCCGTCAGCATGCCGACGTCGCCGATGGCACCCCAGCCCACGGCAAGAGCTGGCAGCCCCTGCTGACGCCGGTTCTCTGCCAGCGCATTCAGGTAACTGTTGGCCGCAATGTAGCTGCTCTGCCCCAGATTGCCGATCTCCGCCGTGAAGGAGGAGTAGAGGACGAAGTGGTCCAGCTCCAGCCCACGAGTAGCCTCATCCAGTGCCTGGGCACCCAGAACCTTGGGAGCCATGACATGAGCCACGTTTGCCGCATCCATCTTGCTGATGAGCTGGTCATCCACCACACCTGCGGCATGGAAGACCCCCCGCAGCGGCACCTCCTCACGGGCCAGCTGCTGCACCAGCTGGCTGACGGCCTGCCGGTCCGTCACGTCCAGACGATGGGTCACGACCCGGCCCCCGGCACTCTCGGCCAGCTTCTTCAGCGTGGCGATGGCCTTCTGCCGCTCCGGATCCTTCGGCAGGGAACGGCCGACCAGATGCAGCACCCCAGCCCCCTGGGACAGCAGATATTCCGCCGTCTTGAGACCGAAGCCACCCATGCCGCCCGTGACCAGATAGGCCCCCCTGCGACTGAAGCCCGGCAGGACCCGTGGCAGCGGACGGGCCTTGAGACCGCTCATGTCCTCATAGGAAATCATGATCTTGCCGATATGACGTGAGGACATGAGGTAACGGAACGCCTCGGATGCCTCGGCAGCCTTGAAGATGCGGGTCTGAGGAAAGGACAGCTTGCCCTGACGGGCCAGAAGCATGATCTCGTCCATGATGCCGTACAGCTTCTCGTGCGGCATCATCCGGTCCATGTCGAAGGAGAAATAGGCCAGATTCTCGTTGAAGGGCATCAGGTCCAGTGCCCGATGTTCCACGATGTCACGCTTGCCGATCTCCACGAAGCGGCCCATCGGAGCCACCAGCTTCAGGCTGTGCACCATCGCCTCACCCGGCAGGGAATTCAGGACGACATCCACGCCACGGCCATTCGTGGCCTCACGGATGCCATCGACGAATTCCAGCGTCCGGGAATCCCAGACCCCCGCACAGCCCTGCTGCCGCAGATACTCCCGCTTCTCCGGGTTTCCGGCCGTACTGTAGATCACCGCCTTCCTCAGCTTGGCGATCTGGATGGCAGCCTGCCCCACGCCACCCGCACCGGCATGGATGAGGACGCTCTCCCCTTCCTGAAGCTGGGCCAGATGGACCAGCGTGTAATAGGACGTGACGAACACCAGCGGCACACCGGCGATCTGCTCCAGCGGGAACTGGAGCATCTCCTCGGAGAGGGGAAGGGCACAGTAGGCCAGCTCCTTGACGCCCACGATACGGCGATAGGAGAAGCTGTCCGGATAGACGAGGGCGAACAGGTCGCCCGGCTTCATGTTGTCAACGCCCTCACCGATGGCCTCGACTTCCACGACGCACTCCAGGCCGAGATCGTCACCACTGAAGGTGCCTTCCGTCACGCTCTCCGGCAGGAGAGACATGGCCTTGAGAACATCCTTGAAGTTGAGGCTGGCCATGCGGGTACGGATCTTGACCTCACCCGGCCCCGGTTCCGGCACGGCGAAGGCCTGCCATGTGACTCCTTCCAGCGCACCGGAGCGGCTGGATTCGAGGCGGACACCGATGGTGCCATCGTCCTTCCCGCCCATGATCTCTTCCAGCGGGACGGGCTGGGGTTCCGGCTCAAGCGGCGGGGACACCAGACGCTGGACCAGACGTTCCACCGGCTCGGCCGCCGCAGCCTCGCCCTCTTCACTCTTACCGGCAGGCACCTTCTTCTCGGCAGGCCCCTGTCCGGCTGCCAAACGCAGCCAGACCGTATCCTCTGAGGGATCCTCCAGCACGAGTTCAGCGGCGAGGTCCTCGAGCAGCTCCTCGACACCGTCCACCGGAACGTCAACGCAACGGACGGCAAGGTCCATACGCTCGGCTTCCGCCCCACGGAACAGCCCATGATAGGCCCGCTGGAGGGCCTGGGCCTGACCGGCCGTGTCATAGGCCCCACGGGTGACGATGATGACGGGCAGACGCCGCTTGCGGCCACGCATGGGCACACGCTGGAGCAGCTCCACACAGGCGGCCATGTCATCAAGACAGGTCTGATAGTCCGCCCCACCCCTCGGGAACAGCACCAGGGCACGCTGCCTGTTCAGGAAGGGTTCCTGATCCAGCGTGTCGGCAAGCTCCTGCCCGCTCAGCTGGGAGCTGACGGTCAGTTCGGCCCCATTATCCTTCAGCATCTCCGCCACCCGGGTGGCCAGACCGTCACCCTCACCCAGCAGGGTGATGGCCAGAGGCTCGCTCATCAACACCTGCCGTTCTGCACTGACCCAGTTTGGAGCATAGACCAGACGGGCAGCGGACGAGGCATCCTTGCCACTGCGGGCCACACGGCGGCAGCACAGCCCCAGCACCTCACAGAGCAGCTCACCTTCCGGCGTATAGAGCCGCAGGTCGGCCACGATCTTGCGCTGCGTCCGCAGGGTCGGGGTCGCCTTCACATAGGCCCGGGACACCTTCTGCCCCATGTAGCTGATACGCTCGATGGATGCCGGGACATAGACGTCCTTCTGCTCCTCGAACGGGAAGGCACCGATGAGCGCATGCATCGCCCCGTCCAGAAGGGCCGGGTGCAGGTGGTAATCATCCAGCGTGGCGGCCTGTTCCTCCCCAAGGGCCACCTCGGCGACGGAATAGCCTTCCCCACGATGCAGGCTGCGCAGTGTCTGGAAGGCCGGGCCATAATCCAGCCCCATCGTCGCAAAGGCCTGATAGACCTCGGCTCCCTCAAAGCGGGTCGTCCCCTCGCACAGGGCAGCGAAATCGAAATGCCGGTTCACCTCCGAGGCAGCACACCAAGGTGCGGCCTGAAGGACCGTGGCATGACCATGGGTCTGCCAGTCACCATTCCAGGCAACCGTCTCACTGTCGAACACGAGGCGGCGTGTGGTCGTGTCGAAACGCCACATGACCACGGGCACCTGCCCTTCCTGCACGACCAGCGGCGTGTTGATCGTGATTTCCTCGATCACGGCCGGGTCCTTGGCCTCCAGCTGGGCATGGGCGGCGATGGCGGCCTCGATGTAGGCAGCCGCCGGGAACAGGGCCATGCCATGAACCTTGTGATCCATCAGCCATTCCATGGACGACACGCCAATATCCGCACGCCAGGCCCGGCTCTCCAGAAGGCTCGGTGTCCCGAGAACCGGATGGACCTGCTCGTCCAGACGGTCACGGCGGGACGCCTCCGTCTCCAGCCAGGCCTTGTTTTCCACCTCCCAACGATAGAAGGGCAGTTCCGTCCGTTCCGGACGCAGGACATACCGCCAGTCCGGCTCGGCACCGCTGAGTGTCAGACGGACAAGGGCCCGCAGCAGACCATCAGCATCATCCTGCTTGCGGCGCAGCGTCGGAATGACCGCAACCTCATAGCGTCCCTCATCCGCACAGCCCGTCACGGACGTGCCGAGCACGGGGTGGGCCGCAAGCTCCAGGAAGACGGCATGACCGTCCTTCAGCAGGGCCCGCATGGCATCATGGAACAGGACCGGCTCACGGGCATTGGCATACCAGTAGGCGGCGTCATGCCGCTCGCCTTCTTCCCACAGCCTGCCCGTGACCGTGGAGTAAAGCGGAACGGTCGGTGCCTTCGGCGTGATGTCGGCCAGGGATGCCAGCATCCCCTCCTCGATCGCCGCCATTTCCGGGCTGTGATACGGCACGTCCACCTTCAGGAAGCGGGCAAAAACGCCCTCCCTCGTGCAGTCCGCCTCCAGCACCTCCAGCTCCTCACGGGGGCCGACAACCGTGCAGGACTCGCTGCTGTTGATGGCGGCAATGGTCAGCCTGCCATCGAAGGCCTCAAGGCGGCCCTCCAGCACGTTGCGGCTCATGCCGACGGCCAGCATGGTACCACGGCCCGCCCGTGTGGCCTGGAGGCGGCTGCGGTGATAAATGACCGTCACGGCATCTTCCAGCTCCAGCGCACCGCTGACATAGGCGGCTGCCACCTCGCCCACACTATGCCCGACAATGGCCCCAGGCATCACGCCATGACGGGTGAAGAAGGCGGCCAGACAGATCTGAACGAGGAAGATGGCTGGCTGGGCCACCTCCGTCTCCTGCACGTGGGACTTCGCCTCCGGCTTCAGCAGCTCTTCCCGCAGGGACCAGCCCGCCAGCCTGCTGAACAGCTCGTCACAACGCTTCGCCAGAGCACGGACCTCGGCAGGCCCCTTCCGCAGCAGATAACGACCCATTCCCCACCACTGCGGCCCCATGCCGGAGAAGAGGAAGACCGGCTTCACGACCTCATCCACGACGGCCTTGCCCGTGAACAGGGCCGGATGCGTCCTGCCTTCCGCCAAGGCCATCAGGGCGGCATGGGCCTGCGTCACCTCATCCTCACCCTGAACCGGGAGGATGACAGCCCGCTGGCGGAAGCGTGCCCTGTACTGTGCTGCGGAGAAGCAGAGAGCTTCCCACACGCTGCGCTCCACCTGTCCATCACCCAGCAGCCCTGCATAGGCCCCGGCCATATGCCCCAGGGACGCCTCGGAGAAGGCACTGAGCAGCAGCGGCACCTGCTTCATGAACCCGGCTGGGCGGATACCCTTCACCCGGTGCTGGCGGACGGCCTTGCGCCGTGCGGAATTCCGTTCCGCCTCGGTCGGGCGGCGCAGCAGGGCCACGGCATTGGTCCCGCCATAACCGAAGGAATTGACGACCGCATAAAGCCTGTCACGCTCCGGCAGGGGCGTTGCCTCACCCTGTGCCACCTGCACCCGATAGTCCTCAAACGGGATGGCTGGATTCAGCTCCTTCAGGTTGGCCTGGCCGGGCACCTTGCCGTGTTCAAGACACAGCATGGCCTTCAGGACGGCCACACCACCGGCGGCAGCCTCCATGTGCCCCAGATTGGCCTTCACGGAGCCGATGAGCACCTTCTGCCCTTCGGGCTGATACTGGCCGATGGCCTGCGCAATGGCCTTGACCTCGATCGGGTCACCGACCGGGGTACCCGTCCCGTGCGCCTCCACATAGGCCACATCCCGGGCATCGACATTAGCCCGGTGCAGCACGTCACGGATCAGCGTTTCCTGCGCCTCGGCATCCGGCATGGTGAGCACCGGCGTCCGGCCATCCTGATTCACGCCGGAACTGCAGATGACGCCACGGATGTCATCACCATCCCGCATGGCGTCCTTCAGACGCTTGAGCATCAGGATGACGCAGCCTTCACCACGCCCATAGCCATCCGCATCCGCGGCGAAGGACTTGGACCGGCCATCCTTGGCGAGGAAGTGCCCTTTCGTCATGAGCATGGCCGTCTGCGGAGAGGCCATGAAGTTCACGCCACCGGCCAGGGCCACGTCACACTCGCCAAGACGCAGGCTGTTGCAGGCCTGATGCAGGGCCACCAGAGAGGACGAGCAGGCCGTGTCCATGGCGATGGCCGGCCCCTGGAACCCGAACACATGAGCGATACGGGCCGCATACATGGTCATGCAGGCGGAAACCGCCGCAAACTGGTCCCTGATCTGCGACTGCATGAAGGGGCTGCCACACTGGACGAGCTGGTCCTGCGTGAAGCTCCCCATGAAGACACCGGTACGGGTACCGGCCAGCGAACTGGCGATGATGCCCGCATTTTCCATCGCACGCCACGCCACACCCAGCAGGAGACGCTGCTGGATGTCCATCACCATCCCTTCACGGGGGGAAATGCCAAAAAACAGCGGCTCGAACTGGTGATCGTCCGGGTTCATGAAATGACCATACTGCATGGTCGTCTTGCCCGGGGTCTGGTCAACCGGGTCATAGAACCGCTTCCGCCCCCAGCGGTCGGCAGGCACGGCCACACAGCCATCCCGCCGCTCCAGCAGGAACTGCCAGAGAGACTCCCTGTCCCCCAACCCGGCGGGCAGCACACAGCCAACGCCAATGATGGCAATTTCATCGGGATTATATGTCTGGCTCATTGCGGTTCTGTTTCCTGTGTTTCGATCGTCGTGGCGGCGGCTGGCTGGCCGTGTGAGGGAAAGGCCCGGTTATCTGACGTTCAGCTCATGACGGATGTAGTCTTTCAGGGTTGTCTTCAGCTTGTCCCTGTTCACGTGTCCGGCCCGTGTCCTGGGGATTTCCGGTACCCAGATCAGGATGACGGGCGGCAGGGCCACGTAGCGTTCACGCAGACGGGCCGACAGTGCCTTGTCGTCGAATTTCTCATTGGACACGACAGCCGCATAGAACCGCTCCGTCCCCTCCTTGTTCTCCAGCGTGAACACGCCAACATCCCTGATGCGTGGCTCGGTCAGCAGGATGTTCTCCATGACTTCCAGGTCGAACTTGGCTCCCCCGGCATTCACGAGCGCATCGCTCCGCCCCTGGAGATGCAGCGACCCCTCAGGGGAGAGGAATCCCCTGTCTCCCGGATAAAACCATCCATCCCGGAAACGGATATCCGAAGCCGGACCATCATCACGGTAACCACGGATCACCCCGCCACCCCGGATGCGGATGTCACCCGCCTGACCAGCCTCCAGCCGCTGCCCTTTGGAATCCACAACCTGGACATCAACCCACGGCAGCGGCGGCCCCACCTCATCGTCACCCTGACGCTTCTCTGCAGCAATGGCCGCCACGATGCCACATTCATCCGTGCCATAGACAACCTGCACATGCGGCGTGAAACGCTTCTTCACCTTCTCCAGCACGGCGACGGACAGCTTGCCCCCCACCACGGTCAGATGGATGTGCTCCACGGGCCGCATGTTCGGAGGCAGAACCTGCAGAAGATGATTGAGGTGGACGGGTGTCATCACGACCATGAGCGTGGAGGCCTGCATGACCTCCGCACCAATGCTCTGGGCATCGGAGCTGCGCAGCGTCGTGCCACCCGCCAGGGCCGCACCGGCCAGAAGGAAGCCGCTCAGAGCCTGAAGACCGATCGAGCAGAGCAGCTGCGGCTTGCCCGTCACCCGCCCACGGCGTCCGGCACTGCTGGCGAAGAACTCGATCATGTCATGATACATGAGCCGGTGGATCTGTTCTTCCACCTCACCGAAGCTCAGCTCTATCAGATGGGGGGTCTGGTTCGTGCCGCTCGCCAGGGCCAGCCGACACGGTGCCGACCTCTGCACCGGAACGGGTGGATAGTAGCTGGACGGGTCATCATTTTCCACACCGGACAGGACCTTCTCGAACCAGTCCTCATGCAGGGACAGCCGCCCGTCCCCCGACAGCAGTCCCACCTTTCCATGAAGGATGATGAGGTCCGGCCTGAGGATGGACAGCTCAATTTCCGGCACTTCTCCATTGACGAGAGAAGCGGAGGCAAGCCCCAGTCTCCCCAGTGCCAGGGTCAGTGCCCAATGCCGCCAGGGGTCAGGACACTGCACCGCCACACGCTGGAGATCGAGGCTTCTCAGCCCCTCCAGGGCACGGGCCAGACGGCTGACCGTGGCCTCGAGCAGCGCATAGGACCGTTGATGGGACAGGCTGCCAAAAGCGATCACGTCACCAGCACTGCGTGCATTATATGCCACAAAACGATCCAGCATTCCGCATCCTCCCATGCACCATGACCAGAAGCCCGACCGACCCCATGCCCGACTTCAGGACAGCACGCATCCACATGTTAATGAATGGCTGTTATATCGTTGATGAGCGATGAAAACATCCCTGCATCATATTTTTTTCCCCTGAACGGGACAGAACCTTACATCTGGAGCTGGCCGTAGACCCGTTTCAGCTGTTCGCTGGCCTGGTCCGGCCCATACTGCCTGGCCGTCTCCAGACCATGCTCCAGCATCTTCGTCAGCATGGCGTTGCCGTGGGAGAAAGCCGACAGCACCAGGGCCAGGGAATCCACGACCTGTTCCAGATCCTCCGGGGAATGCCAGAAGCCGTTCTGCGTTGTCGCATAGTCACGGCCACCGCCACCGTGGAAGCCGACCACGACACACCCGGCGGACATGCCTTCCAGAGCCGTCATGCCCAGGGATTCCAGCCTCCCCAGCGACAGGCATATGGCTGACTCGCCCATCAGGGTCGCCACCTCCTTCTCGCTCCTGTCCTTCAGGAGAACCCAGGGCACGTCGGCGCACTGCGGGTATTTGGTTCGCAGCATTTCCTGAATCATGCCGGCATAGTCCGGAAGGGGTCCCTGCCTTGCCCACTTCCAGTGGCTGAAAACGATCTGGAGCTTCTTTCTCCGTGGGGTGAACAGCCTGCTGTCCACCACCGGTGACGTGATGGGCACCTCATCCAGCCCGAGCACCCTCTGCAGCATGAGGGCGGTCTCCTTCCCCGGGGCCAGGACACGGCTGACCCCCCACTGCCTGAGCTTCTGGAGGGACGGCTTGTATGTGAAGAAATAATACGGATTCTGGCAGAAAATGACCTTCCTGGCCTTCAGGGGTGCCTGCATCATTTCCCCGTACCAGCCATCCAGCACCTCCGGGAAAACCAGCATGTCCTGAGGGGTGAGGTTCGAGATGGAACCACAGACCATGGGGGCCACCTCAGGAGACAGCCACGGAGGAACCCCGTCCGCCTGCAGCACCTGAACCTGGAAACCGGCACGACGGAGCAGGAGGGCATGCTGGTACATCGTCTTGATTCCGCCGGAAACATAATCCCGGGGGAAACAGTTCAAGAAAATGATACGTCCCACCAGCAACTCCCGCTTTCTGTCACATCATGCACTTTGGTCAGAGAACGCCACAGGGCGCATCACGCCCTGCCCGATTTACGAACCACTTACCTGATATTAACCGAAAGTAAAATGCTGCATCATGGAAAGTTACGGGGTCCCGGTCCTCCCTGCGCCGGAAAGCACCTCCAGAACGAGGGACGGGGCAAGAATCTGCGGCAATACCCGTTCCCTGCCATGCGGCGGATAATACAGATACAGCGGAACGCCATCACGACCATGTGTTCTCAGGAACGCCGTGATCCGTTCGTCCCGACGGGTCCAGTCACCACGCAGCATGACCACGCCATGCTCCCGGAAAGCCTGCCGGACGGACGGCACATCCAGTGCCACACGCTCATTGACCAGACAGGTCACGCACCATGACGCCGTCATGTCCACGAAAACGGGACGCCCCGCCGCCCTCAGTGCCGCCAGCCTCTCCTCAGAAAACGGTTCAGTCAGAGAATTGGCCTGCTCACCCCTGCCGGGAGCAGGAACGCCATCCCCCTCACCGGCCGCCACGGTCTTCCCCAGCCCGACCAGACAGACCAGAAGACACAGCACGGCCAGGCTCCGGCAGACCAGCACCAGCCGGGGAGCCTCACCCAGCATGGCCCGCTGCTGCGCCAGCCCGTACAGCCAGCTTCCCAGCCCCAGAAGAACGGCACCACCTGCCATGAGCAGGACCGCCCCGCCACCGGACTGAAGGACGGCGACCCAGAGGAGCCACACGCAGCTCGCCAGCAGGGGAAAGGCCAGCAGCTGTTTCAGACGCTCCATCCACGCACCGGGCCGGGGCAGACGTCTGGCCAGACCCGGCACGACCGCACAGACACAGTAGGGAGCGGCCAGCCCCAGCCCCATGACCAGAAAGACCAGCAGCCCGGACCAGACCGGACCGCCCAGTGCGGCCGCAATGGCCACCCCCATGAACGGAGCCGTACAGGGTGTCGCCACGATCACCGCCAGCAGGCCGGCCAGCAGGTCACTGGCCGGGCCATGACCGGCGGCCACCTGCCCGGCCCGGCCGGTCAGCCGTCCCCCCGTGATCTGGAACACGCCAAGAAGATTGAGTGCCATGACAAAAAGCAGCCACCCCACCCCCACCACGAAAGCCGTGGACTGGAACTGGAACCCCCAGCCAACGGCAGCCCCGCCATAACGCAGGGCCATCATCAGGGCACCAAGGATGGCAAAACAGCCCATGATGCCCACGCTGTAGAAAGCGGCACTCCTCCACCGCCTGCGCCATCCGGCTCCGCCCATATGGGCGAAGGACAGAAGCTTCATGGCCAGAACGGGAAACACGCAGGGCATGAGATTGAGAATGACACCCCCCAGAAAGGCCGACAGCAGATTGCCCCACAGGCCCCGATCCGCCTTTCCCTGCATTCCCGCCGCGGGATGGCCGCCCGCCTCCGCTCCCATGACAGGTTCCACCATGACCTGAAGGCCGGAACGGTTGCCAGCCCCATCCACCAGCACGACCACACCCGCCAGCGGCTTCTGCCAGAAAGGGGGATGGCCATAGGGATCAGGCTTCAGGCCAAGGGTCATCCATCCATCCTGCACGGACAGCTCCTGCGGCACGTTCTGCGCCATGACGCCACCATCCTGCGGCATGAACCAGGCCTGCCGGACCGTATCAGGTGAAATCCCGCTCCCTGTCAGCCGCAGCTGCCCTCCAGCCGTGATCTCCGCCTGAAAAGGGGAGGGGCGGGGCATGGCAGCATCAGCCCGGCGGAACAGGGCGGCCTCTGCCGCCTCCTGTCCGGAACCATGATCGCCAGCGGACAGGGTCAGGGAAAAGCTCCCCTTCTCGGGAACGCAGACATCCGCACAGACCAGCCAGTCCGCTTCGGCCACGATCCGCACCTCACCGGCCCCCTGTCCCTGCACGGGCAGGCGCACGGGCAGCAGGACATCGCCCTGATAGGCATAGGCCATCAGCCCACCTTCGGAGACACGTTCCGGGACAGGCCAGTCCACCCGCTCGGTACTGCCTGTACGGACCCCATCGGCCGTGACATGAACATGGGGAGCCTCGCCCGCATCACCGGGATTCTGCCAGTATGTGTGCCATCCCGGCTTCAGCTGAAGCCGCAGCCCGACCCGCAGGGTCTTCTGCCCGTCTCCGACGGCATCCGTCATGCTGACAAGGGTGGCCCGTGTATGGCTGGTCACCACGGGCGTGCTCTCCGCCGCCCGGACAGAGGGACAGGTCATGACCAGTCCTCCCACCACGGACAGAACGGCCATCATCATGCCTGTACGCTGTCTCATCCGACCTTTCGCTCCCCTTCTCATCCACGTCTCATCATATTCCGGCGGGCACACCATACCCCAGCGGACACGTCCCCATAAGGTGGGCTGGTCACAGGCACGTCCTGACGACATAATTGGCACCCAGCCAGAATGAATTCATCAACGTTCCACACCAGACCCAAGGCACTCCTGACGATGGACCATCCTCTCCCCTCTCTCCCTCAGAAGGCCGGTCTCTGGGCACGTCTGATGGCCCGCAACATTGACCTGACGCTGTACAGCTTCATCCTTTCCCTGCCCATCTACAGTCTTTTCCACGTTCTGGAACGTCTGTTTCCCGGCCTGCTGGCCCTGCATGGCCCCACCTACGCCCTGACACCCGGACTTCTCATCAATACGGGCATCGACCTTTTTTTCGTCTTTCCGCTCTCCATGCTGCTGGACGCCCTCATCTGTGCCCATTTCGGCAACACCCTGGGCAAGCATCTTCTCGGCATCAGGCCATTCCATGATGACGGCCGGACGCTCACCCTCCGCACCTGCCTCAGCCGCACCTACCTCATCTATGTCGGCTGCTTCATGGGTGGCATCTATCTCCTGCCCCCTCTGGCCGAGATATTCCACTACATACGCTACAGAAAAACCGGGACGACCTTCTGGGATCAGGAAGAAGGCACCGTCGTCCTGTCCCTCAGGAACAGCCGCAGACGGACCATTCTCATGACCATCCTGTGGCTGTGCATGTCCGCCTTCACCTCCATGACTGAAGACCGCTTCCTGCTGCATAAAACCGTCGACCACCTGCTATAGGGAATGACCCTGCGCCAGACAGTATTTCTTCACGAGTTCCACGAAACAGGCCCTCTCCTTCAGGGCCATCATCAGGCTGCGCCTGTCCAGCCTCTGCCCCGCCCTGATCCTCGGCAGAAGCCGGTCGGCTATGGCCCGGCGGGACCGGACACGCCGGTAATGCTGGATGTAGAATGACGGGTCTGTCAGCGCATGTCTGAGAATGTGACCGCCAGCAGCCGGGAAGGCCGCCCTCATGATGGGCAGATTCCTCTTCAGGCAGCTGATGACATCCGGCTCCACGGCCTCCTCCGGTATGAGAAACCAGCGGCACCTGTTGGCCAGCCCGCACGTATGGCTTGTCAGAAACGCCATGAAGGGAGCCAGAACCAGACCGCCGATCACCGGAATGAACCAAACGAACATGGCCTCGCCAGACAGCAGGCCACCTGACCACTGCACCAGCAGCTCGGTCTCATGATCCGACTGGCCATCCATCACCCGTTTCAGCAGCCATGTCCCTGACAGGCCGATGGCGGAACACCACCAGTATTCCCGCAGGCAGCCCCGGAAGGTCAGGGGATCATCATTCCGCTGCTGGTTCGTCCACGTGACGGAAATCCGCCGGACATAGGCCAGCAGGAACTTCACGATGAAACACATGATGACCGGATTGTAGAAAAGCACGAACAGGGTCTCCAGCAGAAAGCTGAAGAGCAGCTTTCCCCGGCCGCCATAATGGCAGGCCGTCCCACGCCGCATGGCCACGGAGAGGGCGATCAGCCGGGGTGAGAACACGAAGATCATGGCCAGGACAAAAAGCACGAGGGACATCATCCTCAGCGTCTCGGGCACGGTTCCTTCCATGAGGCTGCTTTCAACATGAGCCGACGCATAGACGGACGAGACCATGAACAGGGCACTGACAGGTGCCATCAAATACCCCAGGGCCCCCGTCAGCAGGGTTTCCCGGTGCAGGCCCTGGAGCCTGTCCGTGAACAGGAACCGGACATTCTGGATGTTCCCCTGCATCCATCTGTTCTCACGGGCCAGAAAGCCCGATGCATTGGCCGGTATTTCCTCGTAGCTTCCCCCGATGTCCGACAGGAACCAAACCTCATATCCGGCCCTTCCCATCATGGACGCCTCGGCAATGTCATGCGACAGGGGCTTTCCGCCCCACGGCTTCATGCCGGACAGTTCCGGCAGGATGCAGTGCCGGATGAACGCCTCCGTCCTTATGATAGCGTTGTGTCCGATATAGCTGGCATGCCCCATGGACAGGGCCTCCATGCTGGAGGCAAAGACCGAGCCGTAGAGGTGGCTACTGAACTGGAAGAGCCGCCCGAAAAATGACTGCCGCAGCACGGGCAGCGGATTGGTCTGGATGATGCCGATCCGGCCATTCCCCACGATCATCCGCAGGCACTGGTGGATGCAGGCCCCTGACACGATGGAATCCGCATCCATCATGTACATGTAGGCATAGTCCCGGCCCCATCGCCGGAGAAAATCGACGATGTTCCCCAGCTTCGCATTGGCGTTATACGCCCTGTGCCGGTAATGAATGGCCATGTCGGGATAACGCTGTTTCAGGTGATAGAAGGCCGCCTGTTCCGTCAGGACATACCGTTCATCCGTACTGTCCGAGAGCAGGAACAGATCATAATGATGGACATGATCCGGCACGTCGTTCCGGAGACTCTCGATCAAGGACGCCATGCCCGCCCCGACCCTGTGCATGTCCTCATGATGGACCGGATACAGTATGGCGCACCGTTCCGTGCTGTCCGGCTCCCTGGCCCCATGCACCGGATGGTGGGGATTCCCCGCCGGACCTTTCAGGGCCAGCCAGCACCCGAAGATCAGCTTCACGAACGAATAGGCAGCAAAGAACGTGAGGAACAGATACAGGAAGGCATAGACGCACTGCACCACGTCATGTCCATCCAGATCAGAAAACAGGCTCTGCAGGGCAAGGCTGAACATGATGGCCGTGATGGCCAGGGACAGCAGCAGCATCTTCCTGCTCCGCCGGTCCATCAGCTCCCGCCATGCCGGTTCAGGGCGGCGAGTCCGCCGCCTGAACCAGGCCCGAAGGCATGACCATAGCCCGCCCTTCCACTCAGTACCAAGCTTCAAGACGGAAATGGGCAGCCTCCTGAAGCAGGGAACCGGATCGGCCGCTCCGTGACGGTCCAGAAACATGTTGAGAGCTTCGAAGGATGTGATCCGCTCCGCTCCACAACCCAGAAGCTCCCGATAGGGGGAAAAATCAAAACACCGCCCTTCCACACTCATCGGGCGATGGACACCAGAACACCAGCCTGGACGATCAGCGAGAAGACCTTGAGGTAGGGCATCCATGCCGATTCGGCGACATAGACCACGTCACCACTCTTCAGAAGGAAATTCTGCGCCACGAACAGACCATAGACACGATCAAACGGAATCCTGAGGAGGCATGGTCTTTCATGGTCATACCGCAGGACGAAAACGGCCCGGCTGGAAGCGGCCTCCTGTCGCAGGCCACCGGACATGGCAAGAACCTCCGCCAGTGTCGGACTGACCCCGAACGCATAGGCTCCCGGCCGGGCAGCCCCGCCACCAAGCACGGGCACCATGATGGACGCCGTCTTCTTCACGATCACCCTGTCATGCGGGGCCAGAAAAACATCACCTGACAGGGCCTCACTGATGGGCAGCTCACCGACAACCTGCCCTTCCCGGACGACCGACACGACGGTCGCATAACGGGCCGGGGCGGCCACCCCCCCATCGGATGTCTCGGCCATCATGACCGTTTCATCCCCCATGGCCTCGGCCAGCACATGCGCCAGTGTCATGCCACCGGCCCGCCACCTGACTTCCCTGGGATGGTTCACCTGCCCCACGACAAGGACGGAATCGGCAGCCTGACCATCCTCCGTTCCGTCAGCCCGGACGATGACGGACGGATTGCTGAATATCCGTCTCTCCGCATAAAGGCGGGACAGTTTCCGCTGCATCTGGCTGCATGTCAGGGACATGGCCTGAACCGGGCCAAGATAGGGCAGGTCCACCGTGCCGTCCTGCATGATGGAAAACCGCCCCAGCCGCATGACGGACGGTGCGGCCCCCAGCCCCTCACTGCCCCCCGAAAAGGAAAGGATGGACACGGTGATGTCATCACCACGATGGAGCGTGGAATTCCGGGTACTGCTCCCGACATTGATGGCGGCGGCCGACTGCCTGATGCGGGCCGCATCCTCCGCCCGTATCTGTCTGGCGGTCTCTAGAGCGTCCTTTATGGTCACTTCCCGGGTCACCAGCCCGTCAAATGACTGCCGACCATTCTGGTACTGCCGCCGTGCCATGAGCGACCCTACGCCCGGCCCGGCCTTTGGCAGGTCACACCCCGTGAGAACCGGCGTGGACAAGGCCATGATCACCAGACCGCAGCGGCTCATGGACGTCACCATCATATGTATCAGACCAGTGCCATATACAGGACCGCTCCGACAGCCAGGGACGCCAGAACGCTCCACCAGAATGCCGGCCTGACAGGTGTTTCCTCAACCACAGGCCCGCTGACCGTCTTCAGGAAATAATGCGCCGTGATCACCTTCGCCCGGACGGTCTCATAGGCCGCCATTTCCGTGTCCAGAATGCCTGAAAGTGACCTGATCTCATGGATCAGACGGTCATTCTCAAGGATGATGGCCCGTTTTTCCACGGCCTGCTGCTGCAGCCCCGTCTGTTCAGCCTCATAGGTGGTCATCTCCCGACGGACGGCCTGGGCATCATGGTCCACGCTGCCCTGAAAGACCGCATATTTTCCTTTCAGGAACGCCTGGCTGGCCAGTATCTGGAACTGCGTTTTCAGTACGGTGTCGTAGAAGCCGCTGCCATCGTAGATGCCTGACGCAAGCACGTTGTCTGCCAGGCTCCGCTCATCCCGGGCGATGACATCACCCAGCCTTCTCATGGAGGCCTCATGCTCCTGAAGAAGCAGCGCATCCGACTCTTCATTCAGTGACGCCATCCTGGCCCTGGCATCGGAAAGAATCTGGCCGGTCATCGCCCCCACGAGAGACGGATCAGGTGCCCTGACGGTCAGCCTGACGATACCATCTTTCCTGCCGACATCCACATCGACGACGTAACGTCCGTAATAGCCGTACAGGGCACGACGGCTGCGTGAAAAGAACGACATCGCCCCGCCAAAACTCTGGATTGGGTCCGGAAAGAAACTGTAATGCCGGGCAAGGTCGAGTTTCCTGTCGAGGGACTGGAACTCCTCATAGGAGGACACGAATGTCTGGAACAGATAGTTCCCGGCGTTCCGGCCGCCACTCCCCATCATCGGCGAGGCGTCATCACCCCGGCCGTCAGGTTTTTCGACAATCAGAAAGGTCTGTGATTCATACAGGACGGGTGAGAGGAGAGCATAATAGACCAGCGTCACCAGTAGAGGCACCAGCAGAAAAAAACGCAAGGCACGTCCTTTCAGGACTGTCATAGACCCCGACTCATGCAGACTATTGTAGATGGACAAGGCCAGACTGGACCCCGAAGAAGATGGGTGTTATTTAACATTTCATTAATAAAATAGAAACAGCTTTCTTTTTCTCACATCCGTCAGGACATGAAAAAAGGGGGCCATCAGGCCCCCTTTCTCCAGAAACATCATGAGACGGCTCAGTAACCGCTCAGCGCATGATGCCCGTATGACCGATGCTGTACCGGCCCGGCTGGGGCCAGACCGTCAGACCATGAGGCTCCGCCCCGACAGGAATCTGCTTCATGGCACCGCTTTCCGTATCAATGGCGTAGACGACATCGTCAAACCGGCCAGAGAGCCAGAGCGTCCTGCCATCCGCACTGACATTCCCCATGTCCGGGCTGCCACCACCAGGGATCGGCCAGGTCTTCAGCACCCTGTCCGTGGCCACGTCCACAACGGAAACGCTGCCCTTGCTGTGACGGGGGCCATGCACCATGTGAGACCCACGGTTGGCCACATAAAGCAGCCTGGCATCACGGCTCGGATACAGGCCGTGCGTCCCCAGACCCGTGGGAATGAATCCCGTCTCCTTGAAGCTGTCACCATCAATGATGAAGACGCCATCGGCATGCATGTCAGCCACATAGAACTTGTGTCCGTCCGGAGCGGCCAGAACGTCCTGAGGCATTCCCCCCTTGGAGAGCTTCAGCATACCCAGCAGCTGACGGTTGACCGTGTCCACCTTGGCCAGGTACCGCCCGAACTCGCAGGTGAAGATCGCATAACGGCCATCCACCGAGAAAGCCGCATGATTGATGCCCTCGCAGAGCGGAGCCTCGACAGACCCCTTCAGGGCCATCGTGTGCGGGTCACGAAAATCCAGACGGCGGTGCGCCTCCGCAACGACGATGGCATTCTGCCCGTCCGGCGTGAAATACATGTTGTAGGGGTCATCAACCGGAATGGCCTTGCCGGGCTTGCCGGTCACCGGGTCGATCGGCGTCAGGGACCCGTCCGTATGGCCCTCGCTGTTGTTCGTCACCCACAGGGTCCGCAGGTCCCATGAAGGCACGACATGCTGGGGAGACCGCCCCACCGGGAACGTGTCCACGACCTTGTAGGTCTTCGGGTCGATGACGGACACGCTGTTGCCACGCAGGTTCGGCACATAGACCCGCTCCAGGTCATGCGCCACGACAGGAGACAGCTTGTCCGGCCCGCTCGCCTCGCTGTAGATGTTGTGAAGGTCCGTCACGGGAGGCATTCCGGGAATGGTCTGCACGACCGGAGACTGCTCCGTCACGACAGGAGCAGGAACGGAAACACCCTTGGCCGCTGCGGACGGATCACCGTCCGGGAAAGGCTTGGGGGACTCCGCAGCGATGGGTTCATCCTGCGGGTCCGGATGGTTGACTGCCTGCTGGGCCTGTGCTGCTCCCGCAGCCAGCAGGGCCCCCATTGCCAGAAAAGAAACTTTGAGCCTCATGGGCGTCTCCTGTTGAAAGACGAAATGGCCTCAACGGCAGCCTGCACCTGCATGGCTGTGCCGGCCCGGCCAAGTTCAGCCGTTGCCTGCCGCGGGTCACCACCATAGACACCATCGGCAGAACCTGGTTTCCCAGCCTGCCTCAGAAGCCCCTCCCGCACAAGGGACGGATCGACAGCCAGCATGAGGGACGTATCGCTTATGTCGGCATGTTTCCCCAAAGCCACACCGTACCCCTGCTGACGCAGATGATCCGCATATTTTCCGGCCACCACATCATAATAGGTCCCCACGAACAGGACCCTCGCCGTCCCCTCCCTGGCCCACCGCCTGTTCAGCCCTGCCGCCAGTCCCGCCAGCTGCGTCTGATATCCGCCATGATCCCCCAGCAGCACGATGGTGCTGAACCCCTGGGCCCTCAGGCTCTCCGCCGCTCCCTGCACCAGTCCTGCAAACACGGCAGGCGGAATGGACAATGTCCCGGCAAAACGCATGTGCCCCGTCCGTGGGCGTGTCGCTCCCTCCGGCACATAGGCCAGTACAGGAGCCACCAGCGTGTGCCCCAGCCTGCGGGCGATCTCATCCGCAAGCACATGGGCACGAACATTGTGCTTACCCACGGCCATGTAGGGGCCGCTCTGTTCCGTCCCTCCGACCGGCAGGATGACCGTCCCCGTTCCCGCCTTCAGGGCCGCCTCTATTTCCGTCCAGCTCTGGCAGGCCAGCTCCACCTGCCGTGCGGCGGGCGAACAGGCCGGAATGCCGCCTCCCGTCCCGTCTGCCATGACCGGAGCCACCGGACCGGCCAGACAGACCAATACAGCCAGCCTGCGGAGCCAGCCTCTACCCGGACGCCCTGTCACGCCCCCAACAGTCCTGTTGCCCATCCGGCCTCCCTTGTGCATTATCATCCCCTCCGGGGGCCAGAACAGGTCATCCCCGGCGCAATGCCGCAGCACACAACCATACCTGACCCATCATCATGCCCTTTCTGAACAGCCTGCCCTTTCTGACCCAGATGAACAATATCGACGATGCTGCCCACATCATCCAGATGGCCCTCACGCCTGTCTTCATGCTTTCCGGCATTGGCACGCTGATCAACATTTTCAACACGAGGCTGGCCCGTGTCTCGGACCACCTGGACAACGTGAACCGCCTGCTGGCCGCTCCCCCCACCGAGCAGGACCACCATTACAGTTACGACACGCCGCAGCGTCTGAAAACCCGGCAGAAACGGCTCACCCGCCGCATCGTCGTGCTGGACCTCGCCATCATCCTGAACGGGCTGGGCGGGGCCATGACCTGCGGTGCCGCCATCGCCCTCTTCGTCGGGTCCCTGGGGGATGCCACCACGTCACTCTGGCTGCTCGCCCTCTTCGGCACCGCACTGGGCTGCACCGTGGCAGCCCTGCTCGCCTTTCTGGCCGACACCCTCCTCAGCTGGCACGGTCTGCGGCACGAGGGACAGGTGTCCCTCCTTACCGCCCTGCTGCGCTCGAAGGCCAGCCACGCAAAACAGCATCACTGACGGACGCAGGCAGGCCGACATACCCCAGGCGGGCGTTGATCTCCGCCCCGTGGGCGAACCCCCAGCTGAAGAAGCGTTTCACGCCCTGTCCCTCGGGCCGGTTCACTGCGTCTTCTGGTACCAGAACATAGGTGGCCGACACGATGGGCCAGCTCTCCTCACCGGGCTGGTCCAGCAGGCTGACGGCAAAATGGTCCTCCGCCTTCCATTCCGCCGCCGAGGCCGCTGCGACGAACCCCTTCAGGGAGGGCAGGACATACCGTCCGTCATGATTCTTCATCTGCACGATGCCCAGATGGTTCTGGGCCGCATAGGCATATTCCACATAGCCAATGCTCCCTTCCGTCTGACGGACGAGAGCCGCAATGCCATCATTGCCCCGTGCCCCTGCTCCCCCTGCCCACTGCACCAGCGTACCGGCCCCGATCCGGCTCTCCCATTCCGGTGAGGTCCGGGACAGGTAGGAGGTGAACACGTAGGTCGTCCCGGCACCATCGGCCCGGTGCACGGCCACGACCCCCATGTCCGGCAGTTTCAGGCCGGGATTGAGAGCCTGTATGCGGGGGTCGTCCCAGTCCGTGATGCGCCCGTCATACAGGGCCGCCAGGGTCGGCCCGTCCAGCTTCAGCTGGCCCGCTTCCAGACCGGGCAGGTTGACCACGAGTACCACGCCACTCATGACGGTCGGAAACTGGTAAAGATGCGTCTCGGCCAGACGGGCGGCACTCATGGGCTTGTCGGACGCCCCGAAGTCCACCGTGCGTTCCACCACCTGATCCTGCCCTGCGCTGGACCCGACCGTCTGATAGTTCACCTGAAGACCGGCCTGCTCCCCCGCAGGGACGCTCCAGCTCTGATAGACAGGAGCGGCAAAGCTTGAGCCAGCACCCGTTATCTCCACATCCTCCGCCCGGGCCACCCCCGCAAGGGCAGACGACACGCACAGTGCCGCCATGAGAACTTTCCTGCATTTTTCCCAGCAGGAATGAGGCTTGTCTGTCGGACGCATAAATCCCTCGGCACACGCAATGATTCACCTGTCTGCCGTTATAGCTGCACACGCCCCCCAGACAATAAAAATATGAATCACATCCAAGAAAAGACTTTTTAAATGGGAAAAAATGGGTAAATAGGCACATGCAAGGCCATAAGACAGAGGAAATACTCGTGAAATCTGGAATAAAACTCAATAGACCGCATTTTTATTACAATTTTATGACAGTAACACTCCTGTCATATATTTCACCTGTCCTTACCTCGTCCGCCCATGCTGCGGGTTCCAGCGATGCCATCGCCATGATGGAAAAACAGATACACGCCATGCAGGCCCAGCTTGACGTGATGAAAAAGAAACAGGCCGCCGAGAATCGACGTGTCCGGGCCGAGCTTGCCCGCCAGCGTGAACTCATCGAGGCCGACCCGTATGCCTCCAGAGCCAGACTGCTCGGCCAGCCTGCCACAGGCCCTTACGGAACCGTCCCGCAGGCACGGAACAGCCATGATGATGTCTTCGGCCTTGGCGACAATGCCATCCTGTCCCCCTCCCGCACGGCCAGCACACCCTATGGTGAGCTGACGGCCATTCCTCCCGCCCATCCGGACCTCTACAGCCCCATGCGGCGGGGACAGCTCCAGATCGGCGGAGTCCGCCTGACACTGGGGGGATACCTGGAGGCCGCAGGCGTCTGGCGGTCCCGCAACAGTGCGGCGGACATTGCCAGTGCCTATAACGGCATCCCTTGGCACAATCAGCCAGCCTCCCACATGAGCGAATTCCACCAGACCGAGCGACAGAGCCGCCTGGCCCTGCTGGCAGAGGGAATGCTGACCAGGAAGCTTGAGGCTGATGCCTATGTCGAGACGGACTTTCAGGGGTCGGGATCATCCTCCAACTCCCGACAGTCCAACTCCTACGTCCCACGGGCCCGTGTGGTTTACGGCGAGCTGAAAGACCGGGATGACGGCTGGTACCTGCTGGGCGGGCAGAGCTGGTCGCTTATCACGCTCTTCAACAAGGGGATGCTGGCCCGTGACGAACAGACCCCCATGGTCATCGAGGCCCAGTATGTCCCCGGCTTCAACTGGACCCGCAATGCGCAGTTCCGTGCCGTCAAGACCTTCGGCAGGGAAGAACGCTACGCCACCGGCCTGTCCATCGAGAATCCCAGTGCCGTTCCGGCCGGCGTGTCACCCTGTTCCAGCACGTCGAACCACTGCATCACGACGGACCGCCTGACCGGCACGAACGTCAACAACCCCTCCACCTACTACACGACCGACCCGGCACCGGACCTCGTCGCCAAGATCGCTGCCGACCCCGGCTGGGGCCATTATGAGGTCACCGGCGTCATGCGCTTTTTCCGGGACCGGACCAGCACGCCGGGTGAAGGGACCAACCACACCCGCATCGCCGGAGGGGGCGGGGGAGGCATGGTCCTGCCCCTCATCGACAGGAAGCTCTACTTCCAGGCGTCAGGCCTCGTGGGTACGGGGCTGGGCCGCTACGGCACCACGAACATGCCGGACTACACCTATGGCCGCAACAATGCCGTCACACCCCTGCCGGAAGCCAACCTCCTGATCGGCCTCTATGGCAACCCCCTGAAAAACCTAAAGCTCTACTCCTATGCCGGGGCAGAAACCGTTCTCAGCCGTCGTGCCTTCGATGAAGGAAGCGGCCATTACGGCTACGGCAACCGGAACTTCGACATGCGGGGCTGCTCCACCGAACTCGCCACGAACTGTGCAGCCTCCGGCAACATCCGCACGGTGGCACAGGCGACCGGTGGCTTCTGGTACACCGCTGCCAAGGGCGATTACGGTACCCTGCTGGTAGGGGGACAGTATTCCCACACCCATGTGCAGGCCTTCTCCGGCATTGGCGGCAAACCCAAAAGCGATGCCGACATGGTCCTGATGTCCTTCCGCTACCAGCCCTTCAACTGAGGAGGTGCCTCTCATTCACCAATCCCCAGCCCTTTTCCATAATCATCAATCGGAACATCCCACACGACACAGGCGAGATCAGCCAACCACTCAGCACGCTGACGAATGGAATCCCTGTTCCATTCGTCAAATGGATGCATATGCAGTACAGCCCGATCAATCGCCGTGTTACCTATATTTGGCCTTTCAGCAATGATTCTTGTCAGAAGATAACGGGATTCAGGATAAATACACCTCTTCTTGGAAAATGGTTTATTTCCCAATGACATGTTGATTGATTTCTCAACCAGAGCCAGATTCCCGATTGATGAAATCAGCCTGGGATCATCGGCCCCGGAACCAAACTCCTTAAATACCTCTCCATCCGAATTTCGAGGTAAAATATGCTCCAGATGAACCTCTCTCGAGTTACAATAATAAGAAAGAGGACTATTTCCCCCATAAGCATTCCTATCAACATACTGCGTCAGTTTTCCAAGGACATAATCAAACTGATATTTAGGAAGTGACCTGTCATCCATTTCCTTGAATGTGATGTGAAACTTGTTTGCATGTTTCCGCTTTTGACTCTGGAATGTTTCCTTCGAAAAAATCCTATAATCTTCCGCAGTTCTTACCTTAGCAAGACGAAGAGACCACCGAGCAAACAAGGCTTCAAACGTCCGAATTTCCTCTTTTACAAGAATACATACGAACAGGAATGACTCAATGTCACGACACAAAGCTGAAAAAATCTCAGACGAGAGATGCCGCCCTGCAAGAAGAAGGACAAGATACTGCCTCGCAGACGTATGTTTTCTATACAAAAAAGATATGTTTTCTAGAATATGGCTTTCATTCCCATAATGATCTTTCTTGTTCAGGAAACCTGCATAAGCTTTCAGGGCTTCCTTCAGACGTTCTGCGAAAGCAACCGGGTTATTCTTTAAACCAATTTTTTCATCATTCTTTATAAGCCATTCGTATAATTCATCCTTTGCAAGCCTAGGCACACCCCATATTGAAAAAATAAAATATCTCAGAAAACGTAATGGCTTCTCATTGATTTTATACAAATCATCTACAATAGATTTCCAACACTCCTTCAGATCTTCAAAATCTCTCTCGTCTGCACTCATGAACAGAAGATTTTTCAAAAGATCCATGGCATTCAAACCAATGCCACGGTCATTAATCGTTTCAAATATCTTTAAAGCCCGCCCAAAACTATCCGTATATATCTTGATCAATTTGACATTCTTTATCAGATATCCAAAAAACTTTTTAATCTCCTCCCGAGAATCTTCCAGATCATCCGATAAAAACTGCCTTACCGTGCTGTAAGCAACAGAAATGTTTTTTATGGATCTCGTTTCAGCCTTTTTTATTGGCTGCCCCTCTATCAGATCATTAAAAACATTTCCTGCATCTTTATACTGTGGCTCAAGGTGCGCTCGAAGACAGTCATTCCCATCCTGGTCCGTATCAACATCAACGATACTCTTTTTAATTCCCTCCAGACTATCTTCACCAAGGCTGGACAGTTTATCTCTGATGGCACAGAGAATAATAAAAAGTGTCGTAACCCTCTGTTGACCATCGATCAGATCATCAGCTCCTTGCCTGGTCTGACTGGGGCAAACAACCACCGATCCAATAAAATATTCAGAACTGCTTCCCTCCTGCTGTTCAGCACGTATGTCCTCAAGGAGCTGCCTCACCTGAATTTTTTCCCAGACATATTCACGCTGATAGCTGGGAACAATATAGAAATCCCGGAACAATTCTTTTACACTTACGTCTCTTGATTCAATCGCTGCCATAAAACCCACTCACACAACATAATTCATAATGAAAAATTAAGAACACAGCTGGTTGGATTTATCAAACCTGAATTTTCTGATCGAGTTCCGTTGATGTACCTGCCCCCCTCACCATCAGGAGACCCCATGCACATCACCATGATTGGCGGCGGTTATGTCGGGCTGGTCTCCGGGGCCTGTCTGGCCGCTTTCGGCACGGACGTAACCATCATCGAGCATGACCCTGCACGACTGGACCGCCTGAAAGCCGGAACCATGCCCATCTATGAACCCGGACTTGAGGAGCTGGTCACCAAACAGCGGCAGGCGGGACGACTGGCCTTTTCTGACGATCTGACCGCCGCCCTCCGGAAGAGCAAGGCCGTCTTCATCGCCGTGGGAACACCTACCCGCCGGGGCAGCGGTCATGCAGACCTGAGTTACGTGCATGCCGCCGCACGGGCCATCGCCACCCATGCTCCGGACGGCCTGCTGATCGTCACGAAATCCACCGTACCAGTCGGGACGGGCAGGCAGGTCGCCAGCATAGTACGTGAGGCAAGACCAGAACTGACCCTCCACATCGCCTCCAATCCCGAATTCCTGCGAGAAGGCCATGCCATCATGGACTTCATGAAGCCGGACCGTGTCGTCATCGGGCTGGAGGACTGGCCGGATGCCCCCTCCACCGCCCGCACCCTGCTGGAAGACCTCTACGCTCCCCTGAACCGCCCGGAGAGCCGCCTGCTCTTCATGGGGCTGGAAAGTGCGGAACTGACCAAATATGCCGCCAATGCCTTTCTGGCCATGAAGGTCACCTTTGCCAACGAGATGGCCGATCTCTGCGAGGCCACGGGCGGGCAGATCACTGACGTGACCCGGGGCATGGGTCTGGACCCCCGCATCGGTCCTCACTTTCTCACACCGGGGCCGGGCTATGGCGGTTCCTGTTTCCCCAAGGACACGCAGGCCCTGGCGACCTCCGCCCGTCAGGCCGGCACGCCCACCCAGCTCGTCGAGACCACCATCGCCGCCAACGAAGCCCGCAAACGCCGCCTTGCCGAGCGCATCCTCGCCCTTGCCGGGGATGACATCACGAGCTGCACCATCGCCGTGCTGGGCCTGACCTTCAAGGCCCATACGGACGACATGCGGCAGGCTCCCTCCCTGACCATCCTGCCCCTGCTGCATGAGGCCGGAGCCACCCTGCGCGTCCACGACCCTCAGGGCATGGACACGGCCCGTACCCTGCTGCCGGACGGCATCATCTATGCGGAAACCCCCCTCCAGGCGGCGGAGGGAGCGGACATGCTGCTGGTCCTGACGGAATGGCCCTCCTTCGCCGCCCTGACCCCGGCACATCTGGCCTCCCACATGCGGGGAAGGCTCATTCTGGACTGCCGCCAGATATGGCAGAAAGAAGACTGGCAGGACGCAGGCTTCGACTATCACTGCCTGGGCATGGGCCGGACACGGCCACATCCCTGCCCATAAAGCGGGCTATCTTCATGCCGTCAGGCTGCCTATAATAGTAGCAAGAACATGAAGAGAGTGACAGGCAGACGGCCCCTGTCCTATGTCCATCCTGTAGGCGGCATATCCCTGCCATCTCTTGTATTCGGGAGTCCCTGTGTGAGCATGCGTATCGTCCGGACCTGTCTTTCCCTGTTCCTGAGGCCCGAACTCCGCCTTGGGGCCATGCTTGGAAGCACCCTGATGGCGGGCAGCGCTCTGGCCGCCGAATCCCATGCCCTCCTCCGTGCGGATGAACTGGACCTCAGCGTCCCCTGTGCGCAGGTCCAGATAAAGGCGGATGCGAGCCTGAAGGACAGTCTGGTCGTGGAGGAGACTTACGGCCTCACCCCCGACATCCAGACCACCCGTGACGGTACGGAGAGCCACATCCGCCTCGCCCTCCACAACTGCCCCAAGGGGGGACGGCTGACCATCCGCCTCTCCAGCGACACGGCCCTGACCCTGCATGACAGCCCGCAGGCCCACATCACCATCAGCGGCACACTCACCACGCTGGAGAGCAATCTGGACGATGCCTCCCTTCAGGTGGACCGTGTGGAATCTCTGGACATGTCCATCTCCGGCACGACACAGGCCCACATCCGCCAGCTGAACCGGGCGGCGCAGCTCAATGCCACGGGAGCGGCCCGGCTGGACGTGGATACGGCCCTCCTTTCCGCCTTCTCCGCCCAGATGTCCGACAACAGCCAGCTTTCCATCTCCGAGGGGCAGATCGACAGCCTGACGCTGAACGTGTCCCATCAGGCCGAGGCCTCCGTCATGGCCACCATCAACAATGCCAACATCACCACCAATGACGGAGCAGGCGTCACACTCAGCAAGGTGACGGGAACCATGCAGGATGGCGGGACCAGGCACATCACCCATGCCGCTCCGCCGGAAGCCAGCCCTGCGAAACCGGTCACACAGGCACCCGCCCAGACTCCCCAGCCGGATGGTCAGGCCCAGGGACTGAGCAACCCTGTCGTGCCACACGTCCCCAAACAGGCTTCCACCCCCGCCCCGACGGCAGACAGGCCGGTTTCCACGGGACAGGCCCAGACCACCGCCCACAGGACGGCACAACCCGCAGCCCCGGCAGCATCCAACCCCGTGCCCCAAGTCCCCCAGCAGGCCCAGCCGTCGGCCACCAGCCCGGCACAGCCTTCCGTGACACCACCGGCCCGGACGGTCCCGCCGCAGGTGACCACACCGGCCTCACCACAGGGCGCAGCGTCGCAATGACCGTCAGAGAACAAAGGCAGATCGTGTGAGAGCTTTAACCCTTCCCTTCATTCTTCTGGGCCGTGGCGTACTGGGGGGCCTCCGTCATGCAGGTGCCCTCAGCCTGTTTGCCCTGCGGGGACTGGCCGGGGTTCTGCGTCTGCCCTTCCACGGTCAGATCATCCTCTCCTGCCTGCTGGAGATCGGTTTCCTCTCCCTGCCGGTCGTGGCCCTGACGGCCATCTTCTCCGGTGCCGTCATTGCCCTGCAATCCTACACCGGCTTCAGCCATTACCATGCACAGAACGCCATCGGCGGCATCGTGGTCATGTCCATCACGAAAGAGCTGGGCCCCGTGCTGGCTGGCCTGATGGTGGCAGGACGCATCGGGGCGGCCATCGCCGCACAGATCGGAGCCATGAGAGTGACGGACCAGATTGACGCCCTCAGCACGCTGGCGACCGATCCCGTCAAGTATCTTGTCACCCCCCGCCTCATCGCCGGCATCCTTGCCCTGCCCTTCCTCGTGCTGGTCGCCGACATACTGGGTGTGGCCGGGGGCTTCATCGTGGCGGTGGGCAAGCTGGGATTCAGCCCAGCCCTCTACATGCACACGACCTTCGCCTCCCTGCACAGTCACGACGTGCTAGTCGGGCTGCTCAAGGCGGCTGTCTTCGGCTTCCTCATCACCCTTCTGGGCTGCTACGAAGGCTATCACAGCCGGGGCGGGGCGGAAGGCGTGGGCCGGGCCGCCACGGCCACCGTCGTGGCCTCCTCCATCCTGATCCTTGCCTTCGACTACCTGCTGACCGACCTTTTCTTCACCGCATGACGACATCTTCACCCATTGCCCGGCAGGATACGATGACTGACCAGCCCCGCCTCCGCATCCGTGGACTGAAAAAATCCTTCGGGGACCGGACGGTCCTGAACGGCATCGATCTGGACGTGCCCGCCGGAAAATCCACCGTCATCATCGGAGGATCAGGCAACGGGAAATCGCTGCTCCTGCGCTGCATCCTCGGGCTGATCGAACCGGACGAGGGTATCATCGAGATTGATGGCGAAAATATCCTGCGGGCCTCCCGCAGACGGCGTGAAGCCCTGCTGGGGCGGATCGGGATGCTGTTCCAGAACGCCGCCCTGTTCGACAGCATGAGCGTGCTGGACAACATCCTGTTCGGCCTCCAGGCCAAGGGCAGCGGCGGCAGCAGGAAGGAGCAGGAACAGGAAGCCCTGAACCTTCTCTCCCGTGTCGGGCTGGGAGCGCATGTGGCCCCCCTCAACCCGGCAGAACTCTCCGGCGGAATGCAGAAGCGTGTCGGTCTGGCCCGTGCCCTGGCCGGACGCCCGGACATCCTCTTCTTCGATGAACCCACCACCGGGCTGGACCCCATCATGTCCGCCGTGATTGACGGTCTCATCAGCAGCTGTGTCACCCGGCTTGGGTCCACGGCCCTGACCATCACCCATGACATGACCTCCGCCACCCGCATCGGTGACCATGCCGCCATGCTCTATGGGGGAAAGATCATCTGGCAGGGGCCTGCCAGTACGCTGATGGACAGCGGCAACCCGATCGTGGACCAGTTCACCCACGGGCGGCGGGAAGGCCCCATCCCCACCAGCAGCATGACGGCCAGCTCCTCGACGGGGAACTGACATGGCAAAAAAACCTGCCAGCCTGTTCGTCTGTCAGAACTGTCAGGCCCAGTATCCCAAATGGACGGGCCGCTGCGAGCAGTGCGGTGAATGGAACAGTCTGGAAGAAGAAACCAGAACCGCCACCCCCAGCAAGGCAGTCTCCGGCAGGAAGGGAGCCGGGCTGAAGACCACACGGCTGGACGGCAGGGCCACGCCTCCCGCCCGGCTGGACACGAACATGGCGGAGCTGAACCGGGTGCTGGGCAGCGGGCTTGTCCCCGGCTCGGTCGTGCTGGTGGGAGGAGACCCCGGCATCGGCAAGTCCACCCTCATGCTCCAGATGACCTGCGCCCTCGCCAGGGCCGGGCACAATGTCCTCTACGTCTCCGGGGAAGAGGCCATCGACCAGATCCGCCTGCGTGCCCAGCGGCTGGAACTGGACAGGGACCCCAAGGCACTGGACCAGCTGGAACTGGCCGCCTCCATCAATGTCAACGACATCACCACGACGCTGGAAGAGCGGCGGACCCTGCAGGTCGTGGTCATCGACTCCATCCAGACCATGTGGCTGGAGGGCGTGGCCAGCGCACCGGGTTCGGTCTCCCAGGTACGCAGCTGCGCCTTCGAGCTGATCCGCCTAGCCAAGACGCTGGGTTTCGTCCTCATCCTCATCGGCCATGTCACCAAGGAAGGGGCACTGGCTGGCCCCCGGGTGCTGGAACACATGGTCGATGCCGTGCTGTATTTCGAGGGCGACCGAGGCCATCAGTTCCGCATCCTCCGGGCGGCCAAGAACCGTTTCGGGGCCACGGATGAGATCGGCGTCTTCGCCATGACCGATACCGGCCTGCGGGAAGTGCCCAATCCGTCCGCCCTGTTTCTCGCCGAGCGGCACGGCAACATTGCGGGTTCCGCCGTCTTTGCCGGGCTGGAGGGGACGCGCCCCATCCTGCTGGAAGTGCAGGTCCTGCTCTCCGCCAAAAGTGGTGACGGCGCAGCCCGCCGTGCCGTCCTAGGCTGGGACAGCTCCCGGCTGAGCATGGTGCTGGCCGTGCTGGAGGCCCGCTGCGGCCTGAAACTGGGCAGCATGGACGTCCACCTCAACGTCACGGGGGGGCTGAAGGTCACCGAACCGGCAGCCGACCTTGCCGTGGCGGCAGCCCTGATCTCGGCCGCCACGGGCCAGCCCACGGCCCCCGATGAAGCCTATTTTGGAGAAATCGGTCTTTCCGGGGAGATCCGGCAGGTCAGCCAGACGGGCATCAGGCTGAAGGAGATCGCCAAGCTGGGCTTCCGGCAGGCGGTCATTCCCCGCCATGTCGGCACGGCCAACGCCCGCCCCAAGGCCCCGCAGTCCCTCACCGTTGCCGAAACCGGCCATCTCAGCGATCTTGTCCGGCGGTTCTCCCCGGCCGGAAAGGATTAAATTCGTCACGCCCTCTTGACCGGCCCATTATCGTTTCTGAAACATGGGAGCATCCACTTTTTTCCGAAAAAGCACGCCCCCTATGACTGACTCACCCTCCCAGCCGCAGCCAGGTCATAAGAAACACTATACGGCCCGGCATGTACGGTTCCCCCACATCCGCCTGCCCCACATCCGTTTTTCCCACAAGGAGCTGGTGGACCGTCCTCTGGCCGGACACCCCCATCCCGACCGCCCGTTCCACTGGAAGCTGTACGGCACCGAGGCCATCGCCACCGCCATCATGCTGACCATCGGCATCAGCGTGACCACCATTCTGGTGGCCAACGGCTCCCCCATTGCCGCCATCCTGGCCCCCCATCCCGTCATCCGCTCCATACTGGTAGGGCTTTTCTTCGGGCTGGCCGGAACCATCGCCACCCTGTCTCCTTTCGGCAAGGTCAGCGGGGCACACCTCAACCCGTCCGTGACGCTCGCCTTCTTCCTCACGAAAAAGATCCGCTGGCTGGATGCTCTGGGCTATGTGCTGGCCCAGCTGGTCGGAGCATTTTCCGGCACCCTCATCGCCAGCGTGGGGCTGAGCCTCCTGCTCCCCTTCTGGCACCCGATGGTCAGCGAGATCGACTATGCCGGGACATTCCCGTCACACAGCTACAGCCTTGCCCTTGATGCCCTGATGGAAGCCGTCGCCACAGCCGGCATGATCCTCATCATCTATTTCACGGCCTCACGCCCGAAACTCCAGCACCTGACCACATGGGTCTGTGCCTTCTATTTCGCCATCACGAACCCGCTGATCTCGGGATTCTCCGGGAACAGCACGAACTTCATGCGGACCCTGGCTCCCGACACGCTGGCGCACAACCTGCATGGCGTGTGGATCTATCTGGTCGGTCCGTTCCTCGGCTCGGCCCTCGCCCTCCAGCTGGCCCGCCTCCTGTTCTCCATGCACGGACTGAAAGAGGCACGCATCGTCAATTTCGGCCATCATGGCCGGGTGCCCCGCTACACCGCCCCGGAGGCTGCCGGTCCTTCACCAGAGGAACTGAAACAGCAGGAAACAGGGAAACACTGAGCAGACAGAGGGAGCTGTGCCCCTCTCACCCCTGCTGCCCGTCAAGAACACGGATGGGTTCCTGGCCCCGGGTCAGGTCCCGCAGCCAGTTCTCCACGGCCGTGCGTTCCCGCACGGGCACGGCCAGTTCCATCATGGCCCCCTCGGCCCCGAAATCACAGCGTCGCACCTCCACGTTCCAGCCGGGCAGCTTGGCCTCCACCTCCGCATAAACGGGAAAGGGACAGTGGAAACCGAGGCGCACCCGTTCCACCAGCTCGATCCGGGCGGCCTCCCGCAGGCAGGCCGCCGCCGCTCCGCCATAGGCCCGCACCAGACCACCCGCCCCCAGCTTGATCCCCCCGAACCAGCGGATCACGACCACCATCACCCCGTCAAAATCCTGCCCTTCTATGGCCGACAGGATCGGGCGGCCCGCCGTACCGGATGGCTCTCCATCATCACTGACACGATACCGCCCCCCGACACGGAAGGCCCAGCAGTTGTGGGTGGCATCCGGCACGGCCACCTCTGCCAGAAAGGCCATCGCTCCGGCCTCGTCGTCCACCGGAGCCGCCAGGGTACGGAACACACTGTGGCGGATGATACTTTCATGCTCGGCAATGCCGTCCAATGTCCAGGTCATGAAAGCCATTCTGCCGCAGAAAGCTCCGGCTGTCAGCCAGAAAGCCCCTCCACCGCCCCATGACCCGACACCATGATCTGGCGACCTTTCTGCCACAAGGGTCACATTTTCCCTTCCGGAAACCATGCAGGGGATAGAAAAAAGCCATCCGTCAGGCTAGTAATTCCTGATCGTGTGGCGGTCCCCGGGATCGTGTCCCCGGCCCGGACAGCCAGCAACGTCACATCGCCCCCGACATGTCCATCCTCTCCTGACAGGATGTGCCGGGAGTGCTCCGGTCCGGCTGAGGGGCCGTCTGGCCCCGGCCTCTCTACTGTGTGCAGAGCCTGCCAAGGTCACAAAGGGGACAGATTTTTCCATGCTTTCCACCCTGACAAGCCGTCTCAACGCTTTCTGTAGCCGTCACGTTGCCCTTGTCCTGTCCCTCTTCATCCTGCTCTGTGCAGGCTCGGCCTGGCTGAGCCTCACCCGGCTGGGCATCACGACGGAGACGGACAGGCTCTTCGCCGACACGCTGCCGTGGAAACAGAAAAACCGTCAGATAGAGCATCTCTTCCCCGGTGAGAAAAACACGCTCGTTGCCATCATCAGTGCCGCCACGCCGGAGGAGGGCCGGGAGACGGCCAACGCCCTCACCACCATCCTCTCGAAGGACACGGCCCATTTTGACCGGGTGGACCAGCCGGACGCCAATCCCTTCTACACCCGAAACGCCTTCCTCTTCATCGACACGAAGCAGCTTGAACCCCTGCTTGATTCCACGATCTCCGCCCAGCCTTTCCTCGGCACGCTGGCCGCAGACCCCTCGGCCCGTGGGCTGTTCGGCACGTTCGGCCTCATGGCAAAGGCCATACGCAGCAGCCAGCCCATCCCCGCCAGTTTCAACACCGCCCTTGATGGCCTGACCCAGACCCTGAACGACGGTCTTGCAGGTCACGCCACCCCCCTTTCATGGGAGAGACTGCTGTCCGGTGGGCTGAGCGACCTCGGCGGGCATTACCGGTTCGTCGTCACGCACCCCAGGCCTGACTTCACCTCGTTCGAACCCTCGGAAGCCGCCACGCAGGCCATGCGCTCCGCTCTGGACAGCCTGCCCACCGTGAAGGCGGGCCGTGCCCACGCCCTCATCACCGGGGAAGCCAAGCTGAGCGACGAGGAGTTCTCCACCGTCGCCCAAGGCATGATCATCGGGCTGTTCATCTCCTTCGCCCTCGTCACGCTCTGGCTGCTTCTGGCCGCCCGCTCGCTGCGTGTGGTCATCCCCATCCTGCTCACGCTCATCATCGGGCTTCTGCTGACGACAGGCTTCGCCACCCTGGCCGTGGGCACCCTCAACATGATCTCCGTGGCCTTTGCCATCCTGTTCGTCGGCATTGCCGTGGATTTTGCCATCCAGTTCGGCGTGCGTTTCCGCTGCCAGAAGGATGAGGCTGGCGTGCCCCTTTCCCCCCTGGAAGCACTGGACCTCACAGGCCGGGAAAGCGGAGGGCAGATATTCGTCGCCTCCCTCGCCACGGCGGCGGGCTTCCTCGCCTTCACCCCCACCAACTTCGTTGGCGTGGCCCAGCTGGGGCTGATTGCCGGTGGTGGAATGCTGATCGCCTTCGTCTGCACGCTGACCCTCCTGCCCGCCCTGCTACGCCTCTTCCGGGCCACGCCGGGTGACAGCATCCAGGGCTTTGCCATGCTCCGGCCGGTCGATCATGCCCTGCGCCGTTTCCGTCTGCCCGTACTAGCCATCTTCACCGTCCTTGGCATCATCGGTGCCTGCCTGACCCCGTCACTCCTCTTTGATGCCGACCCCCTGCACACCAAGAACCCGAACACGGAAGGCATGAAGGCCCTGAGCCTTCTTGAGGAGAACCCCCTCACCACCCCCTACAACGCACAGGTCCTCGTCCCCGACACCGCCACGGCGACCCGACTGGCCGCAGCCTTCAGCAGGCTGGACAGCGTGCATGACGTCCTCTGGCTCGGTGCCCTCGTACCGGACGACCAGCCCACGAAAATCCAGATGATTCAGGAGGCGGCCGACATCCTGCTGCCGACCCTGTCCGTCGCCCATCCGGCCCCGGCTCCCTCGGCGGCGGACCTTCGGGCTGCCGCCCTCAGGGCCTCCCACGAATTTGACGGGCTGGATAACAGGCTCTCCCCGGCCCTCCGGTCGCTGCATGAGGCCCTGACACGTCTCTCCTCCGCACCGGATGCCACCCTGCTGGCCACGAACGAAGCCCTGACACGCTTCCTGCCCAGCGAACTCTCCCAGCTGAAAAGCCTTCTCTCACCCTCCTCACCCATCACGCTGGACAACATCCCGGCCGACATCCGGAGCGACTACATTTCTCCCTCCAATGGAGCCTACCGTCTCATCATCCACCCCAAGGGGCGGATGTCCGAAAACAGGACCCTGCACCATTTCGTTGGCGAACTGAAAAGCGTGACACCGGACATCTGCGGCCCTGCGCTGGAAATCATCGCCAGTGCCCAGACCATCACACATGCCTTCATCACGGCGGCCCTCTGCGCCATCGTGGCCATTGCGCTGATCCTGCTCATCACGCTGCGCCGCCTGCTGGACACGCTGCTCGTCCTGCTGCCGCTGCTGCTCTCCTCGCTGCTGACGGTCATCCTGATCATCACGGTGCCGGAACAGCTCAATTACGCCAACATCATTGCCCTGCCTCTGCTGCTGGGAGTTGGCGTGTCCTTCAACATCTATTTCGTCATGAACTGGCGGGCGGGCAGCCGGGAGCAGCTCTCATCCCCCACGGCCCGGGCCGTCCTGTTCTCCGCCCTGACAACCGGCTCAGCCTTCGGCTCACTGGCGGCCTCTGCCCACCCGGGAACAGCCAGCATGGGACGGCTTCTCCTGCTCTCCCTGGGCTGCACGCTGATCTGTTCCCTGCTGTTCATCCCGGCCCTCCTGCCCCGCAGGAAGGGGGAGGAACTCTGACCTGCAGAGGTGGTTCCCTGACGCCGAATCACGTCCGCCTCTCCGTCTTAAGGGCAGAGAGGCGGGTCGGTTCCTCCCGGCTCACCCTTCCGTGATGGAAGTCAAGTACCTTCGATATCAAAATCACAGAGAAAAGGAATACCTATAAACTTCCCTGTAGCGAAAATTTCCCCTGACCCTGATTTTTTCTCCTGCCACCTCACTCCAGGAACATATTCAACTTTCTGATTTATAATGATTTCTTCTCTGAAAGACCGTTTCTTCCCCGTGCCGGATTTTACCCTGTGATAGGTTTTTCATGTCATGATAAAAAGTTTATTTTATAAGCATCTTTTGCACATTCTTGCCTTAAATCAATGTTGAGGGCCATTTTTTCCCGTCTTCTCAGCTCACCATTTCACAAACGGGCTGTGACAGACGACCATGAAACACTCCCTCTTCTCCCGTGCCACCCTGTGTACCACCCTTCTCACGACAGGGTTTGGCCTTTCCCTCTCCTCCGCCCATGCGGCACCCTCTGCCGGGACAGTGTCCACGCTCGACACGACACAGCAGCGCAGCATTCTGGACCGCATCATGCACACGGCTCCCGGTGGCTGCCCCAAGGATGACGGAAAAGACACTTCCAACCCTTACGGTGTCTGGGCACGGAGCGATGGCAGCGAGACAGGCTTCGGTCCGGTCTCCCAGTATGGCACACCCGCCGGAATGGACAGCATCAGTACCCCCGGGAAAGGTGTCTGCGACAGGGGCGATCCTTTCGATTCCTACAAACACATGAAGCTGAATGACAGCGGGTCCATCTGGCTCAGCCTTGCCGGAGAGACACGCCTCAACAACTGGTATGACAGACGCCCCGTTTTCGGTGCGGCCATAGACCCCACCACCTCCATGAAGGCCCGGCCCTTCAATTCAGGCCGCTTCGCCGTCCGCAACCTCTGGAGTGCCGACCTGCATCTCGGCCAGCACGTGCGCTTCTTCGGCCAACTCATCAATGCCGATGCTGGCGGGTGGCGTGGCTACAGCTATGACGGTACGTTCCGCAAGAATCTGGACCTCCAGCAGGCTTTCGTGGAACTCAGCGGCAATGCTGCAGGAGGACATGGTGGCTTCATTTTCGGTCGCCAGCAGTTCCTGGATGCCCCGGATTACATGATCGGCAACCGTGACGTGCTGAACGTTCCGCTCAGCTGGGATGGTTTCCGCATCTATGAACACTGGAACCGGGTCCGTTTCGACGGCTTCTACTTCATCAACACCAAGAACAACCACACAGACAGCTTCCGTGGTGGCAATTCCCTCTTCCACGACACGCTGGATTACAAGACACGGCTGTACGGGGCCAATGTCACCATCGCTCCGCCTGATTTCCACTTTCTCGGCGAGAAGGGATATTCCTTCATCAACCTGTTCTATTACGGTTATGAAATAAATGGCGGTCCTGCCCAGCAGACCGTGATGTACAACGCCTCCGCCCTCGGCCACACGAAACGCAACAATTTCGGCCTGCGCTGGCACGGGGAGGCTGGTCCCATCAGCTTCTCTTTCGGCGGGGCCTACCAGCAGGGCACGTTCTACCAGTCCTACAACAAGGCCAACCATTATGACCGCATGAACCGCAACGTGAATGCCTGGTCCATGAACGGCACGGTGGATTATCACTTCCGCCATGTCATGTGGCACCCGACCATTGGCGTGCAGGGGGACGCCTATTCCGGCGGTGGTGCCCGTGGAACGACCGGCAGCGTGAACACCTACATCGAGCCATTCGGTGTGAACACCAACTACCTGGACCCGACCAACTACCTGACCGGCCAGAACCTGATCGACTTCGCCCCCAAGGCCAGCTTCTCACCCACCAGCTACCTGACCTTCCAGCTGAAGCTGCCCATCTACTGGCGTTACAGCGCAGGGGACGACACCTACTCCATCTATGGCCGCAACATCTTCCAGCGGCAGTTCACCTCCGGCATGTTCAACTCCTACAATCATGATTCCTTTGTCGGCATTGCCCCGCAGATGGCTGCCAGCCTGCGTCTCGGCCCGCATCTGACATGGGATCACCACGTCGTCCGCTTCCTCACCTCCCATGCCATGCATCAGGTGGGTGCCCGTGACGCAACCTACTATCAGTCCTCCCTGACACTGACCTACTGAGGACCGGAACCACACTCCGCTTTCTGGGTCGCTCCTGCGTGATGTCACGCAGGAGCGGTCTGCGTTCCGGCCTCTCGGGAATGGCATTTGCATCCATGCCACAATGAGTCCATTATCCGTCCCCCATTAGTCCTGTTTGATCATTGCCAGAAGGTCCCTGTCATGCAGTCTGTCTTCCGCAACGCCATGAGCCGCCTTGGCTCCCCTGTCGTTCTTGTCACGACGGACGGACCGGCGGGGCGTCAGGGACTGACCGTCTCCGCCATCACCAGCGTGACGGACACGCCACCCACCGTGCTGGTCTGCCTGAACCGCAGCAACCAGTCCCATGAGGCTTTTCTGAAGAATGGCCAGCTGGGAATCAGCATTCTTGGCAAAGGCCATGAAAGCCTTGCCTTCGCCTTTGCCAACAGTGCTCTTGGTCCGGCAGACCGCTTCTCTCACGGCTCATGGCAGGCAGGCCCCCTTGGCTCACCCCTGCTGGATGACGCCCTCGCCACGCTTGACTGCACGATAGAGAACACGCACGGCATCGGGACACATGACGTGCTGATCTGCCGTGTCCACAGCATCACGGTCAACGATGCGGCCGGTCATGGCCTGACATGGTTCGACCGCAGCTTCCATTATCTGCCCCCAAAATGCACGCCCTGCTGAGGGCGGCTCAGAACAGGGCATCCCCCAGCAGCTTGACGTTCAGCCCGACGATCACCAGCACGACCAGCCAAGACAGAACGGCCAGCACGGGAGACAGGCAAAAACGTCCCATGTGCTTCCGGCTGGACACGAACCAGACCAGCGGGATCATGGCGAAAGGCAGCTGCATGGACAGCACGACCTGACTGAACACCAGCAGGTCACCCACCTTGCCCTGCCCGAAAATGGCGATCACGACGATGACGGGCAGGACGGCCAGCCCCCGGGTCAGCAGACGCCGTGCCCAGTAGGGCAGACGAAGGTGCAGGAATCCTTCCATGACGATCTGCCCAGCCAGCGTCCCCGTCACGGTGGAGTTGGTGCCCGCAGCGAGCAGGGCCACGGCAAACAGCGTGGAAGCCAGCCCGAACCCCAGCACGGGGGACAGGAGCTTCCACGCATCACTGATCTCCGCCACGTCCTGATGCCCCGTGCCATGAAACGCCGCCGCCGCCACGATCAGGATGGCCGCATTGATGAACAGGGCCAGCGTCAGGGCAAGCGTGCTGTCCCATGTGGCCCAGCGCAGCGCATCCTTCCGGCCTTCATCCGTACGGGAATAGGTACGGCTCTTGACCAGTGAGGAATGCAGATAGAGATTGTGGGGCATGACCGTCGCCCCGATGATGCCTATGGCCACATAGAGCATCCCCGGATTGGTGAAGACCACCGGCGAGGGCAGGAACCCCTTCAGTACCGCTCCGACTGGCGGGGCTGCCGCCACGAGCTGCACGCCAAAGCAGACGGCAATGATGCCCAGCAGGGTTATGACGAAGGCTTCCAGTGCCCGCATTCCCCGCCGCATGAGCAGCAGCACGATGAACACGTCCAGCACGGAGATCAGCGTTCCGGCCATGATGGAAATGCCGAACAGCAGATTCAGGGCCACGGCCGTGCCAATGACCTCCGCCAGATCACAGGCGATGATGGCGAGTTCACAGGTCAGCCAGAGCGGCAGGCTCAGCCCCCGGGGCAGCCAGTCCCGGCAGGCCTGGGCAAGGTCCCTGCCCGTGACGATCCCCAGCCGGGCGGCGAGAGCCTGAAGCAGGACGGCCATGATGTTGGCCAGCAGAATGACGAACAGAAGCCGGTAGCCGAACTGGGCCCCACCCTGAAGGTCGGTCGCCCAGTTGCCGGGGTCCATGTACCCCACGGCCACCATGTAGCCCGGCCCCACGAACGCCAGAAACCGGCGGAACCAGAAGCTCGCCCGTTCCGGCACCGTGACGGCACCGTGCCCGGCATCCCCCACAGGCATGGCAGCATCAGCCTCTTTCACGGTTCCGCCCCTCCCGTCATCCATGCCTGCCTGGATCAGGCGTCGGCCTTGTCCTTGAACCACACCTCGACCGGACCGCTGAGCTTCAGCGTCATGGGACGGCCACGACGGTCCAGCGTCCGCCCGACGGACACGCGTATCCAGCCTTCGCTGATGCAGTATTCCTCGACATTGGTCTTCTCTTCACCCTTGAAGCGCACGCCAATGCCACGGCTCAGTATTTCCTCATTGAAATACGGGCTGTCCGGGTAGACCGAGAGACGATCAGGAACCGTATCACTCATCCGTCAATTCATCCTTCTGCAGATCATTACCACACCACCCCTGAACGGTCATGGCGGTGTCCTCCCTCCATAACAGGCAACCCGCCAAAAGGAACCCCCCAATATGGGACGCTCACTCATGAAAAACGGGCCGCCCTCCCTGTGGAGCAGCGGCCCGCCTTCATCAGCAGCCGGACTGTCAGACAACCTCAAACATCGCTTCGACCTCGACCGGCGCATCCAGCGGCAGGCTGGGCACCCCGACGGTGGAGCGGGCATGCTGTCCAACCTCACCGGCAAAAACCGCTGCGGCAAGATCAGACGCCCCGTTCATCACGGCGGCATGGTCGATGAAGTCCGGCGTGCAGGCCATGAAGCCGCCAAGACGCACGACACGGCGCACCCGGGACAGATCACCATTCAGGGCCGTGTTCAGCTGGGCCAGAATATTGATGAAACAGGCCCGGGCACAGGCCGTCCCCGCCTGATTGGAGACCTCGGCCCCCAGCTTGCCGGTAATCAGCAGCCTGCCATCCACCAGCGGCAGCTGTCCGGACACGACCAGCAGGTTCCCCGTCCGCACGACCGGCAGATAGTTGGCAACCGGGGCGGCGGCCACGGGCAGTTCAATGTTCAGCTCGGCAAGGCGGCTTTCTGGTGTGGACATGATGATCTTCCTTTCATCTCATCGCTTCTGGAATAATGGAGGCCTGCCACACTGCGCCTTCAGACAGGCCCTGCCAAGAGGTGAAGGGCATGACGGCCCCTCTCACCCGGCAGCACGGTCCAGTGCCTGGGCCAGATCGGCCAGAATATCCTCGGGGTGTTCCAGCCCGATGGACAGCCGGACATAGCCTGGCGACACACCGGCCGCCTTCTGCTCCGTCTCACTCAGCTGTGCATGTGTGGTGGACGCCGGATGGATGGCCAGACTCCGGGCATCCCCGATGTTCGCCACATGGTAGAAAAGCTCCAGCGCATCAATGAAACGCTGGCCCGCTTCCCGGCCACCGGGCAGCTCGAACCCGACAAGCCCACCCAGCCCTCCTTTCAGGACGGCCTCGGCCCGCTGGCGGGCCTCTCCCTCCTGCACGGCAGGATGGATCACACGCTCCACATCACGGCGACCTTGCAGGAACCGCACCACCTTCAGCGCATTCTCGCAATGGCGGGGCATCCGCAGGGGGAGCGTCTCCACACCCTGAATGAGCTGGAAGGCATTGAAAGGCGACAGGGCTGCCCCGCCATCCCGCAGCAGCACGGCCCTGGCCCGCAGCGCATAGGCCACCGGCCCCAGCGGGCGGGCAGCCTCCGTCCAGATGGCACCATGATAGCTGGGGTCGGTCCGTGTCAGCAGCGGATGACGCTGCCCCCAGTCAAACCGGCCACCATCAACGATCAGCCCGCCAATGGATGTCCCATGCCCTCCGATATATTTGGTGGCCGAGTAGATCGTGATGGCCGCACCCTGCTCCAGCGGGCGGGCCAGCAGGGGGGCTGCGGTATTGTCAACGACCAGCGGAATACCCCGTGCCCGCCCTGCCTCGGCAATGGCGGCCATCGGGGCCACGACCAGCTTGGGGTTGGGCAGGGTTTCCAGATACCAGGCCCGTGTCCGCCCGTCACTGGCCGCCTCAAAGGCAGCCGGATCGGACGGGTCCACGAAACGGACCTCCACACCCATGTTCTTCAGCGTATGGGCGAAGAGATTCCATGTTCCCCCGTACAGGTCCGTTCCGCTGACGATATTGTCGCCCGCCTCGGCCAGTGTCTGTATCGCCACGATGGCGGCAGCCTGACCGGACGCCACGGCCACGGCAGCCGCACCACCCTCCAGTGCGGCCATGCGCTTCTCGAACACGTCAACGGTCGGATTGGTGAGACGGGAATAGATCATGCCCACATCCTTCAGCGCAAAGCGGTCCGCCGCCTGCTGGCTGCTCTCGAACTGGTAGGATGTCGTCTGATGGATGGGTGGTACGACCGATCCCGTCACCGGGTCTGCCCGCCAGCCTGCATGGAGGGCCAGGGTCTCAGGGTGCCGTGTTTCATGTGCCATAAGGGTGCTTCCTCACAATCTCCGCTGCCTCCGCCTCGCCAGCAGGACAGGACCGATCCATCCACCATCCAAGGCATACCATGCCCTGCCCGCACGGCCACCCTGTTCCCCGCCATTTTTCCCGGAACAGGCTGTTACTTCATAGAAATGAATCTGTTGTAATCGCTCTCATAGGGAATATAGGATTGATTTTATCCAGAATAACTCTATAAGCGGCGGCTCTTCCTATCATTCCAGTCCGCTAGAAGGGTTACAGTCATGCAGCTTGCTTCCCTTGTTCGCAATGAGACCGGTGTGGATGACGCACCGACAGTTGTCATGCTTCATGGCGTCTTCGGACGGGCACGCAACCTGGGCATTCTCCAGAGGGCACTCAGCCCCCATTTCAACACGGTGGCGTTCGACCTCCGCTGCCACGGGGACAGCCCCCACGCCCCCATCTCCTACCCGGAAATGGCAAAGGACGTGCTGGAGAGCATGGATGCGCTGGGAATCAGGGAAGCCTACATCGTGGGACATTCCATGGGCGGCAAGACGGCCATGGCCACGGCACTGACAGCCCCAGAACGTTTCAGGAAACTTCTGGTGGCGGACATTGCCCCGGACATCATGATCCACGGCCAGCACGATCTGGCGCAGCAGCTGTACCACACGCCGCTCCCGGCCCTGAACAGCCATGCCGAGATCCGCAAGTTCCTGCATGACCTGACGGAAGACCCTTCCGTTGGCGAACTGATCGCCCAGCACATCACGCCCGGCGACCCTGCCCGGTGGAACATCGGCGTGACGGACATCGTCGCCAGCTTCCCCGTCATCCAGTCCTGGCCGGATGTTTTCAAGGGCAAGACATGGGACGGTCCGGCCCTGTTCATCCGGGGCGGAAACTCTCCCTACATCAAGCCGCAGCATCACGACGTCATCCGGGGTTACTTCCCCCAGGCGGACATCAAGACCATTCCCAACACCGGGCACTGGCTGCATGTGGAAGACCCGACCAGCTTCAACAGCCTGATGCTGGAGTTCCTGCGGAGCTGAACACGGCCTCCCTCCAGTCCGGAACGAAGAAGGGCCGCTCCCATGCCGGGGCGGCCCTTTCTTCATGACAGGCCCCTGCCTCAGCCCTGTTTCAGGCGTTCCGACAGGCTCATGGCATGGGCGTCCAGCCCTTCCTCCCGGGCAAGGATCACACCGGCGGGGCCGACCTTCTTCAGTCCTTCCATGTCCGTCTCGATGGATGTCGTCCGCTTCAGGAAATCATAAACGGAAAGACCAGAAGCAAAACGGGCCGTGCGGCTGGTCGGCAGGACATGGTTGGGACCACCGACATAATCCCCGACCGCCTCCGGGCAGAACCGCCCCATGAAGATCGCCCCGGCGTGACGGACCTTCAGACTGAAGGCTCTCGGATCATCCAGCAGGACCTCCAGATGTTCCGGGGCAAACTCGTTCACCACTGCGGCCGCCTCATCCTCCGACCGGACAATCACGACTGCCCCACAATCCTCCCAGCTCCTGCGGGCAATCTGCGCCCGGGGGAGTGTTTTCAGTTCTTCCTCCACCGCCGCAATGACCCTGTCCGCAAAGGCCTCATCCTGCGTGATCAGGACAGACTGCGCCTGCTCGTCATGTTCTGCCTGTGCCAGAAGATCAATCGCCACCAGACGGGGATCATTGCTGCCATCCGCCACCACCACGACCTCGGAAGGACCGGCAATGCTGTCGATTCCCACATGGCCGAACACCTGCCGCTTGGCCTCCGCCACGAAGGCGTTGCCCGGCCCCACGATGCGGTCCACCGGAGCAATGCCCTGCGTGCCATAGGCCAGGGCACCCACGGCCTGTGCCCCACCAATGCGGTAAATCTCCGTCACGCCACAGAGCCGGGCCGCCTCCATGACCAGCGGATTCAGCACGCCATCCGGTGTCGGCACGCACATGGCCAGCCGTCTGACACCGGCCACATGGGCCGGAAGGGCATTCATCAGCACGGAGGACGGATAGGCCGCCTTGCCACCGGGCACGTAGAGACCGGCGGCATCCAGTGCCGTCCAGCGCATTCCCAGCCGCAGTCCGGCCTCATCCGTATAGTCGAGGTCCCTGGGCAGCTGGGCCTCATGAAACGCCCGGATGCGCTTTGCCGCCAGGGCAAGGGCCTCCTTCGTCTCCGGAGCGACACGGTCTGCCGTCTCCCTGATCTCCGCCTCGCTGATGCGCAGCTGGTCGGGGGTCAGGGTCAGCCGGTCGAACCGCTCGGTATAGTCACAGAGGGCCTCATCGCCCCGTTCCCGCACGTCGGCCAGAATGGCCCGTACCGGCTCCGCCACGGAGCCACTCTGCTCGCCACGGCGGGCCAGAACGGCCTTCAGCTCGGTTGCGAACTGCGGTGATGTCGTGTTCAGACGTTTCATCAGATGGACTCCCCCTTCCGGGCAGACTGGGCGACGGCAGACCGGAACCGCTCGATCAGGCTGCCGACTTCCTCGGGGCGGGTTTTCAGGGCGATGCGGTTCACGATCAGGCGGCTGGTCACATGGGCGATGGTTTCCACCTCTTCCAGCCCGTTGGCCCGCAGGGTGGAGCCTGTATCCACGAGGTCCACGATCACGTCGGCCATGTCCAGGGCCGGGGCCAGCTCCATCGCCCCATGCAGATGCACGATCTCGGCATTGATGGCCCGGGAGGCGAAATGACGGCGGGCAATGGCCGGATATTTGGTGGCCACCCGCAGCCGGGACCGCCCTTCCGGCGGCTCCTCATCGCCACTTCCCTTCGGGCGGGCCACGGCGATGCGGCATCCGCCAATGCCAAGGTCCAGCGGTGCATAGAGGTCGGGATAGTCGAACTCCAGCAGCACGTCCGCCCCGCAGACGCCAATGTCAGCCCCACCATAGGCCACGAAGGTTGCCACATCGAAGGACCGGACCCGCACGACATCCAGCCCCGGCTCGGACGTGGGGAAGCGGAGGCGGCGGCTGCTCTCATCAAGACAGTCCTGCGCCGGTTCGAAACCCGTATGATGCAGGACAGGACGTAGGGCCTTGAGGATCCGCCCCTTGGGGAGGGCCAGAATAAGCGGCGTCTTTGCCTGCATATCAGTCATGGTTAAGCTCCTGCTTGCAACATACGGGTCCAGCTTATCAGAGCCGCTTTCAGCCCGCTACTGGCCAGAGGGCGGCAACGTCCCGGCGACGGGCACGGGCCAGACGGCTGGCCGCCAGCACGGCCCGGGCCTCTTCCACGGCCCGGTCCAGATCATCATTCACCAGAACGTAATCGAATTCCGGCCAGTGCGAAATCTCGCTCATGGCGGCCTTCATGCGGGAGGCGATTTCCTCCTCGCTGTCGGAGTTCCGTCCACGCAGGCGGGACTCCAGCTCTTCCAGCGAGGGAGGCAGAACGAACAGCCCCACCACGTCATCCGGCATGGCCCGGCGCATCAGGCGGCAGCCCTGCCAGTCAATGTCCAGAATCACGTCACGTCCAGCGGCAAGGGCTTCCTCCAGCGGCGCACGGGGCGTGCCGTACCCACGGCCGAACACCTCCGCCCACTCCAGCAGCTCACCATTGGCCGCCATGTGACGGAATGTTTCCAGATCACGGAAGTAGTAATGGACGCCCTCCTCCTCACCGGGGCGGGGGGAGCGGGTCGTGACGGACACGGACGTGAAGATGGTCGGGTCCGCCCTGCGGAGAGCCTGCGCTATGGTGGATTTTCCCGCCCCCGACGGGGCCGAGATCACCAGACAAACTCCCCGCCGTGACTGCTTGCCCATGTCATTCCTCATCTGTTTCTCTGTTCTGCCGGCCGGGCGGCAATCTGCATCTTTCTGCCCCGCTCCTGCCAGAAAAACGCTCCCTTTACCAGCAATCACCATGTCGTTCAGACACCGCATGGCCGGGATGCAGTCTCACCCGGACTGCCACGCACGTTTCTTCTGGCATTTCCTGCGGCTTCTGCTCTATCCTGCCTTGGCAGGGTTTTTCTCCTCTGCGGGACGCCCTGCATTGACCAGAAAAGGAGTACCATCATGGCATGGAACACACCGAAAGTAACCGAGATCCCTCTGGGCGGCGAAATCAACTCCTATGTCTGCGGCGAGAAGAAGTAATCTCCGCACGGACATACGCATGGCAGGGAGGCACCGGCATTTCTGCTCCGCCTCCCTGCCTCCGCGCCTGACTGATCTGCGGGACGGGCCCGCTCTTTACGGCTTTGCAGGTGCGTAACACGGACACAGCCAGCCACGGGGAATCATCCGCTCCCGTGAGGCTGGAGAAAGGTGGTCTCTGTCGTGCTTGACGTCATCATTCTGGGAGCCGGAGCCGGTGGCGGCTTCCCCCAATGGAATTCCGCCGCACCAGGCTGCCTTCTGGCCCGGGAGGGCATGAAGGCCAGACCCCGCACGCAGGCCTCCCTCGCCGTCAGTGGCGATGGCGAACACTGGTTCCTCCTCAACGCCTCGCCGGACCTCCGCCAGCAGATACTCGCCACCCCGGCCCTGCACCAGACAGGTGCCCCCCGTGGAACCCCCATCCAGGCCGTCATCCTTGCCGGAGCGGAAATTGACGCCATCACCGGGCTTCTGACCCTGCGGGAACGGGAACCGTTCACCCTCATGGGCAGCCCCTCCACCCTGGCGCAGCTGGACCGCAACCCCATTTTCGAGGCTCTGGACCGCACCATCATTCCCCGTGTCGCCATCACGGAAGGAACGGCCATCCCGCTGCCTCTCAAGGATGGCAGGCCATCCGGCCTGACGCTGGAAGCCTTCACCGTTCCCGGCAAGGCCCCCCTCTATGCCGAATCCGAAGGGACCAGGCCCGATGACACGCTCGGCCTCTCCATCTCCGACGGAACGAAGACCATGCTCTTCGTCCCCGGCTGTGCCGAGATCACGCAGGCCCTGAAGGACCGTGCCAGCCGGGCCGACCTGCTCTTCTTCGACGGGACGCTCTGGCAGGATGACGAGATGATCCGCACGGGCCTCAGCCCCAAGAGCGGGCACCGCATGGGGCATGTGTCCGTCAGTGAGGATGATGGCCCCCTCAAACAGTTTGCTGCCTGTACGAGGCCGAAGAAATTCTTCGTCCACATCAACAATTCCAACCCCATCCTTCTGGAAGACAGCCCCGAGCGGCAGGCAGCCGAGCAGGCGGGCTGGGTCATCGGTGAGGATGGCATGAGAATCCAACCTGATGAGGTGTCATCATGAGTACCCTTCTCTCCCCTGCCGAGCTGGAAGCCCGCCTCCGTGCCATCGGGGCGGAACGCTATCACCGCCAGCATCCGCTCCACAAAGCCATGTATGAGGGCAGGCTGACCAAGGGGCAGCTCCAGGCCTGGGCACTGAACCGCTATTACTATCAGGCCCAGATTCCCCGGAAAGATGCCACCCTGCTCGCCCGCCTGCCCACGACCGAGCTGCGCCGTGAATGGCGACGCCGGATCGAGGACCATGACGGCACGGCCGAAAGCCCCGGCGGCATCGCCCGCTGGCTGAAACTGACCGGTGGACTGGGGCTTGATGATGAGTATGTGACAGGCCTGAAGGGTCTGCTGCCTGCCACGCTGTTCGCCGTGGATGCCTATGTGGCCTTCGTGCGGGACCGGTCCATTCTGGCCGCCATCGCCTCCTCCCTGACGGAACTTTTCTCCCCGACCATCATCGGGGAACGCATGGAAGGGATGCTCCGCAACTACCCGTACATCTCCGAGGACACGCTGGCCTATTTCAAGCCCCGCCTGACACAGGCCCCGCAGGACTCCACCTTTGCGCTGAACTATGTCAAGGAACATGCCCGCACGCCGGAACAGCAGCAGGAAGTGCTTGGTGCGCTGGAATTCAAGTGCGCCATCCTCTGGCAGCTTCTTGATGCCCTGGACCACGCTTATGTGAAGGGCCACATCCCCCCCGGTGCCTTCGTGCCGGAAACACCCTGAAACCCTCCCTCCTGCCAGCAAGGTTCCCATGCCATCCTCATCCCGTACGCCACATGTCACGCTGACTGAAGATGACCGCCCCGGTTTCAGCCGGGGCTACCGCCTCCAGCATGACAGGGTGAGGGAACAGTGGGTGATCCAGGCCCCGGAACGTGCCCTGCTGGCAGACCCCATTGCCGTGGCCATCCTCCAGGAACTGGACGGGCAGACCCGTCTCAGTACGGTCATCGACCGGCTGGCCGAACGCTACGAGGCTCCCAGGGGCCAGATCGCCACGGATGTGCTCGCCCTGCTCTCCGACCTGACGGAAAAAAGGATTCTCCGGCCGTGAGCGGGGCACCGGACAGCCACATGGAAAACGGCACCTCCACACGTCCCCCGGCTCCCATGAGCCTTCTGGCCGAGCTGACGCACCGCTGCCCGCTCTCCTGCCCCTACTGCTCCAACCCCGTGGAACTGGAACGCAAGGCCCAGGAACTCGGCACGGAAGACTGGCTCCGCGTGCTGGAGGAAGCGGCCGAGATGGGTGTCCTTCAGGTCCATTTCTCCGGCGGGGAGCCCATGGCCCGCCCGGACCTCTACACCCTCATCGCTCACGCCCATAAACTGAATCTCTATACCAACCTGATCACGTCCGGTGTCCTCATCACCCCCCAGACCATGAAGCGGCTGGATGAAAGCGGACTGGACCATGTGCAGCTCTCCTTTCAGGACACCGACGGGCCGGAAGCCGACCGGCTGAGCGATTTTCCGAAGGTCCAACCCCGCAAGCTGGAAGCCGCCCGCCTCATCACGCAGGCCGGCATCCCCCTGACGCTGAACTTCGTCCTCCAGAAGGCCAACATTTCCCGCATCACGGACATGTTCGCCCTGGCCCGCCAGCTTGACGCCCAGCGGGTCGAAATGGCCCACACCCAGTATTATGGCTGGGCCCTGAAGAACCGTGCCGCCCTTCTTCCCTCCCGCAGGCAGCTTGAGGAAGCCGCCCGGCATGTTGCCGCCGAGGAGGCAAAAGGCGGGCTGGCCATAGATTACGTCACCCCGGACTATTACGCCGACCGTCCCAAGCCCTGCATGGGCGGATGGGGGCAACGCTTCCTCAACATCTCACCTTCCGGCCATGTTCTGCCCTGCCATGCGGCCGAAACCATCCCGTCCCTGACATTCGACAATGTCCGGGACCACACGCTCAGTCACATCTGGTACCACTCACGAGCCTTCACCCTCTTCCGGGGAACGGACTGGATGCCGGAACCCTGCGCCTCCTGTTCCCGCAAGGAGATCGACTGGGGGGGATGCCGCTGTCAGGCTCTGGCCTTGGCAGGCGATGCGACCCTGACCGATCCTGTCTGCTCCCTGTCGCCCCACCGGCATCTGATCAACGAGGCCATAGCCGAGGCTGAAACGACCGACACGCAGGTCTTCATCTACCGTCGCATGGGCCATCAGGCCTCCTGAAGGCATCTGTCTGCCATGAAGAGAACAGAACCGGCAGGCACTGTCCTGCCTGACAGGACAGTTATTCCCCAGCCAGCAGAGCCTTCATCGGCGTGAAGCCGTTATCTTGCACTGACGGGCCATCCAACCTATTACTGTAACACCCTCCTCCAGTGGAACCTGATATGACCGCCCCTGACATCAGCATCATCATCCCATGTTACAATGAGGTCGAAAATGTTGGCCCCGTCGTGGAGGCTCTGGAAAAGACCTTGAGCGGTTTCAGGTGGGAAGTCCTGTTCGTGGACGACAACTCCCCGGACGGCACGATGGATGCGGTCCAGCGGCTGGCCGAGACAAAGCCGTACGTGCGGGGGCTGCTGCGCATCGGGCGGCGGGGCCTGTCCTCTGCCGTCATAGAGGGGGCCCTCAGCGTGTCCGCTCCCCTGATTGCCGTCATGGACGGGGACCTCCAGCATGATGAGCGTTGCCTGCCGGACATGATCGCCATTCTTCAGTCCAATCAGGCTGATGTCGTCGTTGCAAGTCGGCATGTCGCTGGCGGAAGCAATGAAGGGCTTTCCAACGGCTGGCGGCGTTTCCTCTCCAACAGCGGCATCTGGGCAGCCCAGACCCTGCTTGGAGTCTCGTTGACGGACCCGATGAGCGGCTTTTTTGTCATCAGACGCTCCACCTTCATCGGGCGTGTTCCTTTCCTGGATGGGACAGGCTTCAAGATCCTGCTCGACATCCTGATCGCCCTCCCTGACCGCCTGCGTGTCCGTGAAGTCCCGATGACATTCCGTGATCGTGCCCACGGGGAAAGCAAACTCAATTCCGGTGTCATATTCTCCTTCATCAGGCGGATGGTGAAGCATGGCTTCCACCACCACCCTGCCCCGGCTTTTGGCATCACGGCCTTCATCGGCCTGACCCTGATGTGGGTCACAAGGGAGCTGTTCCCCTGCAAAAAGAACTGAACCCAGCAAACCGGACATCTTCCTGTCAGACATGAAAAAAAGGCCGTTCCTTTTCTGGAACGGCCTTTTTCACATGAGCAGAGCTGCGCCTGTCAGGCCTCAGCCTCCATCAGCCGCCTGACCACACGGGCCACGCTCTCCCGCCAGTCCGGCATGGTCTGGCCGAACACACGTTCCAGCCTGCCATTATCAAGCCGGGAATCTGCCGGACGGGCAGCCGGGGTCGGCCAGTCAGCCGTCGTGATGGCCTCCACCTCCGGCATGGTACGGCCATATAGGGTGGCCTGTTCCAGCGCATGGCAGGCAAGCTCATGCCATGTGGCTTCTCCTCTGCCCGTGGCGTGATAGATGCCCGCATAGCTCTCCTGCCAGCCCGTTTCCCTGATCCTGTCGACAATGCCCAGAATCACCGCCGCCAGATCGTCCGAAGAGGTCGGATTTCCCCGCTGGTCCCCCACGACACGCAGGCGTGGATTCTTCGCACCGGCATTCAGCATCGTCCTGACAAAGTTCCTGCCATGCGCCGAATAGACCCAAGCCGTCCGCAGAATGATGCTCCGTGACTGGGCCGCCAGAACGGCGGCCTCTCCCTCGGCCTTTGTCCGGCCATAGGCCGTCACCGGGCTGATCGGATCACTCTCCAGATAGGGAGACCCTTTCTTCCCATCAAACACGTAATCCGTCGAAACGTGAATGAAAGGAATCCCCCGACGGGCAGCCTCTTCAGCCAGACGGGCCGGCCCCGTATGATTCCCCTGTCTGGCCGCTTCCTGCTCCGTCTCCGCAAGATCAACGGCCGTCCAAGCCGCCGCATTGACGATAAATTCGGGCTTATGGGCATCAATGACACCAGCCAGCGTCTCGGGAGTCTGGAAATCAGCTTCCGGCCGCCCGACTGTCACGACACGGTCACCGCCCAGCTCCTTCAGGGAGGTTGCCAGCTGGCCTGACCGGCCAATCACCAGAATGGAAGGCTTCGTCATAATCCACGCCCTTTTCGTTCCAGAAGGAAACATGCCCCGAGAGACATCACCTGTATTCAAACCACCCCTGGGCTGCATCGAAAGACGGGGCCTGAAGGTCTTTCTCCGACAGGACGGCCTCATCCCGTGTCACCGGCCATTCAATGCCCAGCTGCTCACAGTCCCAGCGCACGGATCGCTCGGAGGCCTTGTCATACAGGCCGGTACATTTGTACTGCACCTCGGTATTTTCCTCCAGCGTGACAAAACCGTGCAGGAAGCCGACCGGCAGCCAGAGCTGGGACCAGTTCTCGGCGGAAAGCTCCACGCCAACCCACTGGCCATAGGTCGGAGACCCCGTCCGGGCATCCACGGCCACATCCCAGATGGCCCCACGGGTCACACGGACCAGCTTGCCCTGCCCATGCGGAGCCAGCTGGCAGTGCAGGCCACGAACGACGCCTTTCTGCCGGGACAGGCTCTGATTGTCCTGTACGAACAAGTCAGGAATTCCTGCCTCGGCCATGCTCTTCTGATTGTAGGTTTCAGAGAAGAATCCCCGATTGTCTCCGAAGCGGGCCGGCGTCACTTTCACGATACCGGGCAGGGACAGTGCCTCAACCTTCATCCTGTCATCTCCTCCATTTTCATGCTCGCCACCTTCCGGTCACCTCCATCTGGGAGAACCGGAGATCACATGACCTATGACACTGTCGGGCGGCCTTCTGCCGCCACGCAGAGCAGGGTCTGCCCCAACGGGGTTTTCTTCATCCGGTTGCCCGTTTCCAGAAGCTGTGCATGAGAAATGAACCCCATGCGGTAGGCCGCCTCCGTCGGAGAGCCGACCAGCAGCCCCTGGCGGGACTGGATGGCCTGCACGAACGTGCCCGCCTGCATCAGACTGTCCGGCGTACCGGCATCCAGCCAGGCACAGCCACGGGCCAGACGGTCCACCTCCAGCGTGCCTTCCTCGAGATACATCCGGTTCAGGTCCGTGATCTCCAGCTCCCCACGGGCACTGGGCCGTACCTTATGGGCAAAATCGCAGACCCGGCCATCATAGAAATAAAGCCCCGTCACCGCCCAGTTGGACGGAGGATTGACCGGCTTCTCGATGATGTCCAGTGCCCGGCCATTCTCGTCAAACGACACGACGCCATACCGTTCCGGGTCACGGACCTGATAGGAGAAGACCGTGGCCCCCTGTGGCCGCCTCGTCGCATCCCGCAGCATGTGCTCCAGCCCGTCGGCAAAAATGAGGTTGTCCCCGAGGATCAGGGCACAGTGCGCACCAGCGATCCAGTCCTCGGCGATCTGGAAAGCCTGGGCGATGCCATCCGGACTGGGCTGGACACGGTATGTGAACGTCACGCCAAACTGCTCGCCCGTCCCCAGAAGCCGCCTGAACTGGGCCTGATCATCCGGCGTGGTGATGATCATGATGTCCCGTATCCCGGCAAGGATCAGGGTCGTCAGGGGGTAATAGATCATCGGCTTGTCATAGACAGGCAGAAGCTGCTTGGAGGAGGCCAGCGTCATCGGGTACAGGCGTGTTCCCGATCCGCCGGAGAGCAGGATGCCTTTCGTCAGAGGCTGACCGGACATGCCCGTCGGAATTTTCGTCATTTCTCGGCTCCCAGCCTGCGGCCATCATATCGCTGCTTCCGCAGGTTCTGCCACCATGACCTGTTGTCAACATACCACCGGACCGTCTTGCGCAGGCCCGTCTCGAAATCATGCTCGGCCTTCCAGTCGAGGCACCGTTCGGCATGACTGGGGTCAATCTCGTACCGGAAATCATGCCCCGGCCTGTCACTGACAAACGAGATCAGGCGTTCCCTCGGGCCAGCAGGATCAGGCTCCAGCTCATCCAGCAGGGCGCATATCCGGCGCACGACATCCAGATTGCTCCGGGGCTGCCGGGCCCCGATGGCGTAGGTCTCGCCCGGCTTTCCATGTTCCACGGCCCGGACCAGGGCAGCGGCATGATCCTCCACGAACAGCCAGTCCCGGAGATTCTCACCCTTTCCGTAAACGGGCAGGGGCTTCCCCTCCAGGGCATTTATGATCATCAGCGGGATCAGCTTCTCCGGGAAATGCCACGGCCCATAATTGTTCGTCGTATTGGTCACGAAAGCCGGGAAACCGTAAGTATGATGCCACGCCCGCACGAGATGGTCGGACGCCGCCTTGCTGGCAGAGTACGGGCTGCGGGGATCATACGCCGTCGTCTCGGTGAACGGAGGGTCTTCCGGAGCCAGATGGCCGAACACTTCATCCGTCGAAATGTGGAGGAAGCGGAACCCTGCCTTCTTTTCCGTCTCCAGCCCCATCCAGTAACGACGTGCCACATCCAGCAGGCAGTATGTTCCCACAATGTTGGTCTGGATGAAAACGTCCGGACCATCAATGGACCGGTCCACATGACTCTCGGCGGCCAGATGCATGATGGCATCCGGCTGAAAATCAGCCAGGGCCTTTTCCAGCGCAGGTCGGTCATTGATGGAGATGCGGGCGTGGAAATACCGTGGATCGGACGCCACGGCTGCCAGTGTTTCCTCGGAGGCAGCATAGGTCATGCAGTCGATGTTGAGGACCTGATGGGACGTCCTCTGCATGAGGTGTCGTACTACGGCAGACCCTATGAAACCACATCCACCTGTTACTGCAACCCTCATCATACCTCCCTCATGTATCAGACAGCCGGACGAAGCCTCCCGGGCTTTCCCGGCTCCGGGCATCCCGACAGACACCCAGCGCACATAATGACCATATCAGGCGAAAAAACGGCCCCCGGCTTTTTCAGCGGCCCTGCCCGACACCCACCGTCACGGGACATCCTGTCAGCAATATAGTAACGTTCAGGTGATTTGAAGTCCCGCATCCGATAAACATGGATCAACGCCGATACAGGTCATCCAGGCGGACAATATCGTCTTCTCCCAGATAAGGCCCGGACTGGACCTCGATCAGTGTCATCGGAATACGGCCGGGATTTTCCAGCCTGTGTACGCAGCCCAGCGGCAGGTAGACGCTTTCATTCTCCCTCACCATGATCTGCTCATCATCCCGTGTCACGAGGGCCGTACCTGCCACGACGACCCAGTGTTCCGCCCGATGAAAATGTTTCTGGAGGGACAGTTTCTCACCAGGGCTGACATGAATACGCTTCACCTGAAACCGGTCCCCCTGGATGAGGCTTTCGTAGAACCCCCAGGGGCGGTACATGCGGACATGCTGCTCGGCTTCCGGGTGCCCCTCATCCTTCAGGCGGGACACCATGTGCTTGATGTCCTGTGCCCGCTCCCTGTGTGACACCATGACGGCATCCCGGGTGACGATGATGATAAGATCATCCACCCCTGTCACGGTCGCCACGACACCATCGGAATTGACGTAACAGTTCCGGGCATGATCGAGAAACACGTTGCCCCGCACGGCATTGCCGTTCCCGTCCTTGGGCGTCAGCTCCCACACGGCATCCCAGCTGCCGACATCCATCCAGCAAAAACTGGATGGCACGACGGCGGCCCTGTCCGTGCGCTCAGCCACGGCATAATCCACCGAGATGGAAGGAGACCGTGAAAAAGAGGCCTCATCCAGCTGGACGAAACCGAGGTCTCCGCTGGCGTTCTGCACGGCCCCTGCCACAGCCTCATATATGGCCGGTTCGTACCGCTTCAGCTCCTCGAGGAACACACGGGCACGGGCCACGAACATCCCGGAATTCCAGAGATGCTGCCCGTCAGCCGCCATCGTCTCGGCCCTGCTGGCCTCCGGTTTCTCCAGAAACCGGGCTATGTGGTAGACATTCTCCTGCCCGTCCAGCAGGTCTCCCTGACGGATGTAGCCATATCCCGTCTCGGCACGGGTCGGCCTGATCCCGAACGTGACGATGTAATCGTGTCTGGCCGCCTCGCAGGCCTGTTCCAGGGCCAGCCCCAAGGCCTCATGATCCTCGATCACCGCATCGGCAGGCATGAACCAGAGCAGGGCCTCCTCGTCACGCTGCATCTGCCAGAACGCCGCCGCTGCCATGGCCGCCGCCGAATTGCGGGCCACAGGTTCCAGAATGATGTCGACCTTCTCAACCCCCACCTGCCGCAGCTGCTCGGCCATGATGAAGCGATGCTCACGGTTGCCCACGACGACCGGCTCGGCCTCCAGCCCCAGCAGTCTCGTCCGCTGCACGGTTTCCTGGAAAGGCGTATCCTGCCCCAGCAGGGCGCAGAACTGCTTGGGGTAGCTCTTGCGGGATACTGGCCAGAGCCGTGTCCCAGACCCGCCAGAAAGAATAACAGGAACGATCATTGCTCGCCTTTCCAGTATCGACTGATGTCAGCATCTTGATAATGACTGCCGTATGAGACGGCATGTTATCATGGACGTAATCTCCGGGGATAGCCTCTCCGGGCCTGCCCTGCGCCTTACGGGCTGAGGACAGGGCTTTTTCAAAAAACGGACAGACATACAACCATCTGGTTACCGGTCATGGTGTAAACTCTTCTGCTCTTCATTCTCCAACAGCTGAAAGAGGAACGTCCAGACCCATGCACTATCTTGTTACCGGCGGTGCTGGCTATGTCGGCAGTCATGTTGCCCTGGCTCTGCTGGAAGACGGGCATGAGGTAACCGTTCTGGACAATCTGAGCACCGGCCACCGGGCCGCCATTCCTGCGGGGGCCAGGTTCCGCCATGCGGACCTTGCCAATGCCACCGCCCTTGAGACCATACTGGGGGAAACACGCTGGGATGGAGTCCTGCATCTGGCGGCCCTGTCGGTCGTGGGGGATTCCATGAAATCACCCATCCACTACATCCGCCAGAACATGCTGACATCGCTGAACCTGATAGAAGGCTGTGTCCGCCACAGGATCGGGCGTTTCCTGTTTTCCTCCACCGCAGCCCTGTTCGACAGCGGGAGCACGGCACCCCTCTCGGAAACGGCCCCCATCAGTCCCGGTTCCCCCTATGGGGAAAGCAAGTTTCTCATTGAACGGGCCCTGCACTGGGCAGACCGGCAGCATGGCCTGCACTACGGCTGCCTGCGCTATTTCAATGCGGCCGGAGCGGACGAACAGGGACGGCTGGGCGAGGACCATCGCCCGGAGACCCATCTCATTCCTCTGGCCATCGATACGGCCCTTGGCAGACGCCCGCTCCTCAGGCTCGCCGGCAATGATTATGACACGCCTGACGGCACCTGCATCCGGGATTACGTCCATGTCAGCGATCTGGCAAAGGCACATCTCCTGACACTGTCCCGGCTGGATGAAGGCTCCGTCACCTACAATCTGGGCACGGGACGGGGTGTCAGCAATCTGGAGGTCATGAAAACCGTCGAACGCCTCAGCGGGCAGTCACTCCCCTGGTCATGGGCTCCCAGAAGGGATGGAGACCCGGCCATTCTGGTGACCGACCCGACCCGCATCCGCACGGAGCTGGGATGGCAGCCCCGCCATACGGAAATCGACTCCATCATAGAGACGGCCCTCCGCTGGCGGCTCTACCACCCTGAAGGATACAGCACGCCCCGGGGGACCGGCTCTCAGCGTATGTAACCCAGCAGGATCATCTCACCATTATCCATGACGGGCCGGTACCCTGCCTTCGCAAGCCAGCTGTCAAAGATGATGTTGCCACTGCTGTAATGGGTCATCGTCCCATAGAGCTGCACGACCGAGAAACGGTGCTGGATGATCATGTCCTTCAGGAACACGACCTCCTTGTTCTTCTTGAGGGCCTGCGAAAGATTGAAACGGTCAATGGCGTCACGACTGTCCGCCCAGTAGCACAGGGCCATATCCGTGCAGAGCAGGGACGTGTTCCGCATCCTCAGGGCCTGTATGTAGGTCTGCCATTCGCTGTCCTTCAGCCGGACGGTCTGCACCTCCTGATAGGAGGACATGCCCCAGAAAGGCAGAAGGCACAGAAGAGGCAGCACCATCACCCAGCAGGCACGGGCCAGCTGCTTCCGCTTCCCGTCCGGCCCGGACAGACGGGCCAGACCGATGCCGCACAGTATGGCAGCCGCCACGAAAGCGTCGAACATGCAGTTGTAATCGACACCCTCACCCAGTGATTCCAGAAACCCGAACAGACAGCCGAACACCAGAAACAGCATCACCAGCACGGAAGGGTCTTTCAGGCTGACGGAACGCCACCTCTGGCAGAACACACCCACCCCGACCAGCAGCATACCCCCCATGAAAGGCAGCTGGCGCACGCTGTGGATCACCCGCCCCAGCCGAATGACACGCTGGTGCAGAAAGACATCCCTGAAGAAACTGATCCCGTACACCTCGTAACAGCTCAAGAAACCGACGGCCAGCAGGGCACCAAGCATGGCACTCCAGAGGGCGGCCTTCCTCATGTCGACACAGAGCAGCCAGACGAACATGGCCAGCGGCAAGGCCACCAGATTATGCTTCGTGAATCCGCCCAGCACGATCAGCAGGGCACAGCAGAACAGACGCTGCCATGTCAGCTCGGCCGGTTTCCGGCTGACCATCACATACAGCCCTCCCAGCATGAGAGCCTGGGCCAGCCACTGCGGGTCGTTCATCCCGAAATAGCCGTGAAATGCCGTATTAGCCGTCACGAGGAAGAGGACCGCCGTTGCCAGGGCTGCCGCCAGCCTGCCCGTCACGACCTGGATGATCCGGGCGATCAGGGCGGCCGAAACCAGAACGGAAAGACAGGACAGGATGCGGCCCGTGATGATGGCGTCAAACCCCAGCCGGACCAGCCCCCCCATCAGGACGAAAGACAGGGGAGGATAATTGTTGAACACGAAGCCCCTGTCGGATGAATAGAGCTGATGATCACCACCGGCCGTCCAGCTCGCCAGCTGGGCATTCCAGCCCTCATTGACGTCCAGAGGCACATGGTGGAACATGACCAGCACGGTCCTCGTGCATGTCAGAAGAAAGAGGGCAGCCCATACGGCACACCAGCACCAGATCACCCGGTCCTTTTTGCTAGGCACAAACATACCCCATTCCAGACAAATGCATCAGCGACCATCCCTAATGCTTCCTTTACAGACAATTCCAGTAGCACGAAAATCATAATAATTTCCTACAGAAAGCCATCGGATTCATTTGATCAATTTACACTTCTGTATAGAATGCGCCGCTGTTTTCCTCTATGAAAACACGTTTCTATACTTCACCGGCTGTCAGAATGTCCCATACATCACTCCTAAACCGCCACACATGGTCTTCAAGAGAAACACATATAGCCTATTTTTTACTGCTTGTCATGGCAATCCTGACCCGTGCCATGGTTTTTGGAAATCCTTTTATATTTGCGGATGAAGAATTCTACATGTTCGTCGGCGGCAGGATGCTGCATGGCGAACTTCCTTTTGTGGATGTGTGGGACCGGAAACCCATCGGCATCTTCCTGCTTTATGAAGTCTTCCACCTTTTCGGCCCCTGGCGTGTCTGGGCCTATCAGACATTCGCCCTGCTGAGTGCCTGGGCCACGTCCATCCTGTGCCTGAAAGTGGCCCGTTTCATCGCACCGGCGGGGGGTGCCCTTCTGGCGGGCTTCCTCTATCTCGTCTGGACCGCCAACTCACAAGGCTGCGGTGGCCAGACACCCATTTTCTACAATCTCCTCACCGTCTGGGCCATCCTGCTCATCACACGCTTTCTGGCACGGCAGACCCGCCTCTCCCTTTTCCAGACAGGAGCCGGGGTCATGGCCCTGTTTGGCCTTGCCCTCCAGATCAAGACCTCCGTCGTCTTTGAGGGCGTCTATGTCGGGCTGTACCTGATGTGGCTCACCTACCGCCAGGACAGGGACCTCATGAAGGTCGTGCCGTACGCACTGGCCTGGTGCGGCATCGCCCTCGTGCCGACAGTTGCGGCCATGCTGTTCTATGTCCTTGCCGGGCATTTTCAGGAATGGTGGTTTGCCAATGCCATTTCCATCTTCCTGAAAAAACCCTCCCCGGTCGCCTCCCTGCACCAGTGGCTGCACACGGTGTACTGGGGACTGGTCATGCTGGGCATCCTGCTCATCACCACCATCCTGCGCCTCATCTTCAGGAAGCAGACGGCGGACTGCCAGACACTGTCCCGGTTTCTGGGGGGATGGGCCTGGACCGCCTTTGCAGGCTTCGCCATTTTCAACACCTTCACCAAACACTATTCCCTGCCCCTCTACCCGGCCTTCTTCATCTTCGCCGCCCCGCTCTGGACATCCCGGCTCAGCCGCCTCTGGCTTGTCCTGCTGCTGGTCTGGGGTGGGATACGGGCCTATGATGCAGAAAAGCGGCTGCACAAGGCCAGCAACCTGACGACCCTGAAAAAGGTCCTGCCCGTTTTCTCCGCCCAGCCCGGCTGCATCTACAATTACGACACACCGGACACGTTCACGGACAGTCTTCCCTACTGCCACCTGACCCGCTTCCCCTTCTCCGGTCATCTCGGCACGGATACGGAGAAACATGCCCTGGGCATTGATCCCGTTCAGGAAATAAAGGCCATCCTGGCCCGGAAGCCTCTCTATATTCTCATCTCCGCCGATGATTCGGACCGAAACCCCTACATCAACCATGACACCTTCAATGTCCTCATAAAGGAGATCAGACAGCATTACGAAGCCATCTATGGCGTGGTGCAGCGTTATGCCTTCAATGGTGTCATCATCTATAAACGGGTCCGCTGATCCGACCTGTCCGGCACGGTTTTCCATAAAAAATGGCCCTCCCATGCACCGGGAGGGCCATTTTTCTTTCAGGCAGAAACGTCTCCGCTCTCAGAACATCCGGTGGGTGTAATAGGAGAACACTCCGTTCTTGATGTACATATAGGCGGGTCCCAGCTCACTTTCCCCGTAGAGGGCAATGTTGAGATTGGAGAACACCACGCTGATGACCAGAAGAGTGATCAGCGTCTTCTTGAGAAACGTCACGTCCCTCAGGTTTCTGTACAGATAGACGCAACCCAGCGTCCCGAGAAAGACGATGTCCGGATAGAATTCGGCCCGGTACCGGTAATTCATGCTGATGGCAATCATCATCAGGAAGGCCGGAATGGCCAGGGACACCGCAATGGACGCAAAGGCCGCCCTGCTGACGGGGAACACCCGGTTCTTCCGGAAAAGCCCGGCGATGAGCAGCCCTCCACAGAGCAGCATGAAGCCGTCCGTCAGGAAAAAGCTGCTTGGCGGAAGCTCGTTGGCATCAATCAGTCTGGTGAAACTGTCCTGAAGGACATAATGCCCGTCAGCCTTCTGGAATATCCAGATCGGCACGAAGAAATAGACGATGCCCAGATAAAATCTCTGAAGATTGAACAGCCCGTAAGTCTTGGTCCTCAGGACACGGCTGGGGAACTCCACATTGTAGAGATACAGGTCATAATTGGCGAAGGTGAGCGGGTTCCCCCACCGCCTGTAATTCACATAGCCCGTCACGATGATGGCGAGGACGGAAATGACGGCCGGCACCACGATGGACGGGAGCGTGACACCATCCTCCTTCGTCCTGAAGCTGCGGCACCACCGGTAGAAATAGATGATGAGAAAGCAGAGCAGCGCAGCATAAAGCCCGATGCCCATGGAAACACGGGTCAGCAGGGCGCAGGACGCCGCAATGGACATGTACAGCCCGCCATACCGCCAGTATTCTTTCTCGCAGAGAACACGGATGGCGCAGTACACGAACCATGAGGCAAAGGCCAGGGCCCAGAAACAGACCTCCTGATAGAGGCTGTGCTCAAAGAAGCAGACCTGTTCGCCAGAAAAGGCCAGAGCAATGGCCAGGCAGAGCGAGACCCATGAATTCCCGCCAAGATAGCGGTCCGACACGAAACGCCATGTCCTGTAATTGAAGAACAGGATCATCAGCACGGCCAGGATGGATGAGAGACGTGTCACGTCCCAGTGCAACCCGTTGGGGAAAAGCAGGACCGGCAGCCTCAGCAGGGAAGGGAAAATGCCCCAGTAGGCATAGACCTTTCCATCCCGGAGGAAGCCTTCCTCCTCGACGGTCTTCGGGTCCACGTCGAAATGGCCATGCAGCATGTGGTCAATCATGCTGTTGAAGGTCAGCCTCAGACCACCGGGCCGGACCTCCACCGGCAGGTGGGACCAGGACAGGATGCCCATGATGCTCCAGACGATGGCGGCGCACCATATGATGAGGGTCAGGTTTTTCTTGAAGATCATCACGACTGTTTCCGGAACTCAGGGCCTGTCAGAGAAGACGGCAGGATAGGACAGATAGGCCAGCCGTTTCTGTTCTTTCCGGGCAATGGCGATCGTGTCGAGGATCAGGCCACAGACGAAACTCAGGAAAGACAGCAGGACCAGGGCCGTCGCCAGCAGGGCCGTGGGCAGACGTGGCACGACACCGTTATGCAGGTAGAAGGACACGACCGGAATCCCCAGTGCGATCCCCAGCACGAACAGCACGCAGGCAATGGAGGAGAACAGCATGAACGGCTTCTCCAGCTTGACGATCTGGATGATCGTGAGCAGTATCCGGATGCCGTCCTTGTAGGTGCTCAGTTTCGAGACGCTGCCCGGTGGCCTCTCGACATAGGCCGTCTTCATCTCACCGATCGGCAGGCCCAGCTCCAGCGCATGGATGGTGAACTCGGTCTCCGTCTCGAACCCCTGCGACAGGGCCGGAAATGACTTCACGAACCGTTTCGAGAACACCCTGTAACCGGACAGCATGTCCGACAGGCGGCGGCCAAAGATCATGGTCACCAGTCCCGTCAGCATCCGGTTGCCCAGCACATGCCCCAGCCGGTAGGCCGCCTTGCGGTCCGTGACACGGGCACCATTGACCATGTCCAGCCCGTTCTCATATGCATGGGCCAGCAGTTTCGGGGCGGCTTCAGCCTCATATGTCTCGTCCCCGTCAATCAGGACATAGAAATCCGCATCAATGTCAGAGAACATGCGCCGGACGACATAGCCCTTGCCCTGCATCCGCTCCGTACGGACGACCGCTCCCGCAGCACGGGCCACCTCCACCGTCCGGTCGGTGGAGTTGTTGTCATAGACATAGATGGCAGCCCCCGGCATGTATCGGGCAAATTTCTCAACGACATGCCCCACCGTCATTTCTTCATTGTAACAGGGGATCAGGACCGCCACTTTCATGTTCTCAAAATCCACGCAAACCTCTTTTTTTCAAACTGCGGGCCAGTAAAATTCAGCAGGGCACTAATGGCCTCTTCTATGATGCCGAAAACAGAAAATCAACGGCCCTGTCACCCTGATTATATGCCGGACTCTATTGTTTGATTGTTAAATACCTGATCATGGATGGCTCATGGAAATAAAACCGCAAACTTTTCTGATGAATTCAGGAAAAGCGAAATAGTCCTCATGAACAGCCTGCCATAATGAAGGGGCCAGGACAGACAAAAGAAGACCCCAGCCTTTCCCCCACAGTACCGTCACGAAGAAAAGCGGGTGATGTCGGCCCCATGTCACGCCTTTTCCCACCCGGCACGAGAAAAACGTCACGCCCATCCATGATATCGGAAGGGCGTGACGTTTCCATATGGTTCCACCTCAGGTCATTACTGCCGCAGGAAGGCGACCGTCTCCACACAGGCGGCAGCGGCCTCACGACCCTTGTTGTGCTCATCCGCCCGGGACCGCACGATGGCCTGTTCCTCCGTATAGGTCGTCAGGATGCCGAAAGAGATCGGCACGTCATTCGCCAGCTGGGCCTGCATGATGCCAACGGTGGCCCCCATGGAGATGAACTCGAAATGGGCCGTATCCCCCTTGATGACACAGCCGAGGCAGATCACCCCCTCATAGACCCCCTTGCGGGCCAGATGCTGGGCCATGATGGGCAGCTCAAACGCCCCGGGAGCCTCATAGACATCCACCGTCTCATCAATGCCGTGTTCCTTCAGCCACTCCAGCGCACCATCACGCAGGCCACCTGTCACGTCAGGATTGAAGCGGCTGACCAGCAGGGCCAGTCTGGGTGCGTGGGCCAGTTTCAGCCCTTCCGGTGCCGTGGCGATATGTTTGCTCATGGTTCAGCTCTCCTGTAGCACATGCCCCATACGGGTGCGTTTCGTTTCCAGATAATGGCGGTTGAACGGATTGGACGGCACGACCAGCCGTTCCACGGCCTCCACCACCAGTCCGGCCTCCGTCAGGCCACGCTCTTTTTCCGGGTTGTTCGTCAGCAGGCGCAGGCGGGTCACGCCAAGCTCCTCCAGCATGTGGGCGGCCATGTCCCAGCGGCGGGCATCGGCGGGCAGGCCGAGAGCCTCATTGGCATCCACCGTGTCCATGCCCTGATCCTGCAGCTCATAGGCCCTTATCTTGTTGGCCAGACCGATCCCCCGGCCCTCATGCCCCCGCAGATAGAGCAGCACGCCTGATTCCGCCGCGGCAATCCGCCTGAGGGCCTCCCGCAGCTGCGGGCCACAGTCGCAGCGCAGCGACCCCAGCGCATCCCCCGTCACACATTCCGAATGAAGGCGGACCAGCGGGACGGTCTGATCAGGCTTTCCTTTCACGAGGGCCAGATGCTCCACACCATCCTGACCACGGAACGCATGGACACGCAGGTCCTCTCCACCACACACGGTCGGCAAGGCCGCCACGGCCACTCGGGCGGCTTCCGACAGCGGAGCGGTCATCTCCACGACTCCGACATCATCCCGTCCATGCTCGGCAATCCAGCGGCGCATTTCGGCAATGCTGATGAGCGGCAGACCGTGCCGACGGGCATAATGCCGCAGTTCCGGCAGGCGCATCATCGTACCATCCTCGGCCATGATCTCGCAGATCACGCCCGCCGGACGCAGACCTGCCAGCCGCATGAGATCAACAGCTCCTTCCGTATGCCCCTCCCGGGCCATCACGCCATCAGGATTGGCCCGCAGGGGGAACATGTGACCGGGGGAGATGATGTCCGCCGGTGTCGCATCCGGCGCAGACGCCACCTGAATCGTATGGGCACGCTCGGCAGCGGAAATGCCCGTCGTCACGCCGTGGGCGGCCTCAATGGACACGGTGAAGGCCGTGCCCCGCGGGTCCTGATTCTTCGCCACCATGGGAGACAGGCCAAGCCGGTCTATCTGGTCAGCTTCAAGAGACAGGCAGATCAGCCCGCAGGCCTGACGGGCCATGAAATTGATGGTCTCCTGCGTGGCAAACTGCGCTGGCAGAATGAGATCACCTTCATTCTCCCGGTCCTCATCATCCACCATCACGACCATGCGGCCAGCCCGCACGGCGGCGATGGCGGCCTTCAGGTTTGAAGACAGGACGCTCACCGGGCATCTCCCCTGTAGCGCAGTTCCTCTTCCGGCGTGTAGCGCAGGAGCGTCTCCACATATTTGGCCATCATGTCCACTTCCAGATTCACCTTCGCCCCGATGGCCAGCGTGGAAAGATCCGTATGGGTCCATGTATGGGGAATGATCATCAGGCTGATCTCGAAGCCTTCCTGCCCGTCATGGCGCACATCATCATGCACCTCATTCACCGTCAGGCTGATGCCATTGATGGTGATGGACCCTTTCTCGATGACATAGCGGCGCAGGGAAGCAGGCATGAAAATCCGCAGATGATGCGACTCACCCGCTTCGGCAGCATGGGTCAGCCTGCCCACCGCATCGACATGCCCCTGCACGATATGGCCAGAAAGTCGTGTATTGAGGCTGACGGCCCGTTCCAGATTCACCCGGGCACCCTCCACGAGATCACCCAGGGCCGTCCGGGCCAGCGTCTCACCACTCAGGTGGAAATCCGCCACGCCCTCGGGCGTGAAGCGGGTCACGGTCAGGCACACACCATTGGTGGCGATGCTTTCACCTTCCGTCAGATCGGTAAAATGGGTGGCGATCCGTACATCCATGGCCCTGTCCCGCAGGGACACGGACTGCACGTCACCAACACGTTCGATGATTCCTGAAAACATGGTCTTAGTCCCCATATTGGCGCAGAAGCTGGATCGGGCTCCGCTTGTCCGCAGTCTCTTCACGCAGGGTAATGGAAAGCTGGTCGTCCCTGTCCGCCCCCTCATGACGGATGGTCAGCCAGTCATCCCACAGGCCCGCCTCCCGCACGCTGGCCAGCAGGGCAGGCCCGGCCTCGATCAGGGCCCAGTTGACATCCATCTGCCCCAGAAGGGCTGGCAGGGATGAGAGGTCACGGCACTGTTCCACGTGGAACCCGTCCGCCTCCCGTGCCTGACGCCAGGCAGCCGGAAGACGGCCCTGCCGGTCCAGCACGATCAGGGGCCGGGGTGCCCGCCCGGCGTGATCGGGCACATGCCGCACGGTAAAGGACGGATCATCGGCCAGAACGGTCCCGATCCCCGTCACCACGGCATCACAGGCCCGCCGGAGCTGATGGGCCAGCCGGAGGGATGCGGGCGAGGTGAAGGTCTTCCGTCCTTCCGGAGGAATCATGCTGCCCTGCCCGTCCAGAGCCTGCTTCACGCTCAGCCATGGGCGGCCCTGCGTCACTCGGCAGGCAAACGGTGCAAGAAGTGCGGCACAGTCCTGCGCCAGAGAGCGCAGTCCGGGTTCATCGGCCAGAAAATGCACCCGTTTCGGAGAAAGGCCCCCGGCCAGATGGTCCGCTCCCCCTGTGGCCTGCGGGTTGAGATCCCGGGCACCGATCCACACGGTCTGCACGGGACTGTTTTTCAGCCTGTCACTACAGGGAGGGGTCCGGCCATGATGATTACAGGGTTCCAGCGTCACCAGGGCTGTGCGGACCTGCTCCAGCACGCCTTTCTCCCGGGCCTGCTCCAGAGCCATGACCTCGGCATGAGGCTGGCCCGCAGCGGGATGCGCACCCACGGCGAGCAGGCGGCCCTCACCATCCAGCAGGGCACAGCCCACCGCCGGATTGGGAGCCGTCGCCCCCATCTTCTGCACGGCCGCCTTCACGGCCTCCCGGAAACCAGCCCGCACGCCCTCCAGTGGCAAGGGCGGGCTGTCCGTCCTTCGTGTCTCGCTCGACACATCTGTCATCATCAGTCCCCAATCATCTCAGGGACGTTCGCGGCGACGTCACGCCTTCCCCCTTCACGGAAAGGCGGCATCGCCCCCTCCCGCAATGGACAGGAAGAACGTTCTCTCTCATCCGGACTCTGACCGTCGGCCCCGGAATCCCACCGGGTCTGCTTGTCTCCTGCCCGAAGGGCAGGACGCTCGCGGGCTTAGGCAACCTGAAGCTGCCAACACCGCCGGTAGGGAATTTCACCCTGCCCCGAGAACGTCTGTCTCACTCTTGTCATGCCCTATATGGAGAGCCAGCCCCCAAAGAGCAAGAGGCCGCTCCAACGGGAGCGGCCTCTCGACTTCAATGCCATCCTGTACGGATCAGCCCCTGATGGGATCAGAACCCGCTCTTCAGGGAATGGACGAAGTCCTTGTTGGACTGGATGGTGCTGTCACGCATGTCCTTCCAGCTCTTCTTCTGGGCCTCCAGCTGGTCCTTCTGGGCATTCAGCTGATCCTTGATGCGCTGCTTCTCTTCAGCCGGAGCGTTCTTGTACTTGTCACGGACATCCTTGATCTGCTGCTTGCGATCATCGATGTTCTTCTGGATCTCGGCCTTCTTGTCGGCGGCAAGGTTCTTGTACTTGTCCTGAAGGTTCTGCAGACGCTCCTGACGCTGCTTCACGTCTGACTGGAGGGCGTCCATGCGCTTCTGGATGCGGGCACGGGCCTGCTCCGGAGCGGAGGCGTACTTCTGCTGAAGAGCCTGAATCTTGGCGTTCTCGTTCTGGATGGACTTCGTCACGTTGTCCATGCTGCTCTGGATGGCCAGCGGGTCGTTCGGATCATAGGCATGAGCCTGCGGCAGCAGGGAGAAGGACGAAGCCAGCAGCGTGGCCGTGAGCAGGGTACGGATCTTCATGAAAGGAGCTCCTAGAAATGTGTGCGGAAACGTATCCTGTTGTTACACCAGCATCAGACAGCAAAAAAGTTAAAAAAAGGCCACCTGCGGAAGGCTTGACTTCTCAGTCCTTCCTGATTCCGTTCGCCATGTCACTCAGCGTGCCCGGGGCAAGAAGCGTCACGGAACTGGCCCCCTGCACGGTGATCAGCCCCTCCTTCCTGAAGAGGCCGAAGGTGCGGCTCACCGTCTCGATCGTCAGCCCGAGATAGTCGGCGATGTCCGTCCGGGACATGGGCAGGGGCAGGGTCAGCGGGCCGTGTCCGTCCCGCAGTTCCTGGCCATGCAGACGGCAGGGACTGGCCTGCTCGACCAGAAAACTGGCCAGCCGCTCACGGGCCGTCTTGCGCCCCAGAAGCATGAGCCTGGCCTGCATCTTGACCAGCTCGCTGGAGGCCTCCTGCTGGAGCCGCCCCCGCAGTCTGGGGAAACGCTCCACGAGACGGTCGATGGAGGAATGGGGAAAACGGCACAGGGTCACGTCACCCAGGGCTTCCGCCGTGAAGGCATAGGTGTCGGACGACGCCAGCCCCAGAAAGTCGCCCAGCTCGGCAAAGCCCATGACCTGCCTGCGCCCGTCCGGCATGAGGCTGAACAGCTTGGCCCGTCCTCCCGCCAGCACGTAGAAATCGTGCGCCGGTGCCCCCTCCCTGATGAAACAGCGGCCCGCAGGAACAGTGACACGTGAGGACTCCGCCACCAGTGCGGGCAGGTCCTCGTCATCAATGACATTGCAGATGCTGACCGACCGGCCAGAACAGCGGCCGCACCGTTCACGGACGGCATCCACAAGGCTGCGACCTGTTTCCATCGTATCTTCCCTGTTTTTTCTAAAATCCATTCCTGCATTAGCGGGCGGGCGACGCCTTGGAAAAGCAACGCTCCTTATGACAGTGACAAGAGAAGGCTATATTTTGATTTAGATCAAGAGATTTCACTATTTGTCCTTAATGACCGATTACAGTCATCGATTTTCTCTTGTTTTTGGCAAAAATCAGACCTATTTTCCGGAAAGGAACAATTACATTTTGTCCATCTTCATCCGCCGCACCATCATGAACTATCAGGGATTCTAGGAAAAATGAGCCGCATCTTCACCCGGATGGCCACAGCTGCGCTGTTTGCTCTTGGGTCTGTCTCCTTCGCCACCGCACAGACGACCGCTCCAGGCAACGGAACCTCCGTGTCTGCGTCCGGCACCATGCAGGCAGCCCCGGATGCTTCCGTGCATCTCCACGCCCCGGATGACCACCGCTGCGGCCTCTTCCAGACCTGTGCCAACACCCGGATCGGCCTTGGCAAAGGGGATTTCATCATCCGCCTGTCCGCCCTCGGCGTGATCACGAACAACACGGGCTCCCGCGTCAAGCTGAACCCGTCCTCCCCTGCGGCAGCCCTGGCTGGCGGAAACCACTTCCGCAACAATGTCAGCGTGACCAATCAGGTCATGCCTGAGCTGACGCTCGAATATTTCCTGACGGACCACCTCTCCCTGGACCTCATCGCCTCCTCCACACGCCACGAGGCTGCGGCCCATGTCGGCCAGCTGGGCAAGCTGGATGCCGGCAGCTTCTGGATCCTGCCGCCCACGCTGACGGCCGCCTACCATTTCCGCCCACACAAACGCTTCAACCCCTATGCGGGCCTCGGCATCACGGTGGCCATCTTCCACAACATGCATCAGGCCACCAACCTGGGCGGTGCCTTCAACGGGGCCGTGTTTGATGCCATGCACATGAAGACCAATGTCGGTCCGAGCTTCAACCTCGGCTTCGACTATCAGATGGTCGGCAACTGGTTCTTCAACTTCGACGTCAAGCAGATCCTGCTTCTCAACCAGAGCGTCCATCTGAGCCGTCGTGACAATGCCGTCACCGGTGGCCGTGTCCGTGTTCATGACGACGTGAACCCGACCGTCGTCGGTGCCGGTATCGAATACCGCTTCTGATCTCTCCCTCCAGACGGAAGATCATTCATGAAAAGGGCCGCAGTTACTCTGCGGCCCTTTCTTCTCGTACTGGTACAGACTGGCCACTACTGGACAAGACTTTCCCTTCCATTCGTAAAGTTCGATCGTTTCGGTACAGCCACAATTCCGTGACAAACCATGACATCTGTGCCAGAAGGGGATGCATTTTGCCGGAGCAGTCAGAAGAGCGGAGATCCTTCCAATAATGCATGTCTCGCGTAATGTTGTTATTACTGGTACCGCCCTGATCATTCTTCTGCTGGCCTGGGGGGCATGGTCCCTCATGCCACAGCGGATCATAGAGACTGCTCCTCCTCCTGCCGTTACTCATGATGGCGACCTGCTGCGCATCCGGGCCGGTGGCCCACTGGATGGCCAGCTCATGGTCGAACCGGTGACGGAGACCCTCTCCCCCCATCAGGTGGCCCTCCCGGCCCAGGTCATCACCAGCCCCGGCCAGAGCGTGGACATTCACTCCCCCGTCGTCGGGCGTGTGGCGAACCTGTACGTGCAGACAGGCCAGCATGTACAGAAAGGGGACGTGCTCGCCATCCTCTATTCCGGTGACCTGGCCCAGGCCTGGTCGGATGACCGCAAGGCACAGGCCGCCCTGACCCTGGCCCGGCAGGCCTACCGGCGTGCCGTCGGCGTGCTGAATGTCGGTGGCAACGCCGTGAAGGACATGCAGTCCGCCAAGAATGATCTGGAACAGGCCCAGGCGGAGGCCACCCGTGCCCATCTCCGCCTTCAGGCCCTCGGCACCGACGGCAATGCAGGCTACCAGCCGCTCGTCGCCCCGGTCTCCGGCATCGTGACATCAGTCTCGACCGGTGTCGGCCAGAACGTGACCGACATGACCGCCGCCCTGATGAACGTGTCCAACCTTGATACGGTCTGGGTCCAGGCCAGCCTGCCGGAATCCCTCCTGCCCATGCTCGGCACCACCATGACGCTGGATGCGGCCTTCCCCAGCCAGCACTGCAACGGCCCGGTGACATCGCAGGACGGCACCATCCACATGGACACGCGCCGCCTGAACCTCTACCTGCGCTGCAACAACCTCCAGGGGACACTCCGCCCCGGGCAGTTCACGACGGCAACACTGAACATCACCCAGCAGAGCCAGCCGCTCCTGCCCAAGACGGCCCTGCTGATGGACAATGATCAGGTCTCCGTCTTCGTGGAGACGGCTCCCAACGCCTACCGCCGCCGTTTCATCACCATCAGCTATGAAGAGGGAGAGTCCGTGCGTGTCCTCTCCGGCCTGAAGGCTGGCGAGCGTATCATCACGCACGGTGCCATTCTGCTCAATGATTACTGAGGGCCGCTGAGCAGCTATGTTTATCGAAAAATTCATCACATGGTGCTTCGGCCATCGCAAGGCTGTCGCCTTTCTCACCATCGCCCTGTTCATCACCGGCATGGTGGCGTGGAAACAGCTGCCCGTGGAGGCCTACCCGGACCTCGGGCCAGCCAGCGTCCTGGTGACGACCCAGGTCAACGGCCTTGCCGCCGAGGAGATGGAGCATCAGGTCACCACGCCTGTCGAACGTGAGCTTGCTGCCGTTCCCGGTGTCGTGGAGAGCCGCTCCAGCACGACCTTCGGCCTCTCCCTGATCACGCTCATCTTTGATGACGGCACGGACATCTACCGTGCCCGCCAGCTGGTGCAGAGCCAGCTTGACGGCCTCCAGCTGACAGGCGGTGCCCAGCCCTCCCTTGGCCCCATCTCCGGAGCCAGCGGAGAAATCTACCGCTACACGGTGGAATCGGACGACCGGGACCTCATGACCATCTCCGACGTGCAGAGATGGGAAATCATCCCTGCCCTCCAGCGGGTGCCCGGCGTGGTGAACATCGACAATTTCGGCGGGTTCACACGGGAATACCAGCTGATCCTCGACCCCAACGCCCTCATCCGGTACGGCATCAGCGTCAGTGACGTGATGAACGCCATCCGCAACAGCAACGCCAATGCTGGCGGCGGCCGTGTCACCCGTGGGGAGCAGTCCTACATCATCCGTGGCGTGGGGCAGATCCACTCTCTGGAGGACATGCGCAACACCGTCATCGGCCATCACGACGGCGTGCCCATTTTCCTCTCCGAACTGGGACGGATCGAGTTCGGCCATCAGGTCCGGGAAGGGATGCTCGGCAAGAACGGCAACCCTGACACGATCGAAGGTGTCGTGACGATGCTGCGTGGGGCCAATCCCTCGCAGGTGCTGGATGACCTCCACGCCGCCGTCAACAAACTTCAGGAACAGCTCAAGTCCCGGCACATCCGCATCGTTCCGTATCTTGACCGTGACAACCTCGTAAAATCCACCACCGACAAGGTCAGCGAGACCATTCTGGAGGGGATCGGCCTCGTGCTGGTCATCCTCACCTTCTTCCTCGGCTCGCCCCGCAGTGCCGCCATCACGGCGGTGACCATCCCCTTCGCCCTCTCCTTCGCCTTCATCCTCATGCGGGCCTGCGGCATGGCGGCCAACCTCTTCTCCCTCGGAGCCGTGGATTTTGGCGTGATCGTCGACGGGGCCATCGTCATCACCGAGGTCATCCTCCGCCACAGGGAGGAACACCCCAACCTCCCGCTGAACCAGCCGGACATTCTGGCCATCACCCGCCGTGCGGGACGGGCCATCTTCGCCTCCACCATCATCATCGTGGTGGCCTACAGTCCGCTCTTCGCCTTCGAAGGCAGCGAGGCCAAGATATTCCGGCCCATGGCCTGGACCGTCAGCTTCGCCCTGCTGGGTGCCCTGCTCTGCGCCCTGGCCCTGACCCCCACCATGTCATTCCTGGCCCTGCGCAAGCCACGGCCCATCTGGCACAACAAACCGCTGGACTGGCTGCACAGGCGGTATGACGGGCTGCTCCGCCACCTGCTGGATCACCCGGTCATACCGTTCATCAGTGCCGGTCTGGCCCTCGTGGCCGTGATCGCCCTAGGCGTCACGACAGGGCGGGAGTTCCTGCCCGACCTCGACGAGGGTGCACTCTGGCTCCAGGTGCAGATGCCGACCGGCATCTCCCTTGAGAAAGGACAGGAGAAGGCCACGGAAATCCGCCGTGCCGTGCGGGAGTTCCCGGAAACGTCCTATGCCATCACGCAGCTTGGCCGCTCCGATGACGGAACGGACCCTTGGACGCCATCCCACATCGAGATGCCCGTCGGCCTGACCCCCTACAGCCAGTGGGCACATGGCGAGACCAAGGCCGAGTTCATCACCAGGCTGCGTGCCCGCCTGAACAGGATCGCAGGCATTTCCTTCTCCATCAGCCAGCCGATCGAGGACAACCTCAGCGACCAGCTGGGCGGGGCACACAGCCCGCTCGTGATGCGCATCTATGGTGACGATCTTTCCGGCCTGCGTGTTCTGGGCCGACAGGTGGTCGAACAGCTCTGGCGGGTCAAGGGTACCGTGCAGGCCGACATCTTCCAGGAACCCAAGATTCCACAGATCGAGATCACGCCGGACCGCCTGAAAGCCGCCCGCTATGGCATCAGCATCAATGACATCACCGATGTCATCAACAGTGCCATCGGGGACGAACCCCTGACCAGCGTGATCGAAGGGGACCGCTTCTACAACGCCACCCTGCGCATCGACAACACGCAGCGTTCCAACCTCCAGCTTCTGGGGCAGATACCGATGATCACGAGTGACGGCAGTGCCGTCACGCTCGCCGACGTCGCCCGCATCCGCCTCCAGATGGGCGAGAGCAGCATCGCCCATGAGATGGGCGAACGGCAGATCACGCTTCAGGTGGACAATGGCAACCGGCCCATGTCCCTCTATCTTGAGGATGCCCAGAAGCTCATCGACCAGAATGTCCATTACGATCACCAGAAGTTCCGCATCGAATGGGCCGGGACATTCCAGGAAGCCCAGCACGCCCAGGTCCGTCTGGTGGCCGCCCTTGGCGTCATGTTCGCCGTCATGCTGGGGCTGCTCTATGCGGAATTCCAGAAGTTCCGCCATGCGCTGCTCATCATCGGCATCGTCCCCCTTGCCGCCCTGGGCGGGCTGGTCGCCCTGCACATGCGGGCCGAGACCCTGAACATCGCCACGGCCGTCGGGTTCATCGCCCTGTTCGGGGTCGCCATCCAGAATGGCATCATCATGGTCTCCAACATCAACCGCTACATCAGGGCGGGTGGGGACATCCGGGAGGCAACGAGGCTGGGCGCAACGGAACGTTTCCGCCCCGTGCTGATGACGGCCACCGTGGCCAGCGTGGGGATGCTGCCAGCCGCCATGGCCACCGGCGTGGGAACCGACGTGCAGCGGGGACTGGCCACCGTAGTCGTCGGGGGGCTTGGCATCGCCACCCTGCTGACCCTCCTCATCCTGCCTGTCTGCTTCTGCCGGATGGAAGAATGGGTCCACCGCCGGGGCAGCCAGAAACAGCAGGAGGCCTGACATGACACAGCGTTTCACCCTCTTCCGGCGGACCGTGACGGATCGTGACATGACCTCCCGCACGGGGCGGTCCCGGTCGTCCCTTCTGCTCGCCGTAACACTGATCGGTGGCATGGCCTTCGGACTGGGAGGCTGCATCGTCGGGCCTTCGCCCAAGGACATTCCCCCCCTGCCTGCACAGACGGGCTACAGCCAGAAGGCCATCACGCAGTCCGAGGGCGGCCGGGACAGGTCACGGGACAGCCTTCTGCGGCGGCAGCATTTCGTGTCCGGTGCCGACGTGGCGGGCCGGTGGTGGGAAGCGTTCCAGAACCCCCGCCTCAACCTGCTGGTCGAGCAGGCCCTGGCCAACAACATGACCCTGAAGGCCATGCAGGCCGGGCTGCGGGCCGCCTGGGAACAGCGCAGGGTGGAGGGAGCCTCGCTCTATCCCAGCATCTCGGCCCAGTTCATCCCGACACGCAACAAGACATCCAAGGCCCTCTCGCCTGTTCCCAACAACAATGAGTGGCTCTACAACCTGCATACGGCCCAGCTGAACGTCGGTTATGTCCCCGACCTCTGGGGCGGGATGCGTCTGGCCATCCGCAATGCCCAGGCACAGGCGGACATCCAGCGTTTCCAGCTGGAGGCCACGACCCTGACGATGATCTCAAACATCGTCAACACGGCCATCACGGAAGCCGGACTGCGTGAACAGATCAGGGCAAAGGAAGCCCTGATCGCCCAGCAGATGGCCATGGTCAGCATCAACCAGAAACAGGTCGGGCTTGGAGACCAGTCCCGGATGAGCCAGCTCGCCCTGCGGGACTCTCTGGCCCAGCTACAGGCGGACCTGCCCCCGCTGCGGACCCAGCTGGCCCAGACACGGGACCAGCTGGCCACGCTTGCCGGTCTCAGCCCCAATGCGGACATGCCCGTCTTTGAGCTGAAGGATTTCACCCTTCCGCAGCAGCTTCCGCTTTCACTGCCTGCACGGCTTCTGGCACAGCGGCCCGACATCGCCTCCGCCCAGGCGCAGATCCGTGCCGCCGGTGCCCAGCTGGGCATCGCCATTGCCAACCGTCTGCCCAACGTGCAGCTGAGTGCCCTGCCGGGTGAAGCCGTTGACAGCATGAGCAAGATGTTCAAGCCCGGCATGGGCAACTGGATGCTGGCTGCCACCGTCACGCAGCCCATCTTTCAGGGCGGGTCCCTGCTCCATGCCCAGCGTGAGGCCAAGGCCAATTACGAGCAGGCCAAGGACTATTACAGGGCCGCCATCCTCTCGGCCGTCAGTGACGTGGCCGACAGTCTCCACGCCGTGGAACTTGACGGGAACACGCTCATTGCAGACCAGAACGGCCTTGAGGCCGCCACGCAGGCTCTCCGCATTGCCGAGGCCCAGCACAGGCTGGGCGACAACAGTCGGCTTGATGTTGAGCAGGCCCGCATGGCTGTGGCGCAGGACCAGATTTCCGTGGCGCAGGACAAGGTCACCCGCCTTTCCGATACGGTCGGTCTCTTTCAGGCTCTTGGCGGAGGCTGGTGGAACCGCAACGACCTTGGCGTCAGCCCCAGGGACGCCAAGCGTCTCTCCACAACGCTGGTTCCGTGGTAATCTGACCGGACCAGCTCTCCAGACATGAAAAAAGGCCGCCTCCATGCCCCGGAAGCGGCCTTTCTTTCAGGAGGTTCTGGCCACTCAGGCAGAAAGCAGCTTCAGCTCCCAGCCTTCTTCTTCTGGAGAGGCCTTCAGGGGCATGGCATTCGGCAGGCGGACATTGATTTCCAGCCCCATGGCTGCCCGCAGGCCACGGAACAGGGCACCATGCGCCACGATCAGCGGGGCACCCTCACCGGCGTCATGCGCCCGGTTCAGGGCCTGGATGCCACGGGTCTTCAGGGTGATGAAATCCTCCCCCTTTTCCGGGACGAAAGTTCCGTCAATCCATGTATTGTACCAGTCGCCCATCGGCTTGCCTTCCTGCACTCCGAAGCTGACCTCCTGAAGGTCCTCATCCCCCGTCAGCGGCAGCCTGATGCCCGTCCGTTCATGAATGGCATCCCGCACATGCTCGGCCGTGACGAAGGCCCGCTTCAGCGGTGATGAAACGATGTGCGTGAAAGGCCGTGCCCCCGTCTCGAACAGCTCGGCCAGCTGTCTGCCAGCAAGACGGGCCTGCGTCAGACCTGTCTCGTTCAGCGGAATGTCCGTCCGGCCCTGCGAGAGATGCCGGGCATTCCAGTCCGTTTCACCATGACGAAGAAACCAGAACGGTTCCGCACGAAGCTGTGTCATTCTCTAACCTCTCCCAAAATCCCAATCACCGGGGAGACACCAGCAGCCTGCCCCATGACAGGCAGGCCGGAAGCCCCCCTGCCAGCAGAGCGGTCCCTCAGTCAAACAGTGTGGACACGGAACTTTCGTCCGCAACAGCCCGGATGGCACGGGCCATCAGGTCAGCCGTGGAAATCTGCCGGATGTTGGTGGCCGCCTTCAGCTCTTCCGTGGCCGGAATGCTGTCCGTCAGGGTCAGCATGGCCAGCGGACTGTTCTGCACACGCTCGCAGGCGTTGCCTGTCAGCACGCCGTGAGTGACGTAAGCCTCCACCCCGGCAGCTCCATGCTTCACCAGAGCCTCGGCCGCATTGCAGAGTGACCCGCCACTGTCGATGATGTCATCCACCAGAACACAGAAACGGCCCGACACGTCGCCGATCACGTTCATCACCTCGGAGACGCCCGCCCGTTCACGACGCTTGTCGATGATGGCCAGATCGACATTCAGCCTACGGGCCAGCTGGCGGGCACGCACCACACCCCCCACATCCGGGGACACGATCATCAGCTTCTCAGGGTCGGGATGGCGGCGTGTCAGGTCCTTCACGAAAAGTGGAGCCGCATAGAGATTGTCCGTGGGGATGTCAAAGAAGCCCTGAATCTGCATGGCGTGCAGGTCCATCGTCAGGATGCGGTTGGCACCGGCCTCTGTCAGCAGGTTGGCCACCAGCTTGGCACTGATGGGCGTGCGGGGACCTGATTTGCGGTCCTGGCGGGCATAGCCGAAATAGGGCATCACCGCCGTGACACGCCGTGCAGACCCACGCCGCAGGGCATCCAGAACGACGAGAAGCTCCATCAGATGATCGTTGGTCGGCGTGCAGGTGCTCTGGAGGACGAACATGTCCTCTCCACGCACATTCTCCTGAATTTCAACAAATACCTCACCATCAGCAAAACGGCGGATGGATGTCTTGCACAAGGGAATTCCGAGCTCATCGGCCACAGCCTGAGCCAGAGGCAGGTTACTGTTACAAGCAACGATCTTCATGATGGATACTTTTCATAGAAGGACAGTAAGAGGCGGTTCAGCCCCTTCTATCAGTCCGCCCGATTAATGTCATGATTTTCCAGCAGTCAGGCCACAGCACGGTAAGTTTACCTCCCATTTACCTGAAAAGGGCCTATCCTGCCGCCCCCTGAACAGGGGTCTAGAACTGCCTATACTGCTTTGCATACTGATATGCCTGTGTGATCTCTGCCGTCCGGCGGACGGCCTTTTCATAGGCGGCTCCCCCTATGTGGGCAAAACGGTCGGGATGATGCTGCTTGATCAGCCGCCTGTAGGCACCGATGATTTCCTCCCGGGTTGCCCGCTCCGAGACTTCCAGCACGACATGCCAGGCCCTGCCGCCGCTCCCTGAAGAAGAACCGGAACGCTGCCGCTGCTGGCGACGGGCCCGCTCCCCCTGCCGCCGCCTTTCCCTCTCGGCTTCCTCCGCCCGTTTCTGCTGCTCCTGCTGGCGTCTCGTTCTGGCCTCGCCCGCCTTTGCCACCTGTTGCAGCAGGCCATGCACATGAACGGAGCAGCGATAAAAATCCTGCCATGTCCGCCCCTTTCCCAGCTCTTCCAGAATGCTCCGGGCCGTCCCGCCCCTGATCGGCCGGACGAGGCCCACCAGAAACCGGAAGCAGCTCCCCAGACGGCGTTCCACGAGATGCTCCAGAAGCTGCTCCCCCCGGGCAATGTCCAGCTCCCTGATCCAGCCAGCCCACAGCATGCCAGCCTTCTGATAACAGTCCCGCTCCCTGTCCGACGAGAACCCGACCTTCGCCTTTTTGCCGAAACGCCACCTCTGGTAAAAAACGAGCCCCCCGACCAGAACCAGCAGAATCTTCAGACTGAACAGGACTTCGACGACCTGCCAGATCACGCCGACCAGTTTCATTGGCACCAGCAGAACAGGCAGCACCAGCTTCCACAGCTCCGTCAGGAGGCCCCCGGCCGTCTGCATGACCAGACCATACAGATGCACCATAATCTTCAGGACAGCAGGGCCGCCTCCGTGACCATCATGTACTGGCCCGGGACCTGCATCATGACCCGATGGCACAGTCTGCCCCGACCCGTCACCAGCCGGACGGGACATGTCCTGCACAACCGTGGAAACCCTGCCGTGCGGGACGGACATTTTTCCGTCATTTCCGGCAGCCAGAAGCTCCGGCAGGAGCATGCGGGCATCCTCATCCCCCAGAAAACCATCCTGATGGGGCTGCCCTGTCTGTTCCTGCCACCGGAGAATAGCCTCCCGGGTTGTGTCCCCATAAACCCCATCAACTGTCGAACCGCCGAACAGATACCCCAGATTCCTCAGCCGCTCCTGAAGGGCCAGATGGTCGTCTATCGGCCGGACAGCCTCCTCATGGGCCCTGCCTGTCAGGCGTGCCCGGTACCGGTCCGTGACCTGTCCCACGATCCGCTGATAACAGGCCGCAGGACTCTCGCCATAAATGCCATCTGCCGGGAAACAGTCCTGCACCGCCTCAAGATCATGGGCCAGACCGGTCCTGAGCTGGGGCAGGAGATAGACCGGACTCTGATGACGCAGGGCATAATAGGCCTGATCCAGAACCAGAAGACTTCTGGCTGAATCGGAATCAGCACATAGAAGAACCTGAACCGGTACGTCCCTGTTTACATGGGCACAGTCAAAATCAGGATGATAGATTCTGGCAGAAGCTGTCGAACAGCCGATGAATACGCATGAAATCAGGGCCGTTTTCAGGAAAAGGAGACGCATGGCAGTCCATTTATTACATGGTATTCATTTCTATAATTTGATTGTCTCACCCTGTCTATTCCTGCCGCTCCCGTCCAGAAAAGCCCTGCACTGTCAGCAGACAAGGCATAAAAAGAGGCGTTCCGGATACCGGAACGCCCCACAGGCATGGACAGACCAAGGCCGCACGCCCCGTCTTCCATCATTTTGAAGACCCCGGAACGGCCTGATCGGGGGCCGACACGAACTTCTTCATGCCATCCTTTTCCCGGGACGCCTCACCGCCAACATCGGGCTGGGCCAGGGACGCTTTCCGTGACCTGCCTGAATAGTTGGTGATGATGGTCCGCACGGCCTCGGCGGCCTCCTGGGCAGCGGCCCCGGCCACGTCGGCCCAGGGACCATCCAGCGAATGGGCCGGCACGTCATGCACCTGCGTGGCGGCCCCCGCCTCCACACCCTGCGGGGTCAGGACACGCCAGATGATCGTGACCTGCTGCTTCGGTCCTTCATCCGGTCCGGGCGCATCCGGAGATGGCCTGATGCTGACCTCCGTCTTCACGATGTAGTCGGCCCCGTCATGCGTGGTCTGCACGCTGTTATGACCGTCCGGCAGCATCATGTAGAATGCCTCGGCCAGTGATTTGTTGCCATCGCCCGGCGCACCCGTGACGCCATCGAAACAGATGCGGGCGGAGCGGTGCATGAGGCTTTTCGGGTCATCCATCATCATCCGTGTCTGAATCTCCGTCAGTTCACGGGCGATTTCAGGAGCCATCTGCAAGGCGACCGTGTTCAGGGCCTCGGGATCAGCACTGCGCCACCCTTCCTCATCAATCACGGCCCCAAAGCCACGGGCCCGCACCCGACCATCCGGCCCCACGATCGCATAACGGGGACGGATGCCGCCATTCTCCGCCCGGACAGCCCCCAGACGGACCCACCAGTCTCCCGGCTCCGGCACCTTCGCCACCGCAGGAATGGACTGCCCGACCAGGGCGATCACGACATCCCGTGCCCACATGGCCGTGGCGGCCCGCCACGGGGCCTTCGCCGGTACGGGAACGGGCACGGCGAGCCGCACGGGGGGAATGTTGTCCCGCACGAGGTGCTGGGCCTGATTGCCCGGATTATGGGCAAACGGCCTGTAGACCTGAAGGCAGCCTCCCAGTCCGAGGAGAGGCACGCACAGCCCCGATACCAGCAGCGCACGACAGAAGCGCATGAACAGCCCACTTTCCCTGCAATGTTTGGACAATGCTGGACAGCTTAACGCCCTTTCCCGCTCATGACCACAGGGGGAGCGACCTCTAATGGCGGATGAGCATGTAATGGATCGTCACATCCAGATCAAAATGGTCGCCCTGCATGTCCGGCGGAACAGGCGGAAGCTGCGCCCCCTGGAACATGCCCGCCGTTGCGGCATCCAGTGCGTAGGAATTGGATGAATCCGTCAGCCGTACCCGGATGACCTTTCCGCTCCGGTCAATCACCACATGAACGGAAGCCGGTCCCTCCTCGCCATTCTGGACCGCCTCATCCGGATAGAACATATGGTTCCGCACCCAACGGTCAATCTCGCTGCCATAATCGGAACTGACACCCCGGACGCTGCTGCTCGTCTTGTAGGGAGCGTTGATCTGCCCGTTCAGACTGAGCGGCCCAAGGGAAAAGTCGATCGGCCCCCTCGTGCCGCCATGCCTGCCCCGCCTGCGGGGATGAGGCGTCGGCTCTCCGTCAAAGGACAGGTCCATAGGGTGAGCGAAAGGATTGGTCTCGCTCTGCCGGGTCACACGCTGGTGCGTCGGCGTCGCCCGGCTCCGGCGGGGGCGGCGGGGAGCCGCCCTGGAGAGGGGCTTTTCAGACGGTTCCGCATTGGTCAGCTCCCCGGTCGGCGATGGCTCCATCTGCGGCGAGGACGGCGTGTGGGGCGTCGGCTCCATCGGGGCGGGAGTCGCCTCCTCCTCCGGTGCAGTCGGGGGCGGGGCACTGGCCGCACCGCCGACCTCATGCGTCGGCGGCCCCTGCATGCTGTGCTTCACCGGCGGGGCGTCAAACACCATCTCCACCTGCGGCTGCTGGGTGCCATTTGGCGTGCCATGCACGGCAGCACTGGTCTGCATCATCAACCAGAGGGCAAGGCCGTGGACACTGGCCGCCAGAAAGAGGGGGCCGATCAGTGGCGGATCGACCAGAACCTGCGTGCGCCGCATGGGCGTGCGGGCCTCCGTCCGCAACCCGGCCACAGGTGCGGCGTAGTCTCCCAGCCGCTCCCGGCGCATCGGCGTAGGGGCGTCCGACGTTGTCACGGGCAGGAAACCCGCTGGCTGAAAGAGGGGCGCAGGACGGTAAGGAACATGACCCCTCCCTTGTGCCCCAAAAGAGGCCATATTGTCATCACCGGAAAAGTTTCCCGCCGCTACTTTTGTGTAACCCGTCGCCTGACATCATCAACACCATGAATGAGGTCCGCCCCATGCCCGCCCTGCCAGCCTGCTTCACCCGGGACGCCGATCTGGCCGCCTTCATCGCCACCGTCGGCCCCTGCCGCCTGCATGAGCAGACCACGCCAGACCCGCAGACAGCCGATCCCTATGCCTCGCTCATCAAGGCCGTAACGGGCCAGCAGCTCCACAATGCCGCAGCCCGCACCATCTTCAGGCGTCTCTGTGCCCTTGGAGCCTACCATGACGAAAACGGGCCGCCCCCTGCACCGCAGGAGCTGCTGGCCCTTGACGATGCCACCCTGCGCCGCTGTGGTCTTTCCGCCGCCAAGACGGCCAGCCTGAGGGCCATCGCCCGGGGGCGGCTGGACGGTCTGGTGCCCGATCTCGCCGAAGCCCACAGGCTGGATGACGCCACCCTGATGGCACGGCTGACCTCCCTGCGTGGCGTGGGGCAGTGGACGGTCGAGATGTTCCTCATCTTCCATCTTGGCAGGCCGGATGTTCTTCCCTCGGGAGACCTCGGCGTGCAGGAGGGCTGGCGCAGGCTGAAAAAACTGCCCGTCCGCCCCACGCCCCGCCAGCTGCGGGACGCCACGGCGGGCTTCAGCCCCCATCGCTCCATGCTGGCATGGTACTGCTGGCAGGCAAAAGCCCGCCTGCCCGATCCCGCTCCACCCAGCAAAAAACCTTGACGTCCTACCCCCCTGCCCGCACATAATGCGCCGTCATGACTGGGCTGCGGGACGGACCTCTCCAGGGCTGGCCCGTGGCCCACACAGTTTCTACCCACTTCCTGCAAGGGATATTCATGCCTAAAGAAGACCTGATCGAGTTTACCGGCACGGTGACTGAGCTTCTGCCCAATGCCATGTTCCGCGTCACGCTGGACAATGAGCACACCATTCTCGCCCATACGAGCGGCAAGATGCGCAAGAACCGCATCCGCGTGCTGGCCGGTGACCGGGTCAATGTCGAGATGACCCCTTACGACCTCAGCAAGGGTCGCATCACCTTCCGCTTCAAGTAAGACAGCGGAAAACAGGACCATCTCCTCCCTCATGGCTGATTCCTCCCGGCCCGCCCTCATCTTGGCCTCCGCCTCGCCCCGCCGCATCGCCCTGTTCCGCCAGATCGGGGTGGAGCCGGATGCCATCTGCCCGGCGGACCTGGACGAAACGCCGAAGAAGGACGAACTCCCCCGCCCCCATGCACTGCGGCTGGCCCGGGCCAAGGCGGCCCATGTCGCCGCCCGCCATGATGGCCCCGCCCTCATCATAGGGGCGGACACGGTCGTGGCAGCCGGGCGGCGCATCCTGCCCAAGGCGGAAGATGCCGAGACAGCCCGCCGCTGCCTCACCCTGCTCTCCGGTCGCCGCCACAAGGTCTTCACCGCCGTGGTCTGCCAGCCGACAGCAGACTGGGCCGAAGGCCGCTACTGCGAGCGCGTGGTGGAAAGCCACGTCATCTTCAGTCGCCTGACACCCCGGCAGATTGACGCCCTCATCGAGGGGGGAGACTGGCACGGCAAGGCTGGTGGCTATGGCCTTCAGGGGCAGGCGGCCGCCTTCATCCGACAGGTCGGGGGAAGCCCCTCCGGCGTGATCGGCCTGCCCCTGTTCGAGACCGCCCAGCTGCTCCGGGGGCAGCCCCTGCCCGCCGGACAGCACTGGCTGCGCTGACACGGCATGGAAATCCGTCTTGCCAGTGCGCCCGGAGAAATCCGCGTCGCCCTGCTGAAGGATGATGCGCTGCTGGATGCCGCCCTCTGGCGGCCCGGTGCGCCGGATGGCTGGGGGGATGTCCATATCGTCCGCATCACGGCCCATGCACCCGCTCTGGGCGGGGCTTTCGTGGAACTGGCCGGTCCGGCCTGCACGGGCTTCATGAAAGGGCGCAGACTTCCGCCCGAAGGCAGCCTCGTCCGTGCCCAGGTGACCCGTGCGGCACAGAACGGCAAGGGCCTGCGCCTGCGTGCCCTCCCATGGCCGGATGGTCTGGAGACCGGAACCGCTCCCCGCCGTCTCACGCCCGGCCCCACACCACTGGATGACATTCTGGCTCTGGCCCCGTCAGACTGCCCCATCCTGACCGACAGTGCCGCTCTGGCCGCCCGGCTGCCGCCCCGTCTTCATGCCCGCCTGCACCGGGTGAGCCACAGCTTTGATGAGGTTCTGGAAGCCGACTGGGCCGCCCTGACCAGCCCGGATGCCCAGGTCGGACCGCTGACGGCCCACATCACGCCGACCCATGCCCTCACCGCCATCGATCTGGACGCCCATCAGACACCGGACTTTGCCGCCAATCTGGCCTGCTTCGGCCCCCTCCTGCGGGAAATCCGGCTGCGCAATCTCTCCGGCACCATCCTGATCGACCCGGCAGGCGTCCGCAGCAGCAAGCGGCCCGCCCTCGTCCCGTTCCTCCGCAAGGCGGCGGACGGGGAACAGGACCCGCTCCAGCCCCGCATCACCGGCATCACGCCCGGCGGCCTGCTGGAAATGACCCGTCCCCGCCATCGTGCCCCGCTGCATGAACTGTACGCCTCCCCTCACGGGCAGGGGCTGGCCATCCTCCAGCGCATCGCCAGTGAAGGGCTGAAGGGCGACCGGCTCCACGCACCTCCCGCCATCATCCGGTCACTGGAGGCTGATTCCGTGGCGTTGGAAGACCTCTTCCATCTCACGGGCCAACGCCTTACCCTCCACAGTCATCCCGTGTCTCCATCCCCCTGCTGGAGTCTCTCATGAGCTGCCCGATCTGCCAGAAACCCACCATGCCCGCCTTCCGCCCGTTCTGCTCCCAGCACTGCGCTGATGTGGACCTTGGCCGCTGGTTCAAGGGGGATTACCGTGTCCCGTCCCTGCGGCAGGACAACGACCCGGAAGAACTGGAAGCGGAAGCCGAACGGCTGGCAAAAAAGACGACACACCACACGCTGTGAAAAGCCCCGGCCTGCCCTGCCGGACCACGGAACGGACCGGTGCATTTTCTTCCTCAAAGAGGGTTGATCGCCTTCCCCGCATAGGGTAAACCCCTCTCCATAGCCGGGTGGCCCTGCCGCCGTGGCCCGGTGCCCAAGTAGCTCAGTTGGTAGAGCATGCGACTGAAAATCGCAGTGTCGGTGGTTCGATCCCGCCCTTGGGCACCATTTTCATTCTCCTGAAAAACGGCTGACATCTGCCAGCGGCTGGACGGGTCTCCCGCCCCGTGACAGATCACCCATGCAAAACATCTTCCCCTCTGTCGGGTACAGGGCTTACCCTGTCTGGACGGAGACGAGTCTGCTCGCCCGCACCAGAGGGAAGGATATCATCATGACAACGACTCCCCATCCTGCTGTCACGCTCAGAAACGGCATCACGCTCCCAGCCCTCGGCATGGGGACGTGGCGCATGGGCGATGAGGCCTCCCGAAGAGCCGATGAAATCCGCAGCCTGCAAAGCGGGCTGGATGCTGGCCTCAGGATCATCGACACGGCAGAAATGTACGGTCATGGCCGCTCGGAAGGCGTGGTCGGAGAAGCCCTGCGGGGACGTCGTGACAGGGCGTTCCTCATCAGCAAGGTCCTGCCACAGAATGCCTCCTCGAAAGGGACGGTGGAAGCCTGCGAACGCTCACTGAAACATCTCGGCACGGACCATCTGGACCTCTACCTTCTGCACTGGCCCGGGGCCATCCCCTTCACGGAGACACTCTATGCCTTCGAGACACTGAAAGAGCGGGGGCTGATCCGGGACTGGGGGGTGTCCAACTTCGATACGGCCGACATGGACGATCTGGCGGAACTGGGGGCCTATCCGCTCGTCAACCAGATCCTCTACAGTCTGGAGTATCGTGGCACGGAACATGACCTGCTGCCCCGGGATGAGAAGGCCCGCATCACCAGCATGGCCTACTGCCCGATCGGGCAGGGAGGCGACCTCCTCCACCACCCCACCCTGCGGGCCATTGCCCCACGGCATGAAACCAGCCTCGGCCCGGCCACGACGGCACAGATCGCTCTGGCCTGGGTCCTGCACCGCAGGAACATGATCGCCATTCCCAAGGCCGCCACGCCCCATCATCAGGCCCTGAACATCGCCGCACAGGAAATCCGGCTTTCACGGAAAGACCTTGCCGCCCTTGACGAGGCCTTCCCGCCCCCTCGCCGCAAGGAGCCTCTGGCCGTCATCTGACAGGCTGAAAGGCCAGAGACGACGAGCAGGGCCTCAGCCCTGCTCCATGCGGTCCATCGTCTGCCGCAGGGGATAGAGGGCTACCTTGTGAATCACCGCCGCAGCGTTGGTGACCTGGAGACTCAGCGTCTCCAGAGGGTTGGCGGGGTAAACCAGAGCCGTTCCGACAGACATGCCCTCATTGGCGAAGACCTCCAGCGTGCAGGCATCCAGCACGATCCGCAGGCTGAAACGGCGGCTGCCGGGAATCAGGGCGGACGAGAATGTCCCCGTGAAGAAAGGATGGCTGAAACCGTGCAGGTTGCTCCTGTCCAGCCAGAGCTGGCAGGAAAAGCCATCGAACCCGATACTCAGGCTCTCGCCCTGACGGTTGGAGAACACCACGGCAAAACGTCCGGCCCGTCCGTGATCGCCATCAGGCAGGGTGCTGCCCCGGTCCTCCAGCGACACGTCCAGCAGCAGCTCCACGGCCTCCCCGGTAGGCAGGGCCACCTGACGGCTGCTCTGAGGCTCCAGACGGGACAGGGCAAACGGGATGGCAGGACGCCTGAGAGCCTCCAGCTGATATGGATTCTGGGCGATCCGCAGCCAGCCTGACGTGTCACGCCGCAGCACGACCTTGCGGGGAATGGTCATGATGCCACGCCAGCTCTTGTTCGGCAGCTCCTCGCAATACTGCCAGTTGTCCAGCCAGGCGACATAAACCGTCTGGTTGCCCGGCATGTTCTCATAGGTCTGAAGGGCGTAGCTGTCCTTGCCGAAATCCGTCAGGTCCACGATCGTGTCATCCGGCGTGAAACGCTCGCCATCGAACTGCCCAACAAAATACTGCGTGATACTGCCTCCCTGCGGCCCGCCGGGATTGATGGACACGAACAGGACCCAGCGTTTTTCACCGGGCGTTTCGCCTTCCACCTCCACCTCGGCTAGGGCCGGGCACTCATAATCCACGCCGGTGATGCCGGAAGGGCCGAAATCGCTCAGGTGCATCCAGTGTTTCAGGTCGAATGAACCATAGAAGGACACCTTGTGCTCACGGGACCGCACCACGACCATGACCCATTTCTCAGTCGGGGCGTGCCAGAGCACCTTGGGGTCACGGAAGGAATTGTGCCCGATGTCCAGCACCGGGTTGCCTTCATAATCCTTCAGTGTCTGCCCGCCATCGGGACTCCAGGCAATATACTGTGTCTGCCGCTGCGGGGTTGCCCGCGTGTAGATGGCCACGAGGCCACCAGCCATCGGCGGCAGGGCCGGGGACATGGGCACGGGGGACTGCTCACGGGACACCGGGTCATTGCCCAGCTCCTTCAGCAGGTCCGTGTCCGTGCGGCCGCCATGCAGCAGGTCCTGCGCCTGCCTGTCCACCGACCGCCGTTCCTGCTCATCCCCCGGCAGTGGCGAAAAAAGCTGGGCGGCTTTCTGGGCCGCCGTCTCGACGGCCCCCGGCTGGGGCTTGTCCTGCGTACGGGGCGGAAACAGGCCGGAACGGTTGTCCCTGTCCAGCACCGCGCAGCCGCTATAGGCCTCCCCAGCTTCCGTCTCCCGAATCGCAATGGGGAGATCCTGCCATGTATAGAGGTCCGTGCTGACGGCATGGCCCCAGTGCACATGCCCCGCATACGGCCCGAACGGGTTGTACTGATAATAGAGATGGTAATAGCGTCCATCAAAGATCAGCCCGTTCGGATCATTCATGAACCCGGTGGACGGGGAGAAATGAATCTTGGGACGGTACTGCTTGTCCGCCAGCGTCTCATGCACGGGCTGGGGGGACGCCTCCGCCGCATTGCCCGGCTCGGCGTGGGCATTGTTGGGCTGTGCCGGGGCTGCCGCCCCACTGCCACCCCCAGCCGCCGCACGGGCCCTGTTGCCCAGCAGGGCACCTGCTGCCAGAAATGATCCAAGAACCATACGCCGATTGACGGTCATGACCTGACCCCCTCCCTACGATCTGATGGAGATGACCTGTCCACAGGTCCGCCCGGAAAATGCCCCTATCCGGTCCTGTTTTGCAAGCCGTTTACCATTAATATTAAAAAATGTTTTACAGGCGGCACACCCTGCATCTCCACCGTCTCACACATTGGCAGTAGCCGTCTTCTATTTTACCGTCTCTTTGCCCGACGGCCTCCCCCTGTTGCAGGATGGCCCCTCCATCTCACTCCAGCCAGCCGAGACTGCCCATGAGACACCTCGACCCTTTCCTGATGTTCCTGATAGGCGCAGTCCTTCTGGCCTCCTTCCTGCCCTGCCCTGTCGTATGGCAGCCCTGGCTCTCCCGCCTGACATCGCTGCTCATCATGCTGATGTTCTTCTTCCAGGGAGCAAAGCTGAAACGCCATGCACTGATCGACAGCGTGAAAAACTGGCGGTTGCAGGGCTGCACGCTGCTCATCACCTTTGCCGTGTTCCCCCTGCTCGGGGCAGGCATGTCCTGGCTTGCCCACCGGCTGTCCTCCACCGGTTTTCTGGGACCGGACCTCTGGGCCGGGATGCTGTTCCTCTGCTGCCTGCCCTCCACCATACAGTCCTCCATCGCCCTGACCTCCATGGCCCGGGGCAACGTCCCGGCCGCCATCTGTGCGGCCACGGTCTCGAACATTCTGGGCATCCTCATCACTCCCCTGCTCTGTGGGCTTTTCTTTGATCACGGCGGCAGTGGCGGGTCCGGTCTTCAGACCATCCTGAACGTGGCAGAGGAACTGCTCCTGCCCTTCATTCTGGGCCAGTGCGTGCAACGCTGGCTGGGACCGGTCGTCCACCGTCACAAGTTTCTCATCTCATGCAGTGACCGTGGCTCAATCATCGTGCTGGTCTATTCCGCCTTCAGTGCAGCGGTGCTTCAGGGGCTTTGGCATCGCATTCCACTCATCCTGCTGGCCGGTGTCGGGGTGGCGGATGCCCTGCTTCTCGCCCTGGCCCTAGGCCTCACCTATCTGCTGGGCCGGATGATGAAACAGACCATCGAGGATGACATCACGTTACAGTTCTGCGGCTCCAAGAAGGCCCTGACATCCGGCGTGACCATGGCCAGCGTCATCTTTCCCAGCTCTGCCGGGATCATCGTCCTGCCACTGATGATCTACCATCAGCTCCAGCTGTTCGTCTGCACCGTCATCGCCCGCCATTATGCACAACGTCCCCAGCCTGCCGATGAAGCCGAGCCCCGGCGGTAGTGCTGCCATGCAGCAGAACCGGCTCCCTCCTGTTCCACAGAGGTCCCGGACAGGCTAGGCTTGCCTCCATCCCACACTCCCCTTCCCGCCATGGAGCAAGACGTGCCCCGTCATCCTGCTGAAGCCTCGACCATACGCCGCACCTATCGTGAACGCCTTCATGCCCATCTGGTCCTGACGGGCACGTTGCGGGAAAGCCTGCTGGAACTGCTCAGCCGCCCAGCCGCTCCGCCCCCTCTCCAGCACTGGATAACCACCATCCTAGACCAGAACCGGGAGCAGGAACGGCAGGTCGCCCACCTCCTCCGCCTGCATGGGGAAAGACCCCGCAGCGACTCCGACACGCTCTCCGGCCTGCTGGACACGGTGGTGACCTGCTTTCCCTCGGGGGATGTGCCTGTCCATCTTCTGGGCGTGATGCTGGACATTGCGGGCTGCATCGCCCGCCTGCGTACCTCCCTTGCCCTGCTCCTGCTGCTGGCGGAAAAACTCTCCCTGACAGAAGATGCCGCCATCCTCACGGAACTGCGCCAGAACAGCCGGAATGCATCCCGCAGCCTCAAGGAGGTACTTCCTGCCCTGCTGACAGACGAAAACTGAGGCTCAACAGAAAAGGGGCTGCACGACCCGACGTGCAGCCCCTCCATGTTTCAGCCAGACAGTCCGCCCGGGCTTACTTCTCGACAGTCCCGGCAAGCAGGCCTGCAAGCGTGCGGGCAAAGCCGCTGGGGTCAGGCAGGGCCTCACCTTCCTGAACACGGGCGAGGTCCAGAAGGATACGGGCATGTTCTGCGACGCTCTCGCCCTTCTCCACACGTTCGGCCAGCGCACGGATGAGCGGATGGCGGGGGTTGATCTCCAGCACCGGCGGCAGGGCAGGCATCTCCTGACCGGAACGGCGCATGAGACGCTGCATGGCCAGGTCCGGCCCACCCTCGCTTGTCATCACCACGGCACTGCCTGTCAGACGCACGGTGCTGCGGACATCCTTCACAGCTTCGCCAAGAGCTTCCTTCAGGGCAGGAGACAGCTTTGCCACATCAGCGGCTTCACCTTCTTCCTCGTTCTCAGGAGCGAACTTCTCGAGATCACCATGAGCCTGGGCCACGGAACGGAAGGTCTTGTCCTTGTAGGAATGGAGACGGTCCGGCCAGAAGCTGTCCACGGCATCAGACAGCAGCAGGACTTCCAGCCCACGGGCACGGAACCCTTCCAGCTGGGCAGAGGCCCTGAGGGCCTTCAGATTGTCCCCGACCAGATAATAGATGGTCTCCTGCTCCGGCTTCATGCGGCTGATATAGTCGTCCAGCGTCGTCAGCTCATCATCATGTGTGGAGTGGAAACGGGAGAACTCGGCGATTTCCTGCCGGTGCTCGGAATCTTCCCACAGCCCTTCCTTGATGACGAGGCCGAAATTATTCCAGAAACCGGTGAAGGACTCACCACCTTCCTGCGCCCGTTTCTTGATCTCGCTGATGACACGCTTGGTCACGGCCTTGCGGATGCGGGCCAGAACCGGCGTGGACTGGAGCATTTCGCGGGAGACGTTCAGTGGCAGGTCATCCGTATCGACCACACCCTGCACGAAACGCAGCCAGTTCGGCACCAGACTGGCCTCGTCGGTGATGAACATGCGCTTCACATGCAGATGCAGGCGGCTTTCACGGCTGCTCTGCTCCATGAAGTCAAACGGACGGGCACCGGGGAGGAACAGCAGGGAGGCAAACTCGACCGTGCCTTCGGCCTTCCAGTGCAGCGTGGCGTACGGCTCATCAAACGCACGGGCCACATGGCGGTAGAACTCGGTATATTCCTCGGACGTGATCTCGGATTTCGGACGCAGCCAGAGAGCCTTGCCCTCGTTGATGGTCTCTTCCTTCTCCTTGCCATCCTCGTCCGGCTCGTGCAGCACGACCGGCCAGGCGATGTGATCGGCCCATTTGCGGATGATGCCCCGCAGACGCCACGGATCAATGAATTCCTCAGCATCATCCTTCATGTGCAGGACGATGTCCGTGCCCGGACGGTCACGCTCGGCAGGGCCAAGGCTGTAGGACCCCTTGCCTTCAGACACCCAGCGGGCGGCCACATCCTCACCGGCACGACGGGAGACGACATCCACCTTGTCCGCCACCATGAAGGCGGAATAGAAACCCACGCCGAACTGACCGATCAGGTTCGGACGCTCCTCCGGCTTGGCATTGCTCAGCTTCTCACCAAACGCCTTGGTACCGGAACGGGCGATGGTGCCAAGATTCTGGGTCAGCTCTTCCGGGCTCATCCCCAGCCCGTCATCGGACAGCGTGATGGTCTTTGCGTCCTTGTCGGTGGAGATGTGGATGGACGGGGCTTCCGGCAGGGACAGGGCCGGGCTGGTCAGGGCCTCGAAACGCCGCTTGTCCATGGCATCGGCCGCATTGGCGACCAGCTCACGCAGGAAGATTTCCCGATCGGAATAAAGGGAATGGACAACCAGATCGAGCAGCTGCCCGACCTCGGCACTGAAACTGTGCTGCTGCATCTCCGCTGCGTTCTTGCCATCACTCATGATGCGTTGCTCTCCTCCAAAATGGCAGGCTCCGTATGTGCTCCATCTTCGGCGGCCAGCCTGCCCCGCCGCTGAAAGATGGAGCAGATATGGGAGAGGCCTCCCCGGCTTTCAAGCATCCCCGCACCGGGGGAGACCTCAAGCTCCAGCATCATGATGACGGGATGTATGGCCTAGACGAGGCCGAGCGATGTTCCTTCATCCACCACGATGGCCGAACCGTGCAGGGCCACCGCCCCCGGGCTGGCAAGGAACTGCACCACGGCAGCGATGTCCTCCGGCGAGGAGAAGGTCCGCTTGCTGGGATTGGCCTCCGCCACGGCCCTGAGGGCGTCCGCCTGTGAGGGATCGTTGATCAGCGCATCATGCATGGAGGTCTTCACGCGGCCCGGCTCCACGGCATTGATGTTGATGCCCAGCGGGCCGAGTTCGAGGGCCAGACTGCGGACCAGAGCCGTGGCCGCCGCCTTGCTGGCGGCATAGCCCGCATAGCCGGCAAAACTGTAAAATCCGCAGATGGACGAAATGGCCACGACCTTCCCGCCCGGCACGTCACCCTCTTTCCGCCGGATGAAAGGCAGGGCGGCCTGCACGATGTGCCACATGCCATTGACGTTGATGCGCATCACCCTGTCGAACGCATCAGGCGTTTCATCCGTGATGGGCGTGTTGAAGAAAACACCTGCGGAATGGACCAGTACATCCAGCAGGCCCACTTTGTCGCTGATGGTCTTCAGCAGGGCCTTCACGGCATCAAAATCCGTGATGTTCACCCCATGAGCACAGACCTGCACGTCATGCCCGGCCTCACGCCCGGCGGCCTGTACCGCCTGCACGGCTCCGGTGTAGTCACGCTCCGGGCTACTGCCCAACAGGATGAGGCTGTCCCCCGCCCGGGCGAACGTCTCCGCAATTGCCAGCCCGATACCGGACGTCCCCCCGGTCACCAGTACGGTTCTGCCCTGTGCCATGATCCAGCTCCTTCCTTGCCTGTCGTCATGCATGGCCCTGAATGGCCATTGCCTCCAGATATGGACAGACAGGTATGGCTTGTCCACCATGCCTGCCCCAAGCTCTTCATCAGAAGGCACGGTTCTCCAGCCGCACGCCCTCCCCTTCGGGCAGGCGGACCTCATCCCGATAGGGACCGCCCGCCAGCAGCTCTATGGAGAGGAAAAGCGGACGGGTCATCATTCCTGACCGGCCAGACAGGACAAGACGGGCCGCACCATTGGTCCACCGGCAGGGTGAGGCCTCCTGCACGTCCCATCCGTCCTGACGGGATGCGGACAGGAACCCCGTCACATCCTCCCTTTCGCCATTCTCCCAGAAGAGGCGCACCTGACTGACCAGCACCCCAAGACGACGCCGGTCATCCACGAAAGGACCGATCACGTCACAGGGCCGGCTGACACGAGAAACCAGCATGACCTCGTCACACCCTTCGGTCAGACGGAACAGATAACGCTGCCCCGTCTTTCTGACGAGCGGAAGGGACTGCCCCGAAAGCGTCAGCACGGTCAGGTCCGGGTCAGTCAGAAGACCCTCCGCCTCACATGTTTCATTTCCGGAACGTTCATGAAGGGCACGATGGACAGGTTCGACAAAAGCCCGCTGGACACCCAGCGGAGCTGCCGCATCCGTCTCCCAGCACCGGCTGTCACTTTCTGCCCACCGGCCCGCCTGAAAAATGAATCCCTGACGGTTGCCCGTATCCAGATAACTTTCCGTCAGGGCACCATCCACCTCGACAATGCCATGAGGCTCGACCTCGAAATGCCAGTAATCATACTCGTCGATGCTGCGGTCATAGGCAATGGAAGACCCGTTGACCAGCATCCGTACCGGAATGAAATGACCATCCAGCAGCAGGCAGTGCTCCGAGGTCACGAGCATGTCCTTGTGCGGCACATTGTCCGCCAGAGCGTTACGGCGGATCCGCACGGGCCAGCCAGCCTCGTCATCCGGCAGATCGGGCCGCACGGTGACGTGCCCCTGCCCGACCCATGTGACCAGCCGCATCCCCTGCGGCTCGCCATCGGCCGAAAAAACGGCCACGGAATCCCCCACGGCCAATGTCTCCACCGTCACCGGGCCTGCATCGGTACGGACCATGCTGCCGGAAAGATAGCAGGTTATGACACCACCCCTTCCGTCATCATGACCATTGCTGCTGGTGAACGCATAGGTATAGCCCGTGATGTTCCCCCAGAAATCCTGCTGCGGCGTGCCATTGACCTTCAGTTCGAACGGGTCCCCCCTCAGGGTCGTGGTCCGCCCGATGGTCACGATGCCCAGGGCATTCACCCCGTCGCCGATCGTCGTGCAGTCCGCCACGGGATCATAGACGGCACCGACCGACTGCGTACCCGGAAAATCCATGACGAAATTGGTGGGAATCTTCGTGGTGGGATGGCCTTGGGCATCCACAAAATTGACCGGCAGGTCGAAACGGACCCCGAAGCCCTGCTTCTCTATCCGCAGCTCCCCCGCATTGGGGCCGACCACGATGGTCGACCCGGCAGAGGCATTCAGCAGGCTGGAGCGGATGACAAGCCGCCCTCCATCCAGTGTCAGGGCATTGCCCAGCCCAAGATTGACGAACCCGCCCCCCACATAGGCGGTCGCCCCACCCTTTACGATGATGGAACAGTCACCCCGCAGCTGCCCGAGTACGGAAGAAAGGTCCACCTGCACAGGATCACCCGGGGGCGTGAGGTGCGTACGGGTCACCGTGATGGACGAAAGCCCGCCAATCTCCACAAAGCTGGACAGCTCCCCACTGCCGTAGACAGTGGCTGCGCCTGCCTTCACCCTGATCAAAGCCATGGCCATGTATGTACGTCCCGTTAGCCATTGATAACCGGGGCATGACTTAAGTCATTTTCGTTAACATAAAATTACAAAGAGCATGAATAAGGAGGATTTAATGGTATAAATGGAAACCTCATGAAATATATGCTCTCATTTATGACACCAATACCAATAATTTGACACAATACTTCACATTTAAAACATATTGTGCTTTGCCAGCATGCTTCCTCCTTCCGGGAAAGGTACTTTCCCGGAAGGAGAAGACACGTCGCATGACAGGCTTCAGAACCAGCTGCGGATGCCAAAGGTGAACCGGGCCTCACTGGCCCGCTCTCCCCGCTTCCTTGCCATGTGCCGCCCCTGTGTCAGAGGTGAATCATACGTCACGGCCACATAGGGAGCCATCTTGCGCCAGACCTCGTAACGCAGACGCAGGCCGGTATCGATGTCCGCCAGCCCCGAACCGACCTGACGCCGTGGATCGGCACGGCTGTACAGGTTCAGCTCCACCTGCGGCTGGAGAATCAGCCTGTTGGTCAGAAGGATGTCATAAGACCCCTCAAACCGGCCCGCCACACCACGGTCACTGAAATAGCCGGTCGCCTGCACCTCGAACTGATACAGGGCCAGCCCCTCCACACCGACCGCTCCCCAGGCACGGGCCGGGCCACTGTCCAGGTCCAGCCGGACACCTCCCTGAAGGTTGAAATAGGTGGATATGGCCCGGCTGTAGAGCAGCTCCTGATCTCCGTCACGAACCCTGCCTTTCGTCATGGTCCCTTCACTCTTGAGCCAGAGGCGGTTGTAGTCTCCACCATACCAGGCCTCACCATCCCAGCGGAGCGAAGACCTGCCACCCGTCTGGTAACGCCCCTCAAACTCGTCCAGCACACCATGAAACCATCGGCCCATGTCCATGCCGTGCATGTGATGCCCGATATCCACCCTGGGGGCTGGTGCATCCACAGCTTTGTGAACGATTCGGGGCGTCTTCTGCCGGACCTGCTGCGGGGCAGGCCGTACGTTCCGGGCGGCAGGATGGCTCATCTCCGGCATGTCCATGTCATCCATGTCCGACATGTCCGACATGTCCATGCCGGACATATCCATTCCGGACATGTCATGAGTTTCCATCTGGCCCATTTGGGACTGTCCCGCCATGCCATCCATCGCCCGAACGGACGGAGCCAGAAAACAGGCCAGCATGACCAGAGACATCATGTTTCCAGTTTTCATGAGATCACCACCTCCCGGAACATGCCTGTCTGCATGTGATACATGAGATGGCAGTGATAGGCCCACACGCCCGGCGCATCCGCCGTGACCAGAACGCTCATGCGGGACCCCGGTTGTGAAATGACCGTATGCTTCAGCGGGCGGTGCTGGTCATCCGCTCCATTCTCCAGTTCGCTCCACAGCCCATGAAGATGGAGGGGATGTTCCATCATCGTATCATTGATGACCGTGAACCGGACCCGCTCACCACGGGCCAGATGAATCGGCCCGGACTCGGAATATTTCCGGCCATTGAAACCCCATATGTAGCGTTCCATGTTGCCCGTGAGATGCAGGATGATTTCCCGTGAGGGGGGCCGCTGGTCCGGCGGAGGACGCAACGCCACCAGATCACTGTAGGCCAGGACCCTGCGGCCCGTTCCCTCCAGCCCGTCGCCCGGGCTGCCGACACGTTCCACCGGATGGGCGGCGATGTTCTGGTTCTCCACATTCAGGGGAGGCGGGCCGGGGTCATCAATTTCATCGGCAGGGGTCCGCTGGAGGACTGGCGGCATCGCCATCCCCGCCATGTTTTTCATGCCTGCCATCATGGGCATGGCCATGCCCATGTCCACCATGCCCCGCACGGGCCTGGGGTCCATCGGCGGCACATCTCCCAGCAGACCAAGGCGAGGTGTCAGCGTGCCACGGGCATGACCGGTACGGTCTTCGCTCTGGGCAAAGATGGTGTAGGGCCGTGCTTCCTGGGGCGTCACCATCACCACATAGGTTTCACCCGGTGCGATGCGGAACTCATCAACCGGCACGGGAACAACGGGATTCCCGTCCGCCTCCACCACCTGCATCTCCAGCCCCGGGATGCGGACATCAAACAGCGTCATGGCCGCCGCATTGATGACCCGCAGGCAGACCCGCTCTCCCGGCCGGAACAGGCCGCTCCATCCCTGTGCCGGGGATTCGCCGTTCATGAGATAGGTGTAGATGACACCGCTGACATCAGAGATGTCCGTGGCACTCATCCTCATGCGGGACCATTGCAGGCGGCTCTTCAGGGCAGGAAGCAGCCCTCCGGCCCGGCGGCTTTCCTCCGGCAAGGACGCCATACTGCGCTGCCGGAAATTATAGTAATCGTCCTGCATCTTGAGATTGGCGACGATCTGCTCTGCCGACACGTCAGACCAGTCCGACAGGAGAATCGTATGGTCCCTGTCTGCCGTCGGCAGCGGCGATTCTCCGGCGGGATCAATGATCAGGGCACCGTAAAGACCCGCTGATTCCTGATGCCCCATGTGGCTGTGATACCAATATGTGCCACTCTGAAGGACCGGAAACGAGTAGGTGAACTTCCCGCCTGCCGGAATCCCGGCAAAACTCAGCCCCGGCACGCCGTCCTGATCGCTTGGCAGGCGGATGCCATGCCAGTGCAGGGATGTGGGTTCATCCATGTGATTATGGACATGGATGCAGACCTCCCGCCCCTCCTGCCAGCGCAGGACCGGGCCGGGCATCTGACCATTGACGCAGTACCCCTCACCACGGCGTCCTGCGACATGGACCTTCCTGCGGGTGACGTGCAGCTCCATCTCCAGCGGCGGCAGGGCCGATGGCGTGGGAGAAGTGGCCCGGCCTGTTCCCGGCAGGGCCATGAGAGAACCTGCTGCTCCAAATCCCGCCAGAAACCGGCGGCGCAGCATGAAATGACGTGACATGACAGAATGTACCTGAAAGACGTGACATGGATGACCGCCCCGATCCGGGCGGCAGAAAACAGGTCAGGCAGACAGGATCGCCGGTGGCCGCCAGGGTTTCACGACGGAAGAACGCAGCAGCAGCCTGACATCATGGAACAGGAACGCCCTCTGCCAGAGGCCGACCGGTTCCAGACTCTGCCCCTCCGGCAGCAGGCCGGCCTCACAGACGGCATGATGGCTCTGGCAGCAGGGAGCGATGTCTTCTTCCGTACCCGGTCGGGAAGAAACGGCCGTCTCCATCACCATGCCCGCCCCCGGCGGAACCATCACGGCATCAGGGGAATCATTGTCACGGGAGGGCAGAAGCTGGCGGGCAGATGCGGACATCATCATGCCGTCCGCCATGGCCACGGGCATGACAAGAAGCGGCAGCTGCATCATCAGGCACAGCACCACTCCCATCATCATGCGAAAAAACCGCCCAACGGACATGAAACGCCTTTTCTCCCTCCGGAACGGACACCAGATTAGGAAGGTTCCTCCCCTGTGGGAAGACAGTCCCCTGCCATCTTCTATATCATGAAACGGGATTTTTTATGAGCGAAACCCTCGTCCTCCCTCTCACCGGCCTGAAATGTGATGGCTGTGTCCGCTCCCTGACCCGTGCCCTTGAAGCCTCTCCGGCCATCGAGACGGCCACCGTCACGCTCGACCCGCCACAGGCACACATCATTTTCACCAGTCCCGCCCTCTCCAGGGAAGACTGTGCGCTCCTCATCCAGAAAGCCGGTTTCGGGACGGCCTGAAGAAAAAACCACCGGGGTCCATGGCCCCCGGTGGTTCTTCAGCGTCCATGTCACCGCCCCGGACGGGCGGTCATGCATGGCGGATCAGAAAAGTCCGCCGCCCTTGGGCAGCAGACTGCCTGTCAGGAAGGCCTGCACCGCACCGTCACGGTAGCCCTGCGTCCCGACATAACCACCGGACAGACCCAGCATTGCGCCCGTCAGGCCACCAACCGTCAGTCCCAGAATCACGCCGACAGCCTCGGCGATCACGCCGACACCGATGACACCGCCCGTACCGTTGGCACCACCGTTGGCACCACCCGTGAGACCACCAACAGCTGCCCCGACGATACCATCCACGACGCCGCCAACGAGGCTGTCCACAAAACCGAGCGAAGCACGCACGGGGAAAAGGCCAGTGCTGCTGTTGCTGCTTCCTGAAGAAGCCGTCCCGTCACGGTAGCCGAGGAGACCACCACCAGATACCGCAGCAAGCTCGTTAAAAGAAAGTTCACGCATTTCTAGAACCTTTCGATAACCTCGCATCCAATTGCGAATGCGAGTGCGTATCATTAAAAAGTTGAAATATGTTTTCATTATGTCGCTGTTATTCTTACTTTTTTATCGGATTTTTTATCCAATCTTTCCTCTATCTTTCTGATTTTTTAATGCAAAGCCTCTATGATTCCGCCCCGGTCACAGTCATCACGACTGGCCAATTCTTTCTAAATCAAGGTATGAACAATGCGCGAACTTAGTGTTGCAGAACTGGACGTTGTTGCCGGTGGTGGTTTCCTGAGCAACCTGTTTGGTGGCTCAACCACGAGCCGGGCCCAGACCCCTGGCGTTGGCCAGACGTCCTCCGGCTTTCTGGACTCCGTTCTCGGCGGAATCGCTGGTGCCGCCATCGGCGCAAACAGCGGCATGATCATCGGCGGCATGCACGGCGGTGATGGTGGTGGTGTCCTCGGCATCGGCAGCATCGGTCAGGCCGTCGGCCTGATCGTCCCGACCATCATGGGCGCCATCAACGGTGGCATCCTCGGCGCCATCTACGGCTTCAGCAACGGTCAGCCGTGGATCAACCAGCTGATCCAGGGCACGGCCAACGGGACGATCGGCCAGGGTCCCAATGCTGCTGCCGTTCGTGTCTAAGACCGGTTCCTGAACCGAGCTTTTGCATGAAGTGCCCGCCTGTCTCCGGACAGGTGGGCATTTTTTTTGTGCCAATCGCGACCTGCTTCTTCCGGCAGGATCATTGCTGAGGCCATAAAAAAGCTCCCGCTGACAGATATCAGCGGGAGTTTTTCATGTCACGGACGGAAACCAAAGACCCCGGTCAGGCCGAGGCGGGAGCCGCTCCCATCGCCGTCGGTACGTCTTCCTTGGCCAGATTGGCCATCACCTCTGCCGGAATCCCCATCGCGAATATCCTGTCAGCCCGCTCCGCCGTACCGGGACGGTGGGTCACGATCACCCTCGTGATGGGCAGCTCGTTCAGCACCGCTTCCACGGCCTGCTCGGAAGCCGGATCCAGATTGCTGGTCGCCTCGTCAAGGAACAGGATGCGGGGAGCCTGATACAGGGCACGGGCCAGAATGAGCCGCTGCCGCTGTCCACCGGAAAGCGTGCTGCCCATCTCACCGACAATGGTCTCAAAACCCATCGGCATACGCTGGATGTCCTCATGCATCTGCGCATTTCTGGCACATTCGGCCACCCATTCCATGTCCATCTCATCATCGAAGCCTGAGATGTTCTCGGCAATACTGCCAGAGAAAAGAATGTCATCCTGAAGGACACCGGCAATGCGGGCACGATAGGCTTCCCGGTTAGCCGCCTTCAGCTCCACGCCCTTCCAGAAAATCTGGCCTTCCTCGGGCTGGATGAGGCCCATCAGCAGGCCCAGCAGGGTGGACTTTCCACAGCCTGACGGCCCGACAATCGCCAGACTCTGGCCGGGATAGACCTTCATGTCCAGATGACGGAACACCCAGGCATCTTCCTTGCCGTAACGGTAACCGAGATTGCGACATTCCAGCATCGGAACGTCCGGATTCTCCAGCCCATCATCATCAGCCAACGCTGCGGCATCGACAGGCGGACCATCTGCCTCACTGCCTTCAGCCTCGGCCAGGGCGATGTCGGACAGGCGGTCACACTGGACCTTGAGATTCTTGATCTTGAAAGCGACGCTGATCAGGCTGCCCACACGGCCACAGAACTGGTCACGATAGCTCATGAAAGCCATCAGCATACCGATGGACATGCCACCGGACATGACCATGCGGGCACCCAGCACGAGGGTCACCACCTTGTCCAGAGCAATCAGGAATTCCTGCGCCCGGGCGAAGATGAGGTCATAACGCTGGATGCGAAGCCCGGCATTGATGTTGTCAATCATCCGGTTTGTCCAGACGACGGCCCGCCGCCGCTGGAGACCCATCAGCTTGATGCTGCGGATGCCCCGCAACGTCTCGATGAAATGCCCCTGCTGCGCTGCGGCATGGACCAGTGATTCCTCGGACATCTCCTTGTACGGACCATACTGGATGAAGCGCACGATCAGGTCCACCAGAACGGTGACAGCAACGAGAGCCGCCATCCACTTGCCGTACATGATGATCATGACCAGCATCCCGATGGCCATGATGCCATCCAGAATGCTCTGCACCAGGTCCGTCGTGAAGGTATGCTGGATGGCCCCGAGACTGCCGAAGCGGGAAATGATGTCACCGGCCCCACGCTTGGCAAAGAAGTCCTGCGGAAGATTCAGCAGATGGGTGAACAGGCTGACATTCCATTGCAGGGAGATGCGGGTGGAAAAGATCATTACCAGCCACGTGCGGAACGTGGAAATCACCCCCTGCACGATGACGAGAATAAGCATCCCGGCAGCGATCGTCCAGAGCAGGGACTTGTCACCCGTCGTCAGCACCTCGTCGATGACGACCTGCCCCAGCATCGGATTGATCAGGGCAAGGACCTCCAGCCCCAGTGACAGCCCGCCCAGCGTCCACAGGACCGTCTTCAGCCCCATGATGTGACGGAACATGTCCCGCACCTTCAGCAGGCGGCGGTCATCCTTCTTCTCGAACTTCGTCTCCGGGCTGAGTTCCAGTGCCACACCCGTGAAATGCCGTGACACCTCCTCAAAGGTGATCTTCCGTTCCCCACGGGCAGGGTCATTCACGATGATGCCGGAATCCGTGACCTTCGTCAGCACGACGAAATGGTTGAAATCCCAGTGCAGGATGCACGGACGGGCCAGCTTGCTGAGGTCATCCAGTTCCAGCCGGACGGGGCGGCAGTGCAGCCCGTACCGTCCGGCAATCTTCATCAGGGAACGCAGATTCAGCCCCGTACCGGAAACCGCCGTTTCACGACGGATGGACACGAGGTCAACCAGCCGCCCGTAGTGACACAGCACCATGGCAAGACAGGCCAGACCACATTCGGCAACTTCTGTCTGAAGGATGACGGGAACCTTGCGCCGGAACCCTGTCTGAATGGTATGGAGATTCACGGCGTCCCCCCTGTTTCTTTATGGCTGGATGGAGCGGGAGACGGCGCATCGACACCGTCCGCCAGAGAGTGGGCCGGCGCACCACCACCGGAGATGGAGCGCACCGTATCCACCATCGAAACGACCGGATCGAGCAGCCACTGGTACAGCTTGCGCTGGTCGATGGCGATTTCCGCCTCCACGGCCATGCCGGGCGTCAGTTTCTCATGACGGCCATAGGCAATGATGAAATCCCGGTCGGGCCGGACACGGATACGGTACACGTCGGCACCGGGCTGAGGGGCGGACGCACTTCCGCCCTGTTTGGCAGAATTGGCGGCATAACCGCTCCTTTCCGGCAGGGGAGCCTTGGTCACCTCCACGACCTCGCCTTCATAAAGGCCAAAACGCTGATAGGGATAGGCGGCATATTTCAGCAACACCCGCTGGCCGGGCCGCACGAAACCGACCGCCTGACTGTTCACATACAGTTCCGCCTGAAGGACGGCCTTGTCCGGCAGGATGCTCAGCAGGGACTGGCCGGGATTGACACGCTGCCCCACGACGGTGCGGATGCCATCCACCGTACCGCTCACGCGGGCATTGACGACCCCCATGCTCTGGCCATGCGCCTGGATGATCTGTCTCTGCACATCCGAAAGACGGACGGCAAGGTCATTCATGTCTTCCGCCACCTTGTAATGGTGCCGGTTGATCCTGTACTGGAGGTCCGCCATGTGGCCGTTCATTTCGACCAGCGTCCGCAGGGTCTGGGACTGTGTATCCATGAACTGGACATAGCTGAAGAGCTGGCTCTGGAACTGGCTTTCCGTCACAAGGTGACGGTCCATGGCCGTCCGCATCTCATTCATGGCTCTTTCGATCAGAGGCAGGGATTTCTTGTCCCGCCCCGACTGCTCCTGCAACATGCCATACTGCTGCCTCAAGGAGGACAGCTCATCCTTGAGTGATGAAAGCTCCACGGGAGCATCGGAGGCCAGCAGTTTCTGACGGCTCTCCAGCAGGTCCTGTTCCCGCCGCAATCCATCGACAAGCTGCCGCCCTGTGGCCCCTGCCTCCGACCAGTTGGACACGTCCACGCTGAAAAGACGTTGCCCAACCGTTACGTGTTCTCCCTCGTGAGTATGGATGCCTGCAATGACACCCCCCTGATCCGCTTCCGCCACGACCAGCCCTTCTGGCGGAAGCATGACACCATTGGCATGGATGCGCCGCGTATAGGACCCGAAAATGACATAAACCCCCACGCAGGCCACGAGAGCCACGGTACAGAGTGCCGCAATCTTGCCCGAAAGAGGTTCGATTAACTGGACGGAGCCGATCCACGCCTCCTGCCGCCACTTCAGGGCTTCCCCCCGGAAGAGCGGGCTTGCTGAGTCTTCAGCCATACACCACACAGAACATTCAAGTGAAACGATAAAGAAATATTAAGATTTTTCATGGATAATACTATAGCCATGCACGAAACAAGCAAGGCACTAAATAGATAATGTTTTCTTTACTCAAGGTTAACCGTTTATGCTTCTTTTCTTTTCTTCCGTAGAGAAAAGACATGCTGTTCTTGTGACTGCCCTCGTTAGCCTTTTTTCCGCTTTGCCCTGTTCCGCAGAAGACAAACCTTCTCCTCCAGTCACCCATCTGTCCCTGCCAGAAGCAATGGCCATTGCCTATCGCTCCAATCCACAGATTCTCCGTGAACAGGCCATCCTGCGACAGACTGATGAATCCATGCCGGAAGCCCTGGCGGGCTGGCGGCCCACCGTGAGCGGCAGTGCCACTGCCAACTACAACGAGTCCAATTATGTCACCTTTCCATATGGTGGCAGCTTCCGGTACAATCAGAAGTTCCGGGCACCGGGTTATGCCGCAGGCGTAACCATCAGCGAGCCCATTTTCCGTGGCGGCAAGACATGGGCCTCCACGCGCAAGGCCCGCAGCTCCATCCTCGGGGAGCGGGCACATCTCGTGGACATCGAGCAGCAGCTTTTCGTCAACGTCGTCTCGGCCTATGTGGCCGTGACACAGACCCGTGCCCTGCTGGCCCTGACGCTGGAAAACGAGCATACGCTGAAGGGGCAGGTCGAACTGACCACCCGGCAGCTGGCCCTGAACCAGGCCACCCGTACCGACGCCCTCCAGGCGGAATCACAGTATGAGGCCGCCCAGGCCACGACACGTCAGGCCGAAGGGCAGGTCCGGGTGGCGGAAGCCACCTTCCAGCGTGTCATCGGGATCGTTCCGCCCCAGGAACTGTCGCCTCCCGAACAGCTTCCGTCTCCTTTCAAGACGGAAGAACAGATCAACCAGCTGGCCATCAACAATCTGCCACAGGTCATGCAGGCACAGTATCAGCTGGAATCGGCCAAGCATGATGTCAAACTGGCCATCGCCGAACTTTTGCCACAGATTTCCGCACAGGCCTCCTACCAGCGGCAGGTGAACCAGGGCAACGGCAAGTTCTCCGAGAATGCCACCTCCGTGATGCTCCAGGCCTCCCTGCCCCTGTATCAGGGGGGTGGTGAATATGCCCGCATCCGTGCCGCCAAGCAGGCCGTGGATGCCGCCTTCCACAATCTGGCCGAACAGAGACGCGAGGCAAGGGAAAGCGCCCTGAGTGCCTGGCAGAAACTGACCGCCGACAGTGACCAGCTGGCCCGCAACCAGAAGGCCGTCGCCACGGGCGTGGAAGCCCTCCATGCCATCCAGCAGCAGGAGCTTCTGGGGGTACGGACCACCTTCGAGGTCCTCCAGCAGCAGGAGCTTCTGTTCGACCAGCAGAAGACGCTCGTCCAGAACGCCGCCAACCTTGTCGAGGACTCCTACCATCTGGCTGCAGCGACTGGCCATCTGACGGCAAGGGAACTCAACCTGCACGTCGCCCTCTATGACCCCCGTGCCCATTACCATCAGGTGAAATGGAAACTGATCGGGATGGAATGAGACCCTCTCCGGGCATGGCAGACACGCCATCTTCCCTTCATTCTGCACTGGCCCTGCTCCGGTAAACAGGGCAGAATGAAGAGCCATGCAGCCGAAACCTGACCCTACCCTCGCCCCGGTTTCTTCCCCCACTGCTCCTGCCAGTGCCAAGGACTCCCCCTGCGCCCGGCAGAAGGCCCGGCGTGCCCGGTTCGTACATGGCAGCATCATGCGCCATGTCGTCACCATGGCCGGGACGGGGGCCATCGGGCTGATGGCCGTCTTTTTCGTGGACCTGCTCAATTTCTTCTACATCTCACACCTGCATGACCCGACGCTGACGGCAGCCATCGCCTTCGCCACGTCCCTGGGATTCGTGCAGGTGGCCGTCTCTCTGGGCATGTCCATCGGGCTAGGAGCCAGTACCGGCCGGCTGATCGGGGCCTGCCGTCATTTCCGGGCCAGACGGCAGGCATCCGCCTTTCTGGTGCTCATGCTCGCCGTGACCAGCACGCTGGGGCTCGTCACGGCCTTTCTGGCCCGCCCCCTGCTGGCCCTGCTCGGTGCCCACGGTGCCGCACTGGACCATGCCACGCATTTTCTCTACATCACCTCGCCCGCCCTGCCGCTGGTCTGCCTCGGCATGGCCCTCTCCTCCCTGCTGCGGGCCGTGGGGGATGCCAGAAGTGCCATGCGGGTCACCCTGACGGGAGCAGCCTGCACGGTCATCGTGGACCCCGTCCTGATCTTTGGCCTGCATCTGGGGCTGGAAGGGGCGGCCATCAGCACGGTCCTGTCCCGCTGTGTCATCTCCCTCAGCGGCTTCCTCAATCTCCGGGGACATGACATGCTGGAACGCCCCCGCCTGAGGACGATCCCCAATGCCAGCCGGGCCATAGGGGCCATCGCCCTGCCTGCCATCGGCACCAACATGGCCACCCCCATAGGCAATCTCATCGTCACGCACTCCATGTCCCGTTTCGGGCTGGAGGCCGTCTCCGGGCAGGCCGTGGTGGACCGCATGGTGCCGGTCGCCTTTGCCTTCGTCTTTGCCCTGACAGGCTCCGTCGGCCCCATCATGGCCCAGAATCTGGGGGCACGGCAGCCGGACCGGGTGAAGGAGACCTTCCTCTGCACCCTCAAGCTCACGGCCCTCTGCGTCGGGCTGGACTGGCTGGTCTTTGCCCTGGGTGAACCGCTGATCCTCCAGATATTCCACGTTCAGGGTGCCGGGGTGGAGCTTGTACGGCTCTTCTGCCACTGGGCCGTGGCCAGCTACATGTTTGTCGGGCTGCTCTTCGTCTCCAACACGGCCTTCAACAATCTGGGACACCCGCTCTATTCCACGGCCTTCAACTGGGGCAGGGCCACGGTGGGGACCATTCCCTTCATCGCCGTCGGCATCCATTACGGGCCGAGAGGGGTGATGATCGGTCAGGCACTGGGCGTCACGCTCATAGGCTCACTGGCCCTCGTTGCCGCCCTCACCGTCATCCACCGCCTCGGCCAGACTCTGCCCCAGCGGAAAGGAAAAATGCGCTAGCCCCTCCTGCCTGCGAACACGTCCCGGTAGAAAGCCAGCTCCCGGGCGAGGGAATCCGCAATCACCCCGGCATCCCGAAAGCCGTGCCCTTCTCCCGGATAGACATGCAGGGATGAAGCCGGAAGCTGCTTCTGCAAAGCCTGCCCCTGAGACAGCGGCACGACACGGTCCGCATCCCCATGCAGGAACAGGACAGGAGCCGTGATCTTCTCCGGCCATGACAGGGGAGACCGGGCCAGATACACGGCCTCCTCCTCCGGCCACGGAGCCACGAGACCATCCAGATACCGGGCCTCGAAACGGTGCGTCTCCTCGGCCAGTGCCCGAAGGTCCGTCACGCCATAGAGCGATGTTCCGGCCACGAACAGGTCGGACCGGGCCAGAACAGAAAGGACCGTCAGCCCTCCGGCACTGCTGCCCCGGATGACACAACGTTGCGGGTCCACCAGCCCCCGCTCGATCACCCCCTGAACCGCCCGGCAGCAGTCCTGCACGTCCAGCACGCCCCATTGGCCATCCAGTGCCGCCCGATAGGCCCGACCAAAACCGGTGGACCCACGATAATTGACATCCAGCACCGCAAAGCCCCGGGATGTCCACCACTGAACCTTAAAGGACAGGTCCGTCCGGGCCTGCCCGGTCGGACCTCCATGAACGATCACCACGAGAGGGGGCTTTCCCGTCACCTTTTCACAGTGCGGCCCCCGGGCGGGAGGATAGAACTGGGCATGAAGCGGCCCCGGCCCATTCTCCACGGGGAAGGACAGCGTCTCCGGCAGGGCGATGTCCGCAGGGACAACATGAGGTGGCAGCTCCCAGGCCCTGCGAATGATCTCCCGGTCTTCCGCAGCTCCATCCAGCGTGCCGAGCATCAGGGCAGGGGGACCATCCGGCGGGCTGTTCAGCCATGCAAAACGTGATCCTCCCTCCAGCGGCACGGGAACATCATCTGGCACGGCCCCTGCCAGCACGTCCCGCCAGCCTGAAGCCGGTTCATGCAGCAGGGTTACCGGCACGCCCTGCCGCACGCCACGGGCCAGCAGCCGCCCCCCCGGCAGGGCCGCACAGCAGGACTGCCCGAACACCCAGGCAGGCAGCCCCACCTCGGCCGGAGCCGGGGACAGAGGACAGGCCCGCCATGCCGTGCCGCCCCCGGTGGTTTCTTCAGGCTCGAAAGCAACCGGCGTCCAGTGCCGGTCAGACTCATGCGCGGCACCAGCCGGAGCGGCATCGGACAGCGCATGAAGCCGCCGCCCGTCCCAGAACGGCCCCATGACGCTACAGTCCTGCCCCGTTCCACCAGTCAGGCAGACCGTCCCGCCCGCACCGGACAGGTCCGTCACATACAGGCCCGTTTCCGTCCACGGCATGTGCGGATTCTGCCATGCAATGAAGGCCAGAAACCGCCCATCAGGCGAGAGCCGGGGCGACATGTAAAAATCCGCTCCGCTCTGGAGGGAGCGGATCCGCCCCTGTGCATCAACCTCCACAAGGTCGGCCTTTTCCTCCCCGGAGGACGTCTCCACTTCCCGCACGCAGACGAGCCGTCCGTCCTGAAGGGACAGGTCCGCATAACGATATGTCACGCCATCATCACCGGCAGCCGGGCAGAGCGGTTGGGCGGCCTGACCGTTGCGGCTCCGCCAGAGGCCACCCTGCCTGCTGTCGCTGAACAGCACGACCATGTCCGGCCCATGACGTTCCGCAGCCCAGGCCCCGCCACCATAGACATGCATGTCCGTACCCACCTGAGCCTCTGGTGGGGTGAGGTCGTGCAGGGTGCCATCCGGCGCACGCCCGACCACGACACTCCGGCCCTGTTCATCCGGCCGCCGCTCCAGCCAGAGCAGCCACCCCGCCACGGCCCTGATCTCCGAGAGGCTGCGTGTCCGGCGTGTCATCAGCTCCGGCGTGACCCAGGGCAGGGAAGGGGCTGCGGTCATGATGTCTCTCCTGCAAAAACGCTCTTGCCTTGTTTCTGGCTGCCCCGGTATCCTGCACGGAAAGAATGTCGGCAGGCCATCACTGGACGCCGGTTTTCCCCGGCTGGACTGGTACAGCGCAACGTCCCCTTTACTAGAGGAAGCTCGTCCCCTGATACAGCATCTCTCCACCTTTCTCGAGCATCTTCCCCCGCTCTACGCCTATCTGACGCTGGGGCTGATCATCATGCTGGAAAGCACAGGCATCCCCCTGCCTGCTGAAAGCCTGCTGATCTTCGCCTCGCTGTATGCCTCCCACACGCATCATCTTACGCCAGAGGGGCTGGTCATCTTTGCAGTCAGCGGGGCCATCATCGGGGACAATATCGGCTATCTAATCGGCCATCGCCTCGGCTATCCCCTGCTGGAGAAATATGGCCACAGGGTCGGCCTGCATCAGGACCGTCTCATCCTGGGCCGCTATCTTTTCCGCCGGTTTGGCGGGGCAGGGGTGCTGCTGGGGCGTTTCATCGCCTTTCTGCGCATTCTCATTGCCATCCTTGCCGGGGCTTCACGCATGCCCTGGCTGCCTTTCTCATTCTACAATGCCGCTGGTGGACTGCTCTGGGGCGTATGTTACGTTTTCGTTCCATATGAACTCGGGAACCAGATCGACAGCTTCACCGGCCCGGTCGGCATAGGGCTGGCTGTCTGCATCATCTCACTGCTGGTCGGGTCCTTCTTCTTCCTCCGCCACCATGAACATGCCCTCATCAAGAAAGCCGTTGCGGATGAGAAACGGTTTGAAGCCAGAAAGAAACGGACACACCGCCACTAATCTGGATTCAGAGACTGCTCCTGTTCCAGAAATGACACCCCTTGCAGAACCAGTATGGCCTTGTTCAGGAAATATGGTTAATCTTCTCTTGATTACACCATGACATCCCCTGAAAGGTCAGTCCATGTCATATCTTAAAAGACAGTCCAGCTTCTCCCGGAGCCTGCATCACTGCTTTGCCAACTACTGCAACTTCATGGGGCGCACGTCACGCGCCGATTTCTGGCTGTTTTTTCTGCTGCTTTTCCTGACGGGCATCTTTTTCAGCCTGATCGTGGGAACCGCCCTGATCCAGGCCATAATGGCCATGCCACACCCACCCTATAATACAGAAATCACCGCCTACATCCCGCTGGCCACCAGCATGACATTTTACCTCTACTTCATCTCCCTCATGTACATCGTTTACTGGGTGTCGCTGATTCCCTTCATGTCCGCCTGTGTCAGGCGGCTGCATGACGCAGGCAGGTCAGGCTGGTGGCTTCTCCTGTCCCTGACCATCGTGGGCCTCCTGCCACTCTTCATTTTCTTCTGTCTCAGGAGCGAGCCTCATGAAAACAGATACGGCCACCCTCCCTACAACTGCTGAAAAACATGAAAAAGGGGGGAGACTTTTCTCCTCCCTTACGGTCTCACCACGATCATGATGACGATGAGGACCATCAGGATGGTCGGCACCTCATTGGCAATACGATAGAAACGCTCGCTCCTCAGGTTCCGGCCTGCGGCAAAGTCACGACGCCAGACAGAGCAGGCACCGTGAAACATGAACAGGCCCAGCAGACAGAAAACCTTGACCCACCACCAGCCGGAGGACCAGCTCACCACCCCCGGGAGAGAGGCCATCAGGGCACCGGTGAAAAAGGTCACGATCATGGCCGGGGCCATGATCTGCTTCTGAAGGCGACGCTCCATCAGGCAGAAACGGGTATTTTCCTCGGAGCCGGGCCTTATCTGCGTATGATAGACGAACAGCCGGGGCAGATAGAACAGCCCTGCCATCCATGACACGAAAGCCATGATGTGCAGTGAGACAAACCAGTTCAGATGCTTCAGCAGAAACAGTGCCATAATCCCGTTACCTTCCGTTCTTCCCGCCTCCATCATGGGGCGGCCTTCCCGCACATCAGGCAGCCTATCCGGCTGTCATGTCATTTCCGGGACAGGGCCACCTCGAGAAGAGGCATGACCTCATCGAGATGCTCCACCCGCACGAATCCCTCCACGGGCCAGAAGCCCGGCAGGGGATGGGATGCCGGACGCAGCAGGATGCAGGACATGCCAGCCCGACGGGCCGCTTCCGCTCCCGTGTCGCTGTCCTCGATCACCACCGTTTCCTCAGGCCGGACATCTTCCGCCTCGGCCCCATGCAGATAGACGGCCGGGTCCGGTTTGGGACGCCCCATATCGGCGGCCGAATGGATGCGGGCCTCCGGCAGGAGACGGTCCATCCCGGTGAAACCGAATTTTGCCTCCATCTCCGCCATGGACGAGTTGGAACCGACACGGACAGGAACATGCCGTGCCGCCAGAGCCTCCAGCAGGGGAACGGCTCCCGCCACGGGTGCGGTGCCCTCTTTCATGAGCCTGACGAGATTGTCCCGCATTTTCGTGTGGGTGTCCGGGGGCAGGGGATGGCCCAGCTCCGCCTCCAGCTCCTTCACCACATCCGGCAGGGCCTTGCCCGAAAAACGGGCCAGCCCTTCCTCATCCGACATGCTCAGGCCCAGCGACCGGGCGAAACCTGCCGTCGCCCGGCAGGATGGCCCCTCACTGTCGATCAGCACGCCATCACAGTCGAAAATGACCAGCTTCAGCCCTGATCTCAGTGCCTGTTTCATGACTGGACGTCCCTGATCGTCTCAACCAGCGTGGCCACATGCTCCGGCGGCGTGGTCTTGATGACCCCATGCCCCAGATTGAACACATGCGGCCGCCCCCTGAGGCTGTCCCGGATGCAGCGGGCTTCCACCTTCAGGGCCTCGCCACCATTCAGCAGGATCATCGGGTCAAGATTGCCCTGGAGGGTCACCGTCTCGGGCACCATCTCAGCCACCTTGGCCATGTCCGCCACCGTATCGAGGGCCAGAGCGTTGATGCCGGTCTTCTCGGCATATTCCGCCACCATGACACCGCCCAGACGGGGGAAGCCGATCAGCGGCACATCAGGATGACGGGCACGGATATGGGCGACGATCTGCCGTGTCGGCTCGATCACATGACGGCGGAAAGCCTCCGGCGGCAGGATGCCTCCCCAGGAATCGAACAGCATGACCGCTTCCGCTCCGGCCTCGATCTGGCCACACAGCATCTCTGCCGTATTGCGGGTCAGAATCTCCATCAGCCTGTCGAACAGGGCCGGGTCCTTCTGCATCATCGCCCGGATATGGGCGAAATCACGGGAACTGCCTCCCTCGACCATGTAGCAGGCCACCGTGAAGGGGCTGCCCGCAAAGCCGAGCAGGGTCGTCTCTTCCGGCAGTTCCACACGCAGGCGGCGCAGGGCCTCCCGCACGGGGGCGACCGCTTCCATCATCCGGCCCTCATCCAGCCGGGCGAGATCAAGCTCGCTGCGGATGGGCGTCATCACCGGGCCACGCCCTTCCTCAAAGCGCAGGTCCTGTCCCATCGCCCAGGGAAGAATGAGGATGTCCGAGAACAGGATCGCCCCGTCCATGCCATAGCGGCGGACGGGTTGCAGGGTCAGCTCCACGGCGATGTCGGGCGTCATGCAGCGTGTGATGAAGTCCGCCTGCTCCCGCATGGCCCGGAACTCCGGCAGATAACGCCCCGCCTGCCGCATCAGCCAGACGGGCGGCGGCCAGACGGCCTCACCCCGCAAGGCCCGCAGAAGCGGCTTGTCCTGTCTGTCCATCCCCGGGGGAACTGCTCTGTCCTGCTGTGTCATGCCTGCGCCCTGTTCAAAATTCCGGAAAAGGGAGGGGGAGTCACGCCCCTGCCACGGCCATATCCATGATGGCATCCATATATGGCTATCCTTGCCCCGCAGGGGCGGCGGGCGTCAACTGTGGAATGAGGCACTGTCATGCGACGGAATGATATGATAGCGGCTGTCCGGTCATCTGCACGGAGGTTCCCCCCATGCCTGTTCTTGCCAGCGGCTCTGCCATCCGGCTTCAGCTTCTTCACGCTGCCGGAGTGCCCGTCACGGCCAGCCCGGTTGATGTGGATGAAGACGCCCTGCGCCGGAAGGCCGAAACGGAGGGCCTCTCCCTACGGGACACGGCTCTTGCCCTGGCCCATGCCAAGGCAGAAGCAGCCTCCGGCCAGCACCCCGGACGGTTCATCATCGCTGCGGACCAGATTCTGGAACTGGAAGGCAGGGCCTTCGCCAAACCGGCTGACCTGACCGAGGCCCGCACCCATCTTCTGGCCCTGCGGAGCCGGACCCATGCCCTCCATGCCGCCGTAACCCTCTGGAAGGACGGTCAGCCTCTCTGGTCCCACGTCAGCAGCCCGACCCTGACCATGCGCTCCTTTTCGGAGGCGTTTCTGGACGACTATCTCCAGAAGGAAGGGAAAGCCCTTCTTCACTGCGTGGGATGCTACCGGATCGAAGGGCTGGGCATCCAGCTTTTTGACACCGTCACCGGCAGCAGCGATGCCATCGCCGGGCTGCCGCTCATCCCGCTGCTTGCCGCCCTGCGTCGGCACGGTGTCCTGCCAGACTGACAGGCGACAGGAACGTCCCGCAACATTTTATGAAAAAATTTGCCGATACCCCCTTGCCTTCTCCTCCCATGTGAGGATATATGCTCCCCACACGGTGCGTCACGGATGCGCCGCAAAAGTGGGGCCATAGCTCAGTTGGGAGAGCGCTTGAATGGCATTCAAGAGGTCGTCGGTTCGATCCCGATTGGCTCCACCAAATTTCCTCTTAAAACATGCCTTATTTTCTTCTGTCGGCCATCTGGTCTGACTGATAGCGTACCTGTGCCATGACAGGTGCGCGACGGAAACATTCCACCCGGACGGATCAGCTCCTTCGGAGAGCGAGGGCCTTCTTCCAGCCCGGCTGGTGGAGTTTCAGCCTGCGCATATGGGCTGCCCTCACGCTGTCCCTGGGCGTCGCTTTCTGGGCGCAGATCGACTCCCCGGCCAGTGCCGCCGTGACCGTGATGCTGCTTGCACAGCCCCTGCGGGGACAGGCTCTCAGCAAGGCCTTCTACCGTGTCGTGGGAACCCTGATCGGCGGCGTGGTCGCCCTCTGCCTTGTCTCCATGTTCGGGCAGGAACGGCAGCTTCTTCTGGGAGGCTGCGCCGTCTGGATGGCCATATGCGCCTATGTCGGCACGCTGCGGCGGGGATTCCGGGCCTATGGTGCCCTGCTTTCGGGCTATGTCGTGGCCCTGATCGCCATTGCCCACATTGATGCGCCGCAGAATGCCTTTGATGTCACGGTGGCCCGCGTGTCCACCGTGATGATCGGCGTGGCCTCCATCGCCACGGTGGCCCTGCTTTCCGGCACGCCCCATGTCTGGCAGAAGCTCACGCGCAGCCTTCAGAAAACCGCTGCCGAAGTGCGCCACGAGACCCGTATGGCCCTTGACGAGGCCGTTCCCTCTCTCACATCGCTGGAAACCGTCGCCCTTTCCAGCACGGTCTTCTCCCTTGCCAATCAGGTCCATGACACCCGGACGGAACTACCCAAAGGCCGCCTGAGAGCAAAGGGGGCACAGGTCTGCCTGATCGGCATGGTGACGGCCCTGTCCTGCTGCCGCAGCCTTCTGGCCCTCATGCGCCATGCCACTGTCAGCCCCGCAGTGCTGGCCCTGACCCGGTCGGACATACATGCGCCATCAGGAACGGACCGGGAAGCCATTCTGGCCGACCTCCTGCAGCGTCTGCCCCCGGAATCCCCACGGCTGAGCCGGGCCGATGCCTGGCGGCTGGAACGTACGGCCAGCCTGATCGCCAGCCGTCATGGCAGCCGCATGGGCCTCAACACGCTTCTGAAAGCCTCCCCCTTGGGCAAGGTGAGGGCCATGAGCCAGTTCGCCTTCCATCCGGACAAGGTGGCGGCCCTCATCAACGCCATCAGGGTGCTGCTCTGCTTCAGTGCGGCGGCGGCCCTGTTCATCGGCAGCGGCCTGCCCAATGCCTCCACGGCCCTTTCACAATGCGCCATGCTGCTCTGCCTGGGCATCACGCAGCCCAACAGTGCCTCATTCGGGCGGGGCATCCTGATCGGCACGCCACTGGGAATCCTGACAGCAGGCATAACCTCCTTCTTCATCCTACCTCACATCGGCACCATGGCAGGCATGGCCATCGTCATGCTCTTTCAGGTCATGTTCAGCTGCCTGCTCATCATCAATCCCACGACAGCCGCCGCAGGCTCACATTACGGGGCGTTTTTCTTCGTCTTTCTGGGGCTGAACAATCACCACGACTATAACCTCCTCAGCTTCGTGGACCGGAACACCTTCTATCTCTGTGCGGCCGGTATAACGGCCTTCTTCCTCATCCTGTTCCTGCCCCCACGCCCACGGCGGACCCGTTTCCGCATAACCCTGTCCATCGCCAGGGAGCTGGAACGGCAGTTCTCCTTCATGTCCCCGCCCTTCACGCCGGCCCTGCTCAGCCGCAAATATGACCGGCTCCATCAGCTCCACACGCTCAGCCAGGCCATCAGCCAGGAGGGGAAAGGGAAGGCGGCATGGCGGGTCTGTGAACGCTTCATCAGTCTGGCGGACCTCACCACGGCTCTGGCCCGGCTGGAGCTGGACCTGAAAACGGCCCGCCAGTATCCATCCCTCACCACGCTGGCCGAGACCATACAGGCGGACCTGACCCGGATGACGCTCTTTTCACTGGAAGAACATCTCCCCCTCATGGCAGAGAAGATGCTCTCACAGGCCCAGCTTCCGGACGATCACGCCCATGTCACGGCGGTCCTGTGTGCTGCGGGGCTGGCAGAGGTCCATTTCCTTCTCAGGAAGAACAGGTCCGCCCTCCGCCATTACGGGATAGGACGCAGACGATGGTAAACCATCACCTTGTCATCAATCTGGATGGGCTGTTCGTCTCGTCCTTCATCATCGACCTTGCCCTCGCCCTGCTGGGCACCTTCCTGCTACGCCTCACCCTCCAGCGTGTGAGGCTGTGGCGTTTCTTTGCCAACCCGCCACTGGCCCAGTTCGCCATCATGATCTGCCTGCTGGGCCTGTTCACCATCCTGCTGTAAGAAACGGCAGTCACCCGAAAGCCAGAGGGACCCGGTGTTTACACGAGCCTACCGCCTCATCCGTTTTTCCGTCACGGCCTCCATCCTCTGCGTGGCCGGGTTCGTGGCCGTCGTTCTCTGGGACTATTACACCGCCGCTCCGTGGACCCGTAACGGGCAGGTGCGCGTGCAGGTGGCCAACATCGCCCCCCGTGTCTCCGGGCAGATCATCACCGTGCCGGTGCATGACAACCAGCAGGTCCATGCCGGGGACGTGCTGTATATCATCGACCCGTTCGACTATCAGGTGGCCCTCGAAAAAGCCGATGCCGATGTGAACAAGGCCAAGGCGGACCTCGAGTTCCGCCTGAACCAGGCCAGATGGCGGCATGCCATCCCGGGAGCGGCCGTCTCGCAGGAAGAAAAGACGCAATATGAGGCTCTGGCACAGCAGGCCCGGGCCATCTACAGCACGGCACTGGCCCAGCGCAGACAGGCCCAGATCAATCTGGACCGCACGACGGTCCGCAGCTCCATAGATGGCGTCATCACCAACCTGACCATGAGACCGGGAGACTATGCCTCCGCCGGACAGGTGAACATCCATGTCATCGACACCAGCTCATTCTGGGTGGACGGGTATTTCGAGGAAGTGAAGGTGCATGACCTCAGCGTGGGAGACCCTGTCCGCATGGACCTGATGGGCTATCACACCCCGCTTTATGGGCATGTCCACAGCATCACCCGTGGCATTGCGAGCAGGAACGCCCTGACAAATGCCCTCGGCCTGCCCACCGTGGACCCTGTCTATACATGGGTGAGGCTGGCGCAGCGCATTCCCGTCCGCATCAGTCTGGATGCCATCCCGCCGGACCTCAACCTCGCTGCCGGCATGACCGTCACCGTCACGGCCATTTCCGAGAAAGGCAACAGGCGGCGGCGCAGCAACGAGGATGCCTTCCAGCATCTCAGTGACGATCTCCGCCACCTCTTCGGCTACAAGTAAGAGAGAAGGGGCCTGCCAGACAGGGAGAGCAGGCCCCGGATGCTGTCAGGCCTGCCGGGCGACCTGCTCCCGGGCTGCCATCTCACGGGGCACACCACCGGACCGCAGCAGATTCCTCAGCTTCCTGACGATGGGAAAGACCTCGATGTTCCGGTCTCCTCCCTGCTCATTCCAGGCTTTCTGCTCCATCTCCACGATGTCCTTGTCCTCATGGAAGATGCGGTTGGTGAACACGCCCAACACCGGCCAGATGAGGTCCAGCACGAGCGGAACCTTGGGCCGCAGGACGGAGAGCAGACCGAATGTCTGGCAGCTCTGGCCATCTCCACTGTCCGGCACATAGACGGCAAAGAGCTGCATGATGAGGTCACCATCCTTGTCGTGAATGTGAAGGCTCTGATACGGGTATGACGTACGGATGGTCACGACCTCCTCCACCGGCTGAGGCTTGCTGGGATCGTATTTATGCTTCCCGAAGATCAGACGTTCCGCCAGAGGCTGGCCTTCGCTGCCCATACGGGCAAAGCTGTAACGGGCCTCCACATAGCCGTCCCCCTGGTCACCTCCCAGATAACGGGCCTTGATCTTTCCCATCTGCCGCCGGTGCAGGAACTGATGGTTCATGTCCATCAGGTTCTCATGCATGAACGTGTAATGACACTTCACGGAAGGATTGAAACGCCGGGTCTTGAAGGCCCTGTTGCCCACCTGTGCCAGTTCCGGCAGTGGCGTTTTCCAGGCCTTTTCCGCATCACCCGGAAAAATGAAGATCATCCCGCCCGTTTCGATGCAGGGATAGGGACGGACACAGTTGGGAATGCGGTTCTGGTTCTCGTCCCGACCCAGATAGGGAATGTCCTCACAGTCCCCTTTCCGGCTGTAGGCCCAGCCGTGATAGCCGCACTTGATCGTGTTGCCCTCCACGACCCCCTCACTGAGAGGAACCTGCCGATGGGCACATCTGTCTTCCAGCGCATAGACCTGCCCCCGTCTGGGGCGGACAAGCACGACAGGCTGGCCGCTGAAGTTGCGGCCAATCGCCTTTCCAGCCCTGAGGTCTTCGGACCAGGCGACGGGATACCAGTAATCAGGTGAAATATCGACCCGACGGAGGTCGTACTCTTTTTCCAACAATGTTTCAGTCATGATGATACCTCAAATACATTTACTACTTAGAGTGCGGGAGCATACCAGAACAGTGTTTTACACTGGCTGTTTCCACCCGGAAACCTTGCCCCTTTTTACCTATTTTTTGGCCGCCCTACAGGCGATAAGGTCTTCATCAGGAATCGACAGGCAATACCAAGACGCCTGTCCCGATAATGCATTTTCACTCCATTCCATTTCAGACCTACATACGCATGGACCACCCACGGCTCTGGGTCTGTTCAAACTCCTGTGTCTGCCCCTGAATGCTCGTCTGCCTCTGCTGGACATCAGCACCGGGGGAGGCCTGTACCTTATGAAGAAGATTCTGCCAGTACATTCCCGTATCAGACACGCTGGACATTTCAGACGTACGGACCGTTTTTTCCGGAAGCAGGATGGATTCGACGGTCTGTGCCTGTCTGGCCCTGTAGGCGTCATCAAGCACCTGACGGGTCTGGGAACCGACGAGGCCATCAACCTTCAGGCCATTGTCCCGCTGAAACTCTTCAACACCATATTTTGTCAAAGGACCAAATTTTCCATCAACGGACAGTTCCCTGCCATCCCGGCCCGTATAGTGCAGTGCATTGAGTTCATGCTGCACGTCAGAAACCCGATCACCATGAGAGCCTTCTTTCAGAAGCGGTACCGTCATGCGGGAAGACTCTCTTCCGACTGCATGGGACATTTCATGAACCGCCTCATGCCGCAAAGGCTCCACCTGCGGGTGAGGAGACGCTTCAGAATGGGAGGGAGCAGTTACATGAGGACTGGCCTGTGTCTGGAGAGCTGGAGACGCCTCTGCCCGCCTTACCTCATTCTCGGCAGGATGGACGGAATGTTCTGCCGCCCTGACACTTTGGGCAGCCTCTGCCGTCGTACTGGCGGTCTGTGTCTGTCTGGCCCGGCAGAGTACATCCAGCCTGCTCAGCGTATCACTGTCAGCGACACCGTGAGGCGTCAGACCATTGGCTTCCTGAAGCTTCGTTACCGCCGCCCTGGTCCTGGCATCATATAGGCCATCAACAGCAACATCATAACCGGCAATATTGAGCTTTTCCTGCAACCGGGTAATGTCTTCTTTTGGACTGCGGGAGAAGACCGTTGGTGGAACGACCTCTTCACTCACTGGCCGAGGGGTATAACCATTTTTAATGGCAGTATCCCATTCCCGAGCCCTGATTACCCGCTGATCTATGGCGTTTCTCCCACCATTGACGGTTCTTGTCAGATTTTCAGAGTCCATTGCAGCGTCAACAAGCAGTTTCCCGTGCTGCCTTCCTTTAAGATACTCAACGGCAGTCTCAGCTGCGATACGTGGATTGGCAGCAAGTTCGGGGTATTTTAGCAGATCGATGCCAAGTTTTTTGCCTATTGTCTCATAATTGTCATGCCCGGTAATCTGGTAATGCCCTCTCCCCTTGTAGAGATGGCCTTCTCCCTCTTTATTTTTCATTCTATGATCGTAGAGAAAGTCTCCCTTGGCGTCGGGGCTTATTTTATTAAAATCATCGACATCTTCCACAGTCCTTATTTGCCGTCTATGATGATCAAGATCGACAAACGTACGCGGCACATGGTGGGCCCTGTCGTACTTTTCACACTTGTCTAGAAAGCGTTCTTCCTCACGATCATTTCTATAGAAATAGGCAAGATTCTCTTCCATTTTTGTAAAATGCTGCGTCTCGACATCTGCTTGGGCCATATAATTAGATAACAAATTCCGAAGAGACCTACCTTCTGAGGTGTCTTTACTTAGAGCATTTAAATCCGCTCCTTCTCTTTTGAACTCCTCAAAAAATCTAATCATCACCAGATCAGCATAAGCTCTTTGTTTTCCTGTCAAATTCTGTAACGAGGAGGATGATTCTAAACTTTGGTGACGCCCGTTCCGCAATGACATTTTTTTCACCTATCTACTGGATATATGACAGAATTTCTTTAAAAGACCCCAAAGTCAGTCAACGCCCCCCAGGATATAGATGATCATACATAATCCTCTCCGCTTCTTCGGAAAAAACACTCCGCTCATGAGATATATGAAAAGGAGATTTTTCCTCCCGGTGCCCATAGTCACGTATTCTATTCATCTTATCATTTCTATTCTCACTTTTATACTTCACGTCACTCACACAAAAATCATGACTTACTATTTTATTATATGAATTTATTGCCATGAACCCCACACCCTCCAACTCATTTTCAGGGTCTGAGTCATCAAATACCGCATACGAAATATAACTTATTCCACCCTTCTTAAAAAAATAGACAATGTTATCATCCTCTGTAAAAATATGTTTCAAAGGAAACTCCCCTTCTTTAGGAGATGAGACGATTACGTCATCATGACTCCCATAGACCATATACATGATATAAGGATGTTTCTTTCTACTACCACAAACTGATAAATTCTTCCCTGTATGGGTCGTGCAAGAACTCTCCACATCATCACCAGCATCACAAAGAGTCTGCCCTTCATACCTGCCGCCATTGTTGCCAGTTTCAGCACCGGACTGCCCAGACAGATAAAAAACCACCATCGGAAGCAGCACAAGAAAACGCAACATATTTGCTTTAAAGTTTTTTTTCATTATCCACTCTCCTGACTACTGGGACAAACTGACACGCCAGACTTTATCGAACCAGGTTATTTAAAGAAAACGTCCACTTCTACCGAGACCAAACCTCTGATATCCCCCAACATAAGTCAAAAGCAACCATTCCTATGCTTCAGTCCTACAGAAACGCCATTACCTTCCGAAGAAAAATCAGCTCCAATAGAAATATTCATCTTCAGTTATATGGAATAGTTCCAAAAACCATGCCACAATTTCTGCTAAAAATTCTTCTGTCTACGCTTCTCCCCTTCCCCAATAACCTCAATGCCACGCCATTTTAAAAATAAGGCTCTAAAAGCTTGCTTTGGCAAAATAATTACCCATCTCATGACAATCAAATGCCACTTCTCTTCACTTATTCAGGTCATCTCACCTTTTTATAAAATATAACACAGTGCAAAACCACACACTGCCCAGCCTGTAGCAAATTCATAAAAACAATCCAGCCTGCAAATATGAGAGCGGCTCAACCTTCCCGGAAATTACATACGCATGGACCACCCACAGCTCTGGGTCTGTTCAAACTCCTGTGTCTGACCCTGAGTGCTCGTCTGCCTCTGCTGGACATCAGCACTGGGGGAGGCCTGTACCTTGTGAAGAAGATTCTGCCAGTACATCCCCGCATCAGACACGCTGGACATTTCAGACGTACGGGCCGTTTTTTCCGGAAGCAGGATGGATTCGACGGTCTGTGCCTGTCTGGCCCTGTAGGCGTCATCAAGCACCTGACGGGTCTGGGAACCGACAAGGCCATCAACCTTCAGGCCATTGTCCCGCTGAAACTCTTCAACACCATATTTTGTCAAAGGACCAAATTTTCCATCAACGGACAGTTCCCTGCCATCCCGGCCCGTATAGTGCAGTGCATTAAGTTCATGCTGCACGTCAGAAACCCGATCACCATGAGAGCCTTCTCTCAGAAGCGGTACCGTCATGCGGGAAGGCTCTCTCCCGACTTCATGGGACATTTCATGAGCCGCCTCATGCCGCAAAGGCTCCCCCCGCAGATGAGGAGACGCTTCGGAATGGGAAGGGGCATTTACATGAGGACTGGCCTGTGTCTGAAAAGCTGGAGACGCCTCTGCCCGCCTTACCTCATTCTCGGCAGGATGGGCGGAATGCTCTGCCGCCCTGACACTTTGAGCCACCTCTGCTGTCGTACTGGCGGTCTGTGTCTGTCTGGCCCGGCAGAGTACATCCAGCCTGCTCAGCGTATCACTGTCAGCGACACCGTGAGGCGTCAGACCATTGACCTCCTGAAGCTTCGTTACCGCCGCCTTGGTCCTAGCATCATATAGGCCATCAACAGCAACATCATAACCGGCAATATTCAGCTTTTCCTGCAACCGGGTAATGTCTTCTTTTGAACTGCGGGAGAAGACCGTTGGTGGAACGACCTCTTCACTCACTGGCCGAGGGGTATAACCATTTTTAATGGCAACGTCCCATTCCTGAGCCCTTGTTACCCGCTGATCAAGGGCGTTTCTCCCACCATTAATGGTTCTGGTCAGCCTTTCAGAGTCTATTGCAGCGTCAGTAAGCAGCTTCCCATGCTGATTCTCTTTAAGGTACTCTATGGCAATTTCAGTAGCAATACGTGGATTGGAAGCAAGTTCAGGATACTTTAGCAGATCAATGCCAAGTTTCTGGCCTATGGTCTTATAATTGTCATGCCCGGTCAGCTGGCAATATCCTCGCCCCTTGTAGAGATGACCTTCTCCTTCTTTATTTCCCATCCTATGGTCATAGCGAAAATCTCCCTTGGCATCAGGACTGATTTTATTAAAGTCATCGACATCACTCAAATTTTCTATCCGACGTCTGTGATGATCAAGATCAATAAATGTCCGAGAATTATGATGCTTCCTATCATGATTTATGCATTCTCTTAAAAATTCATCTTTAGATTCCAGAGTGTTATACTTATATTTAAGATTTTCTTCCATTTTTTTAAAATGCCACGTTTCAACATCTGCTTGGCCCATATAATTGGACAACATCCCCCGAAGACGGCTACCCTCCAGAGTATCCTTACTTAGGACACTCAGATCAGCCCCTTCTTTTTTTAACTCTTCAACAAACTTGATCATGACCAAATCTGCTCGAGCTCGTTGCTCCTTTGTCAAATCTTGAGGAAACATCAATTGTGAACCTTGGTGTTGCGTGCGTCCTGTCGACATATCAGCCTCAATTTATCCTATGATGCCCCCCTCCCCGTCTTTGCGATTAAAGAGACAAAGGTCATTCTGTCATAAAATTCATTCCTCTGGATACAAATGCTCATACATTATGTGGTTGAGATGTTCATCCAGAAAACCTCGCTCATCAATACGATGACGATATTTACTTTCCTTTACAGAATAATTAGAAATTCTTTCTTCTGAACCTTTACTATCCTTTTGCCCTACATCCTTTAAACAAAAATCATGACTGACAATCTCATGGTCACCAACATTCCGTATAATTAACCCATATCCATGCAATACATTATCGGGATCTGAATAGTCAGAAACAGAATAAGCAAGATACTGATCTTTATCTTTATTAAAAAAACGAATAAGCCCCATCTCTTTCGGAAATTCTCCTGTCGACACATATCTCAAAGGAAATACTCCACTTCTCGGAGAAGTGATACTAACATTTCCGGGAGTTCCATAAGCTATATACATAACATAGGGATTCTGTTTCTTGGCTCCACAAATAGACAAATTTCTCCCTGCCTGTGTCGTACAAGAAAGCTCTACATCATCGCCTGCATCACAAAGAGTCTGCCCTTCATACTTGCCAGTACTACTTCCAGTGTCAGCACCGGACTGCCCAGACAGATAAATAGCCGCCATCGGAAACAGCACAAGAAAACGCAACATATTTGCTTTAAAGTTTTTTTTCATTATCCACTCTCCCGACCACTGGAAAAAACTAACACGCCTGACTTTATTGAGCCGCATTATTAAAAAAATCGTCCACTTCTCCCGCCAAGACAGAACCACTGGCACACCGAAACAAGACAGAAAACAGATGGTCTTGCCGATCCAGCAAGCAGATTCCACACACCATCTTCCAAAGAAGAATCAACCGGAACAGCCCCCAAGAACCAAGCCACGATCCTCGCCAAACATGCCCCTGCCTATGCTGGCCTCAGTAGGCCCAAGGCTACGTTATTTTTGGAATAAGACATTATTGTGTCTTCATTGACTGTTACAGCACAAATGAAACTGAACAACCTGCTCTTCCTTACAGGAAAGGGAAAACTCCCCCCTCCATTCTCTTCTCCTCACATGTGCTGAAGACCCTGAGCCATCACTTTTCAGGAAAACGAAACGTTATTATATAACATTACATCCTGTCCCGGTCAGAAAGGCTTCCATGTTTCCGCTGCGTCCCTTATCCTGCCTGTCACTCCTTCTGACACTGATGACCGGCCTCCTCTCACAACCGGCCCGAGCCGGAGCGGAGGAGAACCATCAGGAACCGGCCACACCCGTGCTCAGCTGCGTGGAACCCGTATGGTGTGACATCGCCCAGCAGATCGGCGGAACCGAACTGCGGACACGCTCCCTCATCACCAGCGAGGGGATGGACCCGCATCATCTCCAGCCGTCACCGCTCATGGCCCGGCAGCTGGCAACGAGCGATGCCGTGCTGCTCAATGGCGCAACCTATGATGACTGGGCCATGAAGCTGCTGCCCGGCGGGATGAAGCTCTTCCTTGCCGCAGACTATGCAGGCTGGCTGTCGGGAACGGACCCTCATCTCTTTTTCGATCTTCCCACGGTGAGAAAAACGGCCCGGCAGATCGCCTCGTGGCTTTCCGACGTGAGACCCCAGGCCCGGCAGGACATAAACCAGCGTCTCGCCCTGTTTGAAGAGCGGATGGACCAGATATCAGCCCGTCTGGATGCCATAAGCCAGACAGACCATGGTGCTCCCTTCGCCATGACAGAGCCAGCCGGAGAACGCCTGCTTCTGGCTGCCGGGCTGGAAATGACGGACCAGAGCTGGGCCAGGGCACTGATGAACGAAACCGGCCTGTCCCCCTACGACACAGCCATGCTGGAAACGGCCATCAGGCAGAAAACCATCCGCTTTCTGGTCCGCAACCCGGCCATCAGTGCTCCGCAGGCCCGGACGGTCGAGGAACTGGCCCGACAGGCGGGCATTCCCGTCATTTCCATCGGAGAAAGCCTTCCTGTCGGCCTGCACTGGCAGGACTGGCTGAACCAGCTGCTCACGACACTTGAAGAGGCCCTGAAACAGACAGCCCCTCACGAAGCACCGCTCCAGACGGCACCGTGAAAAAGGCCCATCTTTCCTGCCGTGATGTCAGCCTCCGGGTCGGGCAGCATCCTGTCCTGAGCCACGCCTCGCTTGAGCTTCCCCTGAACGGGCTGACCATCCTGCGGGGGCGGAACGGAGCAGGGAAGACCTGTTTCCTCCGGGCACTGACCGGCATCCTGCCCCTGCAGGGCGGGAATATCCTCGTCAACGGCCATCCACCGGCCGAGGCCCGGCATCATTGCGGATACATGCCCCAGCGCACGGATGACACGGCTCCCATGCTTCCTGTCATCAGCCATGTCATGGCCTGCGTGGAGGGATCATGCTGGGGCCTTCCACATCCCGGCAGAACACGCCGGAAAGCTGAGGCCCTCCTGTCCGAGACGGATGCCCTGTCTCTGGCCGACCGCCCACTTGGCGTCCTGTCCGGCGGGGAAAGGCAGCGCGTGGCTCTGGCGCAGGCCCTTGCCAGCTCCCCGAACCTTCTCATTCTTGATGAACCCTTCGCCGCTCTGGATCATGGAAGCCATGAGGCCCTGCTCCAGCTCTTCACCCGGCTTCATCAGCAGAAGGGAATGGACCTGCTCATGACGGCCCACGGTCCACTGGCAACGTCTAACCTCTCCCTGCCCGTACGGGAGATCACGCTGAGAGAAGGGGCACTCCATGTCTGATCCCGGCCCCTTTGCCTTCCCGTTCATGCAGCACGCCTTTCTGGGCTGTTTTCTGGTATCCCTTCTGGCAGGCAGCCTCGGATGGTTCATGCTGCTGCGGCGGCAGGCCTTTGCAGCCCATGCCCTGCCTCATATCGGCTTCAGCGGAGCGGCGGCGGCCGTCTGGCTGCACCTCCCTCCACTGACGGGCATGATGGCCGCCAGCATGATGGGCGGCCTCTTCATGGGACAGACGGGGCAGGGCAGGGAACATTCCGCCCAGCGGGACACGATGACCGGCCTGATCCTTGCCGCCAGTCTGGGCATCGGGGTCTGGTGCCTCCACGAAGCCAACGAAGCCTCCTCCCAAGCCACGACCCTCCTGTTCGGTGACGTGCTTGGGCTGGACGGTACGACACTGAGTCTTCTGGCGGGACTGGTCGCCGTCTGCCTTGCAGGACTGGCCATCCTCTGGCGTCCGCTGCTCTTCGTCAGTCTCACCCCCAGTCTGGCTGAATCGCAGGGACTGTCACCGGCCCGTCTTGGCCAGCTGTTCCTCCTGCTGGCGGCCCTGGCGTCCGCCGCCTGTGCCGAGATCGCCGGTGCCCTGCTCTGTTTCAGCCTGATGATCGGCCCCGCCGCCGCCGCCCTGAAACTGGGGCTGCCTCCGGCCAGAGGGATCGCCTGTTCCGTTCTGGGTGCCCTGCTGCTCTCATGGGGCGGGCTGCTCCTCTCATGGTACAGCGACATTCCGCTGCCGTTCTGGATCAGCCTCGGCGGTGTCAGCCTCTACCTGCTTGCCAGCCTCATCCAGCGGCAGGCCCGATGACCGGCCTCAGCAGGTCAGAAATCCTGCATGTTCACGAGGGTGAAATGGACAATGATGAGGATGGCCACAATGATGACGTGAAAAAGGATCACCCATTTCCCGTCCAGTACGAACACCTCATAATCACTCTTCGGCCAGACGACCCGGAACCATCTGATCAGCGGGGCCAGTCTGCCCTGCACGTCTGAAAGCTTCATTGCTGTTTCTCTCCACCATTCGCCATGTACATTCTCTTGCGGCGGCTCTCCAGAATCATGATGTTTTCATAATTTATGAAACTTCTTCTTGAGAGCGGTTTCCTTCCTCGCTATGCGCCCTTATCATAGAGTTTTGAACATTCTGCCAGCCTCATCTTAACAGGCTGGCAACAGCCTGCTGACCTGTTCGAGAGGTTTTTTTCGTGACGCACCCTGCCATGCCTGACCCTCAGGAGCATTTTCTGGACGGACCAGAACTCCCTGCCGGGGTAACACGCTTCTGGCTGGTTCGTCACGCCATCGTGAAGGAAACGGCCCGGCAGACCATGTATGGAACCCTCGACGTTCCTCTCTGCCCCCACCATCTGACCATGCAGCAGCCAGCCTACCGGGCACTGGCACGCCGCCTGCCCCGCAGGGCGGCATGGCTTTCCTCACCCCTCCAGCGGGCACGGAAAACAGGCCTGGCCATACAGGAGGCTGGCGACTTCTCCGTCCCTCTGGAAATCGACCCGGCTTTCGTCGAACAGTCCATAGGGGACTGGAACGGCACCCCCCACGAGACCTTTCCCGCACTCCTCCGGAAACCGGCTCCACCCTTCTGGTCCATCGCCGCTGACGAACGCCCACCCCAGGGGGAAAGCATGTTGGATGTCCGCCAGCGCATCGGCCAAGCCCTGGAACGCCACGCCCGGGACAGGGAAGGGCAGGACATGGTCGTCCTCAGCCATGGCGGGGCCATCCGCATGGCCCTGTCCCACTGTCTGGACATCCCCGTGGACACGGCCCTGCGCTTCTGCATACAGAATCTCTCCCTCAGCATCATCGAGCACATTGCCGGGCACTGGCGGGTCGTCACGATCAACGAACTTCCTGACTTTCAAGAGCCTGCATGATGAAAGGCTGGTTTGGTGATGATCTCTTCCGTGTTGTCCTGAAGAATGCTGGCCGGCTGGGGTCCACCAAGCTGATCGGGGCCGCCGTCGGGCTGGTTGCCCTCGTCAGCACGGGACGGACGCTCCGCCCGCATGATTTCGGCGTCCTGACCCTGATCGCCTCCTACATCGAGACCATCGCCGCCATCGGGCAGTTCCAGAGCTGGCAGATCGTCCTGCACTATGCCGCCGTGCCCTGGCAGAAAGGCGAGCGCGGCACGGTGCAGAACAGCATCAGCCTGGCCATCGGGCTGGACATCTGTGCGGGGCTGCTGTCCATGCTGTTCGGCATCCTGGCCTTCCTGTTCTTCGGCAGGCTGCTGGGCATACATGACCAGCACACGATTCTGGTCCTGATCTACTGCACGCTGATCCCCGGCATGGGCAGCACGGCAGCCTATGGCATCCTCCGCCTGTTCGACCGCATAGACCTCGTCTCCCGCCAGCAGCTCATCACCCCGACCGTCCGTGCCGTAGGCTGCCTGCTGGCCTGGGTCAGCGGAACCAAACTGACAGGCTTCGTCATCGCCTGGTATCTGGCCCTTCTGGCCGGGCAGATCTATCTCTGGGGCACAGCCCTGCTCGAACTGAAACGCCACGACCTGCTGAAAGGGTTACGCCCCAGCATCATCCGGGCCTCCCGCCAGATGCCTGAAGGCATGTGGGGGTTCGTCTGGACGGCCAGCATCACCACAGTTCTGGAAACCGTCTGGGAACCGATCAGCAAGCTGCTCGTGGGCAAGATCGTCAGCACGTCGGCCGCCGGTCTCTATTCCCTGGCCATGGAATTTCTGGATGCCGTCCAACGGCCCGCCAAACTTCTGGAAAAGAGCTACTATCCCGAAGTGGTCCTCATGAATCCACGGACCTCCGCCCCCTGGAAGCTGGCCCTGCGGACGAGCGTCTTCTCCGGCGCACTCGGGCTGCTGGCCATGCTGGTCGTCTATGTCGGAGGGAAACCCGTCATCAGCATGTTTGGTCACCGGTTCGGTGATGCCGCCACGCTGATGATGTGGATGTCTCCCTCCCTGGTCTTCTTCACCGCCGGACTTCCCATGGAAGGCGTCCTCTATACGGCGGGACGGTCCCATTACATCATGCTGGCGCAGCTCTTCTCCGTCTGCATCTATGTTCCGCTGCTCGTCTACATGGGGCATCATTACGGCCTGAATGGAGCCGGGCTTGCCTATGCCCTAGGCATATTCTTTGCTACCCTCCTCATGTTCGCCATGATGGGCGTGACCTATCTGCGCCGGAACAGGATCGTCCTCCCACATGAGAGAGAAACACGCCACAGCGGCGACCTGCCTGCCACGTCCGGCAGCTGAGTACCGTCAGGAGAAGAACAGACCATGCCCATCTTCCCCTTCCGCCCGTCTGCCAGCCGCCGCAGCACGCCGGCCTTTCCACAGGCGATGCTGGATACCGTTTTCGAGCATGTTCTTCTTGATGACGTTCCTCATCCCGACACGCCCCTTCCGCAGGATGTCCTGCCCGCCTGCACGGCGGAAGAAGTCGGGGAAGGGTACAATCTCTGCTGGCAGCTTCTGGAACATGGCGTGGACCGCAGGGCCTTCCGCCGCCTCATCCTGAAGATTGCCCTATCCGGCGTGGCCAATGATGAAGAGCAGCTGGCCTTCAAATATGCCCGGGCAAAATTCAAGCACATGCGCTTTGCCTGTGCCAACTTCACCCGGCATCACCGTTACCCGCTGCTTCTGCATGTCGTCACCATCATCATGGGCAACATGCAGGATGCCTTCAAGAACCATCAGCGGCGGGCCACGCTGACCAATGGCCTCATCCTGTGGGTGGCCCTGTCACCGGCCTATTACTGGCTGATCTCCACCCCCATTGCCCTCTGGAAAGAAGATGATGCCACCGGAATCATCGCCTACCAGAAAAAAGAAAACGCCAGGCTGGCAAAACTGATACGCAGACTGGACGCCACGACCGGCCATGAGTTCCATGTCATGCGGAAGATCATCAGCCGCCGCGTGGCCTTCAACGATACGCTGCGTACCATCCGGCCCTCTCGTGAACTGGATCAGCTATCCGAATATCTGGCCACGATCAACGGCATGATGGGCGATTTTCACGATGGTCTGATCGAGAAGAAACTGGACGGGACACAGAATTACCGCCGGGACCGCTTCCAGTCCCCGGAGGGCATTCCCCAGCGCATCCGGGCCTTTCTGGAACGCAGCCCCCACTGAGGACATGCCCCGGCCATGCGGGGCTGACTGAATCTCAGGCGATCCCGTGTTTTTTCAGCAGGTCCAGCACTTCCTGCTGCACGGCCTCATAAGACTGGCGGGCATCCACCTCCACCAGCGGCGCATGGTTGAAGTTCAGCTTCGGCATCAGCTCCGTCTTGACCCGCAGGGCCTCCAGATCATGGTCCGGCTTGCGCCCGTAGGCCGTGTCCGCATCCACGTTCAGCCGGATGACCAGATCAGGCCTGAACTCCGCTATGCGCTGGTAGATGCCTTTCTCCAGATGGGCCAGAAGACGGATCAAGGGGTTATGGCTGTAGGCAGCGGACAGCCCGGGGCCATCACACTGGCCGGGAATTTCCACCTGAGGGTAACGGTCCGTCACGACCAGAAAACCTTTCTCAACAGCCCGCCGGACCCGCAGGAAACGCCTCATCCGAACCAGGGAAAAGACGAACAGGACAAGTCCCGTCATCATGCCAGGCATCTTCTCGCCCTTCGTGCGGGCTTTCTTCGCTTTCCGGTTCAGTTTCTTTTCCAGTGCCGGACCAATGAAAGGCAGGGCACCGATCCGCCGCCCCAGATCACCAGACCCGAGACCTAGATAGCCATAAACGGCAGGACGGGTTTCAGAAAAATGCTGCACCAGATACTGGCTGATGCTGGACTTTCCCGAGCCATCACACCCGACGAGAGACACCAGCCGACCGGCCCTGTACCCTTTCAGCCCTACATGAGGCGGATCATCAGCACCTGACGACTGGCCAGAACAGGGATACAGGGCCAGCACCTTGCGGACCGTCTCCTCTGCCTGTTCCAGCACCTGCTCCAGCGGCTCCGTACCGTCAATATCGACAATCGGTGCCCCGGCGAACTCCAGTCTGGCTAGGTCGTCGATCTTGCGGGCCAGTTTGAAAGGCACATGGTCCGGCTTGCGCTGCAACGCCGTTTCAAGATCAACATTCAGCCTGATGACGACATCCGGCCGGAAGCAGGCCATGCGGCCATAAAGGCCACGCTCCACCCGGCTGAACAGCCGCAGCAGGACACCATCACGATTCAGGTTGGCCAGGGTAGGGCCATCCATGGGACCGGGCACAACATTCTGAGGGTAGCGATCTGTCAGAATTGTCAGACCCCGTTCATGCCTGTATCGCATGAGGACAAAACGGAACACCCGCCGCATGGACAGGACGAAGCCCGACACTGCCGCCAGAACGCCTGCCTTTTTGCCGGACTGTATCCGGCCATTTTCTTTTCTGGCCTTGCCCGTCACATACGGACCGATGAAGGGCAGGGGAGCCAGTGTTCGCTCCAGATTGCCCGCCTGCTTGCCCAGATGACAGAACGCCGTGGGCCGTTCAGCCTGCAACAGCTCGAGCAGGGCCGCCCCCACGGTGGACTTCCCGCTTCCATCGCACCCGACCAAGGCTATCACCGGCTGGTGCCGCCCTGCGACCGGCCGAGGCTTGAACTCGCTTACACGCATAGCACTCTCATCTTTTATGATGCCGCCATCCTATCCTGTCTTGCCTGTCCATAACAGACTTATGGCAGGCCTGCCTGTATAAAGTGCTCCCGGCCATTATCCCCGACGGCCATCAGGTTCTTCAGGACCGAAGCCTTCCATACGGAAGGATAAGCGGCGCATGGAGTGCAACCATACTACACGCCTGTCAGATCCGGCAGGAATAAGTCCTACATGCTTTAACGTGTAACAGTTTTTCATCATTACGAAATGATGCCAAGCTGAAGACCCTCCAGATACTTCATGAGCACCATAAAAAAAGCCGACAGATGCCTGATCTATCGGCCTTGATTTCATGAAACGGATGCTGTTTCCACCTCAGTTCGACGCAGGGCCAAACCGGTTCTCTCCAGCCGTGCCTTCCAGGCACAGAAAAATGATGTTCACGACAGGCAACAGAATCCACCAACCGGAACGGTCGGAATCATGCAGCCGTCTCACGCCAACAGCCAGACAGGGAAGGAAAATAAAGAGGGTATACAGGTCCTTGAGGAGATCCGTTCCCAGAAAAGTCCCAACGCCCCCGACTATGATACCAACGATGATATTGAAGAGAAAAAAATACCAGTATTCAGGACGGGTTGCCCGCCCGCTGAATGTCACATAATTTTTTATGGCCTTCACATAATAGTTGAAGGGATTTCCACTTTCCATGGCATGACCTTTCCTAAAAATTAACGATAATTTTCTGATCTTGTTCCAGAGTCAACAGATATCTGACATCCCTTACAGAGCCATGCCATAACGGCGGGCACACCAGACCACGGCAAGATAAAGCAGAACCGTCAGCACACAGCCAGCAACCAGACTGCCCCAGAAAGGCCAGCCTCGCCGCAGGAGGGCGGGGATCAGCAGAAACATGGGCAGGGATGGCAGAACGTACCAGAAAGTCGCCTCGCTATGAGTGGCCATCAGCTCACGGTCCGGTTTCTCGGCCCAGAGAAAGATCATTCCCAGAACGGACACAAGCGGCAGGGACGCAATGAGCGCACCCAGGGCGGGAAGGCGACGGGCCACCGTGGCAATGGAGGCCACAAGCACGGCGGACAGAACGGTTTTTAGGAGAAAGGGGATCATCTTCTTTCCGGCAGAAAACGCAGAGCGGGTGTCCTGCCGCTGGCATCGGAAAGCTTTCGACATCTTTTCAGGGGAACCGGTCGATTGTGGTGGGCACACTAGGGCTCGAACCTAGGACCCGCTGATTAAGAGTCAGCTGCTCTACCAACTGAGCTATGTGCCCACAATCGGTAACCGATGAGTGCTTATCTATCAGCCTTCACAAAGGCTGACAAGGGTATTTTAAACATTTTTCCAAAAAAATCAGCTCTGTCCAGTCAGACGGGCCATGAGGGCCTCAAACTGCTCCAGAGAGGAATAGTTGATCTTCAGCGAGCCGCTTTTCCCATTGAAGCGTATCTGCGTCTTCAGCCCGAAACGGGCGGAAAGGTCTTCCTCCAGCCGGGTGATCTCCGGGGCTGGGGCCGCCACAGCCTTCTCCTCGCTGGCCGCCTTGTTCAGCCGGGCCACGAGGTCTTCCGTCTGGCGGACATTCAGCCCCTTTGCCAGCACCTCCGCCATGCCTGCCACAGGGTCGGGATGACCGAGCAGGGCACGGGCATGACCGGCACTCAGCCCACCATCCCGCAGCTGGACCAGAACGGCCTCCGGCAGGTTCAGCAGGCGCATGGTATTGGTGATGTGGGAACGGGACTTGCCGATCGCCCCGGCCAGCTCCTCCTGCGTCAGGCTGTATTCCTGCAACAGCCGCTGCAGTCCCATCGCCTCTTCCACGGGGTTGAGATCCGACCGCTGAAGGTTCTCGACCATGGCCGCCGCCATGGCATCCGTATCATCAAGCTGACGGATATAGACGGGCACCTCATGCAGACCCGCCTTCTGGGAGGCCCGCCAGCGGCGTTCACCAGCAATGATCTGATACCGCCCTTTCCGCTCGGGGTCCGGCCTGACCAGAATAGGCTGGATGACCCCACGGGACCGGATGGAATCCGCAAGCTCGGCCAGCCGGTCTTCATTCATGTCCTGCCGGGGCTGGAACGGGCTGGGGGCAAGAAGGTCCACTCCAAGGCTTCCCGGCTGGGACGGAGCCTGTGCCTCACCCTGCGAGGCTCCGACACGGGCCAGATTGGGGGCCTGATCTCCCAGAAGGGCCGCCAGTCCCCGGCCAAGTCTGCGGGAGGAGGGGGGTGCCTTTTTCGCCATGTCTCTCAGCCTTTCTTCTTCAGCCGTTTCAGCAGCTCAGCCCCCAGAGCCTCATAGGCCAGTGCCCCGGTGGAACTGCGGGCATAATCCATGACAGGCCGCCCGTGGCTCTGTGCCTCGGAAATGCGGATGTTGCGGGGGATCATCGTCCTGAAAACCTGATCCCCAAAGAAACCCCGGGCATCCTCCGCCACAAGGGCGGACAGATTGTTGCGGGTATCGAACATGGTCAGCACGATCCCTTCCAGATGCAGGTCCGCATTGAAGGCCAGACGCACCCGCTCGATGGAACGGACCAGCTGGCTGATCCCCTCCAGAGCGAAGAACTCGCACTGCAACGGCACCAGAACACTCTGGGCCACGACAAGCGCATTGAGGGTCAGCAGCCCCAAGCTGGGCGGGCAGTCGATCAGGATGATGTCATAACGGCTCAGTAACGGTTTCAGGGCATCCCGCAGCCGGTATTCCCGCCGGTCCTGGTCGATCATCTCCAGCTCGGCTCCGGCCAGGTCGCCATTGGCAGGCATGACATCCAGCTTCGGCACCACGCTGGAACGGAGAAGCGTCTCCGCCGGGGCATCCTCCAGCAGGGCACCATAGGTGCCACGGCCACGCTCATCATAATCCAGCCCGAGGCCCGTTGACGCATTGCCCTGCGGGTCAAGGTCCACCAGCAGGACACGCTTGCGCTGCGCCAGAGCCGCCGCCAGATTCAGGCTGGTCGTCGTCTTGCCGACACCGCCCTTCTGGTTGGCGATGGCGATGATGTGCGGTGTATGTGAAGCTGCTTTAGACACGTCTGAAATCACTGATCCTGAGAAGGACCCCGTCAGGGTCTGTTCGACTTGGAAGGCTTTCATATGTCATGTGCCAGTCAGAACGGGCACTGGTCAACTCATCTGACGCTTTTCTTCCCTTGAGAAAAAGACAGTAACCCTCCTCCTTCAGCAGGGGCCGTGCCCAGTCGAGCAGCTGGGGCAGGGGTGCCAGCGCACGGGCCGTCACGATGTCCGCCGGCTCCACCTCTGCCTGCTCGATCCGTTTTGTCAGCACGGTGACACGGGCACCACATTCCCGTGCCGCTTCCCGCAGGAAGGCGCATTTCCGCTGGTCGGACTCAATCAGCGTGACCGGGTTCCCTGTTGCGATCGCCACGATCAGCCCGGGGAAACCACCGCCAGAACCAAGGTCCGTTATCCGCACACCAGCCGCAACATGCGGGACAAGCTGGAGACTGTCCTCAATATGACGCTGGCGGAGATGGGCGATATCCTTCGGGCTGACAAGATTGATCTTCTCATTCCAGCGGGTCAGCAGGCTGGCAAAATGAGCGAGCTTCTTTTCTGTTTCATGTGAAACATGCGTCATCATGTACGGCTCCTGACATGGGCAAGCAGGGCAATGAGGGCAGCGGGCGTCACACCCCGGACACGCCCCGCAGCGGCGAAATCGGCCGGACGGGCGGCCCCCAGCCGCTCCTGCATTTCCTGACTCAGCCCCCCGATCGCCCCGTAATCCAGATCGTCCGGCAGGCGCAGGGCCGCCTCACTCTTCAGCTGCTGGATTTCCCGCTCCTGCCTGCGCAGATAACCACCATAGCGGGCCTCTGTCTGCACATGCCGCCCGATACGGACCGGCAGAGCGGCAAACCACGGGGCGAGACTGGCAATCCGGGCCTCATCGGCCTGTGTCGCCAGTACATCCAGCAGGCTGCGCCGCCGCCCGTCCTGCGAAACCTCGATGCCATGCTCCCGCAGGTGCTGGGGCAGGAAGGCCGGTTTCCGGGCTTCTTCCATCGCCGCATCAATCTGGCGCACCGTCTCACGGAAGGCCACCTCACGTTCTGCACCAACACATCCGGCCTCTATGGCCTTTGGTGTCAGGCGCAGGTCCGCATTGTCCGCCCGCAGAAGAAGGCGATATTCCGCCCGTGAGGTGAACATGCGATAGGGTTCACTGATACCATGCAGGGTCAGGTCATCAATCAGCACACCAAGGTAGGATTCCTCCCGTCCCAGCGTCAGAGGCTCCCTGCCTGCCACGGCCCGGGCAGCGTTCAGACCGGCCAGAAGCCCCTGTGCGCCCGCTTCCTCATACCCTGTCGTTCCATTGATCTGCCCGGCGAGATACAGGCCGGGCAAGGCCCGCAGCTCCAGAGACGGACGCAGCTCCCGTGGGTCAACATAATCATATTCCACGGCGTAGCCGGGGGTGACGATGCGGGCCGTCTCCAGCCCCGGCATGGAAGCGATCATCTGCACCTGCACCTCGGCAGGCAGGGAGGTGCTGATGCCGTTGGGGTAGACCAGCTCCCCACCCGGATTGCCCGGCAGGGCCTCCGGCTCCAGAAACACCTGATGACTGTCCCGTCCTGCGAAACGGACGATCTTGTCCTCGATGGACGGGCAGTAGCGGGGACCCCGCCCGGTAATCTCACCGCCATACATAGCCGAAAGATGCAGGTTGTCCTCAATGATCCTGTGTGTCTGTGGGGTTGTCTGCGTGATGCGGCAGACGACCTGTCTATTGGGCAGGGAGGCTGTCAGCGTACTGAAGGCCTCCGGCTCGGCATCGCCCTCATCGGCAGGCAGGGCCTCCCAGTCGATGCTGTCACGGGCCAGACGGGGCGGGGTGCCTGTTTTCAGACGGCCCATTTTCAGCCCCAGGGCTTCCAGCCGTTCCCCAAGCTGCGTGGCGGGCGCATCGCCAATGCGTCCGGCTGGCTGGCTGACCCGCCCCGTATGGATCACGCCCCGCAGGAAGGTGCCACTTGTCAGCACGACCGCCCCGGCGGAAAAACGGCGGCCATCCTCGCAGATCACACCCCGGACATGGCCCTTCTCGACGATCAGGTCGCCCACGGCCCCGGCCAGCATGGTCAGGTTGGGCGTGGCCGCCAGAAGGTCCTGTATGGCGGCCCGGTAAAGCGAACGGTCCGCCTGCGCCCGTGGCCCATGTACCGCTGGCCCTTTGGAACGGTTCAGCAGCTTGAAATGAATTCCCGCCCGGTCTGCCGCCTTGCCCATGAGGCCATCAAAGGCATCAATCTCCCGCACGAGATGGCCCTTGCCGATGCCCCCGATGGCCGGATTGCAGGACATGCTGCCTACGGTGTCCAGCCTGTGCGTCAACAGCAATGTCCGGGCCCCGAAGCGGGCAGCGGCAGCGGCGGCTTCCGTCCCTGCATGGCCGCCACCCACCACGATGACATCATAGGTTTGTGCAGATGATGTGCTCATTGAGGTAACGTCACTTTCCTATACAGAACTGGCCAAAAATCGTATCGAGCAGGGCTTCCACGTCCACATGGCCCGTCAGTCGGCCAAGGGCCTGCATGGCCAGACGCAGCTCCTCTCCTCGCACCTCCGGCCATGAGGCTTCCAGCGCACGGGCCAGATGTTCCTGTGCCTCCTTCAGCCCTGCCCGATGGCGGGCACGGGTCAGGGGCGGAGTGCCACGCCGGGCCATGAGACGGGCCAGATGGGCTTTCAGCCATGCCTTCAGAGGGGCCAGACCGGCTTCATCCTTCGTGTGGATGCCAAGCTCACCCTCCCGTGCCGGGGCGAGGTCCGTCTTCGTCCGCAGCCTTATGGCGTGATCCGCCAGCAGGGGCGTCTCATCCCCCGGCCCGACAAGATGAAAGAGCAGATCGGCCTCTTTCACGTGCCGCATGGTCCGGCGGATGCCTTCCGCCTCGATCTCATCCTCTGTCTCCCGCACGCCTGCCGTATCAATCAGCCGGACACGGATGCCCTCTATCATCCAGTCCACGGCGATGGCATCCCGTGTCGTGCCCGCCTTCTGCGTGACGATGGCAGCATCCTGACCACTCAGCGCATTCAGCAGGCTGGATTTTCCCACATTCGGAGCCCCCGCCAGAACGATCTTCAGACCATCACGGACGATCTCGCCCCGTTCATCGGCCAGATGGGCCTGCATCTCTTCCGCCAGGGTCCGGCAGTCACCCAGCAGGGCGTCTTCCACCTCCGGGGGGAGTTCCTCATCCGGGAAATCGATCAGAGCTTCCTGCTGGGCCAGAACCTGCCGCAGGCGGGACGCCCATCCGGTGTAAAGCTGGCTCAGGGCACCATCAGCCTGTTTCAGGGCCTGATGCCGCTGGGCCTGCGTATCGGCTTCAATCAGATCGGCTATGGCCTCGGCCTGCAACAGGTCCATCCGTCCTGCCTGCACGGCCCGACGGGTGAACTCTCCCGGTTCGGCGGGGCGGGCACCAAGGGAAACAAGGGCCTGCGCCACTGCCTCCACGATGGCCGTACCGGCATGAAGATGCAGCTCAAAGCTGTCTTCTCCCGTATAGGACCGGGGTCCCGGAAGCCAGAGGACGAGAGCATGATCCAGCACATCACCTTCATGCCGCAAGGCCCGCAGGCTGGCCTGACGGGGAGCCGGCAGGGCACCACAGAGAGCCGCCAGCAGGGCCGCACTCTCCGGCCCGCTGACCCGCATGACCGCAATCGCCCCCTGCACCGGGCCTGTCGCCAACGCAAAAACCGTCTGGGTGGAAATGCTGGATGATGTCATGCCGCCTTTCATACAGCACTCATGCCTGAAAAGCAGCGGGCCAAAGAAAGAATTGACGCTATCCCGCAAAAGGGGCAGCCTGACAGCCATGCCACAGCTTTCTTTCCATTCTCCCCTCGGTGCCCTGACCCTCAGCGAAGAAGAGGGGCAGATCGTCTCCCTTGATGAAGGCTGGGGCCGGGACCAGAGTGAGACGCCCCTCCTGCTGAAAGTGCGGGACATGATGCAGGATTATTTTGATGGGGAGCCGGTGGATTTCCAGTCCATCCCACTGATGCTTGATGGCACGGCCTATCAGAAACGTGTCTGGGCGGCCCTGCGTGCCATTCCGCACGGGCAGACCCGGACCTATGGCAACCTGGCCAAAACTGTCGGCGGAAGCCCGCAATCCATCGGTCAGGCCGTGGCCCGCAACCCGCTGCTCATTCTCATCCCCTGCCACCGTGTCCTGCCCTCCCACGGCAGGGGCCATGGTGACTATAGCGGGTTTGAAGGCGCAGAGAGCAAGACCTTCCTGCTGGGGTTGGAACAAGAAGCATCCAGTTCCTGAAACACGGGATCATCCAGCCTTACCTTATTGCCAAAGCTGATCATCACATGATCTTACAAAAATGTGATGGCAAATTTTCATCACCTGCCATCGGCCTGACCCCGCAAAAAATGACGGGGATTTTTTATTTTAAAAATATTTATAAGAAGAAAAACAAAATCAATTATCGAAAACTCGCCAAAATCAATAATGAAAAAATGTCAATTTCCTCCCATTCCAACGAAAAGGAATGATTATATATGGTTAATGACCATGAGTTACCTCTTACAATCGCACGCATACAATTCGCCTTTACCGTTGGCGTACATATAATATTCCCAGCATTTTCGATCGGTCTATCTGTATTCCTCACCTTTCTTGAAGGCATGTGGTTAAAAACGAATGATAACCGTTATTTGAATCTCTTTAAATACTGGTTGAAAATCTTCTCCATCGTTTTCGGCATGGGGGTCGTCTCTGGCATCGTGATGGCCTACGAGTTCGGTACCAACTGGGCAGGCTTCTCTGCCAAGGCAGGGCCCATCACAGGCGTGCTTCTCTCTTACGAAGTCATGACGGCCTTCTTTATGGAGGCTGGTTTCCTTGGTGTCATGCTGTTCGGGCTGAACCGTGTCGGCCGCAGAATGCATTTCTTTGCAACCTGTGCTGTCACTACAGGAACGCTGATCTCCATGACATGGATCCTTGCATCCAACTCATGGATGCAAACCCCACAAGGCTATGTCATTGACCAAAAGACAGGCCATTTCCTGCCCCATGACTGGCTGGCCATCATCTTCAATCCATCCTTTCCCTACCGGATCACCCATATGGGGCTGGCTGCCATGCTTTCAGTGGCCTTCACGGTAGCTGCCGCAGGTGCATGGCATCTGCTCAAGGCCAAAAAGGGAGGTACACAGGCAGACAGTACGATCCGCCTCATGTTCTCCCTGTCCCTCTGGATGATTGTCATCACAGCCCCTCTCCAGATCATAGCGGGCGACATGCATGGGCTGAACACCCTGAAATATCAGCCCGCCAAGATTGCCGCCATGGAAGGCGACTGGACAAGCGAAACACGAGCCCCTGAACTGTTGTTCGGCATCCCGAACATGAAGACAGAACGTACGGATTACGCCATAGGGATTCCGCTACTGGGCTCCTTCATCCTGACCCATGATATCAACGGCAAGGTGCCCGGCCTGAAAGATTATCCGGCAGACCAGCGGGCCCCGGCACCAATCGTGTTCTTTTCTTTCCGCATCATGATTGCCCTAGGGGGGCTTATGCTGCTCTGCGGCCTCTGGTCACTCTGGCTGCGGCGCCGACAGCGTTTGTTCGACCATCCTCTTTTCCTGCGGGTGATACTCACCATGGCACCAGCTGGGTTTCTGGCTCTGCTCTGTGGCTGGGTTACGACAGAAGTCGGGCGGCAACCATGGACGGTCTATGGCCTGCTTCGCACGAAAGACAGCACCTCACCGCTGGCACTCTCCAGCCTGTCTTTCTCCATGCTGTTTTTTGTTGCGGTCTATCTCTTTGTTTTCGGCTCAGGCCTCCTGATGCTCATCCGCCTGCTACGGGCCACCCCAGAGGCTGCTGACAACACCAGCGATGACATTATGATCCTAGGTAGCCATCATCATACGATCTCTCAGAACAAGGATGCGTCATAACATGTCCGGCCTTGCATTCTATCTTCCCTTCATCTGGGCGTTCATCGTCATTCTGGCCATTTCGGTCTACGTCATCCTTGATGGCTTTGACCTGGGAATTGGCATGCTCTTTGCTTTCGAGAAAAAGCCGGAGCATCGTGACATCATGATCAACACGATTGCCCCCGTCTGGGATGGTAATGAAACATGGATGGTTCTGGGTGGAGCAACCCTGTTCGGTGTTTTCCCCGGTGCTTACAGCACGCTGCTGCCTGCCTTCTATATCCCCATCATCATCATGCTGGGGGCTTTGATCTTCCGTGGTGTTGCATTCGAGTTCCGCATCATGGCGCACTCACCCAACCATCGGGCCTTCTGGAATACGGGCTTCATGACAGGGTCCACACTTGCCGCTTTCTGTCAGGGCTGCATTCTTGGCGGGTACGTTCAGGGGGTGCATACAAGCCACGGTGCCTTTGCCGGAGGAGCCATGGACTGGCTGACACCGTTCAGCGTTCTTTGTGGCCTGTCCGTTGTCACAGGTTATGCTCTTCTTGGTACGACCTGGCTCGTTTGGCGCACATCCGATGAACTGGAAGCACGATGCCGCCGCTGGTCCAAGAGATTATCCATTCTGATGATTCTCTGCATCATTGCCGTTAGCTGCTGGACGCCGTTTCTCCATGCGCCCTATCTCCATCACTGGATTGCCTTTCCGAACATTCTGTTCGGCCTGCCTGTTCCTCTACTGGTGGCACTGGCCGGTTTCCTGATGTGGCGGACCCTAGACAAGGAACACGCCATCACGCCTTTCCTGTGCGCCATTGGATGGTTCCTGCTCAGCCTGGTTGGCCTGGCCATTACCATCTGGCCCTACGCTGTACCACCAACCCTGACCCTGTGGGATGTAGCATCTCCAATTCCCAGCCAGCTTTTCCAGCTCGTCGGGACCGTCATCCTACTCCCCATCATCACGGGATATTCGATCTATTCCTACTATCTTTTCCGTGGAAAGGTCACAAAAGCCGATGGATATCACTAAGTTCACCACATACGATGAGAAAAAGGTGCCAGCCTCCTTCTCCAAACGTCTAGCGTGGTTCTTGGCCCTCTGGGGAATGGGCACTCTTGCCATCATCTTGATGGCAAGCTTCCTTCACCTGCTGATCCCCCATGGCTGATGGTCTGACATGGACTTCACCTACAGAAAAGGCAGGGCCATATGCATGGCCCTGCCTTTTCTTTCATGGACAACAGACCAAGCTGTTAATCAGTTATTCATCGCATCGAAGAAGTCCTGATTGGTCTTGCTGTAACGCAGCTTGTCCAGCAGGAAGTCCATGGCATCCATCGTACCCATCGGAGCAAGGATGCGGCGCAGGACCCACATCTTGGAAAGAGAGGCCCGGTCCACCAGCAGCTCTTCCTTGCGGGTACCGGACTTGGTGATGTCGATGGCCGGGAAGGTCCGCTTATCTGCCAGCTTGCGGTCCAGCATCAGCTCGGAGTTGCCCGTACCCTTGAACTCTTCGAAGATGACCTCATCCATGCGGGAACCCGTATCGATCAGGGCTGTGGCAATGATGGTCAGGGAGCCACCTTCCTCGATGTTACGAGCCGCACCGAAGAAACGCTTCGGCCTCTGAAGGGCATTGGCATCCACACCACCGGTCAGCACCTTACCGGATGAGGGAACGACCGTGTTATAGGCCCGAGCCAGACGGGTGATGGAGTCCAGCAGGATGACCACGTCACGCTTGTGCTCAACGAGACGCTTGGCCTTCTCCAGCACCATTTCCGTCACCTGCACATGACGGTGGGCCGGTTCGTCAAAGGTGGAAGAAACGACCTCACCACGGACGGACCGGGCCATGTCCGTCACTTCCTCAGGCCGTTCATCAATCAGCAGAACAATGAGGAACACATCCGGATGATTGGCGGAAATGGAAGACGCAATGCTCTGGAGCATCACCGTCTTGCCTGTCCTTGGTGGTGCAACGATCAGGGCACGCTGGCCCATGCCGATGGGCGAAACCAGATCGATCACACGGGAGGTATAATCCTTCTGATCCTTGCGGTCCCGCCCTTTACCTTTTGCCGGGGCCGGAGCGACCGTCGTGGCCTCACCTTTCGGCTCGGTCTCCATGCGAAGACGACGTTCCGGGAAGAGGGGTGTCAGGTTGTCAAAATTGATGCGGGCCCGGACCTGTTCCGGAGCCTCGAAATTGATGGTGTTGACCTTCTGAAGGGCAAAATAACGCTCACCATCCCGGGGTGCCCGGATCTCGCCTTCCACCGTGTCACCAGGCCGCAGGGCAAAACGCCGGACCTGAGCCGGTGACACGTAAATGTCATCCGGACCGGGCAGGTAATTGGCCTCCGGACTGCGAAGAAAGCCGAAACCGTCCGGCAGAATCTCGAGCGTGCCTTCCCCATGTATCGCCTGATCACGTTCGGCAAGCGTCTTGAGGATGGCAAACATCATGTCCTGCTTGCGCAGCGATGATGCGTTTTCGACCTCCAGCTCTTCAGCAAAGGCCAGCAGGTCAGCAGGAGATTTCTTCTTCAGTTCGGCGAGATGCATGAAATTATGCGCCTTGATGTGTCCCGGTGGGGAGGAAAAGCGGGATAGACGTAGAACCAGACTACAGGCCCGACACCTGCACAGCCATGCAGGCCACGCCACAGGCAGACCAGCCAGCCGGATGACCGGACGGCCACCCTTTCAGAACCGGCAAAACTGCCTTCCGGTGCGGAGGAAGTGACCCGGCAGGCTGGACAGGACGCCGCCGCCATCAGGTCGGCTTTCTTCCTAGGTGAAAGAGGGCTGCACTGTCAAGCAGCCCCCACGGTTCTCCCCGGTCGGCAGCAGTATTTCAGACCACTTTCAGCATCGCATCAGCCGTCCGCAGGGACAGGGCCATGATGGTCAGGGCGGGATTGGCAGCTCCGGAACTGGGGAAGGTGGAGTGGTCGCTGATCCACAGATTGTCGATGTCGAAACTGCGCCCGTACGGATTGACCACAGCCGCCCCGGCATCGGTCCCCATCCGGCAGGTACCGATCATGTGCGCCGCCCGGCTGATGACACGGATGTCCTTCGCCCCGATGGACTCCCACATCTTCACCATCAGGCGAGAGGCATGACGATGCATGGCTTCCTCATTCGGCCCGTAAGTATGGTCGATCCGTGGTTTGGGCAGGCCGAAAGCGTCTTTCTCATCAGACAGGGTCACACGGTTTTCATCCCGTGGCAGGCTTTCCCCGTGCATCCCGATACCCGCACTGTAATTATAGGCTGCCAACGTGCGGCTGAGTGCCTCACCCCGCCGTCCATCAGCCCGCACGAGATTGGCCGCCCATGTGAGCGGCATCATGCCCAGCGACTGGAGAAGATATCCCCCCGCAAAATCGGCATCCTTCGGCCGCAGCATGTCCTCGGAAATGGTCAGGGAAGGATAGCCCTTGTTGGGCCGGGTTTCCTCATCAAACACTCCCCAGACCTGCGTGGACACATGCGTCATGTAATTGCGCCCCACCTGCCCGGAACTGTTCGCCAGACCATTGTTCAGCAGCAGACGGGCCGTTTCCACAGCTCCGGCGGACAGGACGACGGCCCGACATTTTTGCCGCTCCTCCCGTCCGTCACGGACATAGATGACCGCCGTGATCCGCCCCTGACCGTCCCGTTCGAACCCCGTTGCCATGCAGCCGGGCCGCAGTTCGGCCCCATGAGCACAGGCCAACGGCAGATAGGTGTTGTCCACGCCGGACTTGGCTCCGTTACGGCATCCCTGATGGCAGGCACCGCAGTTCACGCAGCTTTCACGCAGGCCAAAATGCGGCTGTTCATGGTCCCGGGTGATCACGGCCACAGGTCCAGCCGCATGACGCAGCCCGACATTGTCACAGGCCTGACGCATCTTCAGGGCCGCCATATTGGGCGCAAGGGCTGGATAGGCATAGCGACGCTCCGCATCCCACGGATAATGGGCCGGACCACTCACGCCAATGAAACGCTCCACTTCCTCCACATAAGGCTGCAGCTCCTCGGCACCGAATGGCCAGTCCACGCCTTTGCCACTCTCGCTGTACAGCCGGTAATCCCGTGCATCCATGCGGGGAAGAAAGGCACCGTAATGCAGCAGGGAGCCACCAATGCCCGTTCCACTGTTATTACCTCCGAAGGCCTGTGGTGTACCGCCAGCGGACAGACGCTCATGGAGCCAGTACAGTTCCTGGGCTGTCGGTTCATCAGGCGTATGCCGCCGGGCATCAAACACCGGACCGGCTTCCAGAGCCACGACCTTACAGCCTGCCATAGCCAGTCTGGCCGTCAGGGGTGCACCACCCGCTCCCGTGCCAATCACGACAACATCGGCCGTTTCCTGAGAAAAATCATTTGTCTGTTTCTGCATCATGCAACTGTTTCCATCTGCTTTGGGATGAAGGAGGTTCGTACTGGGGTACATGGGGACAGTACTGTCTGGAACAGGAAGGGTACCGAGTACCGGGGACGGTACGGTACCCCCTTATGAAAAGGGGATTGTACACAGGAGTTCTGTGGAAAAATAAGGACAACCCTCCATGAGGCCCGGTTTTGCCTGTTTCTCGAAGTTGTACACATTGTGAATAAGCTGGGGTACATTTTCAGAAAGCTGGGTACCCCAGTTTTCACAAGGTCTTTCAACATCATCAAACATAAATCTATAATTTAATCTGTTGTACTTCTGAGTGGCTCAAACCATTTTTCCCTGTTCCAAACCGGACGAACATGTCTGAAAGTCACTTCCAGACTGTCCGAAATCATGCCTACGGATGAAGAATTTTCACTGTTCCAACAGGCAGAAATGTCATTCATTGTTCTGCTGAAACTGATCCAGAAAACGGCGTTCATTTGCTGGCTCAAAATCTTCCTTTTCTGTCAAGGAATGGGAAGAAAATCCCTGAATCCTGCTGTCTCCACCAGTCATACTAGATGAAATTCCCATCCTGTCCTGAGAAACCGGATGCGCCAGAAAAGCAGCAACGATGCCATTGCGGAGGTCACCACTCCACAAGACCATCTGTGCAGGAGACAGAGGAGCCGCAGTCTGCTCTGACAGAGAACCATCAAAAGCTCTGTCCAGAACCGCACCACGCTGTTCTGAAGCAAGATCGGCGTAATTCTGCGAAAAAAGTGCCCGGGCATAAACATCCATTGACAGCAGTCCCTTTTCCCAGGCCTCAAGATCGATGGGCAGCTCCGCAAAACGCCATCCATCTCCAGGTCCCCCGAGAAACTGGTCGATCATGACAGCCAGGTTGAGCCGTATGTCACCAAGAAGAGACTGCTGGGGAAGAATGTCATCACAGATGATGTCAAGCAGATGGAAAGCCTCCGGGGACAGGTTCTGTCTCTGGCCCTGTTCCTGCTCCATCCTTTTGAGAAGAACGGAGCGCGTACGGGATGAAACGTGGTCAGACTGGAGAAAAGGCGGTGGCGGGTAAGACATGAATGTTTCCCTGCTGGAAAGGTGAAAAGACGAAGAGAAGGCTTTACCCTATCCCCTCATCAGGGGATATAAGAAGCATGTGAGGTTGGATCCCTTCCGGCAGGTAAGAGGTCAGACCTGTTTTTCAAGTTCTGACATGGCAGGAGTCACGATGACGGTTGAAATTAAGGTCCCTGTGCTTGGTGAAAGCCTGAAACAGGCAACCGTGATGCGCTGGCTGAAACAGTCCGGTCAGTACGTCCAGGCTGGAGATGCCGTCCTGGAACTTGAAACGGACAAGGTCACGCTGGACGTGCCAGCCCCGGCAGCCGGAACGCTGACCCATGAGCTGGCGGAAGGTACCGATGTCGAAGTGGGACAGGTCATTGCCCTGATTGATGAGCAGGCCGCTCCGCCAGTCTCCGAGGCCGTGGAAGAACAACAGGAAAAACCGTCTGCTGAGCAGAATGTGACGGATCATGGATCATCAGCTTCATCTGATCATGAGGATGCTCCTGTCGTAAATGGTGGAACCGCTTTCAGTCAGTCGGCTCCAGAACTGCCGGATGACGGTCATGAGGGTACGGCCGGGGAACGGCGTGTCCCGATGAGCCGTCTGCGTCAGACCATTGCCCGGAATCTCAAGGCGGCCCAGAACAGTGCGGCCATCCTGACGACTTTCAACGAGATCGACATGAGCGCAGTCAAGGCCCTGCGCAGCCAGTATCGGGACCTGTTTGAAAAGAAACATGAGGGAGCCCGTCTGGGCTTCATGTCCTTTTTTGCCCGGGCGGTCGTGGGTGCCCTGAAAGATTTTCCGGTGCTGAATGCCAGGATTGAAGGGAACGAGATCGTCTATCAGGATCACGTCAATCTGGGGATTGCCGTGGGTACGGAGCGGGGGCTGGTCGTGCCCGTGCTGCGGAAGGCCGAGACACTGGGTTTTGCCGAGCTGGAACGTCGCATTGCCGATTATGGCAGGCGGGCCCGCAAAGGGGGACTTGCCCTGAAGGAACTGGAAGGCGGCAGCTTTACCATCACCAATGGCGGCATCTTCGGGTCCCTGCTGTCCACACCCATCCTTAATGCACCCCAGTCTGGCGTGCTGGGAATGCATGCCATTCAGGACCGGCCCGTGGCCCGGGACGGGCAGGTGGTCATCCGGCCCATGATGTATGTGGCCCTGTCCTATGATCACCGTCTCGTTGACGGGCGGGAGGCTGTGAGCTTCCTCGTGCGGCTCAAGGAGCTGATCGAGGATCCCCGTCGTCTGCTGCTGGATATCTGACAGATTCCAGCTCCCAAAGAAAAACCCTCCGCCCGGAATATGGACGGAGGGTTTCTCTTCATCCGGTCAGCGCAGGAAGACTGACAGGAGCGGGATCAGTGACCCCAGCCAGCAGGAATCTTGCCGCCATTGTTGGCCAGCTCGGTGTAGACCTGCTTGATCAGCCAGACATTCATCGTGGCCGTGTCGTTCTTGTCCCCGCTGTAATGCAGCTCGTCAGCCAGGATCTGGCGGGCCTTCAGGGAGCTGTCGAGGCCCAGAAGCTTGAGCAGGTCGACGATGGATTCCTTGTAGTTCAGAGGCTGGCCGGCCTTGGCGGCCAGTTCCTTCAGGACGGCATCCACATCCACCTGGGCGATGGACGGAGCAGCGGCGTCGCCTGCCGGAGCGGCATCAGGCTGCGGGGTGTCGGCGGCTTCGGCAGAGGAAGACCCGAACAGGCTCTTGGCGAAGCCGGAAACCTTGGTGACGATGTCGTTGAAAAGACCCATGATATGCTCCTTTCCTGAAATCAGGAATGAATGGTCAGTCTGGCCCCTGCCGCCGGGGAGGCGGGCAGGGACCGTGATGGAAATGTGATCAGTAACGGTACAGATCGTGTTTGAACGGCCCGGTCGGGGAAACCCCGATATAGTCCGCCTGGGCCTGTGTCATTTTGGAGAGCGTGGCTCCCACTTTTGCAAGATGGAGAGCAGCAACCTTTTCATCAAGGATTTTTGGCAGAGTATAAACTTTTCCTGCCTCATACTGGCCCGGTTTTGCATTCCAGAGTTCGATCTGGGCCAGCGTCTGGTTGGTGAAGGAGGCGGACATCACGAAGGACGGATGGCCTGTGGCGTTGCCCAGATTGACCAGACGGCCTTCGGAGAGAAGGATGAGGCGGCGGTTCGGGGCCAGCTCGATCTCATCAACCTGCGGCTTGATGTTGGTCCATTTGTGATTGCGCAGGGCGGAGACCTGAATCTCGCTGTCAAAATGCCCGATATTGCAGACAATGGCCCGGTCCTTCATCTCACGCATATGTTCGATGGTGATGATGTCCTCGTTGCCGGTACAGGTCACGAAGATGTCGCCACGGGGAGCGGCATTTTCCATCGTGACGACCTCATAACCTTCCATGGCAGCCTGAAGGGCGCAGATCGGGTCAACTTCCGTCACCAGCACGCGGCAGCCTGCGCTGCGGAGGGAAGCGGCAGAGCCTTTGCCCACGTCACCATAACCGGCCACAACAGCCACCTTGCCGGCCATCATGACATCGGTGCCACGGCGGATGGCATCCACGAGGCTCTCACGGCAGCCATAGAGGTTGTCGAACTTGGACTTGGTCACGCTGTCATTGACGTTGATGGCCGGAACCTTGAGCAGCCCCTTGCGCTCCATGTCCCAGAGGCGATGCACGCCCGTCGTGGTTTCCTCGGAAATGCCACGGACCTCCTTGAGGAGCTCGGGGTATTTCTCATGCATGAGGGTCGTCAGGTCACCACCGTCATCAAGGATCATGTTGGGGGTCCAGCCATCCGGCCCCTTGATGGTCTGCTCGATGCACCAGATGAATTCCTCCTCGTTCATGCCCTTCCAGGCGAAAACGGGAATGTTGGCGGCAGCGATGGCGGCGGCAGCCTGGTCCTGTGTGGAGAACACGTTGCAGGAAGACCAGCGGACGGTGGCCCCAAGGGCGATCAGCGTCTCGATCAGCACGGCGGTCTGGATGGTCATGTGCAGGCAGCCGGCAATCCGGGCACCCTTGAGGGGCTGGCTCTTGCCATATTCCTCACGGAGGGCCATCAGGCCCGGCATTTCGCCCTCGGCAATGGAGATTTCCTTGCGGCCCCAGTCGGCCAGGGACATGTCACGAACCTTGTAGTCCTGCGTAGCCATATGTGTTTCCTCAGCTTTCTGCAGTTGATGAATGTGGATGGAACCGCGGGAAAGGCGGGGCCTGTTCACGGTTCAGGCATCGGGAAAACTATAGAGCCTTGCCGGAAGGGTGGAAAGAAGCACGGGGCAACAGTTTTCTGCCAGAAAATGGCAGCCTCCATATTGCGTCACTCCGGGCAACGTGCCAGAGAACGGGCGGTATCCACATGTCTGGACGATCGGCTCCTCCCGGCGGAAGGTATGGCCTGCCGCTTCCATATCCGGGCAGGAAAGCCGTGATGGGGGGTGGCTGTGCCCGACAATACTGTTCCGAACTTTTCTTTCACGGTCATCGACCCTTCCCTGAAGGGCAGCAGCCACCCCATGGCCCGGATCAAGGGGCTTGTCTGGGCCGTCGAGGCCGTGCCGGGGAAGGGGATCAGGCCGCTGGAAGTCGAGGACGTGCAGCGCATCCTTCAGTCTCCCGGGAATGAAGGTTATGAGGCCGTGTCGGGGGAAGGGGGATGGTGCTGGCTGCATTTTGACACGGTCCACAGTTCCGCCCGCAGTTCCGTGGGGCGTCTGCCCGGGATGCCGGAAGATGTCGGCACCATGCTGGCCGAGACGGATTATGGCATCGCCCTGGAAGCTGCGGATGACACGGTATGGGGTGCCCTGCCTGCCTTTGATGACGCCCTGGCGGAAGAGGACCGGGAAATCTGTGCATGGCGGTTTGCCATGCGGCAGAACATCCTGATTACGACACGGCGCACGCCCATTCCCGTGCTGGGGTCGGCCTACCGCTCCCTCCAGACACAGGGCGTGCCCCGCAATCCGGCCGGAGTGATTGACCGTGTCCTGAGGGACTTTACCGGGACGGTCCGCCGTCAGCTGGCGCAGCTGGATGATGAGCTGGACAGGGCGGAGGATGTCCTTCTGGCCATCGTTCACGGGTCCGATCTCGGGCATCTTGGTGGCATCGTAGGTAAGGTGCGTCGCCGGTCGACGGAGCTGCGGCGTGTGGTCATGCCGATCGACCGTGTCCTGCGGGATGAGGACCTCGAACTGCCGGAATGGGCCGAGGATGATCTCAGGGACCGGGCGGAGCGGCAGATACATGCGGCCCTTGATGATCTCATCGCCCTGCAGGACCGGGCACGGTCCCTGCAGGATGAGCTGGCGTCCAGTCAGGCGGAAGAAACCAACCGCCGCCTGTGCATCGTGTCCATCGTGACGACCCTCATGCTGCCGGCCACGCTGGTCACGGGATTCTTTGGCATGAATACGGGGGGGATGTTTCTGGCCTCTGGTGGGCTGGGGACCATCTTTGCTGGTGGGCTGTGTGTGGCGGCCATGGCCGTGACGTTCATTTTCATGAAAATGGCCCGGCTGTTCTGAAGGTGACAGGACAGTAAATGGCCTGTTCTGGTCACATGGTCTGAAAAGTTCAGCTGATAACTGAAATAACCGAAAAGAAGTTACTGCGTGTCATTCTCAACAAGATGGATGAAGTCCTGCTGGAAGCGTTTAATCAGGAACTGCTTCATGCCGTTTTTGAAGTGGAGAGGGATGGACAGCTTCCGAAAACATGCCTACCCTCTTTAATCAAAGGTTGATACCGGACTGGATCAGGACTGTTTATTAGAGAAACAGGATCAATCATCTTCCTTTTCCTGCAGTTGATACCTATCTTCCAAAATCAGATAGAAGGAAGGAGTCCTTTAGATGTCTGATAAGAACATCATCCGTACGACCGCAGGTGCACCGTGGGTCAGCAACCAGGACAGCAAGTCTGCCGGTCCCCGTGGCCCACTCCTGCTGGAGAACTACCAGCTGATCGAGAAGCTGGCTCACCAGAACCGTGAGCGTATTCCGGAACGTACCGTGCACGCCAAGGGCGTTGGTGCTCATGGAACGCTGACCATCACCAAGGACATCACGAAGTACAGCTGTGCGTCCATCTTCTCCGAGGTCGGCAAGAAGACGGACATGTTCCTGCGTGCTTCCACCGTGGCCGGTGAGCGTGGCGCTGCCGATGCCGAGCGTGACGTGCGTGGCTGGGCCCTGAAGTTCTACACGGATGACGGCAACTGGGACCTGGTGGGCAACAACACCCCGGTCTTCTTCATCCGTGATCCCATCAAGTTCCCGGACTTCATCCATACGCAGAAGCGTCATCCCCGCACCAACCTGCGTTCTGCCACGGCAGCCTGGGACTTCTGGTCCCTCAGCCCGGAGAGCCTGCATCAGGTGACGATCCTGATGTCCGACCGTGGCATTCCCAAGGGCATCCGCAACATGAACGGGTATGGCAGCCACACCTATTCGCTGTGGAATGCCAAGGGTGAGCGTTTCTGGGTGAAGTTCCACTTCAAGACCCAGCAGGGCCACGAGTTCTACACGAACGAGGAAGCCGCTGAGGTCGTGGCCAAGACCCGTGAATCCACCCAGGAAGACCTGTACGAGAACATCGAGAAGGGGAACTTCCCCAAATGGACGTTCTACATCCAGGTGATGGAAGAGGAAGAGGCCGAGCGCGTCAACTTCAACCCGTTTGACGTGACCAAGGTCTGGTCACACAAGGACTACCCGCTGATCGAAGTCGGTGAGCTGGAACTGAACCGCAACCCGGATGATTACTTCTCCGAGGTTGAGCAGGCTTCCTTCTCCCCGTCCAACATCGTGCCGGGCATCGGTTTCTCTCCGGACAAGATGCTTCAGGGCCGTATCTTCGCCTATGCGGATGCTCACCGCTACCGTGTCGGCACGCATTACGAGTCCCTGCCGATCAACCGTCCGAAGTTCAAGGTGAAGAACTATCATCTTGATGGTGCCATGCGCTTTGATGAGCCGAAGCGTGGCGATGGTGACTTCTACGAGCCGAACTCCTTCGGTGGTCCGGTCGAGGACAAGGCTGCGATGGAGCCGCCGCTGCGCGTGAGCGGGGATGCCACCTACTACGATCACCGTAGCGATGGTGACGACTTCGCACAGCCGCGGGCCCTGTATCATCTCTTTGATGATGCCCAGAAGCAGCGTCTGTACAACAACATTGCCGGTGCCATGGCTGGCGTGCCGCAGAACATCGTCGAGCGTCAGCTGGGTCTCTTCGAGAAGATCGACCCCGCCTATGCCGAAGGTGTCCGCAAGGCACTGAAGGGCTGAAGACCCTTCATTGATCCTCCCTTCCTGAAACTGGGGGGAGGATGAAGAAGGCCCTCAGGGAAAGCTTCTCCCTGAGGGCCTTTTTTCATGTCGGGCGAGGAAAAGAGGCCGACTGTTCAGCCGAGCCGTTTCACCGTGAAGGAACAGTCCTCCTGAAACATCAGGGTCATGGTCTCACCGGCCGGGAGCTGGCCCAGCTGTCTGATGATGCTCATGTTGCCGGCGAGGGGGATGGCCATGCTCTCCAGACAGACCCCATAGGGCATGTCCGGCAGGAAAACGGCTGGCTCAACCTTCGCGCCATCGTCAGTGCGAATCTCGGCCTGGCTACGGTCAAAAAGCATCACGAGGCCGAGAAAGCTTTCTCTGGTCAGGGGGATGAAATAGTCCCTTTCCGTCATTTTCGAAGAATTGAAAATGATCTCGTGCGCCTCCTGCCCAAGCCCCACCCAGTTTGGTCCGTCTTCCAGACAGCGCAGGGCCACGAGGTCCTGCATGGTGGGGTAGATGTCAATGTCCGGCAGGGGGAAGGGGAGAGAGGTCTGTTTCTGGAAATGGGCCCGGATGGGCAGGGCCTTGTAGCTTTTCTCTGGCAGGGGGGCATGCAGCTGAAGACTCAGCCCCGGCAGGGTGTGCGTGCTGAATGGCTGCCGGATGATCCTGTCCTGTAGGGTGTCATGGCCCAGTACCTGTCCCGTGGCATCCAGCAGCCAGATGGTCTGCGTTGTGGCTGCCGTCGGGGTGTGATGGGTCTTCATGATATGATGCTCCCTGCCAAGATCGCCTACAGGCTTATATGTTTCACGGGAAACATGCCAGACGGGAGGTGATCTTTTCAGGGCAGGGAGCCGTTCAGGTCATGGGGCGGTGTCGACCAGAACAATTTCCGTGTCGTCGTCCAAGGCTTCCAGCGTGATGGTGTCTTCATGGGCGATGGCGGCACCGCTGCGTGTGGAGACGGTCTGCCCGTTCAGAAGCAGGCTTCCCGTTGCAGGGACGAGGTATCCCAGCCGATCTTTGCCAAGACTGTATTGGGCTTTTTCTCCCCGTTGCAGGGTCAGTCCCAGAACACGAGCCTCGGTATGGATGGGCAGGGCTTCCGTATCCTCTGCGTAGCCGGAGGCCAGAACGGTGAAGTCTCCCGTCTGCCCGGTTTTGGGAAAGTGACGTGTCCCCCAGGAAGGAGCGTGGCCACCCCGTGTTGGAGTGATCCATATCTGGAATATCCGTGTCGGGATGTCTTCGTGGTTGTGTTCGCTATGAAAGATGCCTGTTCCTGCGGACATGACCTGAACGTCGCCTGTCTCGGTCCGGCCCATGTTGCCCAGACTGTCCCGGTGGGTGATGGCACCCTGCCGGACATAGGTGATGATTTCCATGTTCCGGTGGGGATGGGTGTCGAACCCGGTGCCGGGGGCGATGGTGTCATCGTTCCAGACACGCAGGCGGCCCCACCCCATGCGGTCATGGTCCATGTAATGGGCGAAAGAGAAGTGATGGCGGGCATCCAGCCAGCCGTGGTTGGCGTGGCCGAGTTTTTCGAATGGACGGATGTCAATCATGATGTGATGCTCCCGTTTGATGAAGATGGGAACAATGTAGGAAGGTAGAGGGATGCTTCATACAGAAACGGAAGAAAAGCATTGTTGCCATATTTTCATGTCACCCTCCTTTGTGAGATTCTGGGAAGACCGTTACAGGCAGGGCACCGGCATGATGCGTGATGGAATGATGAAGATATGAAAATGCCTGATTTTGAGGCGTGGGCCATTTTCGCCAAGGTGGCGGAGCATGGTTCATTTTCCCGGGCAGCGAAGGAGCTTCAGCTGTCCCCTCCGACAGTCTCAAAGGCAGTGAGCCGTCTGGAAGAATCTCTGGGCGTGGCCCTGTTCAGCCGCAACTCCCGCCACATGTCCATGACCCAGACGGGGCAGCTCGTGCTGGAGAGGGCCAACCGCATGTTTCTGGAGGCGGAAGCGGCGGAGAATGAGGTGAGGGGAGGACGGGTGCGGCCGTCCGGCCTCATCAGGATGACGGCTCCCACCACTTTTGGCCTCAGATATGTCTCCGCAGCCCTGCCGTCTTTTCTGGCGGCCTGTCCGGACATTGATATCGCCATCAGCTTCACGGACAGTTTCGTTGATCTGGTGTCGGAAGGGTACGATCTGGCCGTCAGGATTGCCACGCTGGGGGATTCGTCCCTCAAGGCCCGCAGGCTGTGTACGGTGCGGCGTCTTCTTGTGGCCTCGCCAGATTATCTGGCCCGTCAGGGGAATCCTGTCCATCCGAGGGAGCTGGAGAAGCAGAAGAGCTTCGTCTATTCCAACGGTTCATCCTGCGGCATCATCAGGCTGACGGAAAAGGCGACGGGGGCGGTCCATACACTGACGCAGACGGCACGGCTCCAGTCCGACAATGCTGAGGGTTTCCTGCCTGCCCTGGAGGCCGGGCTGGGATTTGGACTGATGCCGGATTTCATGGTGAGCGGGGCCATCCGGGAGGGGCGGCTGCGGGAGATGCTGCCGGGCTGGCAGGTGGAAGACATTGCCCTCTATCTCGTCACACCGGCGACAAAACTGCGGCCTCAGCGGGTCAGCCTGCTGATGGAGCATCTCATCCGGCAGTTCGGGGCTCCGCCGTGGCGTCTGCCTGACTGAACCGGATGCTGCAAAATCTGAAAGGCTTCCTTTCTGTATCTGGCCTGTTCAGAAGGAGGAAAAGCGGCCTACCCTTGGTCCAGGTTTCAGTCTTCCCTCATGGGGAGAGTCAGGAAAGGATCGCTGACATGTCCAGAATTCTCGTACTCTACTATTCCTCTTACGGTCACGTGGAGACCATGGCCCACAACATTGCGGAAGGCGTGCGGGCTGCCGGTGTTGAGGCCGTCGTGAAGCGCGTGCCGGAGCTGGTGCCGGAAGAGGCCGCAAAGGCCAATCACTTCAAGCTGGAACAGGAGGCTCCCGTTGCCTCTCCGGATGAACTGGTCGAGTATGATGGCATCATCGTCGGGGCACCGACCCGGTTCGGGCGTCTGCCTTCACAGATGGCCAATTTCTGGGACCAGACCGGTGGCCTCTGGGCCAAGGGAGCACTGATCGGCAAGGTGGGAGCCGTTTTCACCTCCACGGCGACCCAGCATGGTGGTCAGGAAACGACGCTCTATTCCCTGATGTCCAACCTGCTGCATCATGGCATGGTCATCAGCGGTCTGCCTTACAGCTTCCAGGGGCAGATGCGGAATGATGAGATTGTCGGCGGTGCCCCATACGGGGCCACGACGGTTGCCGGTGGTGACGGCTCCCGCCAGCCGAGTGAGACGGAGCTGGAGGGTGCCCGTTTCCTTGGTGAGCATGTGGCCGATCTGGTCAGGAAGCTGGCCTGAGGTTTTCACTTTCCGCCTGCCTGCGTGGAAGGAACAGAAGGAGGCCGGTTCCGGCCTCCTTTTTCATGTTTCATGTGGAACATGTCAGTCGATTGCAGGTCTGTGATGCTTCCCGACCAGAAGGCACTTCTTCATCACGCTGGACAGGATGGCGTCCTTCAGGGGGCGGAACCGTCCGTGTTCCGGCCCGATGGGATAGTTGCTCTTTCGGGGGAGTGTGCAGCCGTAGACACGGACAAGCAGCGTGAAATGGCTGAATATGTGTTTCACTTCTCCGCAGTCATCCCACTGTGCCTGCATGGGAGCGTGGCGGGAGATGGCCGTTTCCATCAGCTCGGCCGGGGATGGCGTGTTTTTTTCCTCCGACCATGGCGTGCCGGGGAGTTCGTCCGTCCCGCCAAGAAGGCCTTCTGGCGGGCGTGACCGGAGGAGGACATGCCCTTCCGGGTCAATGACACGGAAGAGGATGGCATGGCGGGTGGGGCGTGCCTTTTTCTTCTGTCGTGCGGGGAGAATTTCCGCCATGTTGCGGGCATTGGCAATGCAGCAGTCCCGCCACGGGCATGTCAGGCAGGAGGGCGAGCGGGGTGAGCAGAGGCTGGCCCCCAGATCGAACAGGGCCTGTGCAAAATCGGAGGGACGGGCTTGTGCTGCCGGATCATCGTTCAGATGGCTGGCAAGGCGGGTCAGAAGGGGACGGGCAGCGGGCAGCGGGTCCTCCACGGCATTGAGACGGGCCGTGATGCGCTCCACATTGCCATCGACCGGAACAGTCGGAACATTGAAGGCAATGGCGGCAATAGCCCGGGATGTATAGGCCCCGATGCCGGGGAGTGTCTGCAGCCCTCCGACCGTATCGGGAAAGGCCCCCAGCTTATGAACGGCCTGAGCACAGGCATGAAGATTCCGTGCCCGTGCGTAATAGCCCAGCCCGGCCCAGAGCTGGAGCACCTCTTCCTGCGGAGCTTCCGCCAGGGCATCAACTGTCGGAAAACGGGCCAGAAACCGCTGGTAATAGGGAATGACCGTCTGCACGACTGTCTGCTGGAGCATGATCTCGCTCAGCCAGACATGATACGGGTCCGCCTGCTGCCCGGGTGCGGCCCGCCAGGGCAGCGTGCGGCGATGACGGTCATACCAGTGAAGGAGAAGGGAGGAATCAGGTGTCACGTCGGTGTCTATGACGAAGAAACGGCATCGGGGCAAGAGGACATAAGGTTCTGGATCATCTCCATATGGTTATGTGATGATGGGGCAGGAGTTCGAGCAGGAAGCATGACGGGACAGGTCAGAGATGGCAGAAGATGACAGCATGAAGGGGCCGACCCGTTCCCCGGTTTCAGAGGGGAAAGGGAAACCGGAAGAAAAAGGCTGGACGGGACGCCGCCGGGGTACGGCCCGCATGATCGGAGCATTCCTGCCTGCGCTGACAAAACCCATTTTCCGCAAGAAATCGCCGCTCTATGTGCGTCTGCTCATGGAGTGGGACACGCTGGTCGGTCCGGCTCTGGCGGAGGTGAGCGAACCCTGCCGTCTGCGGCCCGGTGTGCTGACCATACGCTGCTGCGGCCCGGCTGCGGTGGAGATGCAGTATGCGGCCCCCCGCATTCTGGCCAACATCAACACGGCCTGCGGTCTTCATGGGGATGAGGCCCTGCATCACATCAAGCTGGTGCAGGACCGTCCTGTCCAGCGTAGACCGTCACCTCCTCCCCGGAACGTGTGGAAAGAGGCTGCTCCTGTTCCCGTGAGTGGCATCGAGGATGACGGACTGAAAGAGACGCTGGCCCGTCTGGGGGGACATATCCGTGCCAGAAGGCAGGGGACAAAAAAGGCCCGCCGTTTCTGAGAACGACGGGCCATGATCGTGCCGTCAGCCGGACACGAAAACGGAGTGTGACCGATCAGCCGCCCACGATGTCGGAAGCCTTGTAGCCCTGTGCGAAAAGGTGGACGCGCATCCCGGCAAAATTGACCTGCTGTTCGATCACCTGCCGGACATTCGGCTTGGCGTGATAGGCGATGCCAAGACCGGCCGCCTTGAGCATGGGGATGTCATTGGCACCGTCACCCGTTGTCAGGCTGGCGGAGAGCTTGACGCCACGTTCGGCGCAGATGGCTTCCAGATGCTCCTTCTTGGCATCGGGGCCGAGGATGTCACCGATCAGCTGGCCGGTGATGATGCCGTCCTTGATCTCAAGCTGGTTGCCGTAATGTTCGTCAAAGCCGAGCTTTCTGGCGGCCCGCTCGGTGAACCAGTCGAATCCGCCGGAGATCAGGGCCGTGCGGGCCCCGTTGGCCTTCATGGTCTGCACCAGTTCCTTGATGCCGTCCGTGAAGGGTAGATGCTCAAGAACGTCTTTCAGCAGGGATTCCGGATGTCCCTTCAGGCCGATGGTCCGCTTGCGGAGGGATTCATCGAATTCCATCTCGCCATTCATGGCACGCTTGGTGATTTCGGCCACATAGTCGCCCGTGCCGGTTGCCTTGGCCAGATCATCCAGTGTTTCGCCATCGAAGATGGTGCTGTCCATGTCGGACACGAGAACGGCTTTGCGACGGCCACGGGTCTTGGTGAGAATGGCATCGACCTTGTAGGGAGCAAGGGCGGCACGGATTGTTGCAGGCGTGGCATCACCGGGGCCGGGAGGCGGGCAGAAAATGTCGACGGCTTCACCCTCGGACAGGACGACCGGTGATTCACCTTTGACAAGATTGCGGGCAATGTCGATCGCCTCTTTGGGAAGGGTCCCGTGGCGGCGATTGGCAACAAGAGTCAGAACACAGGGAAGGGACATGACATCTCTCGCTAAAAGATCAGAAGATATGGCAGAATAAGGATATGAACTCTTCTGAAAACGCCCTCATTGTGGCGGGGCCGACCTGTTCGGGCAAGTCGGCTTTGGCTTTTCATTTGGCAGACCTGTATTGTGGTACGGTCATCAATGCGGATTCCATGCAGGTTTACAGGGACCTGCGCATCCTGACGGCCCGCCCCGGCGAGGAGGAGGAGGCCGCCCTTCCTCATCGTCTTTACGGTGTCCTGCCTGCGGCCCTGCCCGGTAGCGTGGCATGGTGGCGGGAGAAGGCCCTGGAGGAGATGGCGGCCTGCCGCCGGGCCGGGCGTCTGCCCATTCTCTGCGGTGGTACGGGCATGTATCTGCGTGCCCTGACGGATGGCCTCGTGGAAGTGCCTGACCCTGGGGATGAGGCCCGGCAGGAGGCTCGGACCCTGCTGGAGGCGATCGGCCCGGAGGCACTGCACGAAAAATTGATGCAGGCCGACCCGCAGACGGCCTCCCGCCTGCACCCGCAGGATTCCCAGCGCATCAGCCGGGCCTGGGAGGTTCTGGCAGGTACTGGCCGTGGGCTGTCCTCATGGCAGCAGGACAGGGCGCTTCCGGCAGCTCCATACCGTTTCATATCCCTGCGGCTTGACCCGCCCCGTGATGAGCTGAGGTCTTCCATTGTCCGGCGTTTCGATGACATGGTGGCAGCTGGAGCACTGGAGGAGGTGGCAGCCCTGCGGGAGCAGAACCTGCCCTCCAGCCTTCCTGCCATGCGTGCCCATGGCGTGCCGGAGCTGGGACAGGTGCTGGAAGGGCAGTGCAGCCTGGAGGAGGCCCGGCTGGCTGCCACCCGTGCCATTGGCCGGTATACCCGCAGGCAGGCAACATGGTTCCGCCATCATGCCCTGAGCCGGGACGGAGATGGCGAAATAATATTTCAAAGAACCGGCACAAAAGAGTTCTTTTCGAGTGAAAAAATACGTGAAATTGAATATTTTATATCATCCAGAATTGACGGGCCTGCTTCGGGACGATAGAGCAGAAGCGTTGCGTTAAACGGCGAAAGGACAGACGCCATGCCTGCCAGCAAGACGGTTCCCATGATGGCAACAGGTGCTGAAGTCATTCTACGTGTTCTTGAGGAAGAAGGCGTGGATGTCATTTTCGGCTACCCGGGCGGTGCGGTCCTTCCCATTTACGATGCCCTCTTCAGGCAGAAGAAGATACGGCACATTCTGGTCCGGCACGAGCAGGCGGCAACCCATGCGGCCGAGGCCTATGCCCGTTCCACCGGCAAGGTTGGTGTGGTGCTGGTGACGTCCGGCCCCGGTGCGACCAATGCCGTGACCGGCTTGATGGATGCGAAGATGGATTCCATCCCGCTGGTCTGTCTGGCCGGGCAGGTGCCCGTGCCGCTGATCGGCAAGGATGCGTTTCAGGAAGCGGACATGGTGAGCATCACCCGACCCGCTACCAAGAAGAGTGTTCAGGTGCGGGAGGCCGAGGCTCTGGCCCCGACAATGCGGGAATCTTTCGCTCTGGCCCGCTCCGGCCGTCCCGGCCCGGTTCTGGTGGACCTGCCCAAGAACATCACGGTGTCCGAGGCTCCCCTGCCGCCTCGTCCAGCGGAAGTGGCAGAGGAAAAGGCGGCTCCGGCTCTGGATGCTCAGGCGGTCAGTCAGGCCGTCGAGGCCATGAAGAAGGCCCGCAGGCCCCTGCTCTATGTCGGTGGTGGTGTCATCAACGCCGGGCCGGAGGCGGCGAAGCTGCTGCGCCAGCTGGCGGAGAAGACCGGTTTCCCCGTGACATCCACCCTGATGGGGCTGGGAGCCTATCCCTCCTCCAGTGATCATTTTCTGGGGATGCTGGGCATGCATGGTGCCGTGGAAGCCAACATGGCGGCCCATGACTGCGACGTGCTGGTTGCCCTGGGTGCCCGGTTTGATGACCGGGTGACGGGCCGTGTTGACGGGTTCTCGCCTCATTCCTTCAAGATACAGGCGGACATTGACCCCCGGGAATTCGGCAAGATCATCAAGGTTGACGTGGCCCTGAAGGGTGATCTGAAAGCCACGCTGCATGCCCTTCTGGAAGGCTGGGGGGATAGTGCGGCCCCGGACCTGTCCGGCTGGTGGCAGGAGATCGACCAGTGGCGGGCCGTCGATGGTTTCGGATTCGAGCAGGACAGGGCCGCCACGGCCACCATCAAGCCGCAATATGCCATCAGCCGCCTGTACGAGCAGGTGAAGGCCAGCGGGCGGAACTGTTTCGTCTCCACCGAGGTGGGGCAGCATCAGATGTGGGCCGCCCAGCATTTCGGGTTTGATGAGCCCAATCACTGGCTGACATCCGGTGGTCTGGGCACGATGGGCTATGGTCTGCCTGCTGCCGTGGGGGCACAGATCGCCCATCCTGACGGGCTGGTGATTGATATCGCCGGTGAGGCGTCCACCCTGATGAACATTCAGGAGTTGGGAACCATCGCCCAGTACCGCCTGCCGGTGAAAATCTTCATCCTGAACAACCAGTACATGGGCATGGTGCGGCAGTGGCAGGAGCTGGTGCATGATTCCCGCTATTCCCAGTCCTACAGCGCAGCCCTGCCGGACTTCGTGAAGCTGGCGGAATCGTTCGGCATCCGTGGTCTGCGGGTCGAGACGCTGGGCGGGCTGGATGAGGCCATCAAGACCATGCTGACCCATGAGGGACCGGTGCTGGTGGATGTGCATGTGGAGCAGGAAGAATGCTGCTTCCCGATGATCCCGTCCGGGGCCAGCCACGACCAGATGCTTCTGGGGCCGGGGCGTGTCTTCGGTGGGGCCGAGCTGACGGAAGAAGGCAAACGCCTCGTCTGAATGAAGTTTTACCGGCCAGCCCGTCCTGTCCGGGGCGGGAAGGCCGGATGAGTGTTTCATGTCCGGGGAGTGTCTCCCCATTCTGGTGCAGGATGACTGAAGGGCCTGTACCTGTCGTGAGGAAGGAAGAAAGTCATGCGTGTTTATTATGATCGTGATGCGGACATCAATCTGATCTGTGAAAAGAAGGTCGCCATCATCGGGTATGGCAGCCAGGGCCATGCCCATGCCAACAACCTGCGTGACAGCGGCGTGAAGGACATCGTCGTGGCACTGCGTCCGGAATCCAAGGCCAAGGCCAAGGCGGAAGCAGCGGGCTTCCGTGTCGTCACTCCGGCAGAGGCCGCAGCCTGGGCCGATGTCGTGATGATCCTGACGCCGGATGAAGGCCAGGCCGCCCTGTACAGGGAACAGCTGGCCCCGAACCTGAAGCCCGGCACGGCTCTGGTGTTCGCTCATGGTCTGGCCATCCATTTCCGTCTGATCGAGCCGACTCCCGAGATGGACGTGTTCCTGATCGCTCCGAAGGGCCCCGGTCATACCGTGCGTTCCGAATACCAGCGTGGCGGCGGCGTGCCCTGCCTGGTGGCCGTGCATCAGGATGCTTCCGGTCAGGCCAAGGATGTGGCTCTGGCCTATGCCTCCGCCGTTGGTGGTGGCCGTGCTGGCGTGATCGAGACGAGCTTCCGTGAGGAAGTGGAGACCGATCTGTTTGGTGAGCAGGCCGTGCTGTGCGGTGGCACGATCGAGCTGATCAAGGCCGGGTTCGAGACGCTGGTGGAAGCCGGTTACGCCCCGGAGATGGCCTATTTCGAGTGTCTGCACGAGATGAAGCTGATCGTGGACCTGCTGTATGAGGGCGGCATTTCCAACGTCAACTATTCCATCTCCAACACAGCCGAGTATGGCGAGTATGTCAGCGGGCCGCGCGTCGTGACCCCGGCCGCCAAGGAGGCCATGCGTGAGGTGCTGAAGGACATCCAGAATGGAACCTTCGTGCGCAACTTCATTCTGGAGAACCAGTCCGGTAATGTGGGCTTCAAGGCCTCCCGTGCCCGTGATGAACAGCACCAGATTGAAAAGGTTGGCGCAAAGCTGCGTGAAATGATGCCGTGGATCGCCAAGAACAAGCTGGTTGACAAGACCCGCAACTGAGGGCTGATGACTGGCTTTCATGAATGGGGAGGGTTTTCCTCCCCATTTTTTATTGTGGCTTCATTTGGGCATTTTCGGTTCATAAAGGCAGAATAGAGTTGCCTTGAGGGTTATATTCCCCTAGACGTCAAGCCTTCCGCTCCTTCATTGGGTGAGGATGCGGCAATCTGCTGGTTCAGGGGTACGTTATGGACGCACTTGCTCGACTGGGGATGGAATCGGACCTTCCGAGAGATATCCAGAACACAGAAGCAATCGATACGGTCTTTGAGGACTGTAAGGACTTTTTCATCAAGCGTGATGGGATCACCTACGCAGGGAACCATCTTCTCATCGATTTCTGGAATGCCAGAAATCTGGATGACCCCGATCAGATCGACGCCACTCTGAGGCGTGCTGCCGAGGCAGCCGGGGCGACCATTCTCCATGGTCATTTCCATCATTTCACGCCCAATGGCGGTGTGTCTGGTGTGCTGGTACTGGCCGAGAGCCACATCTCCATCCATACATGGCCTGAGCGTCATTTTGCCGCCGTTGACATTTTCATGTGCGGTGTGTGCGATCCCAACATGTCCGTCCCTGTCATGCAGGAGCTGTTCCAGGCGGGACGTGTGGAGATTGATGCTTTCAGACGTGGGCGTGTCAGCGAGACACGGCATACGGGCCGGTAAGCCGGATCAGGAAAGGTCGGGTTTTCCCCTCAATTTCCAAAAGATTCCAAGAATGTTCCTGTTCGCTGGTCAGCGTCCATGCTGGATGAGGGAGCGGGGGTAAGAAGCTGTGCATCATCCGTGCCCTTCCGTGGTGGGGCACGGCAGCCGCAGTTTCATGATGAAGAAAGGATGCCACCATGACGTCTGGCACGTCTTCCGGGGCCTGGTTCAACGAGGCCCTCTATCCCGACTGGGGTCAGCGTTTCAGTATCGTGAAAGAGCTGGCCCACAGGAAGTCCCCGTTTCAGGACATCCGCATTTTCGAGAGCAGCAGCCATGGCCGTGTGCTGGTGCTGGACGGTATCGTGCAGATCACGGAGCGGGATGAGTTCATCTATCAGGAGATGCTGGCTCATGTGCCGCTCTTCATGCATCCGAACCCAAAACGTGTTCTCATCATCGGGGCCGGTGATGGTGGTGTGCTGCGTCGTGTTCTCCAGCACAGGACGGTCGAGAAAGCCGTCATGGTGGAAATTGATGGTGACGTGATCGAACTCTCCAAGCAGCACCTGCCGATGTTTGGCAAGGATGCGTGGAATGACCTGAGGGCTGAGGTCATCGTTGGGGACGGGATCGATTACGTCAAGAAATCTGGTGATGCAGCCTTTGATGTCATCATCGTGGACAGCACGGACCCGATCGGTGTGGGTGATGTGCTTTTCACGGATGATTTTTACGAGAACTGCGCCCGCATCCTTTCGGATGAAGGGATCATCGTCAATCAGTGTGGCGTGCCGTTCCAGCAGGCGGACGAGCTGAGGGAGACAACCGCCCGCCGTGCGAAGTTCTTCCCGCATGTCACGGCCTATCTGGCTGCCGTGCCGACCTATGTCGGCGGGTTCATGACGCTGGGCATGGCCAAGAAGGGAGCACCGCCGCACCGTCCGGACGTGGCCGAGCTGGCCCGTCGTGCACAGGGCATTGCGGAAGGCTGCCAGTACTGGACGCCGGAGGTGCATGTTGCCTCTTTCAGCCTGCCTCCCTATATCGCCCAGAACCTCCCTCGTTCATGAGGGCCTAGAGAAGGATCCCCACCATGCGCCGGACTACAATCGCAGACTTCCAGACCATGAAGGATGAGGGTCGGCGGATCGCCATGCTCACGGTCTATGACTACGCTTCGGCCCTGATCGCCGAGCAGGCGGGTGTGCCGGCCATTCTGGTGGGAGATTCCCTGGGCATGGTCATGCAGGGGCGGGACACGACCCTGCCCGTGTGTGTTGAGGACATGATCTATCACGCCCGGATGGTCCGCCGGGGCAGCCACAAGGCTCTCATCGTGGTCGACCTGCCTTTCCTGTCCTATGCCACCGAGCAGGACGCCGTGGATGCGGCCCGCCGTGTGATGCAGGAGGGCGGCGGACAGGCCCTGAAGCTGGAAGGGGGCCGGGAGATCGCACCGGTCGTGCGTCGGCTGACGGAAATGGGCGTGCCCGTCATGGGGCATCTGGGTCTGACACCGCAGTCCCAGCATCAGATCGGCCTGCGGGCGCAGGCGAAGCAGGTCGAGGCCGCCCGTAAACTTCTGGATGATGCCCGTGCGCTGGAAGAGGCCGGGGCCTTCGGCATCGTGCTGGAGGTCATCCCGGCCGAACTGGCTGCTCTGGTGTCCAGGGCACTGACCATCCCGACCATCGGGATCGGGGCTGGCCCGGGCTGTGACGGGCAGGTGCAGGTCTGGCATGACGTGCTGGGTCTTTTTGAAGGCAAATCTCCTCGTCACGCCCATCGCTTTGCAGAGATCGGCCAGCAGATGGTCGGGGCCTTGTCCCATTATGTCCGTCAGGTTGAGGAAGGGTCTTTCCCGACACAGGCGCAGAGCGTGAGCATGAAGCCTGAGGTCCTGGCGGCTCTGGAGTCGAAGGACTGACCCGTTTCTGCCTCATCGGTGAGGTAGGGCGGTCGTGACACTGATCTGACCCGGATTGTCAGAGGGAAGCGAAGCTGGCAGAGTGACGGCTCCCCCTGTCCCTACAGGATGAATACAGAATGACGGATGAGACATTGAAGCCCAGCCCCCTTCAGGCTCTTCATGAGGAACTGAATGCCCGGATGGGGGGGTATGCAGGCTATGCCCTGCCAGAGAGTTACCCTTCCGGCATGGAGGTCGAGCATCTCCACACCCGCAGGCAGGCCGGGCTGTTCGACATTTCCTTCCTCGGGCAGGTGCGTGTCCGTGCCAAGGAGGGTGATCCTGCCGTTGCCGCCGAAGCCCTCGAGGCTCTCATGCCACTGGACATCCGGGGCCTCGCCCAGAACAGGGTCCGGTATGGCCTCCTGACGACCGATCATGGGGGCATCCGTGATGATCTCGCCATTTCCCGGCTGGGGGACGATTTCCTGCTGATGCTGAATGGTGAGAACCGGGAAGACAATGCGGATTATCTTGAGAATGCCCTTGGCGGGGAATGCAGGCTGATCCGGGAATTCGACCGGGCCATGCTGTCCCTTCAGGGGCCGTCCTCGGCCGGGGTGCTGGCCCGTGTTCTGGACCCCGCCGCCATCACGGGCATGAAGTATCGGGACAGTCTCGAACTGTCATGGGAAGGCGGCGTCATCATCGTGTCCCGCTTTGGTTATACGGGGATGGAAGGGTTCGACATCTCCATAGCGGCTGAACAGGCGGAAGTCTTCGCCCGCCGTCTCCTCGCTGAGGCCGAGGTTGAACCGGCCGGGCTGGAGACACGGAACAGCCTGAGGATGGAAGCCGGGCTGTGCCTGTATGGGGTCGACATCGACAGGACCACGTCTCCCGTGGAGGCTGCTCTCGTGGGCAGCATCGCTGCCTGCCGTCGTGCCGGAGGAGAACGGGCCGGTGGTTACCCCGGTGCCGAGACGATCGAGGGGCAGATGGAGCACGGGGTCTACCGCCAGCGTGTCGGTCTGCGCCCCGAGGAAGCTGTCCTGTTGTCCAGTGGGGTGGAGCTGTTCTCTGATGAGGCCAGGACGGATCAGGTGGGGCGTATCACGTCCGGCTGTTTCAGCCCGACGCTGCGGGCCATGATCGGCATGGGCTATGTCATGCCATCTCATGCGGCAGAAGGTACACGGCTTTTTGCCGTTGATGGCGAGGGACAGCCCCGTACCGTGGTCGTCACGCCCCTGCCATTCGTTCCCCAGACGGGCCACTGAGACGGCGTTTCATGATGAATGGAGCCTGATCTGCCACGGGGGTGCAGGTCAGGTGCCAGTTTTCCAGACAGGGCTTTACATGGCCCTGTTTTTTGTCGAGGCTCATGCTCATATTGAAGCTTGGACATGGCATGTCCGGTGACCTTCCCCTGCCGGGAGGCGTGACGGGAACGTGTCTTGTCAAAAGCCGTTTTTTTGCTCAGCGTGTTCACACCTGCTGAGCGTGGGAACTCGAGGAGAGTCGAGATGAGTGAGACCATCCATATCCTGGCACTGATTACCATTTCAGAGAGCAGGGCAGCCGAGCTTGAGAAGATGGTGCAGGTCTGTGCCGGACATTCGCTGAAAGAGAAGGCCTGTCAGCGTTACGAGATTTCCCGTGATGCCGAGAAGAAGGGCCGTTTCACGGTCAGTGAGATATGGGCCAGTCAGGCCGGTTTCGAGGAGCATCTGGCCAGCGACCATTTCGCCGCTCTGGCCAGCTACGCCAAGGAACATGATGCCGTGCTGGAGGTCATCCGCCAGCAGCCTCTGCACCCTGCCTCGTAAGCTGGAATTAGGGAGAATCACCAATGGCTGACTATCGTCTGGGAATTGATTTTGGCGGCACGAAGATAGAGATTCTTGCGCTGGACCGTGGTGGCAGGGAGGTGCTGCGTGAGCGCATCCCCAACCCGGGAGTGTATGACAAGGCCATCGAGGCCATCCGGGACCTCGTCCTGAAGGCGGAGGACCAGATCGGCTGCGTGCCGGCCCATCGCATCACGGGGACACAGCTGACATCCACGCTGGGCATCGGCATTCCGGGGTCCCTCTCTCCCGAGACGGGGCTTGTCCGCAACTCCAACGCCACATGGCTGAACAACAATCCCTTCAAGCGGGATGTGGAGGAGAGCCTAGGGCGGCCCGTGCGTGTCGAAAATGACGCCAACTGCTTCGCCCTGTCCGAGGCGGCCGATGGGGCTGGTGCGGGCTATTCGACCGTTCTCGGTGTGATCATCGGGACAGGCATGGGCGGTGGCATCGTGGCCAATGCCCGGGTGCTCTCCGGTCATCATCACATTGCCGGTGAGTGGGGGCATATTCCGCTGCCGTGGGCAAAGCAGGAAGACATGCCCATGCGGAAATGTTTCTGCGGCAATGAAGGCTGTCAGGAACGGTATCTCTGTGGTCCGGCTCTGGCTGCCGAGTGGAAGGGTGAAGGCAACCGCTCTCCGAACGGGATTGAGGAAGCTGCCCGCAACGGGGACGAGGCGGCCATCCGTGCACTGGACCTCTACATGGACCGCTTTGCCCGTGCCTGTGCCCAGGCTGTCAACTTCCTTGACCCTGACGTGATCGTGCTTGGGGGCGGTGTGTCCAATCTTCCCAGCATCTATGAGCGTGTGCCCAAGCTGCTGCCCCGCTATGTGATCACCTCCCCCTGCACGACACCGATCGTACAGAACCGTCATGGCGACAGCTCCGGCGTGCGTGGTGCCGCATGGCTGTGGGATGTGGCGGAGAGTGGTGCTCCCAAGGCCTCGAAGGCCTGAGCAGACCGTTCTTCCTGCGGTGATGAAAGGGCCTTTCCTGTTTGAGGGAAAGGCCCTTTTTCATGGCTGCATCAGACAGAAAAAAACCACCCGTCTTTCATGCAAGACGGGCGGTTTCCTGTCCGGCAGGGGCCGCCTGCTCCGGGGAGCAGGCAGGACCCGGAACGGTATCAGACGGAGTAGTACATCTCGAACTCGACCGGATGCGGCGTGTGTTCGAAGCGGTGCACTTCCTGCATCTTGAGCGTGATGTAGCTTTCGATCTGGTCCTTGGTGAAGACATCCCCTTCCAGCAGGAAGGCATGGTCGGTCTTCAGGGATTCCAGAGCCTCACGCAGGGAGCCGCAGACGGTCGGGATCATGTTCAGCTCTTCCGGCGGCAGCTCGTACAGGTCCTTGTCCATGGCTTCGCCCGGATGGATCTTGTTGCGGATGCCGTCCAGACCGGCCATCAGCATGGCACTGAAGGCGAGGTAGGGGTTGGCCGTCGGGTCGGGGAAGCGGACCTCGACACGCTTTGCTTTTGGGCTTGTGGCGTATGGAATGCGGCAGGAGGCCGAGCGGTTGGCAGAGGAGTAGGCCAGCAGCACGGGGGCTTCAAAGCCCGGAATCAGCCGCTTGTAGGAGTTGGTGGAAGGGTTGGTGAAGGCGTTCAGGGCCTTGGCGTGCTTGATGATGCCGCCGATGTAGTACAGGGCCTCATCGGAGAGATCGGCATAGCGTTTGCCGGCGAAGAGCGGCTTGCCATTCTTCCAGACGGACTGATGCACATGCATGCCGGTGCCGTTGTCCCCATAGATGGGCTTCGGCATGAAGGTGGCCGTCTTGCCGTAGGAGTGGGCGACGTTGTGCACGCAGTATTTGTAGATCTGCATGAAGTCGGCTGACTTCACCAGCGTGGCGAAGGCCGTGCCCAGCTCATGCTGGCTGCGGGCCACCTCGTGGTGATGCTTCTCGATCGGCAGGCCCATCTCGCCCATGGTGGCCAGCATCTCGGCACGGAGGTCATGCTCGCTGTCCACTGGCGGCACGGGGAAGTAGCCTCCCTTGCGGGCAGGGCGGTGGCCCATGTTGCCTTCCGGGTAGTCCTTCATGGCCGCTTCCGGCCCTTCGACGCTGTCGAGGTGGTAGGTGCCGTAATTCTCACCCGTGCCGAAGCGGACACTGTCGAAGATGAAGAATTCGGCTTCCGGTCCGAAGAAGGCCGTGTCACCCAGGCCGCTCTTCTTCAGGTAGGCTTCGGCCTGTTTGGCTGTCGCACGGGGGTCACGATTGTAATAGCCACCCGTTCTGGGGTCGATGATGTCACAGATCAGGATGAGCTGCGGGCGGGCGGAGAAGGGGTCAACCACGGCCGTTTCCGGGTCCGGCAGGAGGACCATGTCGGACTCGTTGATGGCCTTCCAGCCCTGGATGGAGGAGCCGTCAAACATGAAACCTTCGGTGAAGGTGTCTTCCTCGATGGTGCGGACAGTCTGCGTGGTGTGCTGCCATTTGCCCTTCGTGTCGGTGAAGCGGAGATCGACGAACTCGATGCCATGCTCTTCGATCAGCTCAAAAACGCGCTGGATGGCGGCTTTCTGAGGAGAAGGGCGTTGTGCGGAAGGAGAGGAAACTGCTTTTTTTGCCATGGCTGCGTGCCTCGCAATTTTTGGACTGATACCAAAACGATTAAGGGACAATTGACCGTCTGTCGAGTGCTTGCTCATAAACTTCATTTTATGAGACAGTGCCACCCCGGTTTCTTATAATTCCCGGTATCTGTACCGTACGGAAAGCTCTTCTGGTGGTCATGTCTGAGTCCTCCCTGACAAAAATCGCTGATTCCCTGTTTTTTCACGAGGCCCTGCCGTGGAGTCACGATGAGGTGAACCGGCAGCTCTCTCTCAGCCTGTCCGGCCTGGATGATGGCGAGCTGTTCCTGGAATATCGGGAAGAGGAAACGCTGGGGCTGGAGAATGGCCTGCTGCGGAATGTCGGGTTCAACCGTTCTTCAGGGTTTGGCCTGCGGGGCGTGACGGGCAGCCAGACCATTTTCGCCCATTCGGACATTCTGGGCATGGATGCCCTGAGGCGGGCGGCCGAAGGGCTGGGCAGCGTGGAGCGTACGGCTCTCGATCCCGATCAGAAACCTCGAACTCGTCCGGTCGAGGCCGGGGAGGCGGACCGGCGTGCCGCCCTTTATGGTGCGATGCATCCGTCGGAAGGCAGCGACTTTGCCAGACGGGCTGCCCTTCTGGGGGAAATTGATGCCTATGGTCGGGGGCTGGACCGTCGGGTCGTGCAGGTGAATGCGACACTCCATACGGAATGGCAGGTCGTGCGTATCCTGCGACCCTCCTTCCTCCAGAAGGAACAGGCCGGCCCGCTGGTGGACGTGCGGCCGCTGGTGCGGCTCGACATCTCCGTCGTGGTGGAACATGACGGGCGGAGGGAGAGTGGTCGTGCCGGACAGGGGGGACGGTATGTCCTGTCCCGTCTTCTGGACCCGGCCTGCTGGCAGGCCATGACGCAGGAGGCTCTTCGGCAGGCTCTGGTGAATCTGGAAGCCGTGGCGGCCCCGGCGGGAGACATGCCGGTCGTGCTGGGGGCTGGCTGGCCGGGCATTCTGCTGCATGAGGCCATCGGTCATGGGCTGGAGGGTGACTTCAACCGGAAGGGGACTTCCGTTTTTTCCGGCTGTGTTGGCAGGCGCATCGCTGCACCGGGTGTGACCGTGCTGGATGACGGGACGCTGCCGGAGCGTCGCGGGTCCCTGAACATGGATGATGAGGGTACACCCACCAGTCGGACCGTGCTGATTGAGGACGGGATATTGCAGGGCTACATGCAGGACCGGCTGAATGCCCGCCTGACAGCGGTGGCACCGACGGGGAATGGCCGCCGTCAGTCTTATGCCCATGCGCCGATGCCCCGCATGACCAATACCATCATGACCGGGGGGAGTTCGTCGGAGGAGGAGATGATCCGTTCCACGAAGAAGGGTCTCTATGCCCGCAATTTTGGTGGCGGGCAGGTCGACATCACGTCCGGCAAGTTCGTCTTCGCCGCTTCGGAAGCCTATCTGATCGAGGATGGCAGGATCACGGCACCGGTGCGTGGTGCCACCTTGATCGGCACCGGAGCGGCCGTGATGGAGCAGATCAGCATGATTGGTCCCACCATGGAGCTGGACCCCGGCATAGGGACATGCGGCAAGGCCGGGCAGGGCGTGCCGGTGGGCGTGGGCCAGCCTATGCTGAAGGTCAGCGGCCTGACGGTCGGTGGGACGGCTTCCTGAAGAATCATTGAGAAACAGAGGGTTGTTCTGTTTTTCCGTCTTCGGGCACGGATAGATAAAACAAATGGAATATGTTTCAGATATAAATAATTTTGCGGTTCGCTATTGCAAAATATCTTTTTGCTGTCGTAATATTTTTTATCGCAGCAATTGATGATGGTTCACCGTGATGAAGAAGTCCGTGCGTTACGCAGCCCTTCTGTCCAGCCTTTTTGCAGGTACTTATTATGGTGCTTCTGCAAAACTTTATGCCGCAGATGCCGCTGTTGCTGCTAACGCCGGGTCACAGACAGGTGCCGGGTCCACCGGGACGGTGGAAGGAACGGCACGCCCCGTAGCCGGTACGGCCACCCATGATGCTGCCGTCCAGCAGCCGGTCGTCTCCATTGCGGAGAAGCCGGCTCCCAAGCCTCTGCCGGAGCAGTGGTACACGGGGTCGCTTTATTCGCCATCACCGGCCCTGCCTGCCCCCGGGATGATTGCCGTGGAGCCGTATGTCGCTGCCGGACTGCCAGCAGGGGCGTTTGACTCAAACGGTCATCTCAACACGCGCAAGGGGGCGGGCGGGCAGCACTCCATCTCCCAGTTCTCGCTGGCGAAGTATGGCATCACGGACCATCTGTCCATCTACCTGCTGCCAACATACAGCTATAGCTGGGGCAACCATACCAAGCATTCCGGCCTGAAATTCAATGACCTGCCGGTGGAGTTCCAGTACCGGCTGACGCCGCATTATACGCCGTCCATCACGCTTTATTTCGGTGTGAACACGCCGACGGGTGATTACAAGAACCTGTCCAATGCTTCGGAAGGTGTCGGCCAGGGTGTCTGGGCCTTGCGTTATGGTGTGCACAGCCAGTTTGCCCTGCCGTTCTTCAGCCATGCGATGCGCGTGCGTCTCTGGGCACAGGTCCGTCATCCGGTTGCTAGCACGAAGCTGCGCAACATCACCAGCTACGGGACGGAAAAAGGCTTCACCGGGCGTGGTCATGCAGGCCCTTACGGGAATGAGGGTGGCTCGGTCGAGCTGGGCATCACCAAGAAGTGGGTGTTCGCACTGGACCTGTACCATACTTGGGCCACGTCCAGCTCGGTCAATGGCTATAATGTCTATTCCAGAAAATACATCAATTCACGCACTGGCTGGTCTGGTGCCTTCAATGTCGGGCCTGGCATCGAATATAACTGGACATCCAGTGTTGGCGGGATTGTCGGTGTGATCCTGCCCGTGGCCGGTCACAACACGTCCCGGTCCATTTCCCCGGAAGCCGCCGTGTTTGCCGTGTTCTGACAGAGCTGCCTGCCGTACAGGAAAAACCCCCGTCTGGTGTGCCGGACGGGGGTTTTTTCGTTTCAGCCCTGAGAGAGGAAAAAGGCCCTGAAAATGCTCTTCAGGATGAAGGGAATGCCATACTGGATGGCCAGCAGAAGGATGAGGGGAGAAAAATCCATCATGCCCGTGGGGGGCAGGATGTTACGGATTGGCTGGAGCACAGGCTCCACCAGTCTGGCCAGGATTTCAGCAAGGCTCTGTATGAACCGGTTGGACTGGGGATTCACGACACCAAAGCTGATGGCCATGGTGATCAGACAGTAGGCGAGGATGATCCATGTATAGATGTCCAGAATGACCATGAGAAGGTTTGTTATCTGGAGATAGACAAGGGCTGCATGCATGGGCGGGTATCCTTCCCTGAGGGCGTGAGAAGAGGCAGACCGACACATGTAACAATCTTCCATGCGGCTGGCGAGTTTTATCGCATCCCCGGCCTGTCATCTTGACAGGCCCTGCCGGGCATGATGTTCTGGGTGGCATAGATCATGGGGCTATAGCTCAGTTGGGAGAGCGCCTCGTTCGCAATGAGGAGGTCAGGGGTTCGATTCCCCTTAGCTCCACCATGATTTTTCGTCAGCCTGTCTGGAGAAGCGTCAGTCGGCCACCCTGTGGAGGGCCCTGCTTCTTTCTATCTCCTCAAGCTGCTTCATGTAGCGTTCCATGACTTCAGCCTTGTTGCTGTTCCCCCAGAAATGGACGAAGCCTTTCTTTGAATAAGGGTCGAACGGGTCATTGGAGATGAAGTTCGCATATCTGGTCAGGATCGTATAATTGACCAGCCCAAGCTTGACCGCCATGTAGTTGAAGACTTCCTGATCGGCCCAGTGGCAGAAGTTTCGCCCATATTTCGTGCCGACATTCCGTATGGTCCTGCGGACCAGCTTAATGAAATCGTACGTTTCGGGATTTTCCGTATTGGGAAATATGATGGTGCCGCCATTCAGGCCTACGGCATAGGTGCCGACGGACAGGCCATCCAGCTGGATCAGGCTGGACCCGACGGAAGGCTGTGTCCTGAGGGGGGACTGTTTCTCAAAGGGAGCGCATATTTCCTCGGAAAGGAGGGCGTCCTTCAGTATCACGTTCAGGTCGTTGTCGAAAATGATGTCAGGGTCAAGATAGAGAAGCGGCTGATGGCCTCTGTAGATGGGCTTGTCCAGAATGTAATATTTTGAGCAGACATAGCCGACAAAATCAGAGGGATGCAGCGTGTCCGTGTCGAGGAAGTCGGTGTCGTATTCTCCGCAAAGCTCCTGGATGTAGGCGAGGCTCCTGTCCGTCATGACAATGATCTTGCCGGTATAATTGCCGAACCGGCGGATGGATGAGACGCAGAGTTTCAGCTGGTTCAGGACGTCATCGCTGGAAAAGGCCGTGATGTAGATGACGGGGGAATAGAGAAGGAACACTTCCGGTTTCCAGTTCTCATGAAATAGGATCGTCCGGTATTTCCCGAAATCGTTCACCTGCTGGGAGCGGATGTCGATCATGAATCCGCCAATCCGTATCAGGAAGTCGTCAAGATACTGGATGTGTTCAACGTCCAGCATGTCCCCTGTCCGTTTGGATATCCACTGGTTGCTTGTGAGATGGTCCAGTCGTTCGATGAAATCATCATCAATGAAGATGAAGGTTTCCCAGGAAGACACGGCGTCTCTGGAGAATCTGAAGGTATGGGCTTCACTGCACAGGTACTGCCCCTGCTCATTTCTGAGGGAATAGCCTGAGCAGTCTTTTTCGTAAGTTATGGTGACGGAACCAAGATGCCTGATGGTCTTCTGGAAACTTTTGATCCGGGTTTCCGGGAAAAAATAAATGTCTTCTTCGTTCGTGAGATGGTCCTGTATGCCATAGACACTGACGACATCAGCCCGATTGATGTTGAACAGTGACCGGCCATAGAAACCCCGTTCCGCATTCCAATGGATAACCTTCGAACGGAAGTCGAGAATATACATGAACAGGCCTGATGAAATGTGAAGACATTCTTTACAAGGATAGTTCAGGCATTACTGCATCGCAAATTTTTAATTAACACGGCCTGATGAATGATTAATATTATATTAAATTCTGTGTCCCTGTTTCCCATGGTCCTGCCGGAGGAGAAGGACCATGGGAAAGCCTTGGACAGGTCTTACCGGATGTTGGACGGGATGGATTTGGCAATCTGTGTTGCCAGCTGCACGACAAGATTGCGCATCAGGGCCGCCGTGTCCGCATCCGTATGGACCGGCCCGTTGGCCGCCAGATGGACGATGTTGCGCAGCAGCGGCTTGTTGCGGTCATGCGGGATGATGGCCCAATGGGCATTGAGGATGGCATGGCCATTGACATCCACGTCAAACTCGGAAATCGCAATCATGATCTGCATGTCGGCCGCCTTGGCCAGCGGCTGATCCGTGAAGAGGGTGTCATGCGAGGCCGTGGCGGCCACCTCGTTGGTGATCAGGTCCGTGATGCCAAGGGAGAGGCGGGACGCCCACCGTGAATTGGGGCTGCGATGGATCTCTTCTCCCTGACGGGTGATGATGTCCTGGCAGTCCAGATAGTCGGGCATGACCACCCTGCTGACCTGCACGACGGTGGTCTGCGGGGAGACCTGAAGGGATTTCGTGTCGGAATGGACCGGAATGCCGAGCGTGTAGATGTGCAGCGGGGGTGAGGCACAGCCTGCCAGCAGGCCACAGCCCCCCAGAAGAGCCAGAACGGTACGACGGAAAGGAAAGATCATGGACGGCGTCCCATAAGCAGAAGTTGCGGGTTACGTTCCACATCGCTGGCGAAACCACGGAGAGAGGAGGCCGTTGCGGCAATGTCACGCAGGGCGGCATCAAGGTTCGCACGGTCCACGGAACGGGATGAAAGGATGTCCTGAAGGGATTCCAGTGTCTTCGTGGCGGAAGCAAGCGTCACATGCATGTCCCTGCCACGGAGGTCAAGCTGGTCCGTCCCCGTGTCCAGCAGCCTGTTCATCTTGCCCAGTGTCTGGTCCAGCCGTGCCTGAAGGTCCCGGATGGCGACGGTGGCGGCGGTCACTGCGGCCTGGGACTGGTCGGAGGTCTGCTTCATGCTGGCGATCAGGGCTGGCAGTTCCTGATGAAGTTCGTCGCTCAGGGAGGTGACGGAGAGCAGGGCCGTGTCTGCATGCTGGCTGATGTCCTTGAGGGGGATCTGTTCCAGCGTGTTCTTCAACTTTTCCATGGTGGAGAGTCGGACGGGAATTTCCGGAAGGCTGGTGACACGGGGATGCAGCGTGGCCGGAACGGACCTGTCGAAGTCCAGCTCGATGTTCGACTGGCCGGTGACGAGGCTCTGGAGGTTCAGCCCCGCCCGCAGCCCGTTGCTGATCATGTCCTGAAGGCTGATCCTTGGTCCCCCCGTGGCGTCACGGACGACATGCATCTGGCCTGATTCCAGGGTGATCACGACGGGAATGTAGGCCTTCCGGTCCTTGGGGTCGAAATGCAGGGTGATGCTTTTGACAGACCCCACCTTCACGCCACGGAAATTGACGGGAGCACCGATGGAAAGCCCGGAAATGGAATTCTGGAAAACGGCCACGACGTCTCGGGAGGACGAGAAGAGCCGCAGGTGACCGAAGGCCATGACGATGAACAGGAGCAGTACCCCCCCGATGACGACAAAGGCACCTATCTGGGTTTTTTTGCTGGTGTTTTCAGACATGCTGTTCGGCCTTCTGTTCTGTCTGGGAGGGGATGGAGGCAGAGCGGTGCATGAAGGCTGTCACCTCTGGCAGAGTACAGCTGTCATGCAGGTCACGGGGGGAGCCATGGGCGATGGGCTGGTGTGTCACGGCATCCAGAAAGATGCCGTCATCGGCGATGGTGAACAGGCTGGGCAGTTCATGGCTGACGATGACGATGGTTGCTCCCAGCCCGTCCCGGAGGGTGAGGATCAGGTCATCCAGCCGGGCGGAGGTGATGGGGTCCAGTCCGGCGGAGGGTTCGTCAAAGAAGAGAATGTCCGGCTCCAGGGCGATGGCCCGGGCAAGGCCGGCCCGCTTGCGCATGCCGCCTGATATCTCGAAGGGGAAGAGATCAATGGCATGTTCCATGCCCACGAGGCCAAGCTTCAGGCGGACAAGCTGCTCGATGGCATCGGGTTTCAGGTCCGTGAACATTTCCAGAGGCAGGGCCACGTTCTCGCCGACGGTCATGGAACTCCACAGCGCACCACTCTGGAACAGGACGCCATAGCGACGGTTGATGGCGGTACGGCGGGCTTCATCCTGCCCCCAGTAGTCATCCCCTCCGATCATGATGCGGCCAGCCGTGGGGCGCAGCAGGCCGATCATGCTCCTGAGCAGGGTGCTCTTCCCACAGCCGGACCCGCCCATGACGGCGAAAATGGATCCCCGTTTCAGGTCGAACGAGACATTCTTCTGGATGATCTTGGGGCCGAAAGAGAGCTGCAGGTCACGGACGGCAATGAGGGTGTCTCTATCAGGCATCATCAGATTCCAACGGCGTTGGCGAGTACGGCAAAGATGGCGTCCAGTGCGATGACACCGACAATGCCGATCACGACGGCCCGCGTGGCGGCGATGCCGACATCGGCGGCACTGCGGCCGGCTTTCAGTCCGACCCGGCAGGCTGCCAGCGCAATGAAGCCGGCGAAGAAGAAGGCCTTCACGAAACCGAAGATGAACTGGTTCAGGTCGACGCCATCAAAGGTGGTCAGCCAGTACCCGATGGGGGACAGGTCCATCATGGTCATGGAAACGACGAAACCGCCAAAGATGGCAACCATGGTGCCATACAGGTAGAGCAGCGGCATCATGATGACCAGGGACAGGATGGACGGCAGCAGGATGTATCCGGCGAGGGAAATGCCGGTCACCTGGAGGGCGTCGATCTCTTCATTGCCCTGCATGGTGGAGATGCGGGCCGCATAGGCTCCCCCTGTCCGCCCGGCCATGATGATGGCGGTCATGATGGCGGAAATCTCACGGGCGGAGGCGATGCCAACCAGATTGGTCACATAGATTTCGGCGGCGAATTTCCGCAGCTCGAGCAGTCCCACGAAGGCGAGAATGGCCCCGATCAGGAAATTGACGATGCTGACGATGAGCAGGGCTGATGGACCGGCGTTCCAGATGTCGACCAGCAGATCCTTGAGCCGCATGGAGCTTCTGCCACGGAGGCACTGGATGACTCCATGCCCTACCTCTGCGACCAGGGTGGTGCAGGTGCCGATCTCATGGAACACGTCCAGCGTGGCTCCGCCCAGGCGGGCCAAGGGGCCTTCACGACTGTCCTGATGGGGGGCGGGTGGCGTGGCCCTGTCTGGCAGCAGGGCCAGCAGACGCTGGGCCGAGGCCGGGAGGGCCTGACAGTCGAGCCGCAGGGACAGCCTGCCCGCCGCCTGCTTGACGTTCCAGATGAAAGTGATGAAGCTGGAATCCCAGTCTCCAAGGTCATCAGTCTTTATGAAAAGCGTCCGCCCCGTTCCGGTCCGGACCGAGGAGAAAGCATTGTCGGGCAGACGCATGGCCTCGCCGGAAAGTGCCTTCCAGCGGCCTCCGAGTGTCAGGCAGAGACCCTCGGGCGTGTCCGTGATGGACCATGATGGAGAAGAGGTGGGCTGGAGAGCGGCATGTTCCTGTGTCATGGGCAGAAGGCCAGAGTACGGTAGGCCCCTGTCGTGGGCCGGAAGGGAACATGCAACATCATCGCGCCTACAGACTGTCTATCATGTTATCCTAGGTTAATTCTTTTCTGAAAGCGAGCCGCTTCTCTTCAGGGCAGCCATAACGCTTGGGCATGAAAAATTAGGTCATGGCAGGCTTTCCGTACTGACGGCATAGAGCCGGAGATGCAGCCGATGGCCGTTGGAATAATTCAGGCCTTCGAACTGGTCATAGAGGATGCTCCCGGTGCCAAGCCGGGCCAGTTCCTGCTGGAAGATGGTGTCATCTTTCTGGTCCACGAGGGCCAGATCGCATCTGGCATGGTCGTGCAGGCTGTGGGCCGCCTGTCGGGGGGGAAGCAGGCGTGCCGTTCCGCCCGTGAGGAAGACAAGGCTGGGTTCCCTGTAGGAGGGGGAGATCAGGACGCTGTCATGGCAGGGGCGCATCTGCTCGAAACTGTGGGCAATCCGGGGTGAAAGCTGGATGCTGGTCAGATGGGGAATGACGCAGAGGAAAATCCCCGCCTCCGTTAGGAGAGCTGCCCCGATGGAACAGGACAGGCTGTCCCGCCATCTCCGCTTCCAGACGAGCCACCCTGCCAGCAGAAACAGTGGAAGACTCCCGCAGGCTGGCAGGAGGGCATCAGCAGAGACGTGTCCTTCCATCCGGTACAGCAGGATGGGACCGGCCAGACAGAAGGTCAGACCGGCCAGTCCCCAGAGGAAGGCATAGAGGCTGATGGCCAGTCGGCTCCAGAGAGATTTCAGCGGGGAGATGGTCCAGCAGGTCAGGCTGGCTGCCGTCAGGATGGCGATGGCCGGGTAGGTTGGTAGGACATAGTGGGGCAGCTTGGTGGCGAGACATTCAAAGACAAACCAGTGTGGAACGATCCAGCAGAGCAGGAAGAGGATTTGTGGCTCCATACGCTTCTGCCAGAGTGTCGGCAGGGATCGTACGGCTGAAAGGGCACCCGGCCAGAAGGCGGGCAGGAAGAGCATCAGGTAATAGCCGGGGGGAAAACCGTGTGTTTCCTGTGCGTGGGTAATCTTGCCCAGCAGATTATGCCCGACGGCATGACGGAAGAAGTCGCCATGACTGACCAGTGCAATGCCCAGGCACCAGGGCAGCGTGATGGCCAGGCTGAGCAGCCACCCCCAGCCGGACCGCAGCTGCCGCAGAAGGGCGATGCTCCGCTGGCAGCAGCAGAGGGCAGCAAGCGTACCCAGGGCAGGTATGAGGATGATGGGGCCTTTCAGCATCAGCCCGGCCCCGAGGGCACACCAGTAGGCGAGGCTTGACCGGCAGGGTGTCGGTCTGCCTGCCCGCATGTCTTCAAAATGCAGAAGCAGCAGGGCCTGAAGGCAGAGAACGTCCAGCAGCAGGACGCTGTCAATGGTTGCCATCCGGCTCTCTGCGGCAAAGAGCGGGGCGACCAGCAGCAGGCAGGCTGAAAGCAGCCCCGTTTTCCTGCTGAAGAGGCGGGTACCGATCCAGGCGGTAAGAAGGATGCTGAGGGTTGAGGCGATCAGGCTCGGAATACGGTAGGGCCAGCTTGCATGGCGGAGGCCGGGATTGCCGGTGATGGCCTCCGTGGCCTTCACTGCTCCGGCTTCCAGCCAGTAGATGCCCGCTGGCTGGAGATAGCGGGGCTGGTCCTGAAAGCGGATGTCGATGAAATTGCCCGAGGACAGCATCTGGGCCGTGGCCTGCATGTAGCGGGGTTCGTCACGGTCAAGAGGTGGCAGGCTGATGCGTCCCGGCAGGGCCAGCAGGAAGGCCAGAATGGCGAGCAGGGCATAATGGCGGAGAGAAAGGGTCACGAATACTCTGCTTCAGGCTGGAGGAGCGGATGTGACAGCGAGGCCCTGTTTCGGGCGGAAACGCCGGGCCGTCTCAGAGTTCGGTCAGTGAGGGAGGCTGACGGGTTCTCTTCTGTAACCAGAGGACGCCCAGCATGTCCCGGATACCGACGAGGGCCCGATGCAGGTTGGTGTATTTGGACTGCCCATGAAGCCGGGGGCGGTGTTGGGTCTCGATGCAGACCAGAGGGGCACCATAATGTTTCATCAGGGCAGGAATGAAACGGTGCAGCCCTTCGAACTGCGGGAGGGAAAGGAACAGGTCCCGCTGGAAGAGTTTGAGGGGGCCGCCCGTATCCGGGCAGGCATCCTTCAGAAGTTTCTGGCGCAGCCCGTTGGCAAAACGTGTGGCAAACCTGCGGGACAGCCTGTCCCTGCGCTTGCGCCGGATGCCCACGACCAGCGGCTGGACGGGACAGCCTGCATATGGCTGGACGGCGTCTAACATCGTCCTGATGAAGGCCGGATCATCCTGACCATCCCCATCCATCGTGGCGATCCATGGGGCACGGGCTGCCCGGATGGCCGTACGCAGGGCCGTGGACTTGCCCAGGCATTCCGGGTGGACGAGGATACGCAGCTCGGGAAGAATGGAGCTGCGGGCTTCCTGCAATTTCTGGAGAGTGCCGTCCGTACTGCCATCATCCACAAAGATGACTTCGGTCGGGGGGAGGGTCGCCAGAGCCGCCCGGATTTCCGTGCAGACAGGCAGGATGTTGTCGCCCTCATTGAGGACGGACACGACAACAGCCAGTAAGGGATGCTGCTGCTTACTGGCTGTCATGGCGTATCAAGCGGCTTTGTCACCAAAAGCCTGCGGAAGGGCCTTCAGCCCGTCATTGATGAGCCGGTTGGCAAGTTCCGGGTCTTCTTCCAGTTTTTTGCCCAGCACGTCCTTCGTGGCTGCCAAGGCCAGTGCGGCTGCCTGACGGCGGATGTCACGAAGGGCGATCTTTTCGGCGGCCTCGATGCGCTCACGGGCCATCTTCTCATGGCGGGCGATGATGTCGGCTGCATCACGCTCGGCCTGGGCACGCATCTGCTCGGCTGCCTCGTTGGACCTGGCGATGAGCTGCTGGGCCTCTTCCTGCGCACGCTTGTGGTCACGCTTGGAGTCCTCAAGCATCTGCTCGGCCTCACGACGGAGCCGTGTGGCCTCATCCAGATTCTTGCGGACCTCATTGGCCCGTTCGTCCAGCTTGGAGGCGATCACGCCCCATATCTTGCGGCCGAAGATGACGAAGAACAGGACGAAGGCGATTGCCGTCCAGACGCGGGGTTCATGAAACATGCTCGGCTCCTGCGGCATGGGCCTGTTCGACAGCAGCGGCAATGACCTTCTCGTCGGCCGTGCCGATGAGACGTTCTGCCAGTGTCATGGCGGTGCTGGAGGCGATCTCGTTGATGTTGCTCAGCGCATTGTTGCGGGAGAGGGCGATCTGGGATTCGGCACTCTTGATTTCAGCTTCCAGACGGGCTGCCGTTTCTTCTGCCTGAACCCGGATGGCTTCCCTGGTCGTCTCACGGATGCTCTGGATGGTCGCCTTGGCGTCCTCGGAAGCTTTCTCCCGTGCCTCGCAGAGTTCCTTCTGTGCCTGGTCGGCATCCTTGCGGGCACGGCGGGCAAGGTCCAGATCGCTCTGGATGCGTGTCTCACGTGCCTTGATGACATCCGCCACCCGTGGCAGGGCGGAGCGGCTCAGAAGCAGGTAGAAGATGATGAAGATGAGGGCACCCCAGACCACCTGACCCTGTAGCAGCGGGTCCTTGAAGTGGAGCTGGGGCATGCCTTCCGCCACGGCCCGGCCCGGCAAGGCCGCAAGAGGGGCGGCGGCAGACAGGAGGAAACGGGGCGTAAGGCGCATGGTCCTGCCCTCAGACGAAGAGAATAAGGAAGGCGATCAGCAGGGCGAAAAGGGCAATGGCCTCCGTCAGGGCGAAGCCGAGCATGCCCAGACCGAACACATGCGGGCGGGAAGCGGGATTGCGGGCGATGGAGTTCACCAGGGCAGCAAAGATGTTACCGATACCAGCACCGACACCGGCGAGAGCAATCACGGCAAGACCGGCACCAATCTCACGAGCGGGATGAAGAAGATCCATGGTTCAGGTTCCTTTAAGAAAAGGGCAGGGAGAGAAACGTGGAGACGGCGGCCACTCAGTGGTCGACAGCCTCACGCAGGTAAATGCAGGTAAGGATGGCGAAGACATAGGCCTGCAGCAGCCCTACCAGCAGCTCAAGTGCCGTCAGTGCGATGTTGAGCACAAGAGGAGTGACAGCCAGCACATCGCCGACAACTCCGAGACCGGCAAGCATGATCGTGAAACTTGCAAAAACTTCCAGCAGCACGTGCCCGGCCACCATGTTGGCGAACAGACGGATGGACAGGCTGATGGGACGGGAGATGTAGGAGAGGATCTCGATGGGAATCAGGATGGGGGAAAGGGCCACGGGGGCACCTTCCGGCATGAAGTGCTTGAAGAACCCCAGCCCCTGAAAACGCAGGGAGGTCAGGATGCAGATGATGAACACCGTGATGGCCATGGCAAAGGTCACGGCGATGTGGCTGGTGAATGTATAGGAGAAAGGCAGGAGACCAATGTAGTTGCCTGCCAGGATGAAGAAGAACAGGGCAAAGATGAAGGGGAAGAAAGCCGTGCCTTTCTCCTCGCCGATCGTGTCCACGGCGAGACCGCGGACGAAATCGTAGCTCACTTCTGCCGCCGCCTGCAGGCGGCCGGGAACGACGGCCTTCGGTTTCATGCCGAAATAGAGGAAGGCCAGCACGACGGCTGAACTGATCGCCATGAACAGCGGGGCCTGGGATAATCTCAGGGCCTCGCCGAAGGAACCAAAAATCGGATGCAGCTCGAACTGTCCGAGCGCGTCAATCGTCGATCCGCTGGCCACGCTGGCTTCTCCCGTCTTTCTGTGCCCCGTTCTCAGGGACATCCATCACATTCACAACACGCCAGACATTCCGCAGGCCGGCTCCCATGCCGAGCATGGCGAACACGATTATAAACAGAGGCCTGTGTCCTGTCCATCGGTCAAGCTCATAGCCAATGCCCAGTCCCACGGCAATACCGGCGATCATGTCGCTGGCGATACGGAAGGCCATGCCAAGGGAGGACTGGTCGGACAGTCTCTTCTTTCCGGGAGAGGGCGTCCGTGGGGCGACCTTCTGCTCCAGCCGGGCGAGACGCTGGTCAAACTGGCTACGCCGGGTCGTGTCGTCATCGGTCACGCTGAAATACCCCACAGGCCCCGTTTTCAGGCCACGGGGCACGCTCCTTGCTGGATGGACCTAGCTAGACAGGCCGTCCGGGTACTGTCAATGATTTCTGCACACTTCTCCGGATGCCGTGAACGGAGGCTAGCCGACGAGGCGCAGCCTGCGGTTTTTCGGACGGGAGGAAGGCCCGTCACGCTCCGGGCCGAAAGGCAGCATAGGGGCTTCCTGCTGCTTCTCTCCAGCCTCGGCGGGAGCATCGGGCAGACGCTGGCCCAGATAGGCATCCGAAAGGGCACGGAAGGCGTAGTCCAGCATGGAGGTCGCATAGCTGGCCACGTCGTCACCTTCCACCGTACCGCAGGCTCCGAAACGGGAATAGGCGAACTGCTCGACGAACACGTCCAGAGGAACGCCAAACTGGAGGCCGATGCTGACCGCCTGGCTGAAGCAGTCCATCAGGCCACGGGCCATCGGGCTTTCCCGGGGAGGAGCCAGCGAGAGGGAGGCCAGCGTGCCGTCCTCGAACTCGCCGGTCCGCATGAAGAGGCGGTGCCCGCCGATGGAAGCCCGCTGGCTGAAGCCTTCCTGACGCATGGGAAGAGGGCGGCGCACGCCTCGTCCCAGCTTTTCTTTCAGGTCGTCCGTCTCGGGTTCCGGCAGGGCCGGGAGATGATCGCAGAAGGGGGCGACGGCCTCGTGCATCAGGGCATGTGCCCGGGCACCGGCAGGCTGGAGCGGCGGTTGGCCGTCCAGAGCCAGGGCGAGTGCGGCTTCTGGCGACAGCCCCTTGTGAGCCAGCCGGTTCAGCGTGGAGGCACGCAGTCCCCCATGCCCGTTGACCAGCGAGAAGATCGGCCCCAGACCGCAGGCTTCCACGTCCAGAATGGCATCGACGGCTCCCGGAGAGGAAAAGCCCGTCTCGATCATGGCAAGGCCGGTCAGGGACCGGGTGGCGGCACTGATGGCAACGGCCGCCTGTTCGATGTCAGGTGCCTGCGGGCAGCTGAAGGCGGGTTCCGGGCTGGCCGTGCCCGCCCGTGCCACGAGCCGCACGAGCCGGGCGATGGCGGCGGCGGTCTGCCGCCCTTCGTCACTGTCATAATCCATGCCCAGGGCGGCAAGGCAGGCATCCAGGTCCGTCAGCAGGATGAGGCCGGCAGGGCCGTCACTGGTGCAGAAAGGGGCAGGCTCGTCAAAGAGGGGCAGGTCACCGCTGCGGTAGGGGCGGCGGGCAGCCTCCAGCCTGCGCAGGCTGTCACAGGCCAGTTTCAGGCACGCCGCAAAATGTTCCGTGGCGAAAAGTCCGTCCTGTACGAAACCGGAGAGGCGGACGACGAAGCCCGGCTGGCCGTCAGGCTCGTTGCGCCAGAGGGCGGCATTGGGGGCCATCTGCTGCATGAGCAGAAGGCAGGACAGGCTGCGCCCGACCGGGGGAGCATCCTGCGGGGCATGGGGCAGCGGCGGGGTTGAATCCACCGCCTCCACCCAGCGGGCGGCCTCGCTGGCAAGGCGGACGGGACCGCCTTCCGTCGGGGACAGCTGGGCGAGAGCCTGGGCGGCATCATCACTCCAGACAGAGGGAATGGTGACCGGGCGCAGGGCTGCGCTGTCAGGGTCTGTGCTCGTCTGAAGCGTTCTCATGTGAACGCCACTCCAGTGAAGATGCGCTTTCATGAGGTCGAGTCTAGTACTGAAGCCGTGGTCATGGAACCATGATCAGGGGGGGATAACGGGCATAAGCAGGCAGGAAAATGGGGATATGGGGGATAACTGCACGCCATGTGGACGGCAAGAAAAAGTGGCGGTTGTCATGCAGGAGGTTGGACGTGAGGTGCGGAGTCCGCTAGAGCGGTAGGGACGTGACTGCATGATGGGTCAACAGCGTAAGAAGGATGCGTTCATGGCGTCGGACAATGCCGGGGATATCGCAGCGAGACGGGCCGGGCGGGACCGGATGGAACTGCTGGTCGGGCTGGTGACAGCTGCCGTTCTGGCCGTATTGATCGTGCTGGCCCTTGTCGGGCGGCAGCACCCGCAGGACCGTGGCTATCAGCTTCATGCGGCCTTCGGTCATATTGACGGGCTGAGCGTGGGGTCTGATGTCCGGCTGGCGGGCGTGACTGTCGGACACGTGCGGGACATGCAGGTGGACCCGCATACCTTCCAGGCCAACATCATCTTTTCTGTGTCGCCAGAGATACAGCTGCCCGTGGACAGTGGGGCGGTCATCACGTCGGACTCCCTTCTGGGAGGGAAATATGTGGCCCTGACTCCCGGTGGTGATACGGCCATGCTCAGGCCGGACGGTACGATCAGCGAGACGCAGGGTGCCATCAGCCTCGAGCAGCTGCTGAGCAAGTTCATCTTCTCCGTGACGGACTCCCTTCAGAAGAAGGCTGCCCCCTCTCCGCAGGTGGAGGCTCCTGCGCCGCCTTCTTCCGTGGCGGAGCCTGCCCCGGGTGGAGTGTCCGGTGCGCCGGATGGAAAGTCTGCCTCCGGCGAGGCACCGGCGACAGGGCCGACGGCACAGTGAACCCGTCTCATGAGGAGGGGCTGGAGTGGCTGGACAGGAACGGTCAGCCCATAAGCTGCACCGGCAAGCTCCGTGTCCTGAGGGAAAATGAAGCCGAGCTGCGGCAGGTGATGAAGGATGCCTGTGAGGATGCCCTGCTCATGGATGTGGGGCCTGCGGCCCTGCGCCAGCGCATGGAGTGGCTTCTGGAGAATGTGATGGCGGGTGTCAGGGGGATGAATGCTGCCGGAAAGGGAGATGGTGAATGAGGATCAGGAAGATGTTTCTGGCTCTGCCCTGTCTGGCAGGGCTGGCGGGAGGAGTGTCCGGAGCAGCCCAGGCTGAGGGGGTCAGGGGCGTGACCCCTCCGGCGACCTATCCGGCCAATACGTGGCAGGGGCGTAGCGGAGCCGTGCTGCGGATCATGCGGCGGCTGGATTCCCATGTGGAGCTCGTGCCGCTGCATTCCGGTGAGGACGTGGCCTATGGCCCTCTCTCTCTCCGGCTGGAGCGTTGTCTCCAGAGGCCGGACGGCCTTCCGGCCCAGATGACGGCCCTGCTGAAGATCGAGGAGAATCAGGATTCGGGCAGTCCGCCGTTCGAAGGCTGGATGTTCACGGATGATCCGGCTCTGGGGGCCTATGCAGGTGCCCTGTATGACGTGCAGCTCGTCTCCTGTGATGGAAACAAGGTCGAGCCGATGGTGGGGCCGCCTCCTGCACCGGCTCCGCCGCAGCTGCCTGCCGTCATGGCTCCTCATGTGGAGGCCGACGAGGAGCATGGACCGGTCGTGCTGACACCGTCAGGGCCGGACGGTAATGGCCAGGGGGGCAGCTCTTCAGGGCCGACGTCCCTGCTGCCACCGGCGCAGCCTGTTCAGCAGCCGCAGCAGGGAGCCGCTGCTCCGCACTGAGGCGGGACAGGCAAGGACTGAAAAAGGAGAGGGTGAATGCTGTTTACCGACAAGCGGCAGATTCGGGCAGTCTGGCGGATTGGTGGGCTGTTCATCCTGTCCGCCCTTTTCGTGTTCCTGACGGTTTTTATGGCGGAGACCGCCCTGCACATGGTTCCGTGTGAGCTTTGTCTGTGGGAGCGTGAGCCGTGGCGGGTGTTGCTGGGAATTGGCGTGCTGTCTTTGGTGCTGTCTCCCCGCTATGCCCGCTGGGCTGCTGTGGCGGGTCTTGTCTGTCTTCTGGTCAGTGTCGGTCTTGGTGTCATGCATGTGGGGGTGGAGCATGGGCTGTGGCCCAGTCCTGCTGCCGAATGTCATGCCGCTCCTGTGGAGGGGCACGGTTTCGCAGACTGGATGGCCCATCTTCCGTCCCGTCCTGCAAAACCCTGTGATCTGCCAGACTATCCTTTTGGTCTGCCCGTTTCCATGACGAGTCTTTCGGCCCTGTATGCCGTTCTGGTTTTCGGTCTGGCCGTCATGGAGACCCGCAGGCTGTTCCGTTTCGTCCGGGTGAACCGGCTGGAGGCATAATCGGGTCCCGGAGGCGGATGTGAAGAGGCGTGGAAGGTAAAGGGAGAGCCGTCGTGTCCTTGTCTGATTTTCTGTGTCTGTATCGCCAGGGCTTTGCCCGTGTCGCCGCTTGTACCACGCCCATCATGCTGGGCGATCCGCAGCATAATGCGGAGGTCGTGCAGGACAGGCTGGAATGTTGCCATGCGCAGGGCGTGGCTGTTGCCGTGTTTCCGGAACTGGGACTGACGGGTTACACGCTGGAAGACCTCTTTTTCCAGCAGGCGGTGCTGGATGGAGCAAGGGATGCCCTGCTGCGTCTCGTGGAGCGGACGGCCGACCTGATGACGGTCGGTATCGTCGGTCTGCCGCTGCGGTGGGGGGACAGCCTTTACAACTGTGCCGCCATCTTCCATCGGGGACGGATTCTGGGGATCGTGCCCAAGACGATGCTGCCCCGTTACCGGGAATTTTATGAGACCCGCCATTTCACCAGTGGCCGGGGCTGCACCGGAACCATCATGCTGGGGGGGGAGGCGGTCCCGTTCGGGACGGACCTCCTCTTCGAGGCGGAGGACGTGCCCGGACTGGTTCTGGGGGTGGAAATCTGTGAGGACCTCTGGGTTCCCCAGCCACCGAGCGGGGCACTGGCCGTGGCGGGGGCAACGGTGCTGGCAAATCTTTCGGCTTCCCCCGTGACGGTCGGCCGGTCGGAGCAGCGGGTGCTGCTCTGTCAAGCGCAGTCCATGAGGACGGTCAGTGCCTATCTCTATGCGGCGGCCAGTGAGGGGGAATCCACGACGGACCTGTCATGGGACGGGCAGCTTCTTGTTTATGAGGCGGGGGACTGTCTTGCCAGTTCGGAACGGTTTGTCCGGGAGGGTGAGATGGTCGTGGCGGATGTCGATCTTGACCGGCTGCGGCAGGAGCGACTCCAGAGCGGTCATTTCAGTTCAGCCCATGAGGGAGCGTTCCGCCGGATAGGCTTCGCCCTGAAACCGGAGATGAGGGACTGGGGGCTGAAACGTGATGTCCCCCGTTTTCCTTTCGTCCCGGCCCGTCCCGAACGGTGTGAGCAGGACTGTCAGGAAGCCTGGAACATTCAGGTTCAGGCCCTCTGCCAGCGGCTGAAGGCGGCCCATGCCAGAACCATGATCATCGGTGTGTCGGGGGGGCTGGACAGTGCCCTCGCCCTGCTGGTGGCCGTGAAGGCGGCAGACTGTCTGGGATGGGAGCGGAGCCGCATCCTGGCCAGGACCATGCCGGGCTTCGCCACGGGCGGTGCCTCCCTCGCTCTGGCGCACGGACTGATGGACAGCCTTGGCGTGAATGCGGGAGAGCTGGACATACGCCCCACGGCCCAGGCCATGCTGGAAGCCATCGATCATCCCTACGGTCAGGGCGAGCCGGTTTATGACGTGACGTTCGAGAACGTGCAGGCCGGGCTGCGGACGGACTTCCTGTTCCGGCTGGCGAACCATCATCAGGGACTGGTGATCGGGACCGGGGACATGTCCGAGCTGGCCCTGGGCTGGTGCACCTATGGCGTCGGGGACCAGATGGCACATTATAATGTCAATGCCGGTCTGCCTAAGACGCTCATCCAGCATGTCATACGCTGGGCGGCTGCACAGGATGACAGTGTCTCCGATGCTGCCCGCACCGTGCTGGAAAAGATCGTCTCGGCGGAAATCTCACCGGAGCTGGTGCCGGATCAGGGACAGGGTGTCCAGAGTACCCAGCAGGTGATCGGCCCGTATCCCCTGCAGGATTTCACGCTCTATCATGTCCTGCGGCATGGATTCTCTCCAGAGAAGATCGTTTTTCTCCAGTTCCATGCCTGGCGTGATGCTGGACAGGGACATTGGCCGCTGAATTATCCGGAACAGGACCGGCGGGCTTATGACCTGCCAGCCATCATCCATTGGATGCGTCTTTTCATGAAGCGGTTTTTCGCCACCAGCCAGTTCAAGCGTTCGGCCATGCCGAACGGGCCGAAGGTGGTGGCCGGGGGCAGCCTGTCGCCCCGTGGGGACTGGCGGGCACCGTCCGACGGAACGGCGACGCTCTGGCTTTCCGTACTGGAGCAGCTGGAAGCACATCTGCGCTAGGTATTTCTGATCAGCAGATTTTCATTTCATTGTAGGAGTGCTCTTCTGGCATCTTCTGTGTGATTTTCATCACAGGAGGTACTGGGAGGTCCTGTCGTCCAGAATTGTCTGCTTTTAGTGGAACAGGCATAAAGTTGTTGTGATTCTGCATGGGTCTGGTTACATTGGTTAGGAAATTTGTATAGCTTACGTTAACTCTTTCTGGATTCGTCTCTGGGACGGCTCTATGGGCGGTCACAGATATTCCTCAATTTGGACCTGAGGAGGCCATGAAGGATGTCGATCTTTCATGGCCCCGAGGGAAGGGTAGGGGAGGCTGGCTTAAGCAAGGAGGCGGTTGTCCTGTCTGGGCCGGTCGAGTGTGTCAACGCTGTGGTAAGGTGAAGTTTCTTGGCTATTGTAACTATTTCTGGAGGGCAGCAGCATTCGTATCCCGTCAGTGTCCCTACCCAGGGAGCCGAGGATCTGAATTCGCTGTTCACGACGTCTTTCGCCTCTCTGGTGGCCTCTTCCGGTTCCGGTGACGGAACCACGTCCACCACGTCCACGTCTTCCTCATCCGACACGACGAGCAGCAGTCCGATCCAGTTCCGCATGGCCGACGAGACGCCGGTCACCGGGTCCCAGGCAACGGTGCTGGGCGGTCAGGACACCATCTCCGCTGCCGGCAACAATGCGACGCAGCTTTCCCTCGGTGGTACGCTGAGCTTCCTCGGTGGTGTGGGGTCCAACACCCGCTCCATCGGCAACAATGCGACCATCTACGGTACGCCGAACAGCGTCTACCACTATACCCGTCCGGGTGTGGGCGGGAAGAGCGTGTTCACGACCGATCACCAGAGCACGGCGCAGAATCCGGACCATATCCTGTTCGATGCGTCCAAGTCCCACCAGTCTCTTCAGGCTTTTGCCGGAATCGGTGACACCATCAAGGGTGGTACGGCTTCCGACACCATCACCGTGCACAACACCGTCAATGGTGGCAGTGATGCTGGTGCGACGCTGAGCGGTGGCAGCGGGTCTGCCAACCTGTTCCAGTTCCTCAACAACAAGGGTGGTCATTACACGATCACCGACTTCGGCAAGGCTGCCGGCAACAAGGTCGGCCTCAAGGCTACTGACGAGCAGATCGGCCAGATGCTTGAGCACCAGACGGTCAAGGGTGGCAACACCACGATCGATCTGCCGAACGGTCAGGGTCAGATCACCTTCCTTGACCAGCAGCATCTCCAGGCCAAGGACTTCCAGAAGTTCTGATTTCCTGTCCGCCCTTCCTGAAAAGGGAGGGCGGAGAGATGAACATCTTATACAGCACGCACGAAAACGCCGCTTCCCGACCAGAGCGGCGTTTTTCCGTTGGGCAGATTTTTCAGGGGAAAATTCTGGCTGGGGCGGGAGGATTCGAACCTCCGCATGGCGGAATCAAAATCCGCTGCCTTACCGCTTGGCTACGCCCCAATGCAGGTCTTCTTATTATCCCGAACCATGAAAAGGGTAAAGAGAAGGACGGCATTTTTTGTGTGGTGTGTCAGGATAACCCGTTGTTATCGCCTTCTTCTTCAGGAGCGACATGGTCGGGCAGCCCTCCCTCTTCCATGACGGTGCCGGTCTGTTCCGGAGGGATGGATTCTTTCAGGAGTCCCATCCGTTCGGCCCGGGCGAGGGCCTTGTCCAGCGTCTGCATGGTCTCGGCCAGATCGGGCGTGATGTCCTTCTCCCAGCTGATGAGCGTTCCGGACCATATGGCCAGCAGGGTGTTGAGCCGTATCAGGCCCCCCAGCCCGTGGCGGTCCAGTGCGGCAGAATCCGCTATCCAGCGCAGGCTTTCCATGGTCGTTCCGGCGAGGAAGGCGGCAAGGGCAGGGTCACGGGGGAGGGTCTGCATCACGGCGCAGATGCCGGGACGGTAATCCTGCATGGCATCAAAACGGCGCATGAGCAGGTCGAACATTCGTTCACGGACGGTCGTGCCATAGCTCGCACCGCAGAGGGCTGCATCGTCGATCTGGCGGTTCAGTCGCAGCAGGACCATGGACTTGAAAGGGAAACGTTGCCGGACCTGCTGGAGAGGAAGCCCTGCTTCACGTGAAGCATCAACAAGGGACACACGCTGCCAGCCCTGGCTCTGGGCAAGCTGAAGGGTCGCCTCAATCATGGTCCTGTCGAAAAGCGGGTCGTGGTGATCAACGTTCATGGTGTTTTCTCCGTCCCTGTCCGTGCGGCTGTAGTGATGATGGTGCGGGCGGAGCTGCCGCCCGCACCAGATGTCAGTCATCCAGCTCGCGTGACCTTTTTATGGCAGCCTCGGCGGCCAGCGGGACCAAGCGGGGCCAGTGCTCTTCAGCCATGAAGACGTCCAGGGCTGCGGCCGTGGTACCGTTGGGGCTTGTGACATTCTTGCGCAGTGTCTCGGCATCCTCCGGCAGTTCGTGCAGCATCTTACCGACGCCGTGGATCATGCTGCGGACCAGCGTGCGGGCAGCCTCTTTTTCCAGCCCCAGGTCCTGCCCCGTTTTCTCCAGCAGTTCAGCCAGCAGGAAGACATAGGCCGGAGCGGAACCGGCAATGGCGATGACGGACCGCAGGTCCTCCTCATGCGGAACGGGGACGACCGTGCCAACCTGTTCCATGAGACGGATGGCCAGCTTCTTCTGTTCCTCGCTGACATGCGGGGAGGCATACAGCCCCGTGCTTCCGGCACCCACGCTGGAGGGCGTGTTGGGCATGGTGCGGATGATGGGCATGTCCGCCCGGCCACACCATTCGGCCAGTTTCTCGCAGCTCTTGCCTGCCATGACGGACAGAAGGGCGGCCTTGTCCATCCGGTCGCCGAGGGCCTGCCGCAGGGCCTTCAGCATGGCCTCCGCTCCGGCAGGCTTGACGGCCAGGATGATGATGTCCGGTGCCACGTCGGCGGTGATCTCTTCCGGTGAGCGGAAGATGGTGCTGCCTGCCGGGGCGTCCTGGAGCTTGCGGTCCAGAATGAAGATGCGTGGCGGGTTGGGACTGCTGACCCAGCCCCGCATGAGGGCACCGCCCATTTTGCCACAGCCGACAAGAAGAAGGGTGGGAGTTGTCATGATCTGAAGTCTCCGTTGGTCTGGGAAGGATTAGTGACGTGGCGGTTCTGCCGGGGCCGTCAGGGTCTGTTCCAGTTCGTCCAGTCTGGCTTCCATGTCTTTGATGCGCTGTTCGGCCTGTTCCTGCGCCAGACGGGCCCGGCTGGCCATCTCCTGTACGGCGTCAAATTCATCCCGACGGACGAGGTTGAGGGAGAAGAGGACCTCGCTGATCTGGCTGCGGATGAGCGTATGGACCTCCTCCCGCAGGCCGGAGGCCGCAGAGAAGGCCGTTCCGGCAAGGCCGGTCAGATCATCAAGGAAACGGGGACGAAAGGCCATGTCATACACTCCTGAACGTTCGGCATTGAAAACGGATCTGATTTTTCCGTCATGAGTCTTTCAGAACGGGGAGCAGGTCTGTCAACCGGTCTTCCCCTGTTCCTGCGTTCTTTCTGTTGGAAGCCGCTTTCTGCCAGACTATACAGGAAGAATGATTATCGTCACCGGCGGAGCCGGATTTATTGGTTCATGTGTGCAGCAGGCCCTGTTTCGGCAGGGGCGGCGGACCGTCATTGTGGATTACCTTCAGGATCAGGGGAAGTGGCGCAATCTGGCCACCCATCCTCCCCATCTCGTGGTGCCACCGGATGAGCTGCCAGCCTTTCTGGCGGAGGCCAGGGGCGTCGAGGCTGTCATTCACATGGGGGCGATCAGCGAGACGACGGTCCGGGATGGTGATCTGGTCTGGCAGAGCAACGTCGCCCTGTCCCAGAGGCTCTGGCGGTGGTGCGCAGAACACAAGGTGCCGTTTCTCTACGCATCTTCAGCGGCGACCTACGGGGCGGCGGACAGGCCGGACCTGTTTGCGGACGGACTGGGCAGCATCGAGGGATTGCGGCCTCTCAATCTTTATGGCTGGTCCAAGCAGGCCTTCGACCTCTGGGTGAAAAGGACGGTGGAAGCCGGGGAGCCGGCCCCGCCACAATGGGCCGGACTGAAGTTCTTCAATGTCTATGGCCCTAATGAGTATCACAAGGGACGGATGATTTCGGTCATCAAGGTGAAATATGATGAGCTGATGGCGGGCGGCCCGGTGCGTCTGTTCCGGTCCGACCGGGAGGATATTGCTGACGGGCAGCAGAAGCGTGATTTCATCTGGGTCGGGGACGTGGTGAAGGTTCTCCTCTGGCTGCTGGAGACACCATCCGTCAGCGGGCTGTTCAACTGCGGGACAGGGCAGGCCCGGACCTATGAGGCTCTGGCCCGGGCCGTCTGCGCTGCGGCAGGACGTCCGGCAGAGATCGAGTACATCCCGATGCCTGAGAGCCTGAAGGGGCAGTACCAGTCCTTCACGCAGGCTGACATGAGTGCCCTGCACGGGGCAGGCTATCCCGCCCCCTTCACGTCGCTGGAGGAAGGAATCAGCCGCTACATCGAAGGGCATCTGACATCAGGAAGGCTGTATCTGTGACACATCCGCTCGTTTTCCCGGGGATGGACCCGATCGCCTTCCATCTGGGGCCGCTGGTGGTGCGATGGTATGCACTGGCCTATATCGTGGCGTTCATCATTGCCCTGCCGCTGGCCCGCAGACTTGTCCGGCTGGGGCCGAAGGTGGCCTCCAGAGTCGCCGTGGATGACTTCCTCGTCTATGCGGTGCTGGGGGTGCTGCTGGGGGGACGGCTTGGCTATGTCCTGTTTTATCGGCCGCTTTTCTTCCTGTCTCACCCTCTGGAGATTCTGGCCACCTGGAAAGGCGGCATGTCCTTTCATGGGGGAGCGGCGGGGGTCATCATCGCATTGGCCCTGTTCACATGGCGGCGGGGTTTGAACTTTCTGGCCTTTGCAGACAGGATCGTCGTGGTGGTGCCCATCGGGCTGGCTCTGGGGCGGTGTGCCAATTTCATCAATGGTGAACTCTGGGGGCGGCCGGTGGCCAGTGCCGTGCCGTGGGCCATGATCTTCCCCGCCGTCGGGCCGGAGCCACGGCATCCGTCCGAGCTGTATGAGGCCCTGACGGAGGGTGTCCTGCTGCTGGTCGTGATGCTGCTGGCGGTCAGCCGCCCCGCCCTGCGGGCACGGGCCGGGTTCCTGTCCGGGCTGTTCCTTCTCGGCTATGCCTGTGCCCGGGCCTTCTGCGAACTGTTCCGTCAGCCGGATGACAATATCGGTTTTCTGGCTGGGGGAATCACGATGGGGCAGCTCCTGTGCCTGCCCATGGCCCTGGCCGGGATTGGCCTGATGGTTCATGCCTTCAGCCGTCCCGCCCGGCAGACGGACTGGATTGCAGAATGACACGACCTGTTTTCATACGATCGCCATTGCTGCCTGTCCGGCATGGTTTCTTTACCCGGGAGGGGGGCGTGTCTGCGGCTCTCTATGGCACCCTCAATGGCGGGCTGGGGACGCAGGACCGGCTGGACGACGTGCAGGAGAACAGGCGGCGGATGGCGGCTGCCGTGGGCGTGGAGCTGGAGCGGTTTGCTGCGCTCCGGCAGGTTCACGGGGTGGATGTGCTTGTGCTGCGTCAGGCCGGTGATGTCTGGTCCCACACGCAGGGCCATGAGGCCCTTCCGGCAGGTGATGCTCTGGTGACGGACTGCGCAGATATTGCCCTGGGCGTGGCCACGGCGGACTGTGCCCCCGTGCTGCTGTCGTCGGACGATGGCCGGGTCGTCGGTGCGGCCCATGCGGGCTGGCGTGGAGCCGTGGGAGGCGTGCTGGAAGAGACGGTCAGGCAGATGCGCCTGCTGGGGGCGGAGGGACTCCGTGCCGTGGTAGGGCCCTGCATCGGCCCTGCCTCCTATGAGGTGGGTGAGGACATGCGCCGGGCCGTTCTGGAACGGCACCCGGAGGGCGAGCGGTTTTTCGGTCCGGCGGCACGGGCCGGACATCACCAGTTTGATCTGCCCGCTTTCTGTCTGTCCCGTCTGGCAGAAGAGGGCGTCCAGGCTGAGTGGACGGGGCATGACACGCTGGCGGAGGAGCGTTTCTTCAGCCATCGCCGGGCGACGCTGCATGGTGACGGACGGACGGGCCGCCAGATCGCCGTCATTCGTGCGGGACTGGGGGCGGACTGACAAAAAAATTGTCTTTTCCGCTTTTTTCCGCTAGGGCGGAGCCAACCATCCGGCACCCCTGGAGGCCGGTTGGGCACGACAATTTCAGAACGCAGGAGCGTATAACGTGGCGAAAGTAACGACACTGGAGATCTCCCAGCGCGCCAAGGCAGGTAAGGGGGCAGCGCGCGCAACACGACGTGAGGGCATGGTCCCGGGCGTGGTGTATGGTGGCAAGAAGGAGCCGGTTCTGGTCTCCATCGACCCCCGCATCATCATGAAGGAGCTGCACCGTGGTGCCTGGCAGTCCCGCCTGTACCAGTTCAGCATCGGTGGTGAGCAGGTCCATGCCCTGATCCGTGACATCCAGTTCCATCCGGTGTCCGATGCGCCGATCCATATCGACTTCCTGCGTCTGGTTCCTGGCCAGAGCGTGCATGTTCAGGTGGGCATCACCTTCACGGGTGAGGATGAGGCTCCGGGCATCAAGCGTGGCGGCGTGCTGAACATTGCCCGTCACTCCGTTGACGTGGAAGTTCCGGTCGAGAACATCCCTGAGCACTTCACGGTTGACCTCAGCAAGCTGGACATCAACGACAACGTGCGTTGGGACGACCTCCAGGGGACGGAGCACTCCACACCGACCCTGCATATCCCCAACTTCGTGATTGCCTCCATCGCTCCGCCGACGGTTGACGAGGAGCCGGAAGAGGCTTCTGAGGAAGCAGCTGAAGCCAAGTAAGGGGTATTGCGGTTGTGAAGCTCTGGGTCGGACTCGGCAATCCGGGTGTATCAATGAGCCGCAACCGGCATAACATCGGCTTCATGGCGGTCGATACGATCGCCACGCGCCACGGGTTCGCCCCGTGGCGCAGGCGTTTCCGTGGGGAAACGGCGGAAGGCATGGTCGGGCGGCAGAAGATTCTTCTGCTCAAGCCTCTGACCTACATGAACCTGTCTGGTGACAGCGTGCAGCAGGCAGCACGTTTCTATAAAATCCCACAGGATGAGATTACCGTCTTTCACGATGAGCTGGACTTGGCCTTTGGAAAGATGCGGGTCAAGCGGGGCGGGGGAGCGGCCGGGCATAATGGCCTGCGCTCCATGGACAAGGCCCTGCCCGGCCCTGATTACTGGCGTGTGCGGCTGGGGATCGGCCATCCGGGCAGCCGGGAAAAGGTGCATGGCCATGTGCTGGGGGATTTCTCCAGCACGGAAAGGCCGGAGCTGGAGCTGTGGCTGGATGGCATGGCCGATGCCACGCCACTTCTGGCGCAGGGTGAGCATGAGGCTTTCATGACGAAAACGGCCTTGCGGCGGAACTGAAAACAGAGAATCTAACAGGCCTGCGGTGGCGAGAGATGAGCCGGACCGGCAGGGCACAGAAAGGGGAGAGAGCGAATGGGGTTCAACTGCGGGATCGTCGGCCTCCCCAATGTCGGCAAATCCACCCTGTTCAATGCGCTGACACAGACAGCGTCGGCACAGTCTGCCAATTATCCATTCTGCACCATCGAGCCGAACACGGGGCGGGTGGCCGTGCCGGATGAACGGCTGGAGGTTCTGGCCAAGGCTGGCAATTCCCAGCGCATCGTGCCGACAAGCCTCGAGTTCGTGGATATTGCCGGGCTGGTCCGTGGGGCTTCCAAGGGGGAAGGGCTGGGCAACCAGTTCCTCGCCAACATCCGTGAGGTGGATGCCATCATCCACGTCCTGCGCTGCTTTGATGATGATGACATCACCCATGTCGAGGGGGGCGTGGACCCCGTGCGGGATGCGGACATCATCGAGACGGAACTGATGCTGGCCGATCTGGACAGTCTGGAACGCCGCAAGGTCGGGCTGGAAAAGCGTGCCCGTGGCAATGACCGTGAGGCCAAGGAACAGCTGGAACTCATGGAGCCGCTGCTGGCCGCCCTGCGTGAGGGCAAACCGGCCCGCACGGCCGTTCCTGATGGGAAAGAAGTGGAGGCTGCCCGCCTCCAGCTGATGACGACCAAACCCGTCCTTTATGTCTGCAATGTGGAAGAATCGGCCGCCTCGACCGGCAACGCCTATTCCGAGCAGGTGCGGAAGCGGGCCGAGGCGGAAGGTGCCGGGGCTGTCATCGTGTCTGCGGCCATCGAGGCGGAGGTCAGCCAGCTTGAGGCTGAAGAGCGGACCGAATTTCTGGATGGTCTCGGCCTGAAGGACAGCGGTCTGGACCGTGTGATTGCTGCTGGCTATCGCCTTCTGGGCCTTCAGACCTACTTCACGGTAGGGCCGAAGGAGACCCGGGCCTGGACGATCACGGCTGGCACGAAGGCCCCGCAGGCGGCCGCCGTCATCCATAATGATTTCGAGCGTGGCTTCATCGCCTGCGAGACCATCGCCTATGATGATTACGTCACCTACAAGGGTGAGGCGGGTGCCCGTGAGGCAGGTAAGCTGCGTGTCGAGGGCAAGAATTACGTCGTGCAGGATGGTGACGTTCTGTTGTTCCGTTTTAACGTGTAAGACAGCCTCATGAAGGGGCCTCGTCCCGGAAGGCTCCCGGCGACTCCGCTGGGGGCTGCCGCATCCCGTTTCGGTGATGGCCGCCGGATGCGCATCGGCCTGCTGGGGGGGTCGTTCAATCCGGCGCATGAGGGGCACATCCAGCTGGCCCGCAAGGCTCTGGCAAGCCTGAGGCTGGATCAGGTCTGGCTGATGGTGTCGCCGGGGAATCCGCTAAAATCCCGCAAGGGAATGGCACCGTTCTCCCGGCGGCTGGCAACGGCACAGGCTTTGGCAGATGGACGGCGTATCATTGCTACGGACATAGAGCAGAAGCTGGGTCAGCGTTACACGGTCCGGACCGTGGCCATGCTCCGGCAGCGTTTCCCGCAGTGCCGTTTTGTCTGGCTCATGGGGGCGGACGGACTGGCCCAGTTTTCCCGCTGGCGGTCATGGCGGCGGCTGGCACGGATGGTGCCCATCGCCGTCCTGCCCCGGCCGGGAAGCGTCATACCGGCCCTTCGGGGGCGTGCCAGTTCCGTCCTGCGGCATCATCGTCGTGATGGAAGGGCGGCGTCTCTTCTGCTAGAGAAAAGAGGTGGGCCGGGCTGGACATTCCTTTCGGCACCTCAGAATGACATATCTTCGACCGCTTTGCGTCAAAAGGGGCTGTTCTGCCCGTCTGTCGATCAGGAGTGAGAACCATCATCAACGCGACTGAAACCCCCGCTTCCGCCCCCCGTGATGAGGAAGGGCTGGCCCGTCTTCTCTCCGTCATCACGGACAGTCTGGATGAAGACAAGGCCGAGAACATTGTCGTGCTGGACCTGACAGGCCGTGCCGGATTTGCCGAGCGTATGGTCATAGCCTCCGGTCTTTCCGAGCGTCAGCTGTCTGCGATGGCCCAGCATCTGGAACGCCGCCTGAAGGAAGAAAACCTCGCCCGTCCGCAGGTTGAAGGGGACCAGGGCAGTGACTGGGTTCTGATGGATGCGGGGGATGTGGTCGTCCATCTTTTCATGCCGGAAAGCCGTGAGCTTTATGCGCTGGAACGCATGTGGGGTGGTGATTTCGAGGCCGCTGCGGAAGAAATCACTGTTGAATGAGGCGATGGCTGGCGTGAGGGCTTCCTGATGAAGCTCATCGCCGTAGGAAAGCTGAAGGCCGGTCCGGAACGGGAACTGCTGGACCGGTACTGCGCCCGGTTGCGCCCGAGGCTGGAGATCGTGGAAGTGGCCCAGGGCCGGGGTGCTCCTGCCGAACTGAAACGGCGGGAAGCCGATTCTCTTCTGGCCGCCTGTCCTGATAATGCGTTTCTTGTGGCGATGGATGAAGGGGGCCGTCTGCTGGACAGTCCGGCCTTTTCATCCCGATTGCAGACATGGCAGGAGAGCGGCCGCCCTGTCTGTTTCATGATTGGGGGAGCCGAAGGGTTTGACGCCGCCATTCTTCAGCGGGCGGATGCCGTTTTTTCACTGGGGAAGCTGACATGGCCGCACATGCTGGTGCGGGTCATGCTGGCAGAACAGCTCTTCCGGGCGCAGGCCATCCAGACAGGCCATCCATATCATAAAGCCGGACGCCCCTGAGGAGCGGTCCGGCTTCACGGAAATCATGTTCTGAAACGGTCGGTCTTACCGGAGGGATCGGCTGGGAGCTTCATCCCCGAAGAAATTGGCATCGGCCGGAATGGAAGCTGTCTCCATGTCGCTGGCCGTCCCGTGGGCCATGACATTGTGGACTGCGTTTGAAATCGGGGCTGCCCCGTCATGACGGCTGTAGATGAAGCCATATGTCGGGTAGATGCTGCCCAGGCGGCCATCATGGGGAAGGGCTACACGGACGGCCGTCCAGTCATTGTCAGGAGAGACATCCACCACACGGGTGTTGCGGGTGACGCCGTTGGAAATCCAGTGGGACTGGTCAACCATGATGGTCCGGCTGTCAATCTTCTGGCTGACGACGGCCACATGACCCAGCGGCATGCGTCGTGTGCCACGGAAGCTCAGTACGGCACCAACCTCAGGCTGCTGGCCACGGGCATAGATGCCCTCTGCATTGCGCCACCAGTCACGGGCGTTGCCACGGATCTGGAAATCCGTGTTCTGGTGCACATAGGCGACACACTGGATGACGTGAGCATGGCCATAATGACGGAAATGCCTGTGCAGGAAGTGGCCGCCCTTGACCAGACGGCTGGAGTGCCGCACAGGATGCCGTGCCTCGGCCTTGGGCGCACAGAAGGCTGCCGCAGAAAGCATCAGACATGACAGAAATAACCGTTTCCCGTTACGGCGCATGATATATCTTCCCATTACTGACTGACCGAAATGGACCTCACTTTTCCAATAGTCGTCGAAAACTATCAGAAGGCAGCGGCAACTGACAAGCCAAATATTGGCCATTTTTGAAGGAAGATACCTGAACAAGATTTAATATCAGGAAATATATATCATTCTGAAATATGATTTTTTCAAATGGTACATTTTTGGGGAGAGGGGCAACGTGTAAAAATAATAGCCATATGGTTAGGTAAAGGATAATGGACCATTGCATCTGTATTCAGGCAAATTGAACTACATTTTTATTGTGTTATCTTATATCTGATATTTTTCAGACCTCTGAAGGGGTTGCCTCGTCTGTCCGGTTTCTTGCCGGATGGAGAGGGGAATTGTAAATCAATTCTTTACCGTCACTATGAATGTGGATGCCGCCATGAAACTGACCCTCCGGAAAGTAACAGTCACACCGATTCGGCAGAACTGCATGATTCTGTCCGATCAGTCCGGGCGGGCTGTGGTCGTCGATCCCGGCGGTGAAAGTCCACGGCTTGCTCATGAGACGGGCGGACTGCACGTGGAGGCCATCCTGCTGACACATGGTCATCTGGATCATGCCGGTGGAGCGGCCGACCTCAAGGCGTTGCTGACGGCACGGCAGGAGGGGGAGGTGCCCGTCATCGGGCCGCTCAGGGATGACCTGTTTCTTCTGGAACGGATTGAGGCGCAGGCGGCCTCGCTAGGTCTCAGCGGCATGAAGAGTGTCATGCCGGACCGTTTTCTTGAGGATGGGGATGTCCTGCCCCTGCTGGGGCACGACATCGAGGTGGCCCATGTGCCCGGCCATACGCCGGGGCATGTGGTGTTCATTTTGAAAAAGGCGGGGGTCGTCATTGCAGGCGACACGCTGTTCCGTGGGACGGTGGGGCGGACTGATTTCCCCTATGGCAATGAAAGGCAGCTGCTGGATGGCATCAGGGAGCGGCTGTTCACTCTGCCAGACGAGATGGTGGTGTTGCCAGGGCACGGTCTTCCCACCACCATAGGGGAAGAACGCCGGTGCAATCCGGCCTTCCAGCGTTGATCGGGATGGAGAGGAAACATGAAGACAGTCTGTCGGTGGGGTCTGCTTGTAGGGTTCGTGCTGGTGGGTGGGCTTTCCGGGGCCGGTCCCGCCCGGGCCGAGACGGCGATAACGGAGGCGCAGCCGCCATTGCCGGAAGTCCCGCTGACCATCACTGACCAGTCCGGGCATGATCATGTTTTCACGGTCGAGCTGGCCAGGACGCAGCACCAGCAGGAAGTGGGCGAGATGTTCCGGAAGGAGATCGCTCCGGATCACGGCATGCTGTTTGTCTGGCCTGCCTCGCAGGACTCCGCCATGTGGATGCGGAACACGTTCGTGTCACTGGATATGGTGTTCATCGATGGTCAGAATCGCATCCATGCCATTGAAGAGCACACGATTCCCCTGAGTGAGGGCATCATCAGCAGTCATGGGCCGGTCCGGGCCGTGCTGGAGGTTCCCGCCGGCACAACGGAACGGCTGGGGCTGGTCGTGGGCGACAGGGTCATGTCCAGTGCCCTGTCAGATGGGGCACACTGATTGCCCCGGGCAGTTTTCATAACCGGGGCTGCGGGGTTTATCGGGTCTCATGTGGCCCGTGCCTTTCTGGATTCGGGCTGGAAGGTGGTTGGCCTCGACAGCGAGCAGGCGGCTCCGGAGCTGTCCTCCCGGCGGCTGGCTCTCCTACGGGGGAGGCTGGGTTTCCATTATGTCCGGGGGAACGTGGGTGACCGGCCGTTGCTGGATCGGCTGTTCGCAGAACATCCCGACATGGAGACGGTCCTGCATCTCGCTGCACGGGCGGGGGTGCGTCAGTCACGTCTGACGCCTCATGCCTACATAACGGACAACATAGCCGGGCACGTTACCTTGCTGGAGGCCTGTCGGTCTCTGCCGCAACTGAGACAGATTCTTTATGCCTCGTCATCTGCCGTGTATGGCCCGTCAGCTCCGCTTCCTTTTTCGGAATCCGTTCCCGTTGGTGGTCAGGCCTCCTTCTATGCCACGACCAAGCGGATGAACGAGCTGACGGCGCAGACCTATGCCCATCTCTATGGTTTTGCACAGACGGGGCTGCGTTTCTTTACGGTATATGGACCGTGGGGGCGGCCTGACATGGCCTGTCATGGCTTTGCCAGAGCCATATGGGACGGAAAGCCCATCACCCTGTGGGATGCTGACGGGCTGGCAAGGGATTTCACCTATATTGATGATGTGGTCAGTGCCATTCTCATGCTGGCTGAAGTTCCGGCGGGGGTGGGTGAAAACCGCATTTTCAACGTAGGGTATGGAAAGCCCCGTTCTGTCGGTGATCTCGTGCGCTGTCTGGAAAGGTCGCTGGGAAAGACGGCACGCATACGGAAGGCTGCCAAACCGGCGGAAGACATGCTGAAGACATGGGCTGATACGACAGCCTTGCGGAAGATGATTGCCTGGCAGCCTGAGACTGATCTGGAAGAAGGGGTCCGGCGGTTTGCGGACTGGTTTCTCACTGGTGATTAAAGTTTTTTGAAATTTTTCATTTTTTGGGGTTGTGTGGTCAGGGGGATCTGCGTATAAGCCCATTCACCGGCGGCGCTGGGGCGGGAGTTCTGGGGCGGCTGGGGTGATCATTGACAAGAGAATATGGGTTATAAAGTAGAGACTGGAAGGGATATGTTGGCGGCGTTTTCGTTGGCGAAGGCTGATGGAAGACGGAAGCTGATGTATCTGACTTTAAGTTTGATGCGTTGAA
>NZ_PDLY01000005.1 GCF_014048465.1 Bombella mellum
CTGGTGGCCATGGCGGAGGATCCATACCCGATCCCATCCCGAACTCGGCCGTTAAAGCCTCCAGCGCCTATGATACTGCTCCTTAAGGAGCGGAAAAGTCGGTCGCCGCCAGGTCCCCTCGCTCACCTCACCCCCATAAAGACCACCCACCAACGCGGGGTGGAGCAGCCCGGTAGCTCGTCAGGCTCATAACCTGAAGGTCGTAGGTTCAAATCCTACCCCCGCATCCATCCATATACTCCCCCTCAAATATAAATCAGGTCGGTAAACGCAAGGGTTGGTATGAAGCTTCCTTCATCGCACCTGACTTGCTAGCCTTTCTTTGTCAGTGACGACTGAACGGGAAGGGTGATCCGTCATGCAGGAATGGTCTGAGTGGCCCGCAAAGAGTGCCCGCCCTCCCGAGATGATCGAACATCCTGCAATTTATCATATGCTTGATGTGGCAGCAGTTGCCGAACAGTTGATTGCATCATCATCTTGGCCTGCTGTACTAAAGCAGGCCTTTATTGCCTTGGCAGGACTGCATGATCTGGGGAAATTCAGTCATCAGTTTCGAAGGATGTTGCGTGGAGAAGGAGGGGGGATCCCTTCACACTGGGAGCTGACCGAAATACTCCTGCTGGCTCATGACGACATGCTGGCCGACTGGTTGGGAGGGACACTGACAGTCCGTCGGATACTTTATGCCTCGATAGCTGGCCACCATGGACGTCCACCAGATCTTGCATTGCATGGACGTGAATTCAGAGAATGTGTGAGACGGCACGTTGGTGAAGGGAAGGAAGCCGCCAGACGTTTTCTGGATGTTTTCAGGGATTTGTGGCCAGAGGCTTCTCTGGCGTCTCTTGATTTGGGACAGGCCCGACATGTTTCATGGTGGCTGTCTGGTCTCTGTACGGCGGCAGATTGGGTAGGGTCCAATACAAGATGGTTCCTGCCCAAGGAACTGAACAGCGGGCCTGCCGAATATCTTGAGGGAACTCGACTGGTGGCCAGAACGGCGGTGGAAGAGGCCGGGCTGGGAGGGGCGGAGCCATGCTCCGAACCCCTGTTTGATTTTGTCTTGCGCCCCCTGCAGGTAGCTTGTGAAACCCTGCCACTACCGGATGGTCCGGCTCTGGTTGTCCTGGAAGCAGAAACGGGCGTTGGTAAGACGGAAGCCGCACTCATTCTGGCGCAGCGTATGGCATTGGCAGGTAAAGGCAGGGGGCTGTTCTTTGCCCTGCCCACGATGGCTACGGCTGATGCCATGTTTGACAGGACGGCACGTATCGTGGGGAAAATTTTTCAGAATCCGTCTGTCACCCTGGCTCATGGGCGGGCCGGGCTGTCTGTCCTGTTCAGGGATGTCATGGTGGAAGGAACCAATGCGGCATCTGATGATGATGGGAAAGGCATTACCAGTTCGGAGTGGCTGGCGGGTGATAACAGGCGGGCACTGCTGGCTGATGTCGGTGTTGGGACAGTGGATCAGGCCCTGTTATCGACCCTGCGTGTACGCTTTCAGACATTGCGGCACTATGGGCTGGCCTCCAAGATTGTGGTGGTGGATGAGGTTCATGAAATGGGTGAACCTTATATGGCTGAGATACTGGTCACCCTGCTGAAAATGCATCGGGCGATGGGAGGTTCGGCCATTCTGCTGACGGCAACGCTTCCTCTTGAGTGGCGCAAACGGTTGCTTGCCACATATGAAGGCAGTTCCGAGTCATCAGCTTACCCGGCCATAACAGTGGCAGGAGGGGCCACCATGACGGAGTTCGCTGCTGATGAACGTCCCGTGAAAGGACCTGTCACGGTGGAGCGGATCAGTACGGAGGATGAGGCTCTTCAGTATCTGACACAGGGGGTCGAGAAGGGGGCGGCCTGTGTCTGGATTCGTAACGTTGTGGACGATGCCATTGCTGCGGTGGCTGCTCTGCGGCAGGTCGGTATCGAGGCGCATCTTTTACATGCCCGTTTTGCTCTCTGTGATCGGAAGAGGCTGGAAAAGGACGTGTTGGGGCGTGTGGGGCGTAATGGGAAGAAGCGCAGAGGGTATGTGCTGGTTTCGACCCAGATTGTCGAGGCATCCCTTGATCTGGATTTTGATCTGATGGTTTCTGACCTAGCCCCAATCGGGTCTCTGATCCAGCGTGTGGGGCGGCTCTGGCGGCACATGGATTTACGTCCGGCTGAGGAGCGTCCCGTACCGGCTCCTGTTTTGAAGGTCCTCTCTCCGGACCCTGCCGATGTGCGGGATGCCCGTTGGCTGCACGGCATGTTTGGGAAGGGGGCCAGAATATATTCCCTGCCTGATATGTGGAGAACAGCTCTGGTCCTGTTTCGGGAAGGGCAGATTACGGCCCCAGAGGGGCTGCGTTCTCTGATGGAAGCCGTGTATGCGCAGGATGCCGAACCTCTTCCGGCCGTGTTCGACCGGGCTGATATGGATGAGATCGGGAAAGGTAACGCTGCGAAAGGGCTGGCCCTACAGAATGTGGTGAATATTGAGACAGACTATCGGAGTGGAGGCGGCAGGCAGGATGATGTGCTGTATCCCACCCGTCTTGGGGAGGCGACCAGCATTCTCGTTCTGGCCCGACAGACGGAGAAAGGACTTGTCCCGTGGGCCTCGATGGGAGAGTCTTTTCATCAGGAGGCGGAGGAGGATGACCAGAAACTGCGGGCTTTGTGGATGCTTTCAGAAGTCTCGGTGCTCAGCCGGTGGCTGAAGCCGCTGGACATGCCTGATCAGGACGCTCCGGCCATACAGGCGGTGAAAAAAGACTGGCCGAAATGGAAACGGGAAAACGCAGACATTCTGCTGTGTCCTGTGCAAATGCCGGGGGGAGAAATTTGCAAGGGACTGTGCTATGATGAGGGAAGAGGACTTTTTTTTGGTTCTTCGCCTTAGCGGAGATGGCCCGAGCTTTTTGGAGGGCAATAGTGGTCTTCTCAGACTGTTCCTCGCTTATGCGGGGATGATTTTTGGATATCATATGTTTTGGAGGGTTGAAATTTGAATAAATTCATATGAGCTTCTTGGAAGCCAAGGGTGGACTAAATCTAAGGGATATTGTGAGACAGGAAGAAAAATGCTAATGATAAAGTGTGAGTCCCAGAGGGATCAGATTCTCAAGGACTCACACATTCCACATATTCAGCCGTTGGCGCGGCCGAATAACAAAAAGGAGGGAAAAGATGAAGTAACCTTTTAACGCTACCTTTTTGCGTGACGCTCACGGTACCGCAAAATCATAAATCGCAGCAAGGGGCGATATCTTTCTATCGCCTGAAAAAATATGACGTTTTCTGAAAGGGAGATGTCGTTGGCCGGAGTGTATTCCATGTCCTTAGACATAACTTTGAACTTTCATTTTCTTGTGAAAGCGACTGATGTTGAATTCGTAAAGAATCTTCTCGTGATAAAATCCGGTACGATTCCATCATGGAGTGGCTTCGTGGTCTGCATGGGCCTGCTGAAAATATATTCCGAGTTGGACGCTGATGATCATCGATAATCTTTGCGTCCAGGGAGTGATCTTATGGAGCAATTTCTGTCTGATCGAGAGAAAGGCCCAGACATGATGAATCTGATCATGGATCAGTGGATCCCTGTGAAATGTACCGATGGAAGGAGACGGATTATTGCGCCCTGGCAGATGGCGGAGGCTGGCGTGTATCTGCCTGACTGGCCTCGGGCGGATTTCAATATTGCCTGTCTGGAGCTTCTGGTCGGGCTTGTTTACATGGCTGATCCTCCTGCTGATGAAGAGGAGTGGCATGGGCGGAAGCGGCCTGAGCCGGAACGGCTCAAGGAACGGCTGGCTTCTTTTGCGCCAGCTTTCTTCCTGCTTGGTGATGGCCCTCGCTTTCTTCAGGATCATGAACGGCTGGATGGTGCGCCCAATCCTGTCGACATGCTGTTCATCGATAGTGCAGGAGGGCAGACAAAGCGTAACAATATTGACGTCATGGTGCATCGTGACCGGTATGAGGCCCTGACCCTGTCGGAAGCGGCCATGGCCCTGTATACGTTGCAGAACTTCGCCCCTTCTGGTGGTGCCGGAAATCGGACATCCATGCGTGGCGGTGGCCCGCTTGTGACGCTTGTTGATCCTGGCAGGGAACTGTGGGATCTCGTCTGGCTGAATGTGCCTTTTGGCCGTCCTTCTGACATGAAGGCCCTGCCCTGGATGAGGCCAACACGGACATCGGAAGCCGGGCAGGTGGTGCAGCCTTCTGATCAGACAAGAGGCTTTGATGTGGAGGCCTTTTTCGGAATGCCTCGCCGTCTGCGTCTTGTTGAGGAGGGGGGCAGGATAACGGGTGTCATACAGAAACCTTATGGCACCAACTATGCCCAGTGGCAGCATCCGTTAAGTCCTTATTATCGGCTGAAGGCCGGGTCGGAACTGTTGCCCCGTCATCCAAGGCCGGGCCGGTTCGGATACCGAAACTGGCTGGGTGTCATTGTGGCGCAACCTGCCAGCCGTCAGCATTCTGATGGGCTGGCTGAGCTGGCTCTCATCATTCGTGAATGGAACGGGGGAAGAAGGGGAGACGCAGGACCGGAGGACAGTTTTTCGGTCATCGTGGCAGGCTGGGCCATGAACAACATGAGTCCGAGAAACTTCATACAGTCCCGCCAGCCTGTGCGGATTCTGTCAGTTGACGAGCTGGATCAGCTGGAAACGCTTATCAAGGCCGCTCATATGGTGGCGGAGATGCTCAATCGTGCTCTGGTTCCCTTGTGCTCGACGGGTGAAGCACGGGAGATACAGCGTGAAGAGTTCTATCTGAAAACGGAGACGCATCTGCATGACTGTATCCAGAAAATCGTGCGCGGTACCAATCCTGCCTCTTTCTGGCTCAGGGTGCTGAGCAGGCAGGCCTGGAGCCAGTTTGATGTTCTGCTACGGTCAGGGCTGGTGGACCGTCCGATGAAGGAAATGGAGAAAATCATGACGGCCGGAAAGATTCTTGGTCTGGAGCTGCGGGGTTATGGCAGGGCTGGTGATCTTCTTTTCACTGCATTGAATATTTCCCGCCCAGAAAAGAAAGGGAAAACGGCATGAGCGCAAAAAGAGACATAGGTGTACAGGTGCTGGCGTGGTGGCGTGCCAATCTGTCCGCCCGTACCTCGAGTGGGGACGGGCTGGTCAGGATGGATCAGACGGCAGCCCGTGGCCTGAGTGCCAGACTGCGCCGTGGGTGCTTCCCTGATGTGCTGTTTGAGCCTGCCACACAGCAGCTGAGATGTCAGCTCAACCTGAATGAGCATGAACTGAAACGCTTCAGTCATCTGCTCATTCTTCTTGGTGAGATTCGGGAACATGATCCCAGACCATTGGCCAGTCTTCTGGGGGGGGCGAGCGGTGAACGGTTGCTGTCCCACATGCGCTTCAAACAGCTGATGTCAGCTGATGACGACAAGCGTCTCGATCTGCTGCGTCGTGCCTTGGGGCTGACGGGGGGACGGTGCAATGTGGCAAGGCTCGCTTGGGACATGATTCTCTGGAATGATCAGGTCAGAACCCGCTGGTGCCTTGATTATTTTGATTCTGAAATGCCCGAGGAAAAAGAGGACTGAGGCCTGCGTTCTGCGGGTCATGATCCGTGAGTATGGAGAGGATTTCATCATGACAACATTTGTTCAGTTTCATGTCCTGACAACATATGGGCCTTCCAACCCCAACCGTGATGACATGGGAAAACCCAAACAGGTGGAGATGGGGGGCGAAGTACGCCTGCGGCATTCGTCGCAGTCGGTCAAACGGGCCTTGCGGGAGAGCACGTTCTTCAGTCAGGACCTGACTGATCATATGGGCAAGCGTACCAAACGTCTGCATGGGGATTTGGTGCAGCATCTGCTTGGTAAAGGCGTTGTGGAAAAGGATGCTCTGGAGGCGGCGGATACGGTAGCGGCCATTTTTGGCAAGCTCGAACCCGTTGAAAAAGGGTCTGATGCGAAAATCGCCACGACCCTGGCTTTCATTTCACCTGAAGAACGCAGGCTTGCAGAGGAGCTGGCGGAAAAAGCGGCAGCCGGGGAGAAGCTGCCCAAGGACAAGGGACTGAAGAAACTTGTCCTGCGGCGTGCCGATGGAGCCGTGGACGTGGCCATGTTCGGGCGTATGCTGGCCTCTGATACGGATTTCAACAGGGATGCTGCCGTGCAGGTGGCGCACGCTTTCACGACCCATCGTTCCATCTCACAGGAGGACTGGTTCTCTGCCGTGGATGATCTCAACAGGGATGATAAGCAGGGAGCTGCCCATATTGGAGAAAGTGCTTTCGGCACGGGCGTGTTTTATCAGTATGTCTGTGTGAATGTGGACCTGCTGGTCGACAATCTTGCCGGTGACAGGGAGCTGGCGGTCAGGGCCATGGAAGCCTTGGCTCGGGCACTGTCTCAGGCCACGCCTCGTGGCAAGCAGAACAGTCATGCACATCATCCGCGGGCGCATTTCATGCTGGCGGAACGGGGCGAGCAGGCACCCCGTGACCTGTCTGGAGCTTTCTTCAATGCTGTGAAGGAAAGACCTCTTCTGGAAACTTCCATTGAGGAACTGAAGAAGATGCGTGGAGCCATCGACAGGGCTTACGGGCAGTGCTGGGACGCTGAAGCTGTGATGCATCTTGGACGAGAGGGAACAGTGGATGAGATTGCCGCCTTCGCAGGTAAAGCCGTGCGGGGTAAGTGATGGCTTCTCCTTATCTGGTGTTTTCGCTCTCGGCCTCTCTGGGAGCGATGGGCGAACTGGCAGGGCACGAGCGGCGAGGATCGCTGCTCTGGCCGGGACGCTCCGCCCTGATCGGGCTGATGGGAGCTGCTCTGGGCATCCGGCGGGATGGTGATTTTTCCGGGCTGGACAGTCTGAAGATTGACGTGGCGGTGTTTGACAGCGGGGCACCCCTGCGGGATTTCCATACCATCCAGTCCGTTCCGTCCGCAGTGGTGAAGAAGCCAAATTCACGCCCGGAAGCCATCCGGGCCGCCGGGGGGCGGCTGACGACCAGCATCACCCTGCGTGATTATCGGGCAGGCGTGTTTTACGGTGTGGCCGTACAGGGTGACGGGCTGGAAGAGATTGCGGCAGCGTTACAGAAGCCATATTTCACGCTCTATCTTGGCCGTAAATCCTGTCCGCTTTCATCACCGTTAAATCCCCAGATCATACAGGCTGATACGGTTGATGAGGCTCTGGGACGGGTGAAAGTGCCTATCTGGCTCTCCAAACACGTTGGGCTTTCTAAAGAGGTCATGATCGTTGGTGAGCAAGGGAGTCATCGTGATCTTGTGAATGATGTTCCGCTGGACCGGCAACGCTGGCACTTTGCCTCACGGGAAGTCAGGATACGTCACGCCCACCTGCTGAGAAAGGAGCTGACATGAACTGGTATCTGAGCAGATTTCGCCTTTCCCGCAGTCCGGCCGTCCGTGTTCTGGAAGCTGCCCTGAGAGAGCCTGACGCAGGGTTGAGACGGTCCTCCCAGCATCACATGCTCTGGTCTGCCTTTGCGACTGATCCCAACCAGAAGCGGGATTTTCTCTGGCGTGCAGAAAGTGACGGGAGCTTTCTTACTCTCTCTCCGCGCCTTCCACGGGATGATAACGAGCTGTTCGAGCCTCCTCAGTGCAAGCTTTTTGCCCCTGAACTGAAGGCAGGGGACAGGCTTGAGTTTCAGCTTCAGGTCAATGCGACACGGATGAAGCGTAATATCGGCAAGCGTGTGGATGTCGTTCTGGATGCGATTCATTCTATTCCGAAGAAGGAACGGGCAGAGAAACGCATGGACCTTGCCTATAAAGAAGGTCTCGCCTGGCTGACACGACAGGGTGAGAAAGCGGGTTTTGTGCCGCATCATGTGTCTGCCGATGATTATCATACCGAGACGCTTCCACGTTTTGGAAACGAACGGAAGAGGAACAATCGGCCTGATTTCGGCATTCTGGATCTCTCAGGCCAGCTGGAGGTGACAGACCCGGAAGCGTTTCTGGCCCAGCTTGTCCGGGGTTTTGGTCGGGCCAAGGCCTTTGGTTGCGGCCTCATGCTGATCCGGCGGGCTTCATGAGCGGGGCGGGGAAAGGCGGGTTACCCGGTCTGGCCCCGCCGAAACCAATTCCCCTGAAAGACAGGGCTTCCCTGATCTTTGTGGAGCGGGCGCAGCTGGACGTGCTGGATGGTGCTTTTGTAGCCGTTAATTCTGATGGTACTAGAACACAGATTCCTGTTGGTGGTCTGGCGGGCATCATGCTGGAACCAGGTGCCCGGATTTCCCATGCGGCCGTGTCTCTGGCCGCCCGTGTGGGCACGCTGATTACATGGGTCGGAGAAGCAGGTGTACGGCTGTACTCGGCTGGCCAGCCCGGCGGAGCACGGGCGGACCGTCTGTTATGGCAGGCCAGTCTGGCTTTGAATGATGAGGCCCGTTTGCGTGTCGTGCGGGAGATGTACAGGCGGCGTTTCAAGGAGGAGCCACCTGCCCGGCGGTCGGTGGACCAGCTGCGTGGCATCGAGGGAGCACGGGTCAGGGAAGGTTATGCTCTGCTGGCCGCCCAGTATGGTGTCAGCTGGAAGCGTCGCGCCTATGACCGGAAAGACTGGGATGGCTCTGATATTCCCAACCGCTGTCTTTCGGCGGCAACGGCCTGTCTGCATGGTCTTTCCGAGGCTGCGGTGCTGGCAGCGGGTTATGCGCCAGCGGTAGGTTTTCTGCATAGCGGGAAGCCTCTTTCTTTCGTCTATGACGTGGCGGACATCTTCAAGATGGAAACCGTTGTGCCAGAGGCTTTCCGTATCGCAGGCAAGGCGGAAAGGGGGCGGCTGGACATGACGCCAGACAGGGCGGTGCGCCTGGCCTGCCGGGACAGGTTCCGCAAGGAAAAGCTGCTGGAGAGGATCATTCTGACCATTGAGCAGGTTCTTTCCGCAGGTGGTCTGCCCCGTCCCGAACCTCCACCGGAGGCCGTTCCCGTCGCTTTTGAAGATGAAACTTTTGGCGATCCGGGGCATCGCTGATGCTGGTCGTGGTGGTCACCAATGCGCCGCCCCGTCTGCGTGGCCGTCTGGCAGCCTGGCTGGTGGAGATACGGGCCGGGGTCTATGTGGGCAACTATTCCAGACGGACACGGGAGATGATCTGGGAGCAGGTACTGCTCGGCCTTGGGTCTGAAGGCGATGCTGTCATGGTTTGGCATGTTCCCAACGATCAGGGATATGAGTTTCTTACGGCTGGTCAGAATCGTCGGATGCCAGTTGATTTTGATGGATTGAAACTGGTTGCTTTTCGACCGGAATAGAGCGAAGAAGAGCGATGTTAAATTCTGGTTTAAGTTGGTACGGTCTTTGACAATAAAAAAAGTCATGTCTTACAGTATGTTGTAGGAAGTCTGTTCCCCGCCCATGCGGGGATGAACCGTTTCTCTCCCTACGCTGACTTCATGGATGGAACTGTTCCCCGCCCATGCGGGGATGAACCGACGGCCACACAGAACTTTTTCGTGAAAACGTACTGTTCCCCGCCCATGCGGGGATGAACCTCAAACCAAGCATGTGTGGGACGCTATCCGTGCCTGTTCCCCGCCCATGCGGGGATGAACCTGAACTGGAGACGCTTCCATTTGTCTCAAGACTCTGTTCCCCGCCCATGCGGGGATGAACCGAGGGCCAGCGTTCTGGTCCCCCGGCAGAATCTCTGTTCCCCGCCCATGCGGGGATGAACCGGTGGGCGTGTGGTCCGATTTCTCCAGCACAGACTGTTCCCCGCCCATGCGGGGATGAACCGGGCGGCGGCAAGCTGGCCAGATACCTGACGGACTGTTCCCCGCCCATGCGGGGATGAACCGTACTCACGGGGGACTGGCCGATTTTCTCTGATCTGTTCCCCGCCCATGCGGGGATGAACCGGTGAGGCTGGTGGCCCACTGGGGCATCACCTCCTGTTCCCCGCCCATGCGGGGATGAACCGGCACGACACCGCTTCCCTTCCAGAGCGGAGACCTGTTCCCCGCCCATGCGGGGATGAACCGCCCGTCCCGTCATCGTAATATCCGATCACATTCTGTTCCCCGCCCATGCGGGGATGAACCGATTTCCTCCCTGTCATGAGGTAGGCGTTCTCCCTGTTCCCCGCCCATGCGGGGATGAACCCCGTGAAGGCCGACATGCGGGAAATGACAAAACCTGTTCCCCGCCCATGCGGGGATGGTCCAATCGGTGTTCACCACCGATAGGAGAGATCGCCAAATAAGGCACGGCCGGGTGCGTAGGAACAGTTGGTCGTGTTGGTGCAGACGGAGACATATTTGGAGTTGGCAATGTTCGTGCCATTCAGCTGGAGGTGCCATCTCTGGTAATCAAGATGGGCCTCGATGTCGCCAACCAGCTGGGAGGGCACGATGATGGTGGCTGGCAGGGCACCGGCCGTTGTGCCTGTGTAGCGGACACCTCCACCAATTCCGGCACTGAAGGTACGTGTGATGATGAAATTGCGCCGCACGAAGAAGGAAGCCATGCGGGAAGGGACCGTCACGGGGCGTTGGCCTACCTGGTTCCGTGTGGCGGCACTGCCTCTGGTGATGCGTGGGTCCTGCACGGTGAAGGAGGCGAGAAGGTCGATCCTGTAGGGAAGACGTCCGACAAATTCCGTTTCAAAACCACGGGTCCGCTGGGCACCGAGCTGTATCTTGTCGCTGGAATGGAGAGGGTCCTGCACCAGATCGTTCCGTTCTTTCAGGGTGAAGACATCCAGTGTGAGCAGGAAACGATCGCCAAAGATGGAGTCCTTGCGGGGCCTGTATTTTATCCCGGCCTCCAGCAGGCGTCCCCGTGTCGGGGAGAAGGCGGTGCCATCATAGGTTGTGCCAAGCTGAGGGCTGAAGGACGTGGCATAGGAGACATAGGGAGCCACACCCCAGACCGACTGGTAGAGCAGGGCCGCCCGGCCAGTGAAGGCGTTGTCTTTCTGGGGTGTGCGTCTGCCCGTGCTGTTGTCGACCTGCACGCTCTGGGTGAAATCACCACGACCGGAGAGGGTGAGGAAGAGGCGGTGCCAGTCCGCCTGCTCCTGCCCGTAAAGGCCCGTCTGCGTTCCGGTCGTGTTGTAATTTCGCTTGGACGTATAGGCGGGCATGGCGATGGCCCGATAGACCGGCTGATAGAGGGACAGGTTGGGTGCTTTCCCTTCGCCACGCCGTTCCGCCATGAAGTCGCTGCGGAAATCGACCCCGGCAAGCAGGGTGCTGTGTAGGGAACCGAAATGGTCTTTCCATTCCGATCGTGTATCAAGCGTTGTGGTGTTGTAATTGCCGGACTGCAAAAGGGCCGTGCGGGATATCGTGTCCGTGTTGACCAGCTTTGGCTGGGCAACCGTGCGATACAGTACGTCCATGTGGGCAAAACGCATGTTCTGCGAGAGCGTCCAGCCCGGCAGCAGCTCCTGTCTTAGCGCATAGCCGACTGAAAGCTGACGTTTGGAATAGACATCAAAATTCCGGTCGCCGGACAGGAAGTTGCGGGGCAGATAGCCATGCCGGGTGGGCACGACCGTGCCGACATAGGGCAGGAACTGCGAGCTGGACCCCGCATCCAGTTGCTCATAGCTGCTCAGGAAGGTGAAGTCCGTACGGGAGGAAGGCTGCCAGCGCAGGGAGGGAGCCACATAGATTCCATTGTTCTTGATGTGGTGGGCAAAGGTGCCCGATTTGCGGATCAGCCCGTTGAACCGCCACAGCCAGTGGCCCTGCCTGTCAAGGCTACCCCCAATGTCCACGGCTCCCTGCCGCCGGGCATAGCTGCCTCCCTGTACGGAGATGATGTTGGTCTGGTGCTGTGTGGGACGCTTGCTGACGGCATTGATGATGCCGCCAAGCTGGCCGGACCCATACAGTGCGGAGCTGCTGCCACGGATGATGTCCATTTCCTCCAGGCCCCAGGGTTCTATGGAGAAGGACTGTGACGTGGCGGCATTAGGTGTGCGTGTGCCGTCAAGATAGATGTCGGGTGTGAAGCCACGGATGGTACCAAAATAGCCCCGTGGGTCATCTTTCCCGCCATAGTCGGAGACACCCGCACTGTAGCGGATGGCCTCCGTCAGGGTGCGGCTGTTGAGCATGTCCATTCTGGCCCGGGAAATGACCGTCAGGTTCTGGGGTGTGGTTTCCAGTGGCGTGGCTGTTTTCAGGGCTGCCTGTCCCGTACCGGCAAGGAGGGTACGGGCCCTGCCACGGACAAGGATTGATTCGACAGGTGGGTTAACTGTCGCAGATGTTCTGTGTGTCGTGTTTTTTCGTGTTCCTGGCGGGGGCGGTGCCTCGGCCGCCATGACGCATGATGGAAGGATGAAACCTCCCAGAATGAGAAGCTCCTGAAATGGTCTGGACGAAACGGGACGGAGCAAGACTGTCTCTCCAATATGAGAATGATTCTCATAAGCAGATATAAAAAACAGTTTACTCCTGCAAGCGGTTTCACATTCCTGTGAGAGTGAAGGAGAGGGCTGGCCGTCAAAAGAAGCCGGCCGACTGGAGAAGATGGGAGAAGTATGAGGAACAGCCTGATTGAGTATCGCCTTATGTCCTCATGTGCTGTAGAGGCGTCATCCTGAAAAGGAGATTTTCATGACTGAAGTAATTACGAACCGTGATCTGGTCGAAGCGGGTATTCCGGGAGGGAGTTATCTTCCGTCTCTTACGGCTCTTGGCAACAGGCTGCTGTCAGAACATTCCCGTGAGGAGGTCCTGCGGCAGGTAAGGGATGTATATGAGGCTGAACATACGGTGGCCCGGCTTCCTCTTCAGGACGACGTGCCGGAACTGAAAATCAATCTTGAGGCCGACAATGAGATGGAGCAGGCCAATCTGGAGGCCTGCATCGCCACCATGACGGAGGCTGCTAGAACGCCGACCGTTCGGGGGGTAGCCATCCTGCCGGATGCCTGTCCTTCCGGACCGAAAGGCACCATCACGGTCGGGGGTGTCATGGCGACAGAGAATGCCATCCATCCGGGAATGCATTCTGCGGACATATGCTGTTCCATGATGGCAACCAATCTGGGGCCTGTGGACCCTGCCCTGGTCATGGATACAGCCTTCGGTCATGTGCGTTTCGGTCCACTGGCCAGAAATACGTCAGACCGTCTGACACCTGATCCGCAGCTTCTCAGGTCATTTGCGAACAATCCGTTCATGCGGGCTGAGAAAATACTGCACAATGCCAAGGTCCAGCTGGGAACCCAGGGGGACGGAAATCACTTCTACTTCGTGGGCGTTTCTGAAAAGACCGGGGATACCTATGTCGTGAGCCATCATGGTTCCCGTGGTGTCGGGTCCCATCTCTACAAGCTGGGGATGAAGGAAGCCATGAAATATACGCAGTGCCGGTCGCCGGAGACCCTGCCTGTCAATTCGTGGATTGAGGCTGATTCCCAGGTGGGGCAGGATTATTGGGAGGCCCTTCAGCTCGCCCGCCTCTGGACCAGATTCAATCATTCAGCCGTGCATGACCTGATTGCCAGAGACCTGGGCGTGGATGTCCGGGACCGGTTCTGGAACGAGCATAATTTCGTCTTCCGCCGTCATGGGCTGTACTATCACGCCAAGGGAGCCACGCCAGCCTGGGAGGACTTCTCTGACGATCATGACAGGCTCGGGCGGACGATCATCCCGCTGAACATGGGGCAGCCAGTGCTGATCGTGAAGGGAAGCGACAGCCCGGGGGCTCTGGGATTCTCTCCACATGGAGCCGGGCGGAACATGACCCGCAAGGCGCACAAGGCGACCTTGCAGGGCAGGAGCCTGGAGGCCGTATTTGCCGAGGAGACGGCGCATATTGATGCCCGCTTCCAGTCCGGGAGGATTGATACCTCCGAGCTGCCTTCAGCCTACAAGAAGGCCGAGGCGGTGGTGGATCAGATCGAACGGATGGCTCTGGCCCAGGTGGTGGACCGTATAGTGCCGCACGGGTCCATCATGGCCGGTGAAAGTGATGCCCCCTGGAAGCAGCGGCGGCAGGCCCGTGACAGGCTGTCTGATGAAGGATGACGGCCGTAACCTGTCCGTCATGACGCCTCCGTGTGTCACGTTGTCGTGAGAGACGGAGGTGATGGAAAAGGGAGTGGAAGGCAGGAGGGGCTTGTTCAGTCGACATGGGGCTGGTTGAAGGGGGGCTTTCGGAGAAGGGTGGACAGGCAATTTGAACTAAAAAACATCGTGATTTATAAAAACAACAAAATAATAAGTTGATTTTTGGCCCAGATTTGACATGCTCCCCGCATGACGACGAAGCCCTCTTCCTATCTGCCCATCGTTCTGCGGACGGACCAGCGTGACGCCCTCCTTGTGGGGGGCGGGCAGGTGGCCGTGCAGAAGATGCGTCTGCTGAAGGGGCGATGCCGGATGATCCACATCTGGGCGGAAACACTGCATCCCGAGCTGGCCGCTCTGGTGGAGCAGGGGCAGGCTGCGTTCCGTCAGGGCAGGGTGGAAGAAGACGCCCTTCAGGCCGTCCTGCCAGACATGGCACTGGTCTTTGCCGCCACGGATGATGAGGCCGTCAATGAGATGGTGGCCCGTCAGGCCCATGCGCTGCGGGTGCCCGTCTGCGTGGTGGATGCCCCGGCTCTTTCAAGCTTCATAACTCCGGCTCTGGTGGACCGGTCCCCCGTGCAGGTGGCCATCACGACTGGCGGGGCCTCTCCGGTTCTGGCCCGTCGTGTCCGGCAGATGGTCGAGGCCATGCTCCCGGCCAGAATGGGCGAGGCCGCCCGTTTCATGCGGAAGCAGCGGGGCTGGCTGAAGGACCGCCTGCCGGGGATGAAGCAGCGGCAGCGTGTCTGGGAATCTTTCGTGGATGGCCCGGCCTATGAGGCTGCTCTGGCCGGGGAGGAAGACCGGGCACGGGAGCAGTTGGAGCAGCTCGTGGCGGTGGCCGAAGGTGAGGCGGACCGTCCGCAGGGGGAGGTCTGGCTTGTGGGGGCTGGACCGGGAAACCCGGACTGGCTCACCCTTGCGGCTCTGCGCCTGATGCAGAATGCGGACAGCGTCCTGTATGACAATCTCGTGGCGCCGGACGTGCTGGACCGTGTGCGGCGTGATGCCGAGCGTGTCTATGTCGGCAAGAAGCGGAGCCATCACACCCTGCCGCAGAGCGACATAGAGGCCGAGATGCTGCGCCGGGCCAGGCGGGGTGAACGTGTCCTGCGGCTGAAGGGGGGTGACCCTTTCGTGTTCGGCCGTGGGGGGGAAGAGATGGAGACCCTGCTGGCTGCCAATGTGCCGGTACGGGTCGTGCCCGGCATCACGGCGGCCAATGGCTGTGCCGCCGCCGCCGGGATTCCGTTGACCCATCGGGACTGCGCCCAGAGCTGCGTGGTGGTGACAGGCCATGCCCGGGCTGATGGAACGCTGAACCTGCACTGGCCCAGCCTTGCCCGCAGAGGGCAGACGGTCGTCATCTATATGGGGCTGAGCTCGATGGCAGAGCTGTGCCGGCAGATGCAGGATCATGGCTTGCCGGAAAGCTGGCCGGTGGCGGTCGTCCATCGGGGGTCCTGTGCAGACCAGCGTTGCGTGACGGGCACGCTGGGCACGATTGCTGAAGATGTCCGTCGTCAGAGGCTGCAGAGTCCCGTACTGATCATTGTGGGAGAAGTGGTGCATCACCGTGGCGAGGTGGTGCAGGCTGTGCCCGGTTACAGCACATCGAAGGAGAGTGCCTGATGAAACGTCTTTCCCGCCCGGGAGAAGGGGAAATCCTGCTGCTGACGGCCAGCCGTCTGCTGGATGGCCGTATTGTCTGGCTTGGCGAGGGGGATCACTGGCATGAATCCATCGCCGAGGCTGTCCGCTTCACCTATGAGGAGGCCGGTCCGGCTCTGGAGCGTGCCCTGGCCGAGGCGGAACAGAAAGAGGTCGTGGCCGTATATGAGGTCGTGGCCAGGGATACCCGGCCTCCCGAGCCTGTCACGACACGGGAAGCCATCCGGGCCCACGGGCCGAGCGTTCACCCGGATTTTTCTTACGATCATGCCCCGGTGCGGGAAAAGGAGAAGGTAGGATGACACAGCCTGCGTCACGGTCTGTCGGGCATTACCAGTATGAGGAGCGGGACCGGACCTTCCTTCAGGAGCGCATCAACGAGTTTGAAGGGCAGGTCCGTCGTCGTCTTTCCGGCGAGCTGAGCGAGGAAGAGTTCAAGCCCCTGCGGCTGATGAACGGGGTCTATCTCCAGCTTCATGCCTACATGCTGCGGGTGGCCATTCCCTATGGCGTGCTGGACAGCCGCCAGCTGCACAGGCTGGCCGACATTGCGGCCAAGTATGACCGGAATTACGGCCATTTCACCACCCGGCAGAACATCCAGTTCAACTGGATTGCGCTGAAGGACGTCCCGACCATCCTGCGGGAGCTGGCCGAGGTGGACATGCACGCCATCCAGACCAGCGGCAACTGCATCCGTAACGTCACGTCGGATGAGTTTGCCGGGGCCGCAAAGGATGAGCTGATGGACCCCCGCATCCATGCCGAGATCGTGCGGCAGTGGTCCACCCTGCATCCCGAGTTCACCTTTCTGCCCCGCAAGTTCAAGATCGCCATTTCCGGCAGCCCGGAAGACCGGGTGGCGGCCCGTTTCCATGACATCGGCCTGCTGGCCCGTCCTGGTGAGAATGGTCCGCTGTTCCGTCTTTTCGTGGGCGGTGGACTGGGGCGGACGCCGGTCGTCGGGCAGGAACTTTTCGATTCCGTGAAGGAAGAAGACCTGATCGCCACGCTGGAGGCCGTTCTGCGTGTCTATAATGCGTTTGGACGGCGGGACAATCTCTACAAGGCCCGCATCAAGATTCTGGTGCAGACCATCGGTCTGGAGGCCTTCCGTAAGGCCGTGGAGGAAGAGCTGGCCCGCATGGACCGTTCTGCTTACCGGCTGACACCGGAGCATGTGGCGCAGATTCGTGCCCGTTTCGCCCTGCCGGACCTCAAGGCCCCGGCAGATGCGGCCGACGTGCTGGAGCAGCACAAGAAGGCTGATCCCGTCTTTGCCCGCTGGGTGGCCAGCAATACCCATCCTCATCAGGATGAAGGCCATATCTGTGCCGTCATCTCCCTGAAGACACCGGGGGCCATTCCCGGTGATGTGACGGCCGAGCAGATGCACGGTCTGGCTGATCTGTCCGAGCGTCATTCATTTGGTGAGGTGCGGGTCACGCATCTTCAGAATCTGGTGTTCGGGCATGTCCGCAAGGACCAGCTGCATGAACTGTGGCAGGGCCTGAAGGCGCTGGGCCTTGCTGCACCGAATGTCGGTCTCATCAGCGACATCGTGAGCTGCCCGGGGCTGGATTACTGCAATCTGGCCAATGCCCGCTCCCTGCCACTGGCGCAGAAGCTGGGGGCCCGGTTCGGTGATGCCGACCTGCAGGCCGAGATCGGGGCTCTGAGCATCCACATGTCGGGCTGCATCAATGCCTGCGGGCATCATCACGTGGGTAATATCGGTCTTCTGGGGGTCGACAAGCGGGGGGCCGAGACCTACCAGATTCTTCTTGGTGGGGATGCCGGGGAGAATGCGGCCATTGGCGGAATTCTGGGTCCGTCCTTTGCAGAGGATGAAGCCGTGGATGCCGTGGCCCGCATCGTGGAGTTCTATCTCGGGCAACGTCAGAAAGGCGAGACCTTCGCTGCGATGCTCAAGCGGTGTGGCCTGAAGGCTTTCAAGGAGGTGGCTTATGAAACTGTTTGATCTCAGCGGGCGTAAACCGCTGGAGGCGGCCGCTCCCGTTCCTTTCGAGGAGTGGAAGGAAACCCGGCAGGGCACGGCCATCTCTCTGGCACCGGATGTCGAGGTGGAGGAGCTGCGCTCCCATCTTGGCAGCCTGACCCTGATCGTGTTGGAGTTCCCCGTCTTCCGGGACGGGCGGGCATTCACGCAGGCACGGTCCCTGCGGGAATATGAAGGGTATGAAGGGGAAATCCGGGCGTCCGGCCATCTTCTGCCGGATCAGGCCATTCATTTCAGACGTTGCGGGTTTGACAGCGTGGTCCTGCCGGAAGGAGCCAACGTGAAGGACTGGGAAGACCAGCTGGGACGCTATCAGTTCTATTATCAGAATACCGCCGTCAGCCCCGCCTGAGGGGGTGGCTTCTGGAAGAGGTTACAGAAACGGGCCGGAAGGGACTGTCCTTTCCGGCCCGTTCTTGCAGGTGGGGTGTCTCAGAACTCCGCCTTGACGGAGCCGAAGAACTGGCGGGGTGCGCCAAGAAGGATGGACTGGTTGTTGTAGGCTGCTCCGCCCTGGTTATCCATCGTGAAGCCGTTCTGGCCCACGGTGGAGGCGTATCTGGTGTTGGCCAGATTGTAGATGTTGAAGGCGAAGACCAGATTCCGCACGGCCGTGGGGTTGCGCATTCCGAGATGGGTCATGTCCAGCGTGTAGATCAGGCCGAAATTGGCCAGCCAGTAGGTTGGCAGCTTGTAGTCGCCCACATAGTCATAGCTGCGCTTCCCATAATACTGGGTATCGACATAGGCCTGCAGATGCCGCCACTCATAGGAGAGGCGGGCCTTGTACATGAAGCGGGGATACGCCACCACCTGCCGACCTTTCGTGGCATAGAGCGTTCCGCCGCTGCGTATGTTCTGGTCGTACGTTGCCTTGTCGTAGCTGATGCTGTTGAGCAGGGCGAGGCCGGGCGCGGCGTGATGGTGATGGCCCCATCCACGCCATTCATGGTCACGCCCCCCACATTCTGCACGGTGGAGGTGTTGTTGGTGAGGATGGACCCGGCCCCCGCACTGCCCAGAATCTGCTGAAGGCGGTTATGGAAGTTGGTGCGGTACAGGTACAGGCTGCTCTGGATGAGATGGTCGGTGTAGCGGTAGCCTCCGGCGAAGGTCCAGGCCGTTTCCGGCTTCAGGCTGTTCTTCGTGGCGTCGTAGGCAAGCTGGGACACCGCAAAAGGTGAGTTGCTGGAGTTGTAGCCGGACTGGCTGTAGGCATGGGCATTCTCCGAAATGTCGAAGAAGAGCTCATGATGGTGGAGGAAGTGCCAGTCCCCGCTGATGTGGGGCAGGAAGGCCTTGGCGGTCGTCAGGCTTTCTCCGCTGGCCAGAGCTGGGAAGCGGGGCTCCCAGTTGGTGGCATGGCCCACACGGGTCGTATTGAGGATGGACTTGAAGCCGAAATGCAGCGCAACGGACCTGATGGGGTGATAGGTGTCCTGCACGTAGGCCGTGAAGCTGTTGGTGTTGTAACGCTGCCCCCAGAGGGTCCGGCCGGGAACGTTCCTGAAGCTCCCGAATGGATTCAGGGGTGTGCCGTTGGGGCTGTCGGGCTGCTGGTAGGCATAGGCGTAGGAATCATACCGGTTGTTCTCGTACCAGAACCCCACGGAGAGATCATGCCGCTTCAGGCGGTAATCGAAGGAAGTCAGCCCGCCGAACCGTTCGATGGAAGGATGGCGGACCTGCTCGAAAATGGGGCCACCATTGAGCTGAACGGTATCGACGCCATTCTGGTACGCATAGGGGCTGGCATAGGTGCCGTGGCCGGTCTCGCTGTGGCCATAGAGGCTGCTTTTCCATGTCAGGCGGTCGGTCAGGGCAAGGTCAGCCTTGATGCCTCCGAACAGGTCGGACGAGCTGGCCGTACTGTCGTAGTAGGAAACATCCTTGGGGTCTGACAGCCGCTCATAGGCGGCAGGGTACTGGCCCTTTGCGGCCCGGTAGGCTCTGGCCCATGCGCCGGGCCGCCCGTAGAAATTGTCCAGCCGGGACCCTGCCTGGTCCAGCCAGCTGGGAGCGTAGTCCTGATAGTTCACCATCTGGAGGGCATCCCAGTTGAAGAAGGTGGAGACCTGGCTCCGCTCTCCGATGGGCTGGACCAGCTTGGCATTGACCTGCTGCATGAACTGATCTCCGCCGCCTTTCCATTTGTCGCCCTGATTACGCATGTAGGAGACGTAGAACTTCGTGCCGCTCTCATTCAGCCTGCCAGAATCGAACCGGAAGAAGGAATGGAACAGCGCATTGCTGCCGAAGGTCTGGGCGACCAGTCCTCCCGTTCTGTTCTTGGGGTTGCTGGAGACGTAGTTGATGCTGCCGCCCAGATTGTTGGTGCTGGCCGTGCTTTCCGCCCCGGCACTCTGGGTGACCTCCAGCCGCTCCACATTCTCCGAGGAAATGGCCTGTAGCGGGTTCAGCCCGTTATAGTTGCGGAAGGTCGGCTCCCCGAGGGGCAGGCCATCCAGAGTCATGCCGATCTCGTTCTGGATGAAGCCATGCATGTAAATCTGGGTCGAGTAGGTGTCCACACCCTGCGGATCGTCGGACTGGAACTGCACGCCCGGCATCTGGGCCAGCGTGCGGAGGGGGTTGGTGCCGGGTACCTGCTGTTCCAGCTGCTTGTGCCCCAGCACGAGCTGCGTGCCCTGCACGATGTGACGGGTGCGGACGGACAGGGACTCATAGCCGCCATGAACGGTCCTGCGGGAATGGTGTCCTGCCCTGGCGGTGGTGGGGTGAGCCTGACGTGTGGTGGCGGTGCCTGCCGGATGGAGAGATGGAGACCGGACCCGGCCTGCTTTTCCGCCTGCGTGGCGGGAAGTGACGTGATGGGTCTGATGGTCCGTTTCCGAACCGTCATGGAAACTGGCGGGCTGGGCTGAGGCGGGCATGACGAAAGGTGCGGACAGGCCGGTGAGGCCCATCCAGAACAGATGGCGGTATGTTTTCATAACAGGTCCATGGGGCGATGAGAGTAAGGCGGCCGGGACGTTCCTGTTCTGGTGACGGTGTCCCGGCGTTTCGGAGTGGTGTCAGGCCTTGTGCAGACATCGCCGGGCGACAGCGACCAGACTGGCCAGTGTCAGCAGTAGAATGACGGCAAGAGACAGCAGGGCATCTCCCCGTGCCGATGGCAGGATGAGGAGGATGGCCCCGAGAACAGGAATGAGGATGGTCAGGCTTCTGGCCAGGGGCAGGGCCGTGGCGGTCTGTGACTGCCGTGCCCAGAGCCAGTAGGCTATGGCGATCATGAAATAGATGAACAGGATCAGCCCGCCGGATGAGCCAAGAAGAACGGGATAGAGCGTCTCCGGTGAGCCGATGGCGGCAGCGATGACGGCCAGTTCCAGAAGGGTCGTCAGGCGCAGGGACCAGATGGGTACCTGCTGGGCCGTCTCAAGGGTTAGCTTCTGCGGGGCCAGGCGGAGGTCGGCCAGTTCACGCAGGGTGCGGGACACGACATAGACGGCGGAGTTGAGGCAGGAAAGGACCGCCACCAGAGTGACGGCAATGGCGGCATAACGGGCCAGAGGCACCCGGAGATATTCCAGGACGCTCAGGAAGGGGGACTGCCCGACATGGACGTCGCTCCACGGCAGGAGGGAGATGATGACCAGCACCGACCCGGCATAGAAGAACAGGACCTGGAGGGGCAAACGCCGCATGGTGCGTGCGATGGCCCGCAGGGGGCGGTCACTGTCCGTTGCGGCGATGATGGCGATTTCGCAGCCCGTGAAGGTCTGCACGATCATGGGGACGGCCCCGATGACGGCCCAGCTGCCCTTGGGGAAGAGACCTCCATGTGATGTCATGTTGTTGAGGGCCAGTGCCAGCGGATGGCCGGACAGGATGAGCCAGCCCAGCCCGAGGGCGATGAAGCCGCCCAGAAAAAGCAGCTTGAAGATGGAGAGGCCGGTTTCCGCCTGCCCGTAATGGCGCAGGGAGAGACGGTTTATGGTCCAGGCGATGGCGACAAGGACGAGTGCTCCCCAGAGCGGGGCGATGCCTGCCAGGCGGCCGATGATCATGCCACCGGCAACCGCCTGCGCCCCGGCCGTCACGGCCCAGAGGAAGGCGTAGCTCCAGCCGGTGACGAAGGCGGCCCTTGGGCCGTTATGGGTGGCGATGTGGGTGATGAATGACCCCTGGCCACGGGCATTGATGGCCAGCCCCCCCAGCAGACGCATGACCAGCCAGACGACAAGACCCGCCGCAAGATAGGAGAGCAGGACAGCAGGGCCGGCGGCGGCGATGGTGGCTGATGTCCCGACGAACAAGCCCGCACCGATGATCCCGCCAATGGAGATCATGGCGACATGCAGGCCCTTGAAACGGTTCATGCTGGGGGTGGCAGAGGCTGCCGTCATGTTGGTAGGCTGGCTCATCGGGTTTGTTCTTATCCTTCCTGACGTGCGGGGCCATAGGGGCGGTCCCCGATGATTGTGACACGGTTCATGATCCGCCGGGCCGGGAGGTAGTCATTCACGGCATAATGCTGCGTGATCCGGTTGTCCCAGAAGGCGACATCGCCTTCCTCCCACCGCCAGCGGATGGAAAACTCCGGCCTTGTGGCATGACGGGTCAGATAAGCCAACAGTGCGGCACTCTCCTCGGGGTCCACGTCATTGATTTCGGTCGTGAAACCTTCATTCACGAACAGGGCCTTTGCTCCAGTTTCCGGATGCACGCGCACGACGGGGTGCGTCACAGGTGGGAAGTTATTGCGTGTTTCGGCCCATTTTTCCAGTTCCGCTTCCGTCCGCCCATAACGGGAGACGGGAAAGGAGCGGAGAAAGTCATGCTGGGCCGTCAGCCCGTCGATCCTCCGCTTCATGCCGTCGGAGAGGGCGTCATAGGCGGCCGTGCCGCTGGCCCAGAGCGTGTCTCCGCCGCCTGTCTCTGGCAGGAGGCGGCTGGTCAGCACGGCCCCCATTGGCGGTTCCTGCTGGAAGGTGACATCCGTATGCCAGAGGGCATTGTCCCGCAGGTCATTCTTGGCGGTGTCCAGCACGATGGCTTCCGGCACGTCAGGGACGGTGGGAAAGATGGGATGGAGATGCAGCCTGCCGAAGTTGCGGGCAAAATCACGCTGCTGGGCCGGAGATATGGTCTGGCTGCGGAAGAAAAGAACCTGATGGCGCAGGAGCAGCTGATGGATGTTGTTCTTCTGTGAAGGGGACAGGGGGCGGGAGAGGTCCACGCCTTCCACGATGGCACCGATGGCGGGGCTGAGGGGGGTGGCTTTCAGCTCCGTGTTGGCGGGGAGGGGAAAAGACGGGGCGAAGGCGGTGGAAGCCATGAGGGGAACTCCATAACACTGTATATGATAGTTATTTATTGAAACAACAGGATTGAGTGTCATAATGGGGTAATCATTCAGATTTGAAAGTGAAAAATGAATTTTGAGACAATTTTTTTTACATCATGCTGTTTTATAATAATTGTTCAGAGGGTCTGCTCCTGCCTTTCCGCCTCTGGAACGGGCTTCAGGGGAAGAGGAATGAATGACGATATGATTTCGTCATAAAGGAATCCCGTTCCGCCATGTTCTCGGATGGGCAGGCGGGGCGTGTCATGGGGGCATGGATGATATGCATTAATGGGGAATGAATCCGAAAATCGCCGTAGACTGCGGGGTGCAGTAAAGCCCGTGAAAAGAACCGGCCTCGTGCAGTCACGGGGGCGGGGTTATTTTGATATAAGTCAAAGATATTTCGTGCGAAGAGAGTAGCGTGGTAACGGACCCTTTATCTGAGGAGATGACAGATGGGACGGATTTCTGGAAAAATCGCACTCGTGACTGGCGCAGGCAGCGGAATCGGCAAGGGCATTGCCAAGGTTCTCGCAAAGGAAGGTGCCAAGGTCATCGTGGCGGACCTCAACCCGAAGGGTGGTGAAGAGGTTGTCGAAGAAATTCGCAAGGCTGGTGGCAAGGCCTGTTTCCTGCCGTTGAACGTGGCCAAGGAAGAGGAATGGAAAAAGACGATGGCCGCCATCAGGGAGCATGATGGCCGCCTGGACATCGTCGTCAACAATGCGGGCATCGCCTTTGACGGCACCATCGAGAGCACGTCCCTCGAAGACTGGCGGCGTGTGCAGTCCATCAACCTGGATGGTGTTTTCCTCGGCACCAAATATGCCGTCGAGATCATGCGTGAGCTGAATGGCGGTCAGGGTGGTTCCATCGTCAACATGTGTTCCAGCTCCGCACTGGTCGGCATTCCGAATCTGGCCGCTTACGGGTCTTCCAAGGGCGGCGTGAAGATGCTCACCAAGTCTGCGGCCCTGCATTGTGCCCGCAGCGGGTACAAGATCCGCATCAACAGCGTCTGCCCGGGTTACATCCAAACACCGCTGGTTGATGAGCTGACCCGTACCGACAAGGCCGCCTACCAGCATCTGGTGGACATCCACCCGGTCGGTCATCTGGGCACGCCGGAAGACGTGGCCTATGGCGTCCTGTATCTGGCGTCTGATGAATCCAAGTTCGTCACGGCAACCGAGCTGGTGATCGACGGCGGTTACACGTCTGAATGAGGCGTCTTTCGCTGGGGAAGGCGGACTGGACCTTCCCCACATGAAAAAAGCCTCCGCTCCTGTCGTGAGGAGCGGAGGCTTTTTTATGGTGTCCTGATCTTACAGGCCGGCAAAGAGCGGCGTGGAAAGATAACGCTCGGCAAAGTCGGGAATGATGGCGACAATGGTCTTGCCTGCCCACTCATCTTTCTTTGCCAGCTCCATGGCGGCAAAGAGAGCAGCCCCGGCAGAAATGCCGATGGGCAGGCCCTCCGTGCTGGCGCAGAGTCGGGCGGTGGTCAGGGCGTCATGCTCGGTGACGGGAATGACCTTGTCCAGCGCACGGACATCCAGCGTATCCGGCTTGAAACCCGGCCCAAGGCCCTGGATGCCATGCGGACCGGGATCATCACCGTTGAGGACGGCACTTTCGGAAGGCTCCAGACCGAAAACCTTCAGCCCTTCCTTGCGGGGCTTGAGGGCGTGGGCAATGCCGGAAGCCGTTCCTCCGGTGCCCAGGCCTGCCACGACGGCATCCACGGCTCCGGCCGTGTCGGTCCAGATTTCTTCAGCCGTCGTTTTTTCATGGACTTTCGGGTTGGCCGGGTTGGTGAACTGGCTGGGCATCCAGGCGTCTTTCGTCCTGGCCAGAATTTCCTGCGCCTTGGTGATGGCTCCCTTCATGCCCTGCTGGGCGGGTGTCAGTTCCAGCGTCACCCCCATGAGGGCCAGCATCTTCCGGCGTTCCATCGAGGCACTTTCCGGCATGGTGACGATCATCCTGTAGCCCATGGCTGCGGCGGCGAAGGCAAGGCCAATGCCCGTGTTGCCGGAGGTCGGCTCCACCAGGATGGACTTGCCGGGCGTGATCAGGCCTTTTTCCTGGGCCTCACGCAGCATGGCCACGCCGATGCGGTCCTTGACGGAAGCAAGCGGATTGAAAAACTCCAGCTTGAGCAGTACGTGGGCCTTCAGCCCTTCCTTTTCCGTCAGATGGGGGATGGCCACCAGAGGCGTGCCTCCCACGACTTCCATGAAGGATGGATAGACATGGCCGCGCGGTTCTGCGAAAGGGGTGCGGGAAAGTGGAAAGGGAAATTTCGAAGAGGATGATCCTGTCATCGCTGGTGCTCCTTGCCATGATGAGTGTTACAGGCAGCCTAGCAGGTCTGCCTGGCATTCGTCATGCTGCTCCTGATGGATTGCCCGAAGAATTCTCAAAGAAACGAGAGTCATTCTCATGAACCCCTTTTCTAAGACGTGAGATGAGCTAAAAGAAGCTGATGCTTTGGTGGCCGAAGAGTGAATGATGTATCTGAAGAATGACCGTATCCTGACAGCCCTGTCCATCATGCTTGACGTGGCTTTTCATGCCGGGCGTTCCGGGGTCGTGAGCGGGGCGGACATTGCACAGCGCAGTGGCCTGCTGCGGCGGGGCATCGAACCCGTGCTCCAGTCCCTGTCCCGGGCGGGCCTTCTGGACAGTGTACGCGGGCCGAAGGGAGGATACAGGCTGGGGCGTTCCCCACGTGTCGTGAACCTGCATGAGATCGTCTGTGCTGTCGGTGTCCGGGATGATGTGGCCGCCCTGCAACAGGGGAAGGAAAACAATCCTCTCCAGTCTCTGGTCATTTCGCCTCTGTGGGCGGAACTGAATGAGGGCGTGAAAGAACGCCTTGCTGCCATCACACTGGCGGACCTGCTGCAGCAGGCCGAGCGGGAGGGCCTGGAACGGCCCCGGCAGGCCCCCATCTCCTTTACCATCTGATTTTCCTGCCGGATTTTTTTGAGAATCGGCAGAGGAACAGGGATTCTTTACTGTTAATACTCTGTAAATAAACTTTTTTTGACTGTTAATGTGAAAAAAGCGTTCCCCTTATCTTTAAGGGCACTTAACTGTTCGTGACCTAGTTGTATATTCGTTAATCTTCTGTTATGCCCCGGGCGAGAAGGCTTTATTTCTTGAGACGTGTACCCTCCGGGCTTTTTCCTTGTGATGGCAGCGAAGGCAGGAAAGGGGAGCGGTTAAGCATGGCATGGGGAGTAAACATGCGTAATAAACTCTTGTTCACGGCGGCATTGTTCTGTGTGGAGGTCACTCCCTTCGGGCATGTTTTCACCTCTGCCCGTGCTGCTGACGCCCTGATCGACAAGGATGTCACCTTCAAGGAAGTGACGACACTGCCGGATCAGGATGCCGTCAATGTCGGGAGTGACGTGATCCGTATCAAAGGTGACGGTACCGATACGAATCAGGTCTTCACGGGCAATATCCGTGGCAATACCGACAGCACGGCTTCCCTGGAGACGGCCGGTGGCGTGGATGTCAACACGGGCGAGACCGTGAACGACACGCAGCAGACCCAGGCCAACAACCTGACTTTCACCGGCCAGAACGTCTATAACGGGTACACGCTCATGCGTGGCAACTCCACCCTCACCCTGACAGGCAATGGTGACAAGGTTGGGGGCATCATTTCCGGTGGTGAGACGGAAATTGGTCTTGCTGCCAATGACTCTGCCACGATGGTGGTGGACAAGAATGGCATTCTTCTCCTTCGCGGCCAGACGGACAGCAGCGGCCAGCCGCTTCAGCCTTATGGTCAGCTCGTGGTCGGCAATGGTGACACGACCTATGGTGCCAGCCCGACGAACCTGGAAAACCGTCTGATCGTCCAGAATGGCGGTCAGGCTGGTGCACAGAATCTCGTGGTCGGCAACTACAAGGAAGGCAACGGTGCCGTCACCGTCACGGGGTCCGGCAGCGGCATGACCATTGACGCCGGTGGCATGGGCATCGGCGTGAGCGGTCAGGGCTCCCTTGATGTTGACCAGGGCGGCAAGGTCGTCGTGGGCAGCGACACGACCGTGGGCGTCAATTCCGGGTCCCAGGGCAGCGTGACCGTTGATGGTTCCGGCTCCTCCCTGACCGTCAACAATGGTCAGAACAGCACCTCCACGACGGTCATTGCCGGTCAGGGCCAGGGGAACATGACCGTCCAGAATGGCGGTACGTTCACCACCAATGGCAATCTTGTCGTCGGTAATCAGGCTGGTTCCACGGGTACGGTGGTTGTTGGTGGTTCTTCAGACAGCAGCGACAGCCAGTCCAAGCTGGACCTGACGGGAACCGGCAGTACGGGTAACCTGACGGTCGGTAACCAGGGTACGGGTCATCTTGATGTCCGTCAGGGCGGTGAGGTGACGGCTTACGGCGTGTCCGTTGGCGGTGAGGACACTGACGGTCATCTGGCCTCCAACAGCTCCCTCAATGTCGGCTCCGCCTCCAACGGTACTTCCCAGGCCGGTGGTCAGCTCAATGTCGGTCAGGGTGGCCTGACGGTTGGTACGGGCACGGGGTCCGTACCGCTTTATTCTGCTGGCGTAACGTCTGGCGGTGTCATCAATGATGCCGGTACCGTCAACATCAAGAGCGACGGTCAGCTGAAGGTCGGTGGTGAGGACCAGTCCACCACGAACGCCGGTACCGGCACGCTCATCGTGGGTGACACCAACGGTGCCAATGGTATCACCAGCGATGCGACGCAGGTGGACAAGAGTGTCCCGACCAACAATGGCGGCGTTGTCCTGTATGGCAATGGTGTCATCCAGAACCGTCAGGGCAGCGACCTGCATGTGAACTCGAATCTCTATCTGGCAGATGGCCAGCCTTCCGGCGAGGCTGTCCGCCACGGGACGTTCGATACGAACCAGCAGAACACCTACCTCATGGGCAAGGTGACGGGGACTGGCGGGCTGGCAGCTACCGGCGGCGGTACGTTGTATCTTGCCAATCATGACAACAGCTATGAGGGTGAGACTGTCGTTTCCGGCGAGAATACGACACTGGCCCTGGCTTCCGGTTATGGTGAGGCTTCCAGCAGCAACAACTCCTCTTCTTCCGGCATCACGGTTGAGGATGGCGCACGCCTGACGGGTAACACGACCGACGATGGTGCCGCCGCTGACACGACGGTTGAGGGTGGCAGCACGGTTGAAGCCAACTGGAACCAGTCCACCGGTACGCTGAACATCGGTGCGGCTGGTCATCAGGGTACCGCCCTGACGATGAATGGCAGCTCCGGCAACCAGTCCGTGCTGTCCGTCGGAACGGACTCCAAGCCGGTTGCGTCGAACTCCTACATCAACCTGAACAATGCAACGGCCTATGACCGTAGCGGTGGCGTGATCGACACGACGGGCCGCACCCTGAGCGGTTCCTACCGTCAGCTCAACAGCGGTCTGATCCATGTGAATGGTGATGCCCAGCTGAACAGTGCGACCATCAATGTCGTGAAGAATGATGATGGGCGTGTCTATATCGGTGACGGTTACCGTATCCTGACGACGACAGGTACGGTCAGTGCCAACCATGACAACGCCCTGACGGGCAATCTGCCGGACACGCTGTTCCTGGCACCGTATCTGGTGTTCGAGAATCAGGCCGTGGACGTGATCTATTCCCGCAGCTCCACGACGTTCAGCAGCGTGGCCGGTACTGGCAACGAGCGTGAGGTCGGACGTGCGCTGGATGGCCTGCCGGACAGCAATGCGGCGGTCCGTGCCATGAGTGGCATCACCACGGCGGGTGAGGCCCGTCGTGCCATGACCAACCTGTCTGGTGACATTCATGCGTCCGCTCGGACGGCCATGATCCAGGACAGCTACCTGCTTGAGCAGGCCGTTCTGGACCGTCTGGCTGATGCCGGATGCAGCGGTGGCGATGACACGTTTTCCTCACATGGCCATTACGACCTGTATACCCGCCGCAAGGAATCGCAGTGCTACAGCGACCACGCCATTGTGTGGAGTCAGGCTTATGGCAGCCTGGGTCACAATGGTGGCGGTGGAAACGCCACCCTGCTGCATCATCAGACGGCCGGATTCGTTGCCGGTGCGGATGCACCGGTGGGTGACCGCTGGCGCGTGGGTGGCATGATCGCCTACGGGCATTCCATGTTCAACAACAACGGGTCCAGCAACTCCTCTGGCAACAGTAACAACATCAGCGTCGGCAGTTATGCCGGGTCTCACTGGGGTCGGTTCAACCTGCGTCTCGGTGCGTTCTACACATGGAACCTGATGAACATGCGCCGTCATGTTCAGGTGAGCGATTTTGGTGGCCGTCAGACCAGCAACTATCGTGACGGTACGGCCCGTGCCTTCACGGAGCTGAGCTACCGGTTTGACTTCGGTAAGCTCCAGTTCGAGCCGTTCCTTGAAGGTTCCTATGTCAACCAGTATGCGGGCCGCTTCCAGGAGCATGGTGTGGCCGCCCTTTATGGTCAGTCCAAGGATCGCAGCGTAGGGTTCACGACCTTCGGGTTCCGCTTTGCCCGCAGCTTCCAGCTTGGCGAGATGTGGCTGCGTGCCCATGCCATGATGGCTTACCGTCGGGCTTATGGCAGCCTCGGTTCCAGCCGGACGGAGCGTTTCATTGATGGCGGCAGTGACATGAACATCAATGGCGTGCTGCTGTCTCGTGATGCGGCCGTGGTCAAGGCTGGTGTTTCCGGCAAGGTCAATGACCGTGTTGACCTCGACCTGTCCTATACGGGCCAGTATGGTCAGCACTCCATCGACAGTGGAGCCACAGGGTCCGTCAAGGTCAAGTTCTGAGAAATTCTGTCTTCCCAGCCCGAATGGGTGGAAAGAGCGGAGATCAGGGAAAAGGGGTCGCCAGATGGCGGCCCCTTTTTTCATGTCAGTCCTCAGCCTGGTCCGGCGGCGTGGTATAATAGCGTTCCGGCAAGGGTCAGCATGATGGCGGCAGTCAGTCCGTCCAGAACACGCCAGGCAAGGGGGCTGCTGAAAACGGGCTTCAGAACCCGTGCTCCATAGCCAAGAAGGGGAAACCAGACGAAGCTGGCCAGCACGGCCCCAAGCCCGAAATAGGGACGGCCTGCTTCGGGCTGGGATAGGCTGACCGACCCCATGAGCAGGACCGTGTCCAGATAGAGATGTGGATTCAGCAGGGTGAAGCCGCAGGTCATGGTCATGACCTTGCGCAGGCTCTGTCTGGGCTGTTCATCCAGTATGATGGTGGTGCTGCTCATCATGTGGCGTAGGGCCGAAATGCCCTGCCAGATGAGAAAGGCCGCTCCGGCATAGGTCAGGATGTCCGTGACATAGGGGAGGGTTCCGACAGTCCGGCCGACACCCAGAACCGAGGCCATGATGAGGATGGCATCCACACATGCACAGAGCAGGATGATGGGCAGGATATGTTCCTGTTTCAGCCCCTGACGCAGGATGAAGAGATTCTGTGCGCCAATGGCAATGATGGCGGAGGCACCAAGGCAGAAACCGGTGATGATGGGGGCAATGATTGTATGCATGGTCCGTCTATGGCAGGTGCCCTGTATGCAGGAAAGCTTATTCAACTTCACTGAATGAAGGAAAACTTCATCATGTTCGACTATGCAGCTCTGGCCGCCATCAGTGCCGTCGTGCGGGAAGGCAGTTTCGAGAGGGCGGCTGCCGTGCTGGGGCTGACGCCCTCGGCCGTGTCCCAGCGTGTGCGCGGGTTCGAGGAACGTCTGGGAAGCGTGCTGGTCATCCGTGGCCAGCCATGCCGGCTGACGGAACTGGGGACGGTTCTGTGCCGTCATTTTGACTGCGTAAGGGTTCTGGAGAGTGATCTGGCAACACGTCTGGCCTGGCAGGGCAAGGAGGCGTCCCTCCCGGCAACGGTGAAGATTGCCGTCAATGCGGACAGCATCACGACATGGTTTTCTCATGCCATGATGGCCTTCTCCCGACAGGAGCCGGAGATCACGCTGGACATTTCCATTGATGATGAACAGTGCACGGCGGAGCGTCTGCGGTCCGGCGATGTCATGGCTGCCGTGACGGCGTCATCAAATCCCGTGCCGTGGTGTCGGACGGTGTCTCTGGGGAGCATGGTCTATGTGGCCTGTGCCAGCCCGTCCCTGATGGCCCGTCATTTTCCGCAGGGTGTGACGGCTGACGCCCTGCGGAAAGCTCCCTATCTGAGGTTTGACCGGAGTGACCTGTTTCAGGCCCGATGGGCAGAGGCGGTACATGGCGTCACGCTGGGTGCACCGGCCTGCTGGATACGTTCGTCCAGGGCATTTCTTGATCTTTGCCTGTACGGTCTGGGCTGGGCTTTGCATCCCCTGCCACTGGTCGAGCACCATCTGAAGCGTGGAGAGCTGGTGGAACTCAGCCCGGGTGAGCGACCCTCCGTACCACTGTTCTGGTCCGTGCCGAGGCTGTATGGCTCGGCACTGAACCGGCTGAGCCAGAACGTGCAGCGTGTGGCGGCAGACTGGCTGGAGGCAGGCTGAAGGCCTGTCGGGAATGGTCCCGTCAGACAGCTCCAGTCCTGTAGCGGCCGAAGCGTCTGGTCAGGGCAAAGATGGCCGTGAAGGCCCGGAAGGGAAGCATGATCCGCCAGGAAGGGGAGAAATTGCCTGCCAGAAGGGCGATGATGGCGTCCCTCATCCGGAGGGGGCTGTTCCTGGGCCTCATGAAGAAGTAGCGCAGCAGTGGATCATTGATGCGATAGACGAGCCAGCCGATCAGTTTCATTTCCCGCCTTGTCTGGCGTTCCGCCCTGCGGGCCGCCTTGCGGCCTTTGGCCGGGTCTGCCAGCCAGGCACAGGCCACGTCAGCTCCACGGAGGGCACCTTTCATGGCCAGCATGATGCCTGATGAGAAAACGGGGTCCAGAAAGCCGAAGGCGTCACCGATGATGAAATAACGCTCACCCCAGGCCCTGTCTCCCTTATAGGAGTAGTTGCCCGTCGTGGTGAGCGGGGCCAGGGCCTCGGCCCTGCTCATGCGCTCCCGCACGCTGGGGCTGGACTGCACGGTCTTCCAGAAGAGATTGTCCAGCGAACCGCCATGCTTCCTGAAGCTGTCATGGTCCCCCACGAAGCCTACGCTCATGACGTCATCGGGCAGGGGAATCATCCAGAACCATCCCCCCTTGACGAGATGGACGGAAATGTAGCCCTCCATGCCCTCACCTTCGGCACGGGGCACGTTCCGGAAATGGCTGAAGATTGCCGCCTTGTTGTTGCGGAGGTCGCTGTATTTCTTCCCGTGCTGGCGGAGCATCAGCGTGTCCCGGCCGGAGGCGTCAAGGATGAAACGGGGTGAGAAGAGTCGGACCCGTTCACCGTCCGTCTTGGCCTCGACAAGGGGAGCCTCCGGTGTCGGGAAGGTCACCTTCATGACACGGGTCTTCTCGAAGGTTGTTGCACCCGCCCTAGCCGCATTGCGGAAGAGCAGCTCGTCGAACTCGGACCGGCGGACCTGATAGGCGTGGTCGGCCTGCCGGTCGATGGCGTAGCGGAAGGGGAAGGAGAGACGCCCTTCACCCGTATCCGTCACGAATTCGGCCCCGGGCTTGTAGACGCCCATGGCAGCGACCTCGTCCAGCACACCCAGTTTTTCCAGAATGGGCAGGTTGCAGGCCAGAAGCGACTCGCCAATGTGGAAGCGGGGATGCTGTTCCTTTTCCAGCATGACGACGTTCAGGCCACGCCGTGCCAGTACGGTGGCGGCCGTGCTGCCAGCAGGGCCGCCGCCAATGATCAGGACATCGCAGGGGGTAGGAGACTGGGTCATGATGGGTCTAGTCCGTTGGAAGCATGACGGTGCCCGTCCCGTCCAGCAGCAGAGTGCCGGAGGGGGCGGACAGGGTGAAGTCATATATCATGCCGCTATGGGCCTGATGTTTCTGGGTGACGGTGATGGTGATGGTGTCCCAGTCCGTATTGTCCAGCCGGTCACAGTGAATCCGGACATCACGCACGCTGGTCAGCCAGCCCTGCCGTGCCTCATGGGCGGTCAGGGCACCATGCAGGGCGGCAGCCTGCATGGCCATCTCCACACCTGTGACGGGGGGAAGCTGGCCGTCTACCCGGTAGGGATTGTCCGGGTCGTTGTGGCGGCGGGTCAGGGCTTCAAGCTGCGTGTCGTTCCATTCCGTTGCGGCATCCAGCAGGCAGCTGTTTCCCTGATGAGGGATGTGGCGGAGAATGGCGTCACGGGTGAGCATGGGTCAGGTCGATCGTCACGTGGTTGGCCCCGTACGGGAGGGAGAAGGAGCGGTCCTGCCTCCGGGCGATGGCCTGGAGCAGCGGCAGGACCTGCCCGGCGGGGTTGTGACGGGCGATGCCGGTCACACCTTCGGGCAGGGATGGGGGAAGATCAGTCTCGCATGGCCCTTCTTTCAGGGAAAGGGCCAGCCGGATGCCGGATTCATGGCCCGGTGTCAGGATGAAGGCGCAGCCGAATGAATGTTCGGTGTGCCGGGCACTGCCGAGAGACCCGGGCATGGGGGCGTCATAGAGGCAGAAGAGGACGGGGCTGGCCTCCACATGGGCCTCGGCTGCGGCTTTCAGGAGGGAGGCTGCTAGCGTCTCATCATGCAGCCCCAGCGAGACGGCGGGCTGGTGGCTCTTATGGCCGATCATCCAGTAACCGGCCGGGGCATTGTGGACGGAATTGTGAAAGAGCGAAGGGGAGACGGCCCCATCCGGGGTGGAGAGGGAGTCCAGGATACGGTTCATGATGAAGCCGTCGCCGTTGGAGCTGGCGAAGACGGCAGGCAGGTTGACAGCCTGAAAGCCGCCCTGCTGGCAGGCTTCCTCGGCACAGAGAACGGCCAGCCGGATGATCTGGCTGGCCCGGCGGCGTTCGTTGGCGGGAAGGCTTGCCGGAGGAGGCAGTTTCAGGCTGTCGGGACTGTGGGTGGCATCGCCCCGCAGGATGGCCGCCGTTTCCGTCCAGCCATGCAGGCCGTCCCCCCAGCAGCCGATACCCTTTATGGAAATGATCATGTCAATGGCCCGAAGATGAGACTGCTGTTCGTCCCGCCAAAGCCAAAAGAATTGTTCATGACATGGTCAAGCCTGTCATGGCGGGGTTCAAGGAGAATATCACTCTCAAAGGTGGGATCAAGTGTTTCACTGTTCATGCAGTGGGGCAGATACTGGTGCTGGAGGGCGATGGCACAGATCATCGTTTCCAGAATGCCGGAGGCTCCCAGCGTGTGGCCGGACCAGCCCTTCGTGGAGGAGCAGGCCACGTTCCGGCCGAAGAGGGAGGAGATGGCCCGGTCTTCCATCCTGTCATTGGCCAGCGTGCCGGTGCCGTGCATGTTGATGTACCCGATGGCGTCCGGCGGCAGCCCTGCCCGATCCAGAGCCTTCTGCATGGCCAGGGCCGCTCCCCTGCCCGTGGGGTCGGGCGAGGACATGTGATGGCCGTCACTGCTGGCACCATAACCGAGAAGACGCAGGCCATAACCCGCAGGCCGTGGCGGGCGTGGCCGGGCTCCGTCCCGTTCCAGCAGGGTGAGACCTGCGGCCTCCCCGATGGAAATGCCGCTGCGGCGGGCATCGCAGGGTCGGGTCGGGTTGGGAGAGATCAGCCCGAGAGAGGCGAAGCCCTGAAGGGTCATGCGGCACAGGCTGTCCGCTCCACCGACGATGGCGGCATCGCAGAGACCGGACGTGATCAGGTGCGTGGCGTCCATGAAGGCCCGCGTGGATGAGGCGCAGGCGTTGGAGATGGCCAGGGCGGGGCCTGTGACACCCAGCCGTGCCGCAACATAGCGTGGCAGGGAGGAGAGGTCCTGCGTGTCGGCATAGGGGAAGCCGACCGGGAGGGCCTCGTCTCGGGAGCGGCGGGCCGTATAGGCCTCTTCGGTCGTCAGGATGCCGGACGTGCTGGTGCCCATGATGACGGCGATGCGGTGACGGCCATAGTGGGCGCAGGCCTCGGCCACGGCCTCCATGAAGCCGTCCGTCATCAGGGCCATGTCTGCGAGCCGGTTGTTGCGGCAGTCGAAATTTTGCAGGGCTGATGGAAGCCTGTGATTTTCCACCCCGGCGACCCGCCCGACATGGCCATGCCCCTGTGGCTGGAACGTGTCGGGTTGCAGGGTGTACCGTTTCTCCATCAGGCAGGTCCGGGTGGCCTCCACGCCACGTCCCATCGCACTGATGGCCGTGCCGGCCGTGATGATCAGGCCGGTCATGCGGGGTCTCCCTGCCGGGAGGAGGCTGGGACGGTTCCCATCAGCAGGAAGCTGAACAGCATGGCGAAGAGTGCTCCGGAGGAAATGGTGAGGCCAAGTTCCCGCAGGAGGGGAGTCTGGCAGCCTGCCAGAATGGCAAAGGAGAGGATGGTCATGAGGTTGCAGGTCAGCAGCGTGCGCAGCGTTCTGGTGCGTTCGGCAGCATCAAGCTGGGGACGGCTGAAGAAGAGGGCGTAATCCATGCCGATCCCCAGGACGAAGGCCAGGGCGACGATGTGGATGATGGAGAAGACGGGACCATGCAGGCGCAGGACGGCCAGCGTGCCCAGCCCGGTCAGGCACAGCGTGAGGGCGATGCGTCCGGTGCGGGCAGGGTCCTTCTGGCAGATGAGCAGGACCAGCAGGGCGAGCGTGATCCCGGCCGCCAGCCAGAAGGCGGCTTTCCGGACATAGGGGTGAAGCAGGTCGCCCACGGCTGTCTTCATGTTGACGAGCAGGAGGTCCTGCGGCCTTTCCTCATGGAGCCGGGTCAGGGCGGTGGCGGCCTGTGGCGTGCGGGGCAGGATGAGGCCGTACCAGCTGTCACTCCGGGGCATGAGCAGGAGGTCGAGACGATGGGCGAGAACCGTACCGGCAATGTCACCCAGCCCGAGGGGCGGAAGATGTTTGGCCTGTTCCACGTCATCAGGCAGTCCGGCGAAGGCGTCCGGCTGGAAGGGCGATTCCCGCAGGGCGGCCTGGAGGGCGGCTTTCAGGGTCTTGGCCGAGGGGAGGCTGTCCAGCCGCTGCTGCTGGAGGAGCCTGCTGGGCAGAAGCTGGGCGGCATAGTCCATGTCCCTGCTGTCGGGCAGGGAAGCCAGCAGGGTCTCTTCCCGTTGCAGGACCGTCTGGCTGTCCGGAGCGTGGATGACGGCCATCAGGCTTGGCTGTGGCGTGCCGAGCTGCTGGTGCAGCTGACGGTCCGTGGCCAGCAGGGCGGTGGGGACGGGATTGAGGATTTCACCCTGTCTCTCGATCCGGAAAGGAGACAGGAGCAGAAGGGCCAGGGCGGGTGGCAGGATCAGAAGAGTGCAGACCCGGTAACGGCGGAGGTTCTCCCACCGCAGCAGGGCGGGGGAAACGCCCTGCTGGTGGGCGGCCAGATCGGCCTGCGTGACCAGACGGGGCAGCAGCCAGAGGGTGATGCACGAGGCGGCGAGGATGCCGGTGGCGGAGAACAGGCCCAGCTCCATCAGTCCGGGCAGGCCGCAGAAGATCATGCTCAGCAGGCCGACAATGGCCGTGAGGGTGGCCAGCTTGAGGCTGCTGCCGATGCGGCCCAGCACGACGGGGATCGTTTCTCCCCTGTCCCGGTGCCCCAGCAGAAGGACGGGATAATCCAGCGAGACACCCAGCATGGTCATGCCGAACCCGACGGCAATGCCATGCACCCAGCCGAAGCACAGCTGGACCACCAGCATGGAGAGGGAGAGGGAGAACAGGAATGGCACGGCCATGACGGCCAGAACCCACAGGGACCGGAACCGCCAGTACAGGATGCCAGTCACGAGGACGAGTGACAGCAGGGCCAGAAGGTCCATGTCGTGGCGGAGGGACTGGGCCGCCGAGAAGGAGAAGGCCGGGGAGCCTGTCAGGAGCAGCTGGCAGGTCGTGTCATCATGGGGTCTGCTGCTGTCAAAAGCCTGCTGGATGGCCTGATGAAGCTGTTTCAGCCGGGCGGGGTCGAGGCTGGGATGCCGGAGCTGAAGCAGCATGAGGGTGGCGTGATGGTCCGCTGTCAGCCAGAGGCCGTCCAGGCTCGTGGGCGGGCTGCTTCTTTCAAGGCTGGCCAGATAGTCGGCATAGGCCCCGGTCGGGTCTTTCAGCCCGATCTCTTCCACAAGCGGGGCGGCCATGGACTGGAGAAGATCGTAGAGCCGGTCAGTGTCGGTCTTCAGCGTGGCGGGCGAGAACAGGCGTGTCCGGTCATGGGGTGCCAGCCCGTAACGATGGGCGAAAAAGACGGGCTGGTCCTTCTGCCATGAGAGGGAGGCCGGGCCATCCAGGATGAGGCTGAACAGGCCTGTGGCGGCCAGGGCCTGATGGAACCTGTGGCCGGTCTGGACCAGCGTGTCCGTCCTGTCACTCCTGACGGAGGCGATCATGATGGACTGGGTGGCTCCGTGGTTCAGCTCATCCAGCAGGAACCGGGAGGCCTCGTCATGCGGGCGGGGCAGGAAGGCTTCCATCCCCATGCGGAGGGGAATGGTCGCAAAGGTCCCGGCCGCCGCCATGATGGCGCAGAACAGGGTGAGCAGGAGGGGGAGGTGGCGTTTCATGGGGACGTGATGAAGGTGTCGGTCACGTCGCCGTTGGCCTGGACGAGATGGGTACTGTCCAGCGTGTTGTTGCGCCCTTCCAGACGGACCGTCCGGATGATGCGGGCCGTTTCCTGCGTGCGGGGTGTCAGGGTCAGGCTCCAGTGGCCGATGTCCCCTTCGGCGGACAGGCTGTAATAATGCTGGAGCAGGGCCACGTCGCCCTGTAGCGGCCCCCTGATCGTGGCCGCCATGATCTGGAGGGCGGGACTGACGTTCAGGGAGATGGTCCGGGCGGCGTTCTGTCCATGCTGGAGCCGGGCCGTGTCGCCCTGCATGATGAAGCTGTCCCGGACAGGGCTGAGGGTGAGCTTTTCCACATGGTCAGGCGGAATGAAACGGAGCTGCCCTTCGCTGTGCAGCGGGGCCTTGAGGGCATGGAGCTGACGTGTCTCCGTGAAATGGTTGTCCCGCCGGGAGACGAGGCCGATGCGGTGGAGGATGTCCACGGCCAGGCTTTCTCCGTCGGCAGCCGGGGTGACGGTGTTTCCGTCCTGCATGGCGGCAGGAGCGGCCTGCGCCACTGCACAGAGGAGAGGCAGGGCACAGAGGAACGCAGGCAGGCATTTCATGATGTCAGAGGCCTTCTTCCCAGAAATCGAAGAAATTGAACCAGGCATAAGGGTGGTGCAGGCACAGCTCCTCCATCCAGCGGACATAGGCCTGCATGTGCGGGAGCAGCTCATTTTCTGATGTGGCTGATCCGGTCTCCGCAGGGAGAGTATCAGTCAGGCGTCTGCAGGCAATATGGTAGGTACCATTTTTCTGCCGTATGGCCGAGACGAGAATGACCGGAGCCTTCGTCAGCATGGCCAGATGGAACGGGCCTGTCGGGATGGGGGCGTCCCTGCCCAGAAAGCGGACGGGTATGGAACGGCTGTCATCGTGTGCCCTGTCTGCCAGGATGCCCACGAACTCGCCATTCCGCAGGGCCTTCAGGGTCGTCAGCATGCTGTGGGGCTGGCCCAGCTCGATGATGTCGGCGTTGAAGTCGGGGGCGAGGGCCTCGATGAAACGGGACGTGGCCCCGACGAAGCGGCGGTACATCAGCATGCGGAAGCAGGCCGAGGAGTCCAGACCGAACTGGCGCAGGGCGTCGAAGGACCCGATATGGGCACCCATGATGATGCAGCCCGTTCCCTCCTGCATGGCCTCCAGCAGCACCTCCTGCCCGCTGACCGTGATGTTCCCGTGGGGGAAGCGGCCGCTGAGCAGGTAGATCCTGTCCAGTATGTTGGTGCTGTAGGCGTGGACATGGGCCAGCACCATGCCCCAGTGGGGGCGGGGCCGTTTTCCCACTTCATGCAGCCGGTGGAGATAGTGCCATGAGGCCCGTCTGACGGTGGCATAGACGGCAGCATAATAGAGCGTCACCGGCCAGCGCAGGAGGGAGGTGGCACGATAGCCCAGATGGAGGGCAATCCATATCAGCAGGCGTGCGGCCAGCGGGTTGCCCTTTTCCGGACGGAGCCACGTGTTGCGCCGCATCAGTGTCGGCTCCTGACATGCCCCCGGAGAATCACCGTTCCTTTCATGGGTTCGGACAGGTGATGGAGGGTGAAGCGTATCTGCCCATCCCCCAGCGCACTCGAGAAAAGCTGCACGGGTTCATCCGGGCGCACGACGGAAAGGAACTTGACGCTGCTGATCGCATGGACCTTCAGGTCCAGCAGGGCGAAAATCTTTTCCAGCAGGATGACACCCGGAACGGTGGGATTCCCGGGGAAATGTCCCGGCAGGGCGGGATGGGTGGCCGGGACGGAAAAAGGCGGATGGGCGCATTTCTCAGCATGGTCCCGCACGAGTGTCTCCAGGGCCTGCCGTGTCAGCTTGCCGACGGCATTGCGTGGCAGGCCGGGCAGGCGCACCAGCCGCCGTGGCATGAAGACCGGGTCCACATGCTGGCGGAGGGCCTTCATGATGGCGGCGGTGTCATCAGACTGGGTGACGATGAAGGCCTGCATGCGGGTCGGTTCGGTCCGGCCTTCCTCAAGTTCCTGCTCGCTGAAAAGGGGGGCGAAGCAGCCGTCGATGATCCCGTCCCTCTGGAGCAGGGTCCTGTTGAGGGCACCGTAGGAGGTGCGTTTGCCAGCTATCTTGAGCAGGTCTCCCTTGCGGTCGGCCAGATGGAAGTGGCGGTCCCCCTGCATCGTGATGACGTCATTCAGGGGATGCGACGTGGCATGAGGAGCCTTGAAGATGTGGGTCTGTTCATCGGCGGGGTCTGCGGTCAGGGTGATGCCGTCATAGAGCTGCCACGGCCTGGGGCTGATGGTCCGGCGGCTGGCGATGGACCCGGTTTCGGTCGAGCCATAGATTTCCATGACCGGGGCCTGGAACCGGTTTTCAGCCTCCAGGGCAAGGTCCCGTGGCAGGGGGGCGGAAGCCGAGATGATGCGTTCCAGCCCCGGCAGCCGAATGTCGGCCGTCGTGAGAGACCGCAGATGAACGGGCGTGGTGATGAGGGTGTGCGGGGCTGGCGTGCTGGCCAGAAGTTTCTCCACGTCGCCCGGAAAGAAACAGGGGCCGCTGGCGGTGGCTGTCGGGGTGTGCAGGCTCTGCAGGATGAGGGTCTCGAAGCCGTACATGTGATAGGGAGGCACTGTCCCGAGCAGGGTGGTTTCTGCGGGGCGTGAGGGAGCCAGCAGGGGCAGGGCGGCATGGCTGCGTGCCACGAGTTCGCCCCAGCATTTCCTGTGGACCCTGGCCTGCCCCGTGCTGCCGGAGGTGAAGACATGGGCCGCCTCATGGTCGGCGGGCAGCTGGATGCTGTCCTGCCGGGTGGATGTCAGCTCGGAGAGCGGAGGCAGGGAAAAGCCGGTGAGGGCTTCCGGCAGGGACGGCCCCGTGCAGAGCGCATCATGGTCCTTCTGGAGGGCCAGAAGCTGGGACACGGCATGATTGCTCGAGAGGAGACAGTACTGCCCGTTCAGGAGGGTGGCCAGAAAGACGAGGGTGAACTGGACCGGGCTGGTATACAGGTTGATGACGGGCCGTGCAGGCAGCCGGTCTGCCAGTGCCCGGGCGTGGGCAAGCAGCTGCCTGCCGGACAGAGGCCCCGTAGCCGTATGGAAGACGGGACGGTCTGGTGCCGTGATGAGAGACAGGTCAGGCTGGGCGGCCATCAGCCAGGACGGTGTGTGCTGATATGATGTGCAAGCGAGCGGAGGGAGTGGAATATCTCACGGTTGTTGTCATCGTGTGATTCCAGCTTGATCCCGTATTGCGTGTTGACCATCAGGGCTATTTCCAGCACATCGATGGAATCAAGGCCAAGTCCTTCGCCGAAGAGGGGCATTTCGGGATCAATGTCCAGGGGGTCCATATCCAGCTGGACAGCCTCTGTTAAATGGGCAGCCAATTCACGTTCCAGAGGTGACTGTTCGTGAGAAGAGGGAACTGTCGTCACTAAGAGGTTAATCCATTGATGATAGGTAAGGTCTATCACAATCTAGCAGCGGGTTCATGCTTCAGCAAGAGGTGGGCAGGCCGGACAGGGCGGTTTCTCCTGCTGGCTGGGGGGCTTGCCGTGGTCAGTCTGGCCCCTGTCGGATCGGCCTGGTTTGCAGGCTGTGTCAGCTGTGGCCTCATGATGCAGCTGGCCGGTTTTCTCTTCGGGCGGCATCCGGTCTGGTTGGTGGCGGTGCCCGTCGTGGGGGTGTCGGGCTGGTATGCTCCGGTCCTGCTCCGGCTCTGCGATCAGCTGGCCATATATGAGCTGATGCTGTGGGGAATGCTGGCCATGTTTGTCCGGTCTCTCCGGAGGGGGCAGGTGCCGCTGGTGACCCGTCTGGCGGAGGCGGTGCATGGCAGTCCCCTGCGGCCGGACGTGCAGAGATACACGGTTGGCCTGACATGGACATGGAGTGTCTTTTTTGTTCTTGCCCTTCTGGCTCCATTCATGGCGTGGCTCCTCGCCCCGCATGAAGACTGGTGGCGCATTCCGCTCAGGGGAGGGACGGTTCTGGCAGCGGTCGTCTGTTTCATGGTGGAAATGATGGTCCGGCGTCTCGTCATACGGAACTATGCGCATTCCTCCCTGAAGCAGAATGTCATGGCGGGCCGGTCGGTGTTCATGAGAAAAGATTAAATTTCATTTGCTGGCATGGTATCTGGCCATGTCCTGTCTTCCGTCATGTCCTGCAACATGCCGGAACATTATGAATCTGCATGAGGTGGCCTGAAACATGATGGTACTGTTGCCCGTCTATCATTCTGGAACCGTTGAAGCCGGGGCATCCCCGCTGGCCACCATCCGTTATGGGGGAACGGAAGCCGGGCTGCATGTGGATGATGGCCGTGTCTTCATGACACTGCCGGGGCATCCTCCCGTCCTTCATGAAAGCTGGCATCCTGTGTCACTGTCTGGAAAGGGCATGGGAGACGTGTCCACCGGGCAGAGTCTGAGTGGTCTGGAAGATGGCATCGGCTGGAGCTGTGAAGGCGACCTCTTTTTTGCGGGGTTCTGGGTGCAGGACCAGCCGGAACTGTGTGAGGCCGTCCAGTCCCATTATGAAAGATTGATTGCGCTGGCCCGTGAGAAGGGCTTTGGTCATGTCTACCGGATGTGGAACTATTTGGGAGCCATCAATCAGGACAATGCCCGGGGGGAGGAACGCTACCGGGATTTCTGCAGTGGTCGTTCCCAGGCCTTCGAGGTCATGAATGTCAGTCTGGGTGAGCTGCCTGCGGCCACGGGCATTGGTCTGTCTTCCGGTGGCGTGGCCGTCTTCCTGATTGCCCACCGTCATGTGAGAGGCATCAATCTGGAGAATCCCAGCCAGCTTCCTGCCTATCATTATCCGCCCCGTTACGGGCGTCGTTCGCCGTCCTTTGCCCGGGCCACCGTCATGGAGGGAGTGGAGAGGACCGTCCTGTATCTTTCCGGCACGGCAAGCATCCGGGGACATGAATCCGTCGGGGAGACGGTGGAGGAGCAGCTTTCCGTCACGATCGAAACGATCAGGTCACTGCTTGATGCGGCCCGGAAACGTTTTTCCCGTCTCGAGAATGGCCGTTTCGAAAGCATGAAACTCTATGTCCGCCATCCTGAAGATGCTGTGGTCGTGAGGGAGGGTATTTCACAGGCTTTCCAGTGCCCGTTGGAACAGTCCCCGCTTTTCATTGCCGACATCTGCCGGACAGAACTGCTGCTGGAGGTTGAGGGGGTTTTTGTGGGGTGAGGTGGCCAGATCTATTTGTGTTGGCTGAATAGTCTGCTCAGCCACGCCTCTAAACTGGAATGAGATTTTTTCCTATTCCCCGCATCTGTCTGACTGGTACCAGAAAAGTGCTCTTTTAGCATCTTGGGACACCCCATCACCATCATGGTACATCGCATCAAGGTCGAATTGTGCGGTGGCATCGCCTTTCATGGCATTTTCAATGCATTGGGAAATCAGTTTGTTGATTTTCTGTTCTGAGGATGATGGCATGATGGTCTTTCTCAGAATGGCTATGACGTTATCCGGGTAGCATAATTCAGTCTTCAGAGAAGTTTAAAGTAACCTTGTTATGTAAGGCAAATAATGGCCCTTTCGGGAAAAGGTATTATTGCTCTAATATTTTAGAGAATTATAGCCATTCTGTTTCATGTGGACAGCCAGCAGGAGGGCGACCAGCATATAGGAAACATACCCACAGCATGGTACCCTGAGGATGAACTCTCTGAAATATGAAGGAGAAGCTGGCGTCCCGTACGGGATTCGAACCCGTGTTGCCGCCGTGAAAGGGCGGTGTCCTAGGCCTCTAGACGAACGGGACTAAAGGCGTGAGGCGGTTAATAGGCAGGAAAGGGGGTGGCGTCAAGCCCGTGCGGCGTCAAAAATGAAAAAAGTGAGATTTTCCCGTTCCTGCCATGTTTCAAGCCGCAGCTGCCCGGCTACATGCAGCAGGGGGCGGCTGAGGTCTTCCAGCAGGTCCGTGAAGCGTCTGTCCCCGGCCCGGAAGACAAGTCCCTTGATGCGGCTGTATCCGTCAGCTCCCTGAAGGATGACACGGAGTGTGTTGCCATCCTGTCCGATCCGGTCTGCCTTCACGCAGCGGACGTCCCTCATGGCCAGCAGGGGTTCCTCATTGGCGGGGCCGAAGGGGGCCAGCAGGGCGATCTGCCGGGCCAGGTCGGGTGTGGCTCCTTTGATGGTGATGACACCGTCCAGCAGCAGGTCTTCCTGGGGCGGAAGGGAGAGGGCGTCACTGAGGGTTTCATCCAGCAGGGCATGGAGGGCGTCGCAGCGGTCTTCGGCTATGGAAAAACCGGCAGCCATCGCATGGCCTCCTCCTGTCAGGAGCAGGCCGGACTGAAGGGCGTGTATGATGGCGGCCCCGATATCCAGACCCGTCACGGACCGGGCGGAGCCTTTCACCACACCATCCTGCAGGGCGGCGACCAGGGCAGGGCGGTTGAACCGTTCTTTCAGCCGTCCGGCCACGATGCCGACCACGCCGGGGTGCCAGTCACCGCCATGCAGAAAGATGACGGCATGGCCTGCCTCAATCTGCTTCTGGGCACGCTCCGTTGCGGCGTCCAGAATGTGGCTTTCCACGGTCTGGCGTCTGCGGTTGATTTCATCCAGTTCCTCGGCGATGAGGCGGGCTTCCGTCTTGGACCGGCTGAGCAGAAGCTGCAATCCCTGGTCCGCCTTGGCGATGCGCCCTCCGGCATTGATGCGTGGGCCAAGGGCGAAGCCACAGCTCATGGCACTGGCATTGGCTTTCACGCCCGCCACGTTGGCCAGGGCGGCCAGTCCGATCCGCTCACGGCGGTTCATCACCTTCAGCCCCTGTGCCACGAGGGCACGGTTGAGGTCCCGCAGCGGCATGACGTCGCAGATGGTGGCCAAGGCCGTGAGGTCCAGCAGGGACATGAGGTCTGGTGCGGGGTGTGCGTCGAACCAGCCCTGCTGGCGGAGGGTGCGTTGCAGGGCTATGACGGTCAGGAAGGCCACGGCCGTGGCACAAAGATGGCCCAGACCGGAATCACAGTCCAGCCGGTTCGGGTTCACGACCAGCCCCTTGGGCAGGCGCAGTCCGTCCGGTTTGTGATGGTCTAGGACGATCCGGTCGGCCTGTCCTTCAAAATGGTCCAGAATGTCGATGGCGGCCGTGCCGCAGTCCACGCAGACGAGCAGGGAGGCTCCCCGGTCCAGCAGGGATTGCAGGGCCGGAATGTTGGGGCCGTATCCTTCCGTCAGCCTGTCGGGAATGTGGGTGACGATCGTACAGCCAAGAGCGGTGAGTGTGGAACCGAGCAGGGCCGTGCCGCAGGCCCCGTCCACATCGTAATCGCCCAGGATGCCGACCGTCTCCTGCCGCTCCACGGCCGTGGCCAGACGCAGGGCCGTGGCGTCCATGTCCTTCAGGATGGACGGATCAGGGAGGGCGTCCCGCAGCCGGGGCTGGAGATAGGCTTCCACCGTCTCGGCAGAAACGCCCCGCCCGGCCAGGATGCGGGCGGCCAGCTCGGAGATGTCCATTTTCTGGGCGAGGGCCAGCGCAAGCCGGCTGTCCGTTTCCGCCAGCACGGGATGACGCCAGACCCAGCGTCGCAGTCCCGCACTCTGCCGGACATTGAGGACGGTGGTGTCAGGCTGTCTGGAGGATTCTGGAGGCATCAGGCCTTGTGAGGGTCGAAATGGTGGTAGGTTTCCATGTAGCGGATGGTGCCGCTTTCCGAGCGCATCATGACGGAATGGGTGCGGATGTAGCTGTCGGAGGGGTATTCGATCCCCCGCAGCAGGTCTCCGGACGTGACGCCCGTGGCACAGAAAAAGACCGGTCCGGCGGCCATGTCCGTCAGGCTGAGGGCCTGTGTGGGGTCGAGGTCAGGGCGAATCATGCCACGGGTGCGGGTGATCTGCGCCTCGTTCTCGAAGAGCAGGCGGCCCTGCATCTGTCCGTTCATGCAGCGTATGGCCGCAGCGGCCAGCACGCCCTCCGGTGCGCCCCCGCTACCGGCGTAGATGTCCACGCCGCTGCCGGGGAGGCATGTGGCGATCACGGCGGCCACGTCGCCATCGCTGAGCAGGCGGACACGGGCACCGGCTTCCCGTGCTCTGGCGACAAGCTCCTCATGGCGTTCACGTTCCAGCGCACAGAGGACCAGATCACTGACGTCGCATTTCTTGGCCCGTGCGAGGCTGGCGAGATTCTGGCCTATGGAGGCGTCAATATCCACCACGCCCTCCGGAAGGCCGGGGCCTACGGCGATCTTCTGCATGTAGATGTCAGGAGCATGGAGGAAGCAGCCTTTCTGTGCCAGAGCCACGACCGTGATGGCATTGGGCAGGCTGCGGGCGCAGAGGTTGGTGCCTTCCAGCGGGTCCACGGCGATGTCCATCTCCGGTCCACCACAGCCCACCTTCTCACCGATATACAGCATGGGGGCTTCATCCATTTCCCCCTCGCCAATGGTGACGGTGCCGTTGATGGCGACCGTATCGAAAGCCTTGCGCATGGCGGCGACGGCGGCACCGTCAGCAGCATTCTTGTCGCCACGGCCCGTCCAGCGGGCGGAGGCGATGGCGGCGGCCTCGGTCACGCGGGCAAGGTCCAGTCCCAGATTGCGGCCCGTGACACGATATTCATGCGGGACGTGGTGGTTCTGCTTCGCTGTCATGGGAGGTCTTCCACTTTCAGGGCCAGCGGCGTGCCATCCACCAGAGGGCTTTCCTCAAGCATGGGCAGGATGCGGCTGATATCGTTCAGCGTGACAGGGCCTGTCAGCAGGATGAGCTGCGTGGCTCCCTTCTGGGACGCATGATGGTGACCCTGTTCCACGGCGATGTCCTCATTGCCGAGGAAGGTCCTGATGTCGCTCAGGGCCGTTTCGGCTTCGGTCCCCTGGCCGAGCGTGATGCGGAGATAGAAACGGCTGACCAGACCTTCCACGGGTTCGCAGGGGATGGGGGCCTGCTCATCAACCCGGCCCCAGAGGGGCAGGCCGTGCCCACGGGCAAGGTCGATCACGTCGGCCATGACGGCGTCAGCCGTGGGGCCTTCCCCGGCACCCTGTCCGGAAATGGTGATCGGGCCACTGAAGGGACCTTCTGTCGTCAGGGCGTTATAGACGCCATTGACCTGCGCCAGTCCTGACCGGGCCGGGATGAGGCAGGGCTGCACCCAGGCTTCCACACGGTCTTCCGGCAGGCGGCGGGCCACGCCCAGCATCTTGATGGCATAGCCGAGCCTGCGGGCCTGATGGATGTCATCCGTGGTGATGCGCCGCATTCCGCTGACGGCCAGACTGTCAAAAACGATCGGGCGGAAAGCGATGGCGGTCAGGATGCTCAGCTTGTGGGCGGCGTCCCAGCCATCAATGTCGGCGGAAGGATCAGCCTCGGCATAGCCTTTATCCTGCGCTTCTTTCAGCACGTCCTCGAAGGCACGACCCGTTTCGGCCATCTCGGTGAGGATGAAGTTGCTTGTCCCGTTGAGGATGCCGCCCAGGCGGGTCAGGGCATCGGCAGCCACGCCCTCACGCACCACCTTGATGGCTGGAATGCCACCGGCCACGGCGGCCTCGAACAGCAGGGGAGCCTTGTGTGTGTGGCTGAGATGGGCCAGCTCTTCCGCATGGCGGGCCACGAGGGCCTTGTTGGCCGTCACGACGGCCTTGCCCGCTTTCAGGGCGTTCGTCACCAGTGTGCGGGCCGTCCCTTCGGCTCCCCCCATCAGCTCGACGACGACATCCACGTCAGGGTCGCTGGTCAGGGCCACGGGATCGTCATGCCAGCGGAGGCCGGAGAGGTCGATCCCACGGTCCCGGTTACGGTTGCGGGCACTGACGGCCACGACCTCGATCTTCCGGCCCGTGCGGCTGTGCAGCAGGTCCTCATGCTGGCGGAGAAGACGGATGACGCCCGTGCCCACCGTTCCGAGGCCGGCGATGCCCAGCCGGAGCGGGGATGTGGCGGAGGATGGGGCAGTGTCGTGATGCACGGAGGTCATGGGAGGCGTGGTCCTGTCAGGCTGTGACCCTGCCGGAGGCAGGGCCGGGAGGCGTTACGGTTTGAGGGCGTTGTGCTGGTTCATGAAGTTCTTGATGGAGCGTGTGGCCTGACGGAGACGCTGGTTGTTCTCCACAAGGCCGATGCGGACAAACCCGTCCCCATGTTCACCGAAGCCAAGCCCCGGTGCCACGGCGACCTTGGCTTCCTTCAGCAGGAGCTTGGAGAAGCCCACGCTGCCCAGATGGGCGAATTTGGGGGGGATCGGTGCCCAGGCGAACATGGAACCTTCCGGCGAGGGGACATCCCACCCGGCGGCGTGGAGACCACGGATGAGGACATCCCGCCTGTCCCTGTAGAGCAGGCGCATGTCCTCGACATAATCCTGCGGGCCGTTCAGGGCGGCCGTGGCGGCAACCTGCACCGGCGTGAAGGCTCCATAGTCCAGATAGGACTTGATGCGTGTCAGGGCCTGGATGAGACGGGGATTCCCGGCGGCAAAGCCGATGCGCCATCCGGCCATGGAATAGGTCTTGGACATGGAGGTGAATTCCACCGCAATGTCCTTCGCACCTTCGATGGAGAGGATGGATGGCGGTGGCTCGTCACCGAAATAGATTTCCGAATAGGCGAGGTCGGACAGGACCCAGATGTTTTCCTTCCGGGCGAACTTGACGATTTCTTTGTAGAACTCCTTCGAGGCCAGATAGGCGGTCGGATTGGAGGGAAAGTTGATGATGAGGGCCGTCGGCTTGGGGACGGAGTGGCGCACGGCCCGGTACAGGGCTTCCAGCATCGCATCATCCGGTGAGGCCGGGACGGAGCGGACGGAGGCTCCGGCAATGATGAAGCCGAACTGGTGGATGGGGTAGGACGGGTTCGGCACCAAGATGGTGTCACCGGGGCTGGTGATGGCTGAGGCCAGGTTGGCCAGTCCTTCCTTGGAGCCGATCGTGGCGATGATCTCCGTCTCCGGGTCCAGCTTCACGCCGAAGCGGCGTTCATAATAGGCGGCCTGGGCCTTGCGGAGGCCGGGAATGCCACGGCTGACAGAATAGCCATGCACCCGGGGGTTGCGCAGCGTCTCGGCCAGCTTGTCGATGACATGCTGGGGGGGAGGGCTGTCCGGGTTGCCCATGCCGAGGTCCACAATGTCTTCCCCGGCGGCCCGTGCGGCGGCCTTGGCTTTGTTGACTTCAGCAAAGACATAGGGCGGCAGGCGGCGAATCTTGTGGAACTCTTCGGTCATGACACTCAATCAATCAGCAGGACGGGGGCTTCATGGGCTCCACCGGAGTAAAGGGTGTCCCGTCCCGGGCAGGTGTTCCCGTACGGGTGGGCATCCCATGTTTCATGAGGCAGGCCGGTCCGACAAGGGGCTTTCACCATAAAAGGTGGAAAATTTCCCCTTCTTTTTCATGCCGTTCCCCGTCAGGCCGTGGCGGAAAGGCCTGACGGAGCCGGGTAAAGTTTCAGTGAGTGGCGGCTTTTCCGGGCCGGACGTTCATTTCGTAGGAAACACGGACACCGTCACCGATGGCCTCGCCCGTCAGGCGCATGTCAGCCTGCGGGACACCGAGGTGGGCCAGCTGCTGGGCGACGGCCCTTGCCCGCAGCAGGGCAAGGCCGATCTCATGGGCCTGTTCATCGGGGGAGAGGCCGCTCTGGGCACTGAGGGTCGTGCCGAAACCACGGATGAGCAGGCGGTGATGGCGGCGGTGCGCCACGATCTGGGTGAAGGTGTCGGTCTGGTCGCCGTCCAGATGATCCGTGTCTGCCTGAAAGCGGACGAGCGTTCCGGCGGGGGTGGCCCTGTCAAAATCCGGAATGACGGGCAGGATGGTGCGGGGCAGTGTGAAGCCGGGGAAAAGCAGGGGCCGGGGGGGCTGGCCGGGGTCCGGCAGCACGATGGGCAGGGCGTGGGAGATGGGCTGATATGTCAGGCTCGAGCCACCATCGGAAGTGATGGCAGGGTCCGCTTCACGGCTCTGGCGTACGGCAGGTGCACTGGCGGCCGGACCGGAGCTGCTGCTCCCCAGGGTCATGGAGCCACCGTTCTGGGGACGGGGAGGTGGCGGATTGACCATGCCGACAGGCAGGGCACCGCCGGAGGCGGCGACCCGCTGGGAATAGTTGCGGTCCTGTTCCAGCCGATTCGTGATCATGGCCCGGGCATCCGCACTGGGGAATTCCGGCGTCGTGGTGGGGATGAGGGTGATCTTGGGAGCTGGCCGGTCATAACCCGGTGTCGGGGGGTGCAGCTTCGTGATCTCCCCGCCGAAGATGTCGTGCGTGATGTCCCGTGTCGTGTCGATGGCATCACGGTGCTGGCAGCCTGCGGTGAGCAGGGGCAGGGCCAGCAGGCAGAGACCGAGCCTGAGGAGGCCGGGACGACGTGTGGCGGAGGCGGAAATGATGTGGAAAGAACGTCTGGAAAGGCTGAGTGTCATGGTCCGGCGTGCAACAGGGGCAGAGAGGGGGCAGGGCCAAAACAGGAAAGCCCCAGAATGGAACGGTGAGCCGTCAGAATATGTGTCTCTTCTCCCGGACGCAATTCCTTACCGGGAAAGAAAGGGAGAAAAAGGGTCCTGATTTTATCGCTGGAAACGATGAAAAAGCTGCATGGAAGGGCGTTTTTATGGCTTGGCAGAGAGGGCAAGCAGGGGCAGGATAAGCACCATGATGACATATGATGAACGCCACAATCATGACACTGCCCGCCACAGGGCTTCTTCCCCTGCCGAAGGGGCTGTCCGGCATGGTGCCGCCATGATGTATCCTGTCATGGAAGATGAGCCGGAGGAAGCTGGAGCGGAGGACAGGAAGTCCGGCCCCGCACCGGAGGTGGAACGTCACCTTTTCGAACAGCGCAAGGTGCTGATCTTTGGTGGGGTGAATGACCGCATGGCCCGTGACATCACGGGGCGGCTGCTGGCTCTGGCCGGAGAATCGGACAGACCGATTGATGTTTATGTCAATTCTCCCGGTGGCCATGTGGAAAGTGGCGACACCATCCATGACATGATCCGCTTCGTGGATTCCGTCGCTCCAGTTAACATCATCGGCACGGGCTGGGTGGCCTCCGCCGGTGCGCTGATCTTTGCGGCGGGGCGGCCGGAGCGGCGCGTGTGTCTACCCAATACCCGGTTTCTGCTGCACCAGCCGATGGGCGGCGTGCGGGGACCGGCGACCGACATTGATATCGAGGCCCGCGAGATCATCAAGATGCGCGAACGTCTGAACAGGCTTTTTGCGCATGAAACAGGACAGCCCTACGAGAAGGTGGCCCGTGACACGGACCGCAACTACTGGATGTCGGCGAAGGAGGCGGTTGCGTACGGGCTAGTCAGTCGCATCATTTCGTCGGCAGCCGATCTCGAGCAGGGCTGAGTCCTACAAGGAAAAGGAGCCTTATCGTGAGCGATGCACGTAAAGCAGCCGGGAAGAGCTCTCTGGCAGACATTTACTCCCACCTGCCGGACAGCCCTTCGGAGAAAACTCTGGAGCAGGTGGACTATGATGCCCGCCACTGGAGCAGCCCCGTCAAGGGACCGCTGAAACCGGGCACGCCGGAACACAAGAAGGCCATGGCCGACATGTTCCGTGACACGTTCAATCCCTACAAGCCGTCCGTCATCCCCTGGCCGGAGCTGGACCCCGAGACGCTGCATCGCATCACCTCCCTGCCGATCTGGGACATTGCCGTGCAGACCGAGGGCAAGGCCCGCCTCCGCATGGCCGCCTATGCCGACATGCTGGAAGACCCGGATGTGAAGGACGCCATCGCCCGCAATGCGTGGGAAGAGAACCGCCACAAGGAGGTTCTGGCCCGCATGGTGGAGCATTACGGCATCCCGCTGGCTCCTGAAGACCCCTACATCGAACCTCGTGACACGGAGTGGGCCTATCTGGTGACAGGCTTCTCCGAGTGCTGGGACAGTTTCTTCGCCTTCGGTCTCTTCTCCCTTGCCGAGAAGGCGGGCCTGTTCCCGATGGAGCTGATCGAGACATTCGAGCCGGTCATGCAGGAGGAATGTCGCCACATCCTGCTGTTCGCCAACTGGCTGGCCTATCATCGGGCGGTGATGCCGCTCTGGCGTCGCCCGTGGTTCGAGATGCGGGTGATCGGCGTGCTGTTCTTCCTGCTCTATGAGCGTCTGAGCCTCGTCCGCAGCTTCGACGATGATGGCGTGGAGCATACGCAGGACAACAACTTCACCGTGACCGGTGCGCAGAGCATGACGGACAAGCAGGTCGACTTTGTCGAGCTGATGGAGCTGTGCCTCAAGGAGAACGAGCGTCGCTTTGCCGGTTATGACCCTCGGCTGCTGCGCCCGCAGATGGCTCCGTTTGCAGCCCGCATGGCGTTGGGTGGTGTCAGGCTATGGCGTCGCCTGCGTGGGCAGAAAGGTGCCGAGGCCCGGCAGGCTGCCTGAGCCTCTGGCCAGTTTCAGGCCAGACAGAAAAAACCCCGTTCCGTCATGTATGGAGCGGGGTTTTTCATGACCGGCGGTCACCGTCCCGACCGGGACGGTGCTGGCCCTGATGGTGGATCAGCCCTTGCGTTTGCTGCTGGAGCTGCTGCTGTTCAGGGGCAGTTCGTCGGAGGCGGAGCTGGCATCATCAGCGTCATCGGCTGATTCGCCTGCCATCATGTCCTCGGCGATGACACCGGCACCCTGCCGGACCCGTTTTTCGATCTCTTCCGCCATTTCCGGGTGTTCACGCAGATACTGCTTGGCATTTTCCCGGCCCTGGCCGATGCGGGTGCTGTCGTAGGAGAACCATGCACCGGATTTCTCCACCACGTTGGCCTTCACGCCGAGGTCCAGCAGCTCGCCCATCTTGCTGACACCCTCGCCATACATGATGTCGAATTCCACCTGCCGGAAGGGAGGAGCCATCTTGTTCTTGACGACCTTCACCCGTGTCTGGTTGCCCACGACCTCATCCTTGTCCTTCACGGAGCCGATGCGGCGGATGTCCAGACGGATGGAGGCGTAGAACTTCAGGGCGTTGCCGCCCGTCGTGGTCTCCGGGTTGCCGAACATCACGCCGATCTTCATGCGGATCTGGTTCAGGAAGATGATGGTGGTGTTGGAGCGGGACACGGAGCCTGTCAGCTTCCGCAGGGCCTGGCTCATCAGGCGGGCATGGAGGCCGACATGGCTGTCGCCCATGTCCCCCTCAAGCTCGGCCTTGGGCACGAGGGCGGCCACGGAGTCCACGACCAGAATGTCGATGGCCCCGGAGCGTACGAGCGTGTCGGCGATTTCCAGAGCCTGCTCCCCGGCATCCGGCTGGCTGAGCAGGAGATTGTCGATGTCCACGCCCAGCTTGCGGGCATAGATGGGGTCAAGCGCATGTTCGGCATCAATGAAGGCCGCCGTGCCGCCTTTCTTCTGGGCCTCGGCCACGGCATGGAGGGCCAGCGTGGTCTTGCCGGAGCTTTCCGGCCCGTAAATCTCGATGATGCGGCCCCGTGGCAGCCCACCGATGCCCAGTCCGATATCCAGTCCCAGCGATCCCGTGGAAATGACATCCACCTGCTCCTTGGGCCGCTGGCCCAGCCGCATGATGGACCCCTTGCCGAAGGAGCGTTCGATCTGGCTGAGTGCGCCTTCCAGTGCTTTGCTTTTCTCTGCGTTCTTGTCTGCTGACATGGAGACCTCGTGACTGTCATGCTCCGGGTTGTGGAGCGGTATGTGGCATTCAGGCTGGGGCCGGACAGGCTCCATGCCTGCCCGGTCCGTCCTTCATTTGGATGTCTTGCGGGTCGTGACCGTCTGGGCACTCAGCCCCATTCCGTTGGGTGCGGCCCGTCCCGTGCACTGGCTGCCGGAGCAGATGATGCTGTTCAGCTGCCCCGTTCCCGTGGAGGCGGTGACGGGCTGCCCCTGCGTGAGCTGCCGCAGCGCATCGGCGACAATCTGGGCGGCGTCATTCTGCCCGGAAGCGGCCAGAATGGCCTGCATCCGCTGGCGGGGTGCATCCAGGATGGCCGCACTGAGGAGCGGGCGGGGATAGAAACGGGGTGCCCCGGCCAGGATGACGCCCGTGCTGCCTGCCAGACGGCCCGTGCCGAACAGGTTGTTCTCGGTCAGGGTGCAGGCCACGCTCAGGCCACGCCCGTCCCGCACGACGAAGGAGGTGGAGGCGGGCAGGGGCGGCAGGCCACTGGCATCACTCTGGCCGGAGGCCATGAATATCTGGCCTTCCTGAAGGGTCTTCTGCCCCGTGCGCCGCCATGCGCTGATGGCGTTCTCGGCCCGCAGGTTCTGGCGGAAGGCCATGGCACTGCCCAGTCCGCCATCAGCCGGTGGCGCAAGAAAGCTGAGGCGGTAGGCCCCGCTGGTGAAATGCAGGGCGGATGTCTCGCCCGGCAGGGAGCGGCGGAGATCATCCCGTGTCAGGGAAGCCCCGGCCCGGTTGGCCTGCGTGACGAACACGTCGGAGAGGGCACCGGTATAGAGGTCCCCGACCCCGACCAGCTTCAGGCGGGACAGGAAGGAGGTCAGGCGTGGCTGGGTCAGCTGGTCACCTTCACCCATCGGCACGTCGGTGCCGTTCCTGCCGAAGAGGTTTCTCATCCCCTCGTTGCAGAAAAGCGGTCCCCTGACGGCGGCGATGTCTGCGGCCAGCTGGCGGCTGACGGTGATGCCCTGCTGCCCTAGGGTGATGGCCGGGTCGATCGTGTCACCAAGCTGGACGGAACCGTAACGGAGATTGAGCAGGAACAGCCCACGGGCCGTCATGGGCACGGCGGCGGGGCGGTCTCCGCCCGCACCCGTACCGTCAACGGGCAGGAAGGAGAGGCTCTCGGCCGGCTGGCCGGGACGGGAGACGAGACAGGCACCCCCGCCACCCAGAGAGGCACGGGATGGCAGCGTGACGGACAGGGCGAAGGCGGTGGCCGTGGCCGCATCGGCGGCATTGCCACCACGGGCGAGAACGTCACGGCCGATCAGGGCGGCCTGTGGCTCGTCGGCGACGACGATGCCCGTGCCGTTCCTGACGGCAGGCGTCGTCGGTCCGAACAGGTGATGCTTGAGGCTTCTGCCACTGGAGCAGGCGACGAGGCTGGTACCCAGGAGGCTCAGGGAGGCCAGCAGGCTGAGCCTGCGTGCCCACCGGGGGGCTGGTCTGTCAGACAGGCAGGGATGATGGGGGGTCTGGCTGTCATGCTTTACCACGGTGGCAGCTCTCCAGTGTTTCAGGTCGCAACTAACAAGGTCATGGGGCAGGGATGGCGGGAGCCGCAGGCAGCTCCCATGCCCAGGCATCATAGCGTTAAACTGCCGGGGAGGGGAGGGCAAGTCCGTATCTGGCGGTTTTAACCGCTCCTTCATGCTTGGGCTGTAAGCCTGAGAACAGGTTTCCGGGCCTCTCCCGGCATGACAGGGCTTCAAAAACGGGCGGGTTTGCTGTTTAACGGAGCTGGTTGCCGGGGCCGCCCTGTCAGGGCGGGGACCGGAGAATGCAGGTTGCAGATGGGCCGTGATGATCGGCCCTGTGGAGGATACGGCCATGAAGAACCATGTGAAGTCATTGTCTCTGGCGTTGATGGCCGGTCTTTTCATGGCGGGGCCGCTGTCTCCCGGCGTGGGGCAGGCGGCGGATGAGGAGGTCTTTACCGCAAGGCAGCGGGCGGCGATCGTGCAGATCGTCCGTGAGGCCATGAAGAATGATCCGGGCATCCTGTCTGATGCCATCCGGTCCATGCAGCAGCAGGCCAGTTCCCAGCAGGAAGCCCATGTGAAGGCGGCCGTGCGGGCCAACTGGCAGGCCCTGTCCACGGCTCCCTCCTATGCCGTGCGGGGCAACACGCAGGGGCAGGTCACGGTCGTGGAATTTCTGGACCCGCGCTGCACCTACTGCCGCCGCATGGCCCCGGTGGTGGACCAGTTCCTTGCCAGACACCCGGATGTCCGGCTGGTGGAGAAGGTCATTCCCGTTCTGGGTGATGCCAGCCTGCTGGATGCACAGGCCATCTATGCGGCAGCCTTCCAGGGGCAGTATGACGCCATGCGCCGCCGCCTGATGGAGGAGACGGCCAGGCCCAGCCTGGAGCATCTCCGTGATGTGGCAAAGAGCCTGAAGCTGGACGTGGCCCGCTTCGAGAAGGACCTGAAGGGGCAGGCCGTCATGGGGCTGCTGACGGCCAATCTTGGTCAGGCCCAGAGCGTGGGCGTGCAGGGGACGCCGACCTTCCTGTTCGGTCAGGCTGCCGTGGCACCCGGTGCGCTGGGCATGGAGCAGATGGAGCAGTTTCTCGAGGCAGCCCGCAAGGGGTGATCCTCCCCCTGCCGGTGAAAGGCTGAGATGATGACCCTTGCGGAGCAGATGGCCGCCTGGCTGGCCGCACGTCCTTCTCCTTCGTGGAGGCAGCCCCTGCTGATGGGGATTGTCAATGTCACGCCGGACTCTTTCTCAGATGGCGGAAAGTTCTTCGCCCCGGAGGCTGCCCTGAAGCAGGCCCATGCCCTTCTGGCCGAGGGAGCCGACCTGCTGGATGTCGGGGCGGAATCCACGAGGCCGGGTTTCACGCCTGTGGATGCGGAAGAGGAATGGCGGCGTCTGGAACCTGTCCTGACGCCTCTGGCCCGGGAGGGGGCGGTCCTGTCCGTCGATACCACAAAAGCATCCGTGGCCCGGAAGGCACTGGTGGCTGGCGTGCAGATGGTCAATGACGTGTGGGGGTTGCAGGCCGATCCTGACATGGCCTCCGTCGTGGCTTCCGCCGGTGCCGTGGTGGCCGTCATGCACAACCGTGAGGTGGTCGATGCCAGCATCGATCTCTGGGATGACTGGCGGCGTTTCTTTGACAGGTCCCTGAAGCTGGCCGACCGGGCAGGCATCGCCCGTGAGACCATCCTTCTGGACCCCGGCGTCGGGTTCGGCAAGACGGTGATGCAGAATCTCTGGGCCGTGCAGAACATGCGGCGGCTGGAGGCCTATTACGGCCTGCCCGTGCTGCTGGGCGTGTCCCGCAAATCCATGTTCGGCAGGCTGCTGGGGCGGGAAGTGCATGACCGTCTGCCAGCGACGCTGGCGGTCAATCTTTACGGGGTGACGCAGGGGGCCTGCATGGTGCGGGTGCATGACGTGCAGGCACACAGGGACATGCTGGACATGACCGCCCTGCTGGCCGTGAATGGAATGGTGAAGGGAGATGTTGGGTGATCATTCCGTCCCTGACCCATGTGCGGGTGCATGATCTCTGCCTGTTCGGGCATCATGGCGTGCATGAGGAAGAAAACCGTCTCGGCCAGCGTTTCTATGTGTCGCTGGAGGTTCGGGCTGACCTGTCGGCAGCGATCGCCGGGGATGATTATACGCAGGCCGTCTGTTACGGGCAGCTCTGCCAGAGTGCCGAGCGGGTCTTTCAGGCTGGTCCCTGCCGGCTGATCGAAACTCTGGCCGGGCGGATAGGCACTGCCGTGCTGGCAGACTGTCCCGCCGTGCAGGATGTGTCCGTCACGGTGCGCAAGCCTTCAGCCCCCGTGCCTCATGCGGTGGAGGATGTGTCCGTCACGGTGACGCAGCAGCGGGAATATCGGGTCGGTTTTTCGCTCGGGGCCAATCTGGGCGAGCGGGAGGCCGTGCTGCGGGCTGCCGTGGAGGCTCTGGGCCATCAGCCGGGGCTGGAGATCGAGGCCGTTTCCTCTTTTTACGACAGTGCTCCGTGGGGTGTGGAAGATCAGCCTCCCTTCGTGAACATCGCCGCCCTGGGGCGGACGGTCCTGCCCCCGCAGGCCGTTCTGGGGCTGTGCAAGGAGATCGAGCGGTCGCTGGGCCGTGTGCCCGGGCGACGCTGGGGGGAGCGGGCGGTGGATGTGGACCTGCTTTTTCATGGGGACGGCACCGTGTGCCATCCTCTTCTGACGCTCCCTCATCGTCATCTTTTTGACCGTGTCTTCGTGCTGGAACCCCTTGCCGAGCTGGAGCCGGAGCTTGAGATCGCTGGACGTTCCGTGAAGGAAGCGTTAGCAGGGTTGGATCGTATAGCTGGGGATGTCACACGGCGCAGGCCGGGGCAGGGTGGATGAACTTTGGGGGATGCTGAATGTCAGCCAATGAAACAGGGATTCCGGGGAAACAGGCCCCGACACCGGAGGGTGCCGCCGGAGCGATCACCCGGCCGGAGGACGCCATCAGCCGCATTGCCGGAGGCGTGCGGGAGCTTCTGCTGGCCATAGGGGAAGACCCCTCCCGTGAAGGGCTGCGGGATACGCCGGACCGTGTGGCCAAGATGTATCTGGAGATTTTCTCTGGCCTGTATGAGGACCCGCGGGACCACCTGAAAAAGCAGTTCAGTGCCGACCAGCATGGCGGCATGGTGCTGGTGAAGGACATACGCTTCCAGTCCACCTGCGAGCATCATCTCCTGCCGGTTCTGGGGCGTGCCCATGTGGCCTATCTGCCGGAAGGTGGCCGCCTGACGGGGCTGAGCAAGCTGGCCCGTGTCGTGGAGGGCTATGCCCGCCGCCCGCAGCTTCAGGAACGTCTGACGGACCAGATCGTGCAGGCGATGGTGGAGGTGCTGAAGCCGAAAGCCGTTCTGGTCGTGGTGGAGGCCGAGCACATGTGCATGAGCCTGCGGGGCGTCCGCAGCCCCGGTGCCACGACCGTGACGACAGGCTTTTATGGTCTTTGGGCCGATGATGCTCAGGCCCGGCAGGAAGTCATGGCCCTGATGAGGGACTGAGGCCGCTTTGTGAGGTGGTGTCAGTCCCGTGTGGTGTCGTCGGCCCGGTGCCACCAGCATCGGTCTGCCGGGCGGTCCACCAGCGGGAGATAGAGGGACGGATCGCCATGCAGGCGCACCGTGTTGGTGGGCGTCTCCTTGATCTCGAGCGAGGCGGGGGACAGCAGCCCGCCCTGGGCGGTCAGGAACGCCTGAAGTTTGCTCATCAGCAGGGCGGCGAGCAGTTCCGTTGTCGGGTCGCCGGGCGTGATGACAAGGCGGTCCAGCCGCTGGGGTTCATGCTCGGCAAACCAGCCCAGAAGCGGGTCGGACTCGGAGAGCTGGAAACTGTGGTCCATCCGCTCGTCAATGAAACGGTGCCAGCGGCCCTTGGCCTCGGCAAAGGGCAGCAGCATGTTGCCGTGCCCATCCAGCCGCCGGTCCTGCGGAGCGTTGGGGCCGGGCACCAGCGTGACGGTGACATATTCGTTATGCCCGTGCGGGATGGCACAACGCTCGCTGCTGCCCGAGATGAGCCGGTGCCCCATGCAGAAACGCCGTGTGAAAACCAGTTCTGTCCGGGTGATGTCGCTCATGCCCCCTCCTGATACTGCCGCCACCCTTCGGCACGCAGGGCACAGGCGGGGCAGTCTCCGCAGCCGAATCCCCATGCATGCTCATGGGTACGGTCTCCCTTATAGCAGGAATGGCTCTCATGGCGGATGGTTTCTGTCAGGTCAGCTCCGCCCAGATCGTGGCAGAGCTGCCATGTCTGTGCCTTGTTGATCCACATGAGCGGCGTGTGGAGGACGAAACGCTGCTCCATGCCCAGATTGAGGGCAACCTGAAGGGCCTTGATGGTGTCATCCCGGCAGTCGGGATAGCCGGAATAGTCCGTCTCGCACACGCCGGTGATGATGTGGCGTATGCTGCGGCGGAAGGCGAGGGCAGCGGCGAAGGTCAGGAAGATCAGGTTCCGGCCCGGAACGAAGGTGTTGGGCAGCCCGTTCTCCCCCATGCTGATCTCGGCATCCCGTGTCAGGGCGGTGTCGGAGAGGGCACCAAGGCTGGCAAGGTCGATCGTGTGGTCCTCTCCCAGCTTTTCTGCCCATGCGGGATTCCGGGCACTGATGCCCTGCCGCAGGGTGGTGCGGCACTCCAGTTCCACGGCGTGACGCTGCCCGTAGGCGAAGCCGACCGTCTCCACATGATCGAAATGATGCAGGGCCCAGGCCAGACAGGTGGCGGAATCCTGCCCGCCGGAGAAGAGGACGAGCGCACGGCGGTTCCGGGCGGCCTGATGGCTGGCGAAGGGGGAGGCGGGTGTCGTCATCAGGGGATTCCGATCAGTTTGTGGGTTTGCAGGCTCAGCCGCCATTGCGGGTGGGTCTGGCAGTAGCGCACGGCCTTTTCCGTATTGGCAGGGCGGTCCGGTCCATCCATGGGCTGTAGCCAGAAATGCTGGAAGTCGCACGCCGCAAACTGTTCCGGCGTCAGGGTGTCCTGTGGATAGACGAGCTTCAGCTCATGGCCATGCGTCTGTTTCAGCGGCTGGCCGGGTTTGGGGCTGACGCAGACCCAGTCGATTCCTTCAGGAGCGGAAAGACTGCCATTGGTTTCCACGGCGATGGTGAAACCACGGGCCTTCGTGGCGGCGATCAGGGCTGCATCAAGCTGGAGTAGGGGCTCCCCACCGGTGAAGACGACATAACGCCGGGTCCTGTCCGCAGTATGGGCCTGCCAGCAGTCATCCAGCGCAGCGGCTAGAGCTTCGGCCGTGGCAAAGCGGCCTCCGCCGGGGCCGTCCGTCCCGAGGAAGTCCGTGTCGCAGAAGGTGCACTGGGCCTTGTGGCGGTCCTCTTCCCGGCCGGACCAGAGATTGCAGCCGGTGAATCGGCAGAATATGGCCGCACGCCCGGAATGGGCACCCTCACCCTGCAATGTGGCGAATAGTTCCTTGACGATATAAGGCATGGGCAGAGATGTCGGGCAGCTGCGTTCAGGATGCAAGGATTTTCTTGCCCGAAGGAGCCGAAACGATTTTTCCGCAGCAGAAGGCGGCTTGTGATGTCGGGAGGGAGAAGGGAATAAAAAAACGCCACCCTTCTGGAAAGGAGTGGCGCGAGTGACGGGGCTCGAACCCGCGACCTCCGGCGTGACAGGCCGGCGCTCTAACCAACTGAGCTACACCCGCAGTCTTCAGCTTTTCTGGAAAAGCATCGTTCCCTTGGGATGGCGTTTATCTAGCGGGATACGGTTTTGTTGGCAATAGAGAAATATCACTTTTTTACGTTTTTCTTCATGGAGGCCACCCTTCAGGGCTTCTGTATGAAAACGGCTCCCTCCGGCCCTGCCGAGAGCCAGAGCTGGTGATGGATCAGCCAGTCGGCCCCGAGGAGCATGTCGGCCTGTTCATGCAGGGAGGTGACGGTGAGGACCGGGTGAAGCTGGGTCTGCCCGCCAAGGGTGAGACGGCCGAAGCGGTGCCAGTGATAGCGGTGTTCCCTGTCGCCGATGCCTGCGCTGGTTCCGCCCGGGTCCCGGTCCAGCTCCTCCTTCGTGATGCCGAGCCTGTGAACGAAATCCCGGCTGATGATGTGGGAGCGGGCACCGCTGTCGATCAGTGCAAGGCCTTTCTGGCCATCCAGCGTGAAGGGGATGAAGAACCGGTTGCGGATGCGCCGGGCGGCAAGCTGCTGACCCGGCGTGGGCCAGAAGGGCGGCTGGCGGCAGAGGATGGACCCGGCATGGATGTCCCACAGGCTGAGCCGGTGATGGGGCAGGTCGAGGTCCAGATCATAATGGCCGAGCAGGTCCATGCCGATCAGCCCCAGGACGGGGGGCTGCATGGAGGGGAATCCCGGCAGGTCCCCCATGGGCAGGACAGGGTGGTGATAGGTGAGCTGCCCGAGCGTGATGGCCGCCAGCTGGATGGTCGGCACGACATGCCCTCGCCCGTCCGGCCCGGAGATGATGGTGGCGTCTTCCTCATTGGGGGTGAGGTGCAGTCGGCCAAGGGCGTCCGGTGTCAGCAGGCTGCCCTCGGACCCCGTGTCCACGATCATGGAGAGGGAGCGGCCATGAATCTGTGCCACGGTCGTCAGGTAATAGCCCGTTTCCTTGAGGGGCAGCGTGGTGATGTGGGTCTGGCGGCAGGCCTGTCCGGGGCTGGAGGCCAGAGCCGCAGGAGACGCCATGAAGGAACTGCCGACCGCCAGAATGAGACTGGCGAGGAAAGGGAGGAAACGGGAAGCGTGCGTCGTCATGGGATGATGGGTCTGTCCGAAGAGGCCGGAAATGAAAAGGTCTGTCTGGTTCAGGAGGGGGCTGTCATCGGTCGGCCCGGGGATGGGCCTTCTGCCAGACCTCCATGAGGTGATGCTCGTCTGCCAGCGTGTATATCTGCGTGCTGGACAGGCTGGCATGGCCCAGAAGCTCCTGGATCGTCCGCAGGTCCGCCCCGTTCTGGAGCAGATGGGAGGCGAAGGCATGACGCAGGGCATGAGGGGTGGCGGAATCGGGCAGCCCTTCGGACATGCGCCACTGCCGCATGGCCCGCTGGGCCACGCCCGGGTTGAGACGTCCGCCCCGTACGCCGCAGAAGAGGGGGGCACCGGCATGGGGGGCCGGATGGACGGCCAGCCAGCGTTCCAGAGCCTGCCGGACCTGAGGCAGGACGGGGACGGCCCGTTCTTTCCCGCCCTTGCCCGTGACGAACAGGATGTCGTCACTGATCCGCTCTATGTCACCGACATTCAGGGCCAGCCCTTCGCTGATGCGTAGCCCGGCCCCATACAGCAGAGTGAACAGGGCGGCATCCCGCAGGGCGAAACCGTTGTTTATGGTCTGGTCGGCGATGCCATCCGGGGCCATCCGGGCGGCCTCCGGTGTCAGGGGGCGTGGGAGGCGGGTTTTCATCCGGGGATTGCGGAGAAGGGCCAGGGCTGGATTGGTGATGCGGTGTTCTTTTTCCAGATAGCGGTAAAAGGCCCGCAGGGCGGAGATGCGGCGGGCACGGCTGCGGGCGTGGCCGTCCTGCGTGTGGCGGCTCCCGGGGTGGAGGCGTGCGGCCTTCTCGGCCCGGTTTGTCTCATGGGCCAGCCATGAGCGGAAATCGGCCAGCTTCAGGTCGCCCAGTGCCTCCAGAGGAAGGTCCCCGCCGAAATGGCGGCTGAAGAAACCGAGGGCCAAGGAGACATCGTGCAGGTAGGCTGTCCGTGTGGCCTTGCTGGCCCGTTTCTCGTAGGTCAGCCAGTCCTGCCAGGCCGTGAGGGCCTCATGGGCGGCGTGCACCGTCATGGACCTGCTGGGGGGGCTTCCGGATGGAAGGCTCATGGTATTTCCCTGCCGGAGAGGTTAGGATGAAGACATGGCAGAAAACAGCCTTCCCCCCCATAGCAGGAGAATGGAAGCCGGTCATCGTCTTTCCGTTCTGGTGCCCCGTCCTTTCGACGGCCCGTTGGATTACCGGTCCGACAGGCCCCTGGCACCAGGGACGCTGGTGCGCGTGCCGCTGGGGCGACAGGAGCTGACAGGCTGTGTCTGGGACAGCGAGCCAGCCCATCTTCCTGCCGATTTCCGCCCGGCTTCCCGGGGGAAGACGTTCGCCTTTGCGAAACTGCGTCCCATCACGGCCGTGCTGGAGCATGTACCGCCCCTGCCGGATGACCTCCGCCAGTTCATCGACTGGGTGGCGGCTTATGGCCTGAGTGCGCCGGGCATGGTGCTGGCCATCGCCCTGCGGGTTCCGGCGCAGGCGGGCAGCATGAAACCCCTCATGGGCTGGGTGCGGAAACCCGGCCCCCTGCCGGACACGCTGCGCCTGACCCCGGCCCGCAGGGCCGTTCTGGAGGCTCTGGAGCAGGGTGGTCCCGGCACCACGGCGATGCTGGCGGCGCAGAGCGGGGCCAGTGCGGCGGTGATCCGGGGGCTGGCCAATGCAGGGGTGCTGGAAGAGTGCCTCATGGAGGCATCATCCTCTGCCGGGCAGGCGGACCCGGACCATGCCCCGCCGACCCTTTCCGCAGAGCAGGCCGAGGCGGCGGGGGCCCTGGTGGCCGGCGTGGAGGAGCGGGCCTTCAATGTCACGCTGCTGGAGGGGGTGACGGGGTCCGGCAAGACGGAGGTCTATTTCGAGGCCGTGGCGGCGTGCCTGAGGCAGGGCAGGCAGGTGCTGGTGCTGCTGCCGGAGATCGTCCTGACGGCCCAGTGGACGGACCGTTTTGAGCGGCGTTTCGGCATCCGGCCTGCCGTCTGGCATTCCGAGCTGGGGCAGAAGACACGGCGGGAGACATGGTGCGCCATTGCCGAGGGGCGGCAGCAGGTTGTCGTGGGGGCACGTTCTGCCCTGTTCCTGCCCTTTGCCCGTCTCGGGCTTGTGGTGGTCGATGAGGAGCACGAGAACACCTACAAGCAGGAGGAAGGCGTTCTCTATCACGGGCGGGACATGGCCATCGTGCGGGCGAGGCTGGTGCAGGGAGCGGTCATTCTTGTCTCCGCCACGCCGTCCATGGAGACGCTCGTCAACGTGCAGAAGGGCCGCTTCCGTCATGAGGTGCTGGAGGCCCGGCACGGAACGGCCCGGATGCCGGAGATCAGCCTGATCGACATGAAGGAACATGGCCCGGAGCGGGGGCAGTTCCTTTCTCCCCTGCTCTGTGAGAGCATAGAGGCACGCATGAAGGCCGGGGAGCAGAGCATGCTGTTCCTGAACCGGCGTGGCTATGCACCGATGACGCTGTGCCGGGCCTGTGGGCACCGCCTGCAATGCCCTCACTGTTCGGCGTGGATGGTGGAGCACAGGCGACGCCGGATTCTGGCCTGCCATCATTGTGAATATACCCAGCCGCTCATCAGTGCCTGCTCGTCCTGCGGGGCGCAGGACAGTCTCGTGCCGATCGGTCCGGGGGTGGAGCGCATCCATGAGGAGGCGCAGGCCCGCTTCCCAGATGCCCGGCTGCTGAGCATGGCGTCCGACACGCTGACCTCACCCACGGCCATGGAAGAGGCCGTGCGGAAAATCGCCAGCCGGGAGGTGGACCTCATCATCGGCACGCAGGTCGTGGCCAAGGGCTGGCACTTCCCGGACCTGACGCTGGTTGGGGTGGTGGATGCGGACCTCGGGCTGGGTGGAGGTGACCTGCGGGCAGCGGAACGGACCATGCAGCTTCTTCATCAGGTGGCAGGGCGTGCGGGGCGTGGCACGAAGCCGGGGCAGGTGATGCTGCAAAGTTATGCGGGCGATCACCCGGTGATGAAGGCCCTGCTGGCCAATGACTTCATCAGCTTCATGGAGCAGGAGGCCGCCCAGCGTCGTCCGGGATTCTGGCCTCCTTACGGGCGTCTGGCTGCCGTGATCGTCAGTGCGCCGAAGGAGCGGCAGGCGGAGGAGCTGGCCCGCCTGCTGGCCATGCACGCCCCACGGGGTGAGGGGATTCAGGTTCTGGGACCGGCCCCGGCCCCTCTGGCCCTGTTGCGGGACCGCTACCGGTACCGTCTTCTCCTGCGGACCCGGCGGGACATCGCCCTTCAGCCCCTGCTGAGGCGGTGGCTGGACGGTGCGCCCCGCAAGAATGATGCCCGCATCGACGTGGACGTGGACCCTGTGTCCTTCATGTGACCGGAAAGGGTCAGTCCGGGATGCCGTTGGCCTGCTGTTCCAGCTGTCTGTAGCGTTTCTGTCCGTCCGGGAGCAGAGGGGCGTGTGTCAGGGCCTCGGTATAGGCATGGAGGGCCTGATGGGGGTGATGGAGATGTTCCTGCGTGTGGGCCAGCAGGTCCCAGCTCTGGGCATCGCCGGGGTCATGGACCAGCGCAACCTGAAGGTCCTGCACGGCTCCCGTCAGGTCATTGCCGAGAAAGCGGACGGCAGCCCGCTGGCGGCGGAGGAAGGCGTTGTCGGGCTGGAGGGTCAGGGCGGCGGACATGTCCTTCTCCGCCTCGCTGGCATGACCCTGCTTGAGTTCATCCTGTGCCTCGCTGAGCAGGATGCGGCCGCTGTTCTTCACGCTGTAGAGGCGCAGGGTCTCGGCCTTTTTCATCAGGCCCTGGGCCTTCTGGTCGTCCTGCTCGCTGGCGATGGCCTGCTCGGTCTGTTCCAGCTTTTCCTTGAGGCTCGGGGTGTGCGGTTTTCCGGGGGGCGACACCGGCTGGTCGTGACTGGTCCCGTCCTTGTGGGCAGGCCCCGGCGTGGCATGGGGCTGTGTCTGCCCGTGTGCCGGAATAGTGGTGGTGGCCATCAGGAGAAAGGCCATGCTGGCCGCAGCCACAAAAAAAGCCCCCGGCCGAAAAGCGGGAGGCTTCAGCCCCCCGGAGGAGGCTTCACGCTTCAGAGCATGAAAGACAGGGTGGCGCAGCGGAGCCGTGGACATGCCGCACCGTCCCATCCGTCTGTCAGCTCAGCCCTGACGGGCCTTCATGCGCGGGTTCTGCTTGTTGATGACATACACGCGGCCACGACGACGCACGACACGGCAGTTCTTGTCACGAACCTTGGCGGACTTCAGGCTGTTACGGATCTTCATGATGTTCAGGCTCCCCGACAGAAAAGACAGGCCAGTCTGCCCTGCCGGGCAGCGGCTCTCATAATGCAGGGCTGAGACGCCCGCGAAACTTGGCGTCCGCTTACCCTGTAAGATGGGGGTGAGTCAAGGTTGCGTGGAGCAGAACGCCCATTTCCCCCTGATCCCTTTCGGATTATGCTGGCCGACATGAGCCAGTTTTCTTCCTTTTCCTTTCCGTATCGTTGCAGACTCCTGTCAGTCCTGCTTCTCGGAGCCTTCTGTCTTGCCAGCCCGGCCTGGGCTGGTGGTGCGGCCCGTACGGATGATGACGACCCGGCCGTGAATGCCAAGGGTGTCGTGGTGAACAATATCCTTGCCGTCCTGCGGGTCAGTCCGAATTCGGCAGGCAGGCAGTGCCTGAAGACCCTGGACGAGATGCACAAGGTGCAGAAGCAGCTGGATGACGAGGAAACGGCCCAGCGCAGCTTTGATGTCGGCCTTCTGCGGGATGTGCTGGAATCGGACATGGAGAGCGTGATTGCCAGCTGTGGCCGGGATGCCCGCACCTCATGCGAGGGTGGGGCTGCTGGCCAGAATGCACGGCTGGGCAGGATATGCTCCCAGCTCTTCGAACTCGATTCGGAAGATCAGGGCGATGATCTCCAGTAAACGGGTGGGACTGCCAGGAAAAAGCCCCTGTTCCATGAAAGGAGCAGGGGCTTTTCTTTCAGCAAGTCAGTTTTCTGCCTGTTTCAGGCTCCAGAGGGCGAAGGCCTGCACGAGGGCCACTTCCTTCAGGCGGGCAAAACGGCCTGAGGAACCGCCGTGTCCCGCCTCCATGTTGATCTGGCAGAGGAAGGGACCGCCCCGTGCCTCTTCCCGCAGGCGGGCGATCCATTTGGCAGGCTCCCAGTAGGTCACCCGTGGGTCGGACAGCCCCCCGAGAGCCAGGATGGCCGGGTAGGAGACGGGGCGGATGTTGTCATAGGGAGAATAGCTGGCGATGAGGTCGTAAGCCTCCGGGTCCGTCAGCGGGTTTCCCCATTCCGGCCATTCCGGCGGCGTGAGCGGCAGGGAGATGTCCGACATGGTGTTCAGCATGTCCACGAACGGCACCTGGGCGGCGATACCGGCAAACAGCTCCGGTGCCATGTTGGTAATGGCCCCCATCAGCAGTCCGCCAGCCGAGCCACCATGCGCCACGATGCGGTGGGGGGCGGTGTAGCCTTCGGCAATCAGGTGTCGGGCACAGCTGATGAAGTCGGTGAAGCTGTTGGTTTTCTTGGTTGCCCGTCCTTCAAGGAACCAGTTCCAGCCCTTTTCACTGCCACCCCGCACATGGGCCGTGGCATGGATCATGCCACGGTCCACGAGGCTGAGGGCGGTGGTGGAGAAGCTGGCCTCCATGGAGATGCCGTAGGAGCCATAGCCGTACAGCAGCATGGGATTCTGTCCGTCCAGCTTCGTCCCCTTCTTCATCAGGAGGGTGACGGGCACCATGGCGCCATCATCGGCCCGGGCGAAAAGGCGGCGTGTCTCATAGGCGGCGGGGTGGTGGCCTGAGGGAACCTCCCGTACTTTGCGGAGATTTTTCTCCCCTGTCCGCATGTCATAATCATACCAGTGCGCCGGGGTCGTGGGGGACTGGTAGATGTAGCGCAGGAAGGGCTGGTCATATTCCAGCACGCCCAGCAGGCTGAACGTGTAGGCGGGTTCGTCCATGCTGATGTGGCGGGCATGGCGGCGGATGTCGCCTCTGTCGGCGTCTTCACGGCTGAGGGTGAAGATTTCCGTATTGCCGTTGCGCCGCTCCAGCCAGGCCAGATGGTCCTTCCCGGCACTGACACCGAGGAGGAAATGGCCTTCCTCATGGGGCAGGAACTCCTGCCAGTGGTCACGGTCCGGCGTGGCTTCCGGGGCCGTCATCAGCTTGAAGTCAACCGCCCCGCCTGCGTTGGTCAGGATGATGAAGCGGTCCTGCCAGTGGGTCAGGCTGTAGCGTTCTCCCCGCACCAGCGGTGCAGCGACTTTGGGCATGGCCGTCGGGTCTGAGGCGGGGATGAGCAGGGTCTCGTTCGTGTCATGGTCACCCCTTTCAATGGCGATCCATTTCCGGGAGGCACTGACACCGATGCTGAGGAAGAAGCCGGGATCGGTCTCGTCAAAGATGAGCGTGTCCTCACCACCCAGAAGCGGGCGGCGATAGATGCGTGAGGGGCGGCCATTGTCGTCCCGGTAGATCCAGAAGAGATGCTGGCTGTCCGGGGAGAGGGTGAAGCTGCCCGTGCTGCTCTCCACGGCAGGGGCGCAGAGTTCACCCGTGGCAAGGTCCTTCACCTGAATCCGGTAGACTTCCGACCCCTGCACGTCCTCGGCATAGACGTAATAGCGGTGGTCTTCCGTGTGGGCGGCCTGGGCGAGGCTGTAGAAGCTGTGCCGGGCGGCTAGTTCGTTCACGTCCAGCAGGATTTCTTCCGGTCCGTCGGCCTCGCTGGTTCCGGCCCTGCGGGGGCGGCGGACATGGAGCGGGTACTGGGCATCCTTTCCGAAGCGCAGGCCATACAGCCACGGGCCGTCAGGTAGCGGCACGGACTCTTCTGCCGGAGGAATGCGGCCGACCATCTCCCTGAAGAGGTCTTCCTGAAGCGGTTTCGTCCCGGCGAGGACGGCCTCCGCATAGGCATTTTCCTGCTTCAGGTGGGTGCGTATGTCATCCCGCAGGACGGACGGGTCCCGCAGGACCTTCTGCCAGTTTTCGTCCTTCATCCATGCGTAGGAATCCGTACGGGTGCGGCCGAGCTGTTCCAGCACGACGGGATTGCGCCGGGCCACGGGGGCCTTGGGCAGGGCGGGGGCGGTGTGTTTGTCAGCAGTCATGGGGGAAGATGTGGCTGTTGGTCACGGGCGATTCAATGGCACCGGTGGTGTCTCACTGGCCATCATGCAGAAAATGCCGCAGCCGGCTCGTCTGCTCCGGCTGGAGCGGCAGCTCCTGTGTCCCTATGGCGGCGACCGGGGTCAGGCTCAGGGCCGTGACCAGCCAGGCCCCCTGGAGCTTGGGAATGTCGGCTTCCGTCAGGCTGCGTTCCTTGCAGAGTCCGGCAGAGAGCAGGCGGCCACGGGAAATTCCGGGCAGGATTCCGGCGGAGAGGGGAGGAGTGACGATCTGCCCGTCCAGCAGGGCCAGAAAGCTGGCGGCCGTGGCTTCGGCAATCTCGCCTTCGTGGGTGAGCCAGAGGGCGTCATCGGCTCCTTTTTCCCGTGCCTCCATGCGGGCAAGAATGGCGGGCAGGGCACTGATGGACTTCACCCGGTTCAGCACGGCCTGCCGGTCCCGCCGCTGCGTGCTGACATGCAGCCGGACGGGGGTGGCGGACTGTTCTGACGGCGGGGCTGTCGTGATGAGCAGTGTGGTGTGGGGTTTTGCGGGAGGGGTCAGCCCTCGTGGGCCGGTGCCTCGGGATAGGGTCATCCGGACGGAGCCATCCGTCAGGTTGTTGGCGGCGATCAGCCTGTCCAGTGCGGCCTGGACGGTCTCCCGGTTGGGAGCGGGAAGGCGCAGGATGCGGCAGCCTTCTTCCATCCGAGCGAGATGGGCCTCCAGCAGTGGAACCTGACGGTTGCGGAGCTGCATGGTTTCAAAAAGACCGTCACCCAGCAGAACGCCACGATCCTGTGCGGTAAGGGCCGGACCGTCTGCCGGGAGCAGGTCGTTGTTGAGCCAGAGGAAAGGACGGGGCGAAGATGATGTCATGATTTAATGTCCGTGGTCATGAAGTAGCTTCAGAAGCGGCATGGCCTTGAGGCGCATTTCTTTATATTCTCTTTCTGGATGGGAAGGATAGGTGATACCGCCACCGGCCCCCACCTTCAGATGGTCTTCCGTTGCGCTGATGCTGCGGATGACGACGGAACTGTCCAGCGCACCATCCCAGCCCAGCCGGAAGAGCGTGCCGCAATAGGCCCCTCTGGCAGAAGACTCGACCTCATCAATGATCTGCATGGCCCGGTATTTCGGGGCTCCGGTGATGGAGCCGGGGGGAATCGTGGCCGCCAGAAGGTCGGCGGCGTCATGGCCTTTTTGGAGCCGCCCCGTCACGCTGGACACGAGATGGTGAACATGGGCGAACCGTTCCACGGTGAACAGGTGTGGAACATCCACGCTGCCAAGCTGGCAGACCCTGCCGATGTCGTGGCGCATCAGGTCGGTGATCATCAGGTTCTCGGCCAGTTCCTTCTCATCCCGGCGGAGGGCCTCCTTCAGGGCGTCATTCTGTCGGGGATCGTCACTGACGGGGCAGGTGCCCTTGATGGGCCGTGTCTCGATGCGCCTCTGACGGTCCAGTGAAAGAAACCGTTCGACTGAGGCACTGAGCAGCGTGAATTCCGGCGTGTGGAACCAGGCCCCGAACGGGGCCGGGCAGCGTGTGCGAAGCTGATCGTAGAGGGCGTGCAGGTCGAGCGTCTTCGGGCGGGGGGCGACCCAACGCATCGTCAGGTTGGCCTGAAAGATGTCTCCGGCTGCAATGTATTCCTGCACGCTCCGGACGGCAGCCTGCCACGTGGCGGCATCCTGTTCGGGTACGGGGATGAGGGACGGTCCCGGGCTGTCCGGTCTGGCCGTGGTGGCGGGCTGGTCCGGTGGTGGGGCACCGTCTGCACTGGCCCACCAGAGCCTTTGCTCCAGCCTGTCGAAAATGAACAGGTCCCGGCAGGCCAGTGCGGTGAAGGTGGGGCAGTCCGTGACATGGCGGGAGGTGAGACCTTCCCGGGCCATGCCGGCCTCATAGCTGAGCAGGCCGATCACGCCGCCGGTGAAGGGCAGCTCCGGCGGAAGAGGAGGGGAAGGGCGGCCTGCCGGTGCGTGGGCGGCCAGAAAGGCCCGCAGACGCTGCGGAACAAGGTGCATCTCCGCCAGGGGCAGGGTGAGTCGTCCGGCCGGGCGGGGACAGAGGAAGCTCCAGCGATGCCGTTCCTGTTCCGCCGGGCCGCCGCTGTCGAGAAAGACGGACGTTTCCGCCTCCCGGCAGAGGGGGAAGAGCCGTTCCGGGGGGCACCACGGCAGTTCCGTGACATGGGGGGCAGGAAGGGAGGAGGCAGAAGAAGGCATGGCGGCGGGGCGTGTCATCCGGTCACGTTGCGGCAGGTGTGGTGGGGAGGAACAAACTAGGCACCTGAGGCAGAATAGGTTATGCTGGAATACCGACCATTTACAGAAAACGGGTGGACCTGTCTTGAGCGAGCCGCACGATATTTTGCCTTCCGACCGCCTCCCGGTGACGATTGAGGAGGAAATGCGTTCCTCCTATCTGGCCTATGCGATGTCGGTGATTGTTTCCCGTGCGCTGCCAGATGTGCGTGACGGCCTCAAGCCCGTGCACCGGCGTATCCTGTACGCCATGCGGGAGAGTGGTTTCACGGCGGACAAGCCCTACCGCAAGTCGGCCCGTGCGGTCGGTGACGTGATGGGTAAATATCACCCGCATGGTGACAGTTCCATTTACGACGCCATGGTGCGCATGGCGCAGTCCTGGTCCATGCGTGTGCGGCTGGTGGATGGGCAGGGCAATTTCGGGTCTGTCGATGGCGACAGTCCGGCGGCCATGCGCTACACTGAGGCCCGGCTGGCCAAATCTGCCTCCTTCCTGCTGGATGACATTGACCGGGATACGGTCGCCTTCCAGCCCAACTATGACGAGAGCGAGCAGGAGCCGCAGGTTCTTCCGGCTGCCTTCCCGAATCTTCTGGTCAATGGGGCGTCCGGCATTGCGGTGGGCATGGCCACCAACATCCCGCCCCACAATCCGGGCGAGGTGATTGATGCCGTTCTGGCCCTGATCGCCAACCCGGACATGACGCTGGAAGAGCTGATGCAGATCGTCCCGGGGCCGGATTTCCCGACCGGCGGGATCATCATGGGCCGTCGGGGCATCCGGCAGGCCTATGAGACGGGCCGTGGCTCCATCCCTGTCCGTGCCCGTGCCGAGATCGAGGAGATCCGCAAGGACCGCTTCGCCATCGTGGTGACGGAGATTCCATATCAGGTCAACAAGGCCACACTGCAGGAGAAGATTGCCGATCTCGTCCGCTCCAAGGACATTGAGGGCATTTCCGACATCCGGGATGAAAGTGACCGTTCCGGCATGCGGGTGGTGATCGAGCTGAAGCGTGACGCCACGCCGGAAGTGGTGCTGAACCAGCTTTACCGTTTCACCCAGCTTCAGACGAGCTTCAGCGTCAACATGCTGGCACTGGATGAGGGCCGCCCCCGCACCATGGGGCTGCGGGACGTGCTGGAGGCCTTCATCCGCTTCCGTGAGGATGTGATTCTCCGCCGTGCCCGTTTCGACCTGAACAAGGCGAGGGATCGGGGGCATCTGCTGGTCGGTCTGGTGCTGGCCGTGGCCAACATTGACGAGGTGATCGCCCTCATCCGTTCCGCCCCGGATGCCGCTACGGCCCGTGAGCAGCTCATGACACGCACATGGCCTGCCGCCGACGTGGAGCCGCTGCTGGAGCTGATCCATGATGAAGGCAACGTGATCGTCGATGGCCGTGTCCATCTGACAGAAGCGCAGGCCCGTGGGATTCTGGAGCTGCGCCTCCAGCGTCTGACCGGTCTGGAGCGTGAGAAGATTCAGGCGGAGCTGGCAGAGGTCAGTGCCCGCATCACGGAGCTTCTGGAGATCATCGGCAGCCATGTGCGCCGCATGGAGGTCATGCGGGACGAGCTTCAGGCCGCCCGTGCCGCCTTGGCTGACCCACGCTGCACGGAAATCTCTGATGCGCTGGGGGATCAGTCCGACGAGAGCCTGATCGAGCCGGGGCAGATGGTGGTGACCATCACACGGGACGGTTTCATCAAGCGGACGCCGCTGGAGCTGTTCCGTTCGCAGAACCGTGGTGGCCGTGGCCGCACGGCGGCAGGGCGGCGTGGTGATGACATCGTCATCCGCAGCTTCAATGCCCACACCCACCAGTGGGTGCTGTTCTTCTCCTCGGGCGGGAAGGCCTACCGCATGAAGGTCTGGCACCTGCCGGAGGCGGCCCCGACAGCCAAGGGGCGGGCACTGGTCAACCTGCTGCCGGAGCTGGGTGAGGATACCATCACGGCCGTGCTGCCTCTGCCGCAGGATGAGGAGCTGTGGGATGACCTGCACCTCGTCTTCGCCACGGCGAGCGGGAACGTGCGGCGCAACCGCCTGAGCGACTTCCGCAACATCCGTTCTTCCGGTCTGATCGCCATGAAGCTGGATGAGAATGACCAGCTGATCGGGGTGGCAACATGCCGGGAGGGGCAGGACGTGTTCCTCGCCACCCGCAATGCCCGGGCCATCCGCTTCCAGATCACGGATGACGTGCTGCGTGTTTTCGCTGGCCGTGGCAGCACCGGTGTGCGGGGCATCCGCCTTGCTGATGGTGACCGGGTCGTTTCCCTAGCCGTGCTGAACCATGTCGAGGCCAGCGTGGAGGAACGGGCGGCCTACCTCCGGGCCGCCAATGCCCATCGCCGTGTGCTGGCGGCCCAGTCCGGGGATGAAGGACTGGAGGAAGAGATCGAGGACAGCAGCGAGCTGGCTTCCGATGAGGAAGGGCTTGAAGGGATTCTGGCCGACAGCCCGTTGAGCGAAGACCGTTATGCCGAGCTTGAGGCGCAGGAACAGATACTGCTCACCGTGACGGACACGGGCTTCGGGCGGCGGTCCTCGGCCTATGACTATCGTGTCTCCGGCCGTGGCGGGCAGGGCATCAACAACATGACCTTCTCCAACGCCCGCCGTGGGCGTGAGGTCGTGGGCACGCTCGTGACGCTGGATGGCACGGATGTGATGATGGTGACGGATACGGGCCGCCTCATCCGTCTGCCGGTCGAGCAGGTGCGTGTGATGTCCCGTCAGGCAGGGGGGGTGACGCTCTTCCGTGTGGATGGTGACGAGCGCATCATCAGCGTTTTCCCCGTGATGGAAGATGATGCGGACGATGCCGCCGAGGGTGAGACCGAGGCTGACGGTGCGGAAGGTGGAGACACCGGGGCTGCCCCGGCGGCTGATGCCGGTGGGACGGATGACTGACCGGCGCATCGGCTTCTATCCCGGCACGTTCGACCCGGTCACGTTCGGTCATCTGGACGTGATCGACCGGGCGGCGGCCCTGTTCGACCATGTCGTGGTCGGTGTGGCGATCAATGATGCCAAGGGGCCTCTTCTGGGTTTCGAGGAACGGCGGGAGCTGCTGGAGCAGGAAGTGGCCGCCCTGCCGCATAAGGACCGCATTTCCGTCACTGGGTTTGACACGCTTCTGGTGGATGCCGTGAGGCAGGCTGGGGCGGGCACGGTGATCCGTGGTCTGCGTTCTGCCGGGGATTTCGATTTCGAGACCCAGCTTTCCGGTGCGCTGCGGCGTCTGGCCCCGGAGATCGAAACGGTTTTTCTTCTGGCATCCGAGAGCCACCGTACGACGGCGAGCCGGATCGTGAAGGAAATTGCCCGTCTTGGGGGGGATATTTCCCCATTTGTCAGCCCCATGACCGCCCGCCTCGTGCGGGCAAAACTGACAGGAGAACAGACATGAGACGGCGACATTTCATGGCCGGTCTTGCGGCAGTCTCTGCCCTGACCGGTGGAACCCTGACACAGGCACGGGCCGGTGATCAGGATGGTAATGATCAGCTCAGGGAGAGCACGACAATGACAGGTACGACAACAGGCAAGAAGCTGGTTCTGGAGCTGAAGGATGGCAAGGTGGTCATCGCCCTGCGTCCCGATCTGGCCCCCAAGGCTGTCGAGCGTCTGGAGACGCTGGCCAATGAGGGTTTCTATAACGGCGTGAAGTTCCATCGCGTGATCGAGGGCTTCATGGCACAGAGTGGTGACCCGACGGGCACGGGGACGGGCGGCAGCTCCTATCCTGACCTGCCGGCCGAGTTCAGCCAGACGGCCACCTTCGACCGTGGCACGCTGGGCATGGCCCGCACGATGGACCCGAATTCCGCCAACAGCCAGTTCTTCATTATGTTCGACCGTGTGCCGTCCCTGGATGGCCAGTACACCATTGCCGGTCAGGTGATCGAGGGCATGGAGCATGTGGACAAGATCAAGCGTGGCTCCGGTGCTTCCGGCATGGTCCAGAATCCGGATCACATCATCAAGGCTTACATCGAGAACTGACATAACTGTCTGAAACCTGATGATTCTTCGTCCGCAGGAAGGCTGCCGTCCGTGCGGATGAAGAAAATCGTGAGGGTGGTGTTTTCTGCGGCCCCCGGGGTTGACGCTCCCCGGGGGAGCAGGTAGATAGCCTCCTCAAGTGAACCGGTAGCTCAGTTGGTAGAGCATTCGACTTTTAATCGAATGGTCCTGGGTTCGAGTCCCAGCCGGTTCACCATGCTCGCAAGAGAGTGTGCCCAGATGGCGGAATTGGTAGACGCGCAGGCTTCAGGTGCCTGTGTCCGCAAGGACGTGGAAGTTCGAGTCTTCTTCTGGGCACCAGCACTTCTTTCCAGAAAAATGAATGTTTGACTTCAGGAAAGGATATCGTTACTTCACGGTATCATTTCGTGACGGGTAATATTTAATGGATGGTTATGGAATGCCCGTTTTTATTCGGGCCAACTGTCTGTGTCTGCTGACCTGTCCGGGACAGGACGTCCGTCGCAGGGTGGACTGAAGGGCCGGAATGTGGCGGGAAATGGCCGTTGGAGAGGAATATGGCCTTTCCGGGAGCGTCATGTACTAATTTTCCTTGTACAGACATTAACCTTCGCATATAAAGAAGAGTTTTCCAAAAAAAGAGATGGCTTATAAGAGTTATTAAAAATAACGATTTACTTGTTCTGACCCCCATCGATAATATAAATCCTGCGATGTGTAGTAGTAGCGTCTGGTATGGTTCTGATCAGATCGTGCCTGGCGCATTGATGCTACGCAATCTGTCGAGATCTTATCCATGAATGGGGAACTGATCAGGATGAAACTGAAAAATTTCGGGGCAGCCCTGCTGATTGCCAGCACGACCCTGACATCTTTCGCCTCTGCTGCCCTGGCAGCCGATGTTCCGAGCCCGAACCAGTACTACTGGCCGAAGGGCATGAATCTGGCCAAGCTGCGTGCCCACGATTCAGAGTCTGATCCTTACGGTTCAGACTACTACACGAGCTATCACAAGAAGTTCGAGCAGCTGAACCTCCAGGAAGTCCGCAAGGACATCGAGAAGGTCATGCTGACCTCCCAGCCCTGGTGGCCGGCTGACTACGGCAACTATGGTCCGTTCTTCATCCGTATGGCCTGGCACAATGCCGGTACGTACCGTGCCATCGACGGCCGTGGTGGTGAAGAGGGTGCCCAGCAGCGTTTCGCCCAGCTGAACGACTGGCCGGACAACGCCAGCCTCGACAAGGCCAAGCGTCTCCTGTGGCCCGTCAAGAAGAAGTATGGTGAGAAGCTCTCTTGGGGTGACCTTATCGTCCTGACTGGTGACGTCGCCCTGAACCAGATGGGCTTCAAGACCCTCGGCTTCGTCGGTGGCCGTCCGGATGACTGGCAGTCCGAGCTGATCTACTGGGGTCCGGGCACGACGTTCTTCCCGAACAAGAGCTCCTTCCAGGTCGGCCAGAACGGCACCCTGAAGCACCCGCTGGCTGCCACGCACATGGGCCTGATCTACGTGAACCCGGAAGGGCCGAACGGCGATCCTGATCCGGTCAAGTCCGCTGCCATGATCCGTCTGGCATTCGGCCGCATGGCCATGAACGACGAAGAGACCGTGGCCCTGATCGCCGGTGGTCATACCTTCGGCAAGGCTCATGGTGCCCATCCGAACTCCTGCCTGAGCGGCCCGCCGGTTGCAAACGGTGTGGAACATCAGGGTCTGGGCTGGGCCGACCACTGCATCAAGGGCAAGCAGACGGCTGACGATGCGTCCACCAGCGGTCTGGAAGGCTCCTGGTCTGCCGATCCGATCCACTTCACCACGCAGTACATTGACAACCTGCTGAACAATGACTGGGTGCTGGGCACAAGCCCGACCGGTGCTCACCAGTGGCACACCAAGACGGATGACAAGATTGCTCCGGATCCGGCAAACCCGAACGATCCGTCCAAGATGCGTCCGATCATGATGTTCACCACGGACATCGCCCTGAAGACCGATCCGGCCTACCACAAGATCCTTGCCCGCTGGGCCGAGCATCCGAACGAGTTCGCCGATGCCTTCGCCCGTGCATGGTTCAAGCTGGTCGTTCGTGACATGGGTCCGAAGAGCCGCTACTTCGGCAGCGAAGTTCCGAAGGAAACCTTCGTGTGGCAGGATCCGGTCAACATGCCGGCCAAGCCGATCAACCAGGCTGACGTCCGTGAGCTGCGCAAGCTGATCGCCGCAACCGGTCTGTCCGACCGTGAGCTGATCAAGACGGCATGGGCTGCTGCCTCTTCCCACCGCGTGACTGATCACCGTGGCGGTGCCAACGGTGGCCGTCTGGCCCTGATGCCGCAGAACGGCTGGGCCGTGAACGATCCGGAAGAGCTGAAGACCATCCTGCCGAAGTTGGAGCAGGTCCGCGACAAGTTCAACGCTCACAGCGCACGCAAGGTTGCTCTGGCTGACATCATCGTTCTCGGCGGTAGCGTCGGTATCGAGGATGCTGCCAGAAAGGCTGGCGTGAAGATCCAGGTGCCGTTCGCTCCGGGCCGTGGCGATGCCACACAGGACCAGACGGACGTCAACGCCTTCAACCTGCTGGAGCCGACGGCTGATGCCTTCCGCAACTACTACCGTGCGGATGCGGACAACACGCCGCCTCTGAACGCTCTGGTGGACAAGGCTGACACGCTGGGTCTGACCATCCCTGAGATGACGGTCCTGCTGGGCGGTCTGCGTACTCTGGACATCAACACGGGTCACTCCGCCAACGGCGTGCTGACGAAGAACCCGGGCGTGCTGAGCACGGACTTCTTCACCAACGTGCTGACGATGGACACGCGCTGGCAGAAGGTTGCCGGTCAGGAAGACCTCTATGAGGGCTTTGACCGTGCCACCGGACAGAAGCTGTGGACGGCCACGGATGTGGACCTGGTCTTCGGTGCCAACCCGGAACTGCGTGCCGTTGCCGAGGTTTATGCCTCTGACGACTCCAAGGCGAAGTTCTATAATGACTTCGTGAAGGCCTGGACGAAGGTGATGAACCTCGACCGTTTCGACCTGCAGCGGTAAGATCGTTTTTTCCCTGATGGAAAAATCGGACTGAACATTCCGCCGGGGCCTGTCCCCGGCGGTTTGGTAAGAAGTGGAGGATAGTATGTTGAAATTTGCTGGTGGTGCATTCGCCCTGTTCATGGCAACAGCCCTGTCCGCCACGGCGGCCACGGTTGACGTGAAAATGCTGAGCCATGGCACACACGGTTATTCTTTCGAGCCGGCTGTCGTTTATATCCATTCTGGCGACAGCGTGCGTTTCGTCCCGACGGACCCGGGCCACAATGCCCAGTCCATTCCGGGCATGACGCCTGATGGGGCTGCGCCCATCAACGTTCCTTTCAGTCAGGAAAAGACTGTCCAGTTTACCAAGCCCGGCCTGTACGGGTACAAGTGCCTGCCGCATTTTGCCCTGGGCATGGTGGGGCTGATCGTTGTCGACAACGCCAACAATGAGGCCCAGGCTCGCAAGGCGCCGCTCTACGGGGCTGCCAAGCGGCGTTTCAATGAGCTGTTCCAGGATGTGGACAGCAAGAACGGCAAGTAAGGGAGGTCTGGCCTGAAGACCGGAGACTGCCTATTGTCGGGTCGGCCCCTCTGTTCCGTCTCATGGAGACGGAGGGGCCGATTTTTTTATTCCATGATCTTATGGAGACAACGAGTGTCAGAGAAAGTGGAAACAGGAACCGGCAGACCGGAACGTTATGGTCCGGTGGCCATCATCCTGCACTGGGTGATTGCGCTGCTGCTCATCTTCATGATCGGCCTTGGCCTGTACATGGACCACATCCCCGTTAGCGATCCGACGCCCCTGCATCAGCTTCACAAGTCTGTCGGCATCGTGACCATGCTGCTGATCGTGGTGCGCATCATCTGGCGTCTGACGCACAGGGCACCCGCCCTGCCGAAGGACATGCCGACAGCGCAGCGCGTGGTGGCCGGAGGGATGGAGGGACTGCTCTATCTCTTCCAGATTTTCCTGCCGGTGACAGGCTGGCTGATGGTGTCCGCCATGGCCATGCCGATCGTCCTGTTCGGTCTGGTGTCATGGCCGCTGATCCCGCTTCCGCAGAGCGTGATGGACAGCGGCTATCTGGCTGAGATCATGCCGGATGTCCATAACTGGCTGGCCTGGTCCTTTGGCGGGTTCATTGCTCTGCACGTGCTGGCAGCCCTCCATCACCGCTTCATCCGGAAGGATCAGGTGGTGGACCGCATCCTGCCACATCATGGTTCCAGACACTGAAATCCGGTACGCACCCTCATCGATGGGATGAGGGTGCCTCCGCCGGTCCGAGGCGGGCCGTTCATATGCCTTTATCCCGTCAGGGGGATGTGGTATCAATCAGCGAAAATGAGCAGGATATAAGGGTAACAGCATATCTTCATCCTGCTTTCCAGACCGGTTGCTGCGGTGCTGGATGGGAAGCCCCATCTGGCAGTCATGAAGCTGGGTGGTGGATCACATATCAGGCTAGGTACCCGCTGAAGGAAACTCCCAATGGCGTCAGATCACAAGAAGACCCATATCGGCAGCCATAAGCTGCATCCCGACACACAGATGCTCAATTACGGCTTTGACCCTGCCCTTTCGGAAGGGGCCGTGAAGCCGCCCGTGTTCCTGACATCAACATTCGTCTTCCCCACGGCAGAAGATGGCCGGGACTTTTTCGACTATGTTTCTGGCCGGAAGGAGCCGCCGGAAGGCAAGGGGCAGGGGCTGGTCTATTCCCGCTTCAACCACCCGAACAGCGAGATCGTGGAAGACCGTCTGGCGATCTATGAGGATACCGAGCGGGGCGTCCTGTTCTCTTCCGGCATGTCGGCCATTGCGACCACGCTGCTGGCCTATGCCCGCCCTGGTGATGTGATCCTCCACTCCCAGCCGCTCTATGGTGGGACGGAAACCCTGCTGACCAAGACTATGGCTTCCTTAGGAATCAGGTCCGTGGGGCTGGGAAGCTGTGGGGTGGATGAGACCATCATGCGTGAGGCTGCTGAAAAGGCCATCGCAGAAGGGCGTGTCTCCCTGATCCTGATCGAGACACCGGCCAACCCGACCAATGGTCTGGTGGACCTGAAGCTGGTGCGCCGCATTGCCGAGGAGATCGAGGCCGGACAGGGCAGCCGTCCCATCATCGTCTGTGACAACACGCTGCTCGGGCCGCTTTATCAGCATCCGCTGAAGCATGGGGCCGATCTGTCACTGTATTCCCTGACAAAATATGTCGGCGGCCATTCCGATCTCGTGGCCGGGGCCGTTCTGGGCAGTGATGTCATGACACGCCCGGTGCGTCAGCTCCGTGGGGCCATTGGAACCCATCTGGACCCGCATAGCTGCTGGATGCTGGGCCGCTCTCTGGAGACGCTGGGGCTGCGCATGGAGCGTGCCACCCTCAATGCCCATCGTGTGGCGGAGCTGCTGCGGGATCATGCCAAGGTGGGCAAGGTGCATTTCCCGCCATTCTATGAGGCTGATTCTGCGGAGGGGAAAGTCTATGCCCGTCAGTGCAGTGGTGCCGGTTCGACCTTCTCCTTCGATATTGAAGGGGGCGAGGCTGCCGCCTTCCGCTTCCTCAATGCCCTGAAGGTCATGAAGCTGGCCGTCAGCCTGGGAGGGACGGAGTCTCTGGCCAGCCATCCGGCGACAATGACACATTCCGGCGTGCCGAAAGAGGTTCGGGAACGCATTGGTGTCACGTCATCCACCGTACGGCTCTCCATCGGTGTGGAGCATGTCGATGACCTTCTGGTGGATGTGAAGCAGGCTCTGGACGCTGCCTGAAGATTACGGCATCAGCCCTGATGCTGAAAAGCCCGCCCCTCTGAGGGGGCGGGCTTTTTTTGATGGCGGTAGAAGGAAGCGGAGGCTTCAGTGTTTCAGCCAGCGGGCCAGGCTGTTGCCGATGACCTGCATCAGGCTGACCATGATGATGAGGACCACAACCACCCCGAACATGACGGTGGTATTGAAACGCTGATACCCGTAACGGATGGCAAGGTCTCCCAGGCCCCCCGCCCCGATGACGCCCGCCATGGCGGAAGCCCCGACCATGGTGATGAGCGTGACCGTCACGCCGGTGACAAGTCCCGGCAGGGCCTCGGCAATCAGGACGGAGCGGATGATGGTCATGCGTGTGCCACCCATGGCCCGGACGGCATCCACGAGGCCGGAATCAACCTCCCGCAGGGCCATTTCGGCGATGCGGGCGAAATAGGGAATTCCGGCGATGGAGAGCGGCACGATGGCGGCCTCCGTTCCCAGGGACGTCCCGGCGATGAAGCGCGTGACAGGGATGAGCAGCACCAGCAGGATGATGAACGGCACGGCCCGGACGGCATCCACCACCATGCCCATCAGCCGGGCGGCAAAAGGCAGGCGGTACAGTCCCTGCGGGCCGGTGGCGATCATGAACAGGGCCAGCGGCAGCCCGAGCAGGACGGAAAGGGCCGTGGAGGCCACGACCATCTCCAGCGTCTGCCATGTGGAATGGAGGATCAGCTTAAGAATGAGAGGGGACATATCCCAGGACCTCCATGTTCTGCGCTGCCGTCCTCAGGTGGCCCAGAGCCTGTTCCGTCCTGTCGCCCTCAAGGCTGAGGATCATGTCGCCACTCAGATGGTCCCCGACGGTGGTCACGCCGCCCTGCAGCAGGGCCGTCTGCACGCCGAACCGTTCATGCAGCGCACTGAAGAGCGGCTCGCTGGCATCAGTCCCGCTGAGGACAAGCCGCACGATGGCCCTGTGTGGGCCTGCCGACGGTGTGGCGGCCATCGTCCGTGCCAGAAACGCAGGGAGGGAGGGACGGATGTCGGCCAGAAGGGTCTGGAGTGTCCGGTTGTTCTGTCCATCCCGGAGGAAGTCCAGCAGGGTTCCATCCTCGACGAGGCGGCCATGATCGAGGACCAGGATACGCTGGGCAAAGCGGCGGACCACATCCATCTCATGGGTGATGAGGACGATGGTCAGCCCTAGTTTCCTGTTGATGTCGGCCAGCAGGCTGAGGATGGAGCTGGTGGATTCCGGGTCCAGCGCAGAGGTGGCCTCATCGCAGAGGAGCAGCGTCGGGTTGGCTGCCAGGGCACGGGCAATGCCGACACGCTGTTTCTGCCCGCCGGAAAGCTGGGAGGGATATTTCTTTTCAAAGCCCTTCAGCCCGACAAGCTCCAGCAGTTCCGCAATGCGGTCGGCCTGCTCCCTGCGGGGGCACCCGGCGATCTGGAGAGGCAGGGCGATGTTTCCGGCCACGGTGCGGGAGGTCAGCAGGTTGAAGTGCTGGAAGACCAGACCGATCTTGCGGCGGATGCGGACAAGCTGCCGCTCTGGCTGGGTGGTCAGGTCCACGCCATCCAGCAGGATGTGGCCCTGCTGGGGGCGTTCCAGCGCACAGAGGCAGCGGAGCAGGGTGGACTTCCCGGCCCCGGAACGGCCGATCAGCCCGACGACCTCACCCTGTTTCACGGAGAAGGAAATGTCCTGAAGAGCCGTGTGCTGCCCGAAACTGTGCGTCACATGCTGGATGTCAAGGATGGGGTTCATGACCACGCAGGTGTGACGGTACCGTGATAGATGTCCAGAATGACCTGACGGACATTCGGCTGATGGTAGCTTTCCACCAGCGGCTTGACCCAGTCGGCTCCGGCGTCACTCTCATTGACGGAGATGAAGTTGACGTACGGGTTGTGCTGCAACCCTTCGACGCCAATGCGTTCCTGTTCGGTGATGCCTGCCTTGCGTGCCCAGTCCATGTTGACGACGGCGGCGTCCAGATCAGGCAGGGACCGCCCGACCACACCAGCATCCAGCTCCTCGATGGAGAGGTTGCGGGGGTTGTCGGTGATGTCCAGTGCCGTGGGGAACAGGCCGGAATCCGATGGCAGACGGATCAGCCCCAGGGTCTCGAGAACGTGCAGGGCACGGCCCTCGTTGCTGGGGTCGTTGGGAATCCCGATGCGGGCATTCGGCGGGATGTCGTTCACGGAATGCCATTTGCGGGAATAGAGGCCGATCGGCTGGAAGTACGTGTCGCCAACCGGGACGATCTTGTAGCCGTGGGCCTTGATCTGGGCGTCAAGGAACGGACGGTGCTGGAAGGCGTTCGCATCCACGTCATGCTCCGACAGGGCCTCGTTGGGCGTGTTGTAGTCGGAGAAGGGGATGATCTTCAGTGTCAGGCCACGCTGGGCGGCGTTCTGGCTGACGGTACGCCAGATGTCCTCATCCTCGCCGGACATGATGCCGATTTTCAGCGTGCGGGTGTCAGCCTGTGCAATGCCGGGGCGGGTCAGCCCGAAGGTGGCGGCACCGGCCAGCCCTGTTGAAAGGCTCATGAAACGACGCCGGGAAAGGGAGAGGGACCGGGACATGGTTGTACCTTTCAACATTCAGGAGTGAATCAGTACGGTATCATAAACGCTTCTACAGCCGTAGGAAAGCACCGCCGGGTATGCAGCGCACCATCCCGGCAGGGGGATGGCCGTGCGTGGGAAGTGTTTTTAGCGGGTCACTCTGTTCTGTCAAGGTAAAGAGATGATCACATGAACAGTTAATGATAAAGGAATATAAAGCCTGATGAATATAGGCCGGGTCCATGATGGCCGCTCTACTGGAGCCTGTCCGGTATTGAGCGGCCGTGATCTTCGTGAGGGGTGATCAGTCTCCGGACGCGAACAGGCAGAGACCCGTCGTCGGTGCCTGTCTGGTGATGAGGCGGGCCTGTCCGCTTTCGAGAATGACTTCCCGGATGGAGCCACCCAGATCACTGACGAAGGCCAGCGTCCCCTTGGGGTCGACGGCCAGCCCGATGGCCTCGTCCAGCCCGCGCAGGATGACCTGATGGCTGTGGAGGCCCCGGCCGTCCACATGGGCCACGTTCAGGCTGTTGCCGTCCGGGGGAGCACCACGGTCCGTCCACCAGAGTTTGCCCAGAGTGGGTGACACATGCAGGTCGATCGGTTCCGGCAGGTGATCGGCGAGCAGTTCCACGTCCGTCCGTTTGGCAGGGTCCATGCCTTCCGGCAGGTCCAGCGGCATACGGAAGATGCGGCCGACTCCACCTTTGGACGGGCCTTTCTGTGACCAGTAGATGTGCCCGTTCTGGGTGTCCAGGGCGATGCCGACGCACTGGAGAGGTACGTTCTTCATGTCTTCCGGGTAGACGCCGGTCTGGAGCAGGACCTCCAGCTCGCTGCCATCCCGGCGGCACCGCATGATGCGCATGCCCTCACGGTCGCACCAGTAGAGATGCTCGAGTCCCGGTGAGGATGTCAGCTGCTTGGGAGTGACGACCAGCCCGTGACCGACGAGGAGCCTGTGGTCGCTGCCGTCCAGAAGGGCCGATTCTATGGTGCCATCGGCGGAGCCGTCTTCCCGGCCCATGTTGGTCCAGTAGATGCGGCCTTCGGCCTCATCAATCCACAGGCCATCCGGTGTGCCCCAGCCGATCTCGACATGGGACAGGGCACGGCCTTCCCCGATGGAAAGGGCCGTAATGCGGGCGGGGTCGATCTCGAGGGAGTAGAGAACTGTCTTGTGGCTCATGATTTTTCTTCATCATAGTCGTAGAAACCCCGGCCGCTTTTCACGCCGAGCCGGTTTTCGGAGATCATCCTGCGGAGCAGCGTGCGGGGGGCCTCAGGGAGGTGCGGGAAGACCTGGGCGTAATGCTCCTCGATCTGGAGGACGATGTCGAGGCCGACCTGGTCCATGAGCCTGAACGGCCCGGCAGGGGTGCCCTGTGTCTCACAGTAGATGCGGTCGATCGTTTCCGGGTCGGCAATGCCCTCGGCGGCGACGCAGAGGGATTCCCGCTTGATGGCCGCCCAGATGCGGTTCTCGATGAAGCCCACGCTCTCCTTTCTGGCGATGTAGGGGGAGAGGCCGACTTCCCTGAAATAGTGGGCCAGGTCCTCAATGATCGCCTGGTCGGTGGAACCACAGGACATGAGTTCCACGACCCGCTTTTCGGGGGGCATCATGAAATGTGTGTTGAGCACACGGTTCCTGTGCTTCACCCCGCCGACGATCTGGCTGGACGGGAAGGATGAGGAGTTCGTGGCCAGAATGGTCTCTTCGGATGTCAGCTGGTCCAGCTGACCGAAGATTTCCGTCTTGAGGTCCAGCTTCTCGGGCAGGGCCTCGATGACGAGCCAGGCGTCGGCCACGGCCTCTTCCATCGTTCTGGCGGCGGTCACATGCCCGGCCTTGCCACCCTCGATGGATGAGACGACTTCCGGCAGATGTTTTTCGATGAAGGCGAGGGCCTTCTCCGTGGCCTGTTCCTGTTTGTCGAAGATGCGGACCTCGCCGCCACGTGTTGCCAGCATCAGGGCAATCCGGGATCCCAGTGTACCGGCACCGAGGACCACGGCGGGCTGTTTCGATGCTTTCGTGTTCAGAAAATCTGCCATGATACTTTACCTCATAACAGGGTCGGAGGAGTCCGAACCCAGTATTCTTCTTAGAAAGAAGGAAATAAAAAACGGATAATCAAGGGTTTCTGTAAAATAAAAAACTTTTAAATGGGGTTACGGTTCATAAAAAATGACAATCGACAGGCCATATTTCGGAAAAGCTGTTCTTCAGAAAATCCCATGCTGGGGCTGTTCTGGGTCTCCTTTTATTTCATGCGTCGGCAGAAGAAGCCTTCATGTTTTCTGGATGGTCATATGATGGGCCTTGCGGAGTGGTCTGTCGCCGGGGCATGGCTTCCGCCCGGTCAGGGTCTCAGTCCGGCAGAATGGTCCTGCCCCCGACCGTCAGCCCTGCGACAAGGGGATGGCTGACGCAGGGCCGGGTGTGCTGGGGGTGGTGGATCAGCGTTCTTCCGTCAGTTCCGGTGCGAGCTGTGCGGTCCTGAATTCGGTGAACCGGTACTGCCCCACGCCGGAGGTGATGAAGGGGTCCTGGGCCAGAAGGGCTTCCAGCTCCTGCTGCGTGACGCCATCCCTGGCGATGAGGACGCCGCCGTCACCGGACAGTTTGGGGCCGGAGGCCAGCAGGATGCGTTTCTCGAAAAGTGTGGCAAGGAAGGCCCTGTGGGCAGGCCGCTGGGCCTGAACATCTTCCGGGGAGGCGAGGTAGGAAACTTCGGCGATGATCATGCGGGATACTCTTTCTTCCTGTCAGATATGGAGATTCTGTCCTAGCAGCCTCTTTCCGGAAGACATAGCCGGGCCTGAGACAGGCAGAATAACGCTTTCATAATATTGGCATTTTTTTTAAGGATGTAGGGGTGCGTCCTTCCGGTCTGGAGGGACGCTGTTTTGCAGTCATCCCCGATTGCATGGAGGAAATAGTCATGATCCGTATCCTGATCGCTTTTTTTGTTCCCTGGCTGACCTTTTTCACCATCGGTCGTCCGATTGCCGGCATCATCTGCCTGCTGCTCCAGATCACCATTCTGGGCTGGGTTCCGGCTGCCATCTGGGCGTTGCTGGCACTGCGCTCCTATGATGAAGGTCACTGATCCTTCAGTCTGGCACGAAAAAACCCCCTGTCCTCACGGGCAGGGGGTTTTTTCATGTCTGCTCCTCCCCCCGGACAGCCGGGGAGAGGAAGGTGGATGGCAGGGGAGCGGTCAGTCCCTGCCCTGTTCACCGGACGGTCTGGCAGAAGCCGTGCTGCCGATGAGCTTCTCCAGCGCAGTTCCCTGAATGTCCACGACCTCACGGGGATACTGGATGCCAGCCTTCTCGAACCGTTTCTTCATGCGGCGGTTGAATTCCCATTCGACGGTCCAACGGCCGGCATTCGTCGTGGGATAGACGCCCTTCACGGAGACGGACGACTCACCGATGGCAGAGACACCCCAGAGGTCGAAGTCCGCAAGGATGAGGTCCTTGTAGGGAGCTTCGTTCCGCATTTCCTTGCCGATCTCCACCAGGATGGCGGCGACCTGGTCCGTGTCGCTGTCAATGTCCACCGTGGCAAGAATCATCGCACGGGAGAAGTCACGGTTGTAGTTGGTCACCTGCGTCAGCGAGCTGAAGGAGAAGATGTTCATGGAGCCGTCATTGGCCCGGACATGGACAGACCGCAGGGACAGACGCTCGATCACACCATAGGTGCCGTTCAGCGTCACGGAGTCCCCGACGGTCAGGGCATTCTCCAGCAGCAGGAAGATGCCGCTGATGAAGTCCTGCACCAGCTTCTGGGAACCGAAACCGAGAGCCACCCCGAAAATGGAGGCACTGGCGATCAGCGGGCCGGTGTCGATGCCCAGCTGGGAAAGGACGGTCAGCCCGATGATGACCGCCAGCACCAGCAGGAACAGGATGCGGAACATTGGCGTCAGTGTCTGGAGGCGGGCGATGCGGATCTGGACATCCCGGCCATCCTGAAGGCCAAGGCGGCGGATGTGATGCTCGATGGTCACGTTGGCCACTTCCCAGGCGAGCACCCCGATGAACAGGGCCACCAGGATGGTCACGGCCGCCTGGATGATGCGTGGTCCCAGCGTGTCATGGCCGAAGAGGAGATGCACGGGAGCACCCCAGGCCAGGGCAAGGGCCAGGATGGTCAGGGCCACGATGAAGAGGCGGATCACCGCCGTTGCCGCCGGGTAGTAACGGCGGATGCGGAGCAGCGTCTCCTCGTTGAGGTTCCAGCCATCCAGTGCACGCATGAAGCGTTCCAGCCCGCCATAGGCCAGGATGCTGACGATGCGGACGACGACGAGAGCCACCAGCGTGCGGATGAATATCTGGAGGATGAGCTGGTATCCTCCGTCAATGTCGGCCGCCCAGACCAGCCAGAGGGCGAAGTCGAAGAACAGGGCGACGATCCACCAGCTGCCGGACACCAGAGCCATGATGGACTGGAGGCGGCGGTTGTTGGCCCCGATATGCTGGCAGGCATGCTGCACCCGCTTGCGGGACCGGATGATCATGACGGCAAGGAAGATGTGGACGGCCAGCAGGAGGAGTTTCTGCAGTCCGCTGGAAACTGGGACAGGCAGCTGCATGGCGTGGAGCATGGCCAGGAAGGAGAAGCCCCAGGCCAGAATGACACCGATCTGCCGGAAATAGTGGAAGATGAAGGCGGAGGAGCTGTCACGTAGGATGCTGAGGCGCAGCCACGGAGCCTGCGGGGCCAGGAAGATGCGCAGGAGCAGGGTCCACACGCCCAGTCCAATGCCGATCAGCCAGGAGATGCTCCAGATGGCATGGGAGGCTTCCGGAGAGGGAGCGGGGTCCAGCAGTCCCATCAGCAGGGCGACCAGCGGAAAGGTGCAGATGGTGATGAGTTCCAGTACGGCGCAGGCCAGCGTGTAGGGGGCACGGCGCAGACAGAGCATGAGCTGCGTCAGGGCACCCTGATGGCGGAGGCTTTCCTCGATGCTGGCCTGTGCGTTGGCGGTCTCGTCCCTCGTGCTGGCAGCATGGGAGGGGGCTGATTCCCGGATGGTGCTTTCCGTGGCTTCCGTCACCTCGGCACGGGCACGGCGCAGCTTTTCGGCCTCATGCTGGAAGACCTTGTGATCGTGCTTCCGGGCCATGTTGCTGATGCGTTTGTAAAGGGGACGCAGGATGATCCGGGCACCGAAGAACAGCAGATAGCTGCACACCAGCATGATGACCACACGTAGCAGGGTCCGGGCGATGCTGGCCTGAAGGGCGGAATCATGGATGAGGGCATGGACCCACGGAGCGATGGCCCCGAAGTCGATGATGCTCTGGTGCAGAATGCGCATCTGCTGGAGGGCACGCTCCCCGAAAGCGGCGAGGTTGTCCCGGGCCAGGTCGATGACGGAGGTATGATGGGTGTCCTGCTGCGCCTGTGTCAGATTTTTCAGTGTCGTCAGAAACTGCTGACGCTGGGCGTCGTCACTCAGGACGGTAATGAGCTGATGGGCCTGATCCGCAGAGAGGCCGACATTTCCAGAGCTGCTGGCCGCTGCCGGGGCCGCCTGCGGTTCCGCCCGGGCGGATGAGGGGGCGAGCAGGGCCAGGCAGGCCAGCAGCAGGGCCGGAATCAGACGGTGCAGGAAAAGGCCGGTCAAATGCCGGTGTGGGACGGTATCCCTCCCGGGATACGGTGTCTTGTCGGTCATGTGGATGTGTCGCTCCAAAGGGAATGGAAATGAAATGTTCTGCCGCCCTTCTCTCAAAACATCCGTGCGATTTTAAGACAGAGTTTCATGAAAAGGATTTCATTTCATGGGGAGGGAAGCCCGGTCGGCCGGGCTTCCCTGAGTCCTGGTTGACGGTACCGGATGCGCCGTGAACATGACGGGGCCGCCGGTACCGGTCCTGATTGGTCCGTGTTCAGCGTGTCGAGTGGGAGGAGAGCTGCACGGCCCAGAGCTGGGCCAGATTGTTGGCCGTGCCATCTCCATCCATGCTGCTGAGGAGCTTTATGGCCTCGGCGGAATGGCCGCCATCCATCAGGGCCATGCCGAGCGTGAGACGGGCCAGGTCGGGCTGGTGGGGGTGTTTCGTCAGGCCCTGCTGCATCAGGGCGATCCCCTGGTCGACCTGCCCGTTCAGGACGAGATTGTACCCTGCCGTCAGGGACGGCCCCGCCTCGGATGACGATTTGGCCTGTTCCACGGCTGCGGGCAGGGCGGTGCGGGTCTCGGTGGCACGCTGGGCCACGAAGGCCCGGAAACGGGCCTGTGCGGCCGCTTCCGTCCCCGTGCCCAGAAGATGGCGGGCATAGCCTTCGTCAAGAAGGTTCAGGGCCAGCTGGGGCAGGCCCATCTGCACGGCCCGTTCGGCCATGTCCTGGAACTCGGCCGGGCTGGTCAGCAGGCCGGTGTTCAGGCGCAGCCGTTGCAGGTTGAAGACCATGCGGGGGGTGAGGGAACGGTCGGCCGTCAGGTCATGAATCAGCATCTGCCAGTATTGAGGGCGTGCGTGATACTTCACCAGCTTGACGTAGGTGCCCGTCTTGCCAGAGCTGTCATGCAGCTGGTCATAGGCCGTGGCGAGCATCTGGAGCTGGTTTTCTGCCGGAATCTGGCCTGCCTTCTGGTCTGCGGCAAGGATGGCATGGCCTGCCTCCACCACGCCTTTCCAGTCCTTCTGGAGGTAATGGCACTGGAGCAGCAGGGTCTGCATCTGCTGGCTGGGGCCGGCTTCCTGAAGGTAACGGCGGGCGGCCTGCGCCGCAGCGTCGTAGTCCCGTGCCCCGTAAGCCAGGCTGGCCTGTGCCATGAGCAGCTGCTGACGGGTGGCCGGGGTTGTGCGGCTGTTCCTGATGAGTGTCTCATAGGCTTTCAGGGCCACGGGGACGTTGCCTGCCTGACTGGCCGCCGCCGCCCGCATCTGGGCAATGACGTAGCTCTCATAGTCGCTCTTGCCTGCCACGGCATCGGCGGCATTGACGAAGTCCAGGGCCTTGGCGGCGTGGTGGCTGGCCAGGGCGGCCTGGGCCTGCTGGAGCTGCCTGCCGACATCCTGTCCCAGCTGGTCATCCGCCTGCGCCGTGCTGGCCAGCAGCCGGGCAGGGGAAAGGCCGGAGATGGGCGTGCAGGCGATGGCGGAGAGGCCGAGCATTCCGGCCACGAGCCATCCGTGCGGGTGTTTCAGATGTGGCAGGCTCATGACTTACTGTCCTTCTACATACTGGTCCAGACCGATGATGCCGAGCTTGGTCACGCCAAGACGCTGGGCATCGGCCATGACATGGGCAACGGTCCTGTAGGTGGCAAGGCGGTCGGGCCGGATATGGACTTCCGGCTGCTCTCCCGTTGCAGGATGCACGGCCCCGTTCAGGCGGGCCTGGAGGTCATCCTCGGAGGAGATGGGCGTGTCATTCCAGCTCAGCGTGTTGTCGTAGTTGATGCCGATGGTGACGACCTGTGGCTGTATGGTGGAGGGCGGCGGATCCCCCTGCGGCAGGTCGATGGACACGGAATGGGTCTGGAGCGGGATGGTGATGATGAGCATGATCAGCAGCACCAGCATCACGTCGATCAGCGGCGTGGTGTTGATGTCGACGATGGCTTCATCTTCATGGGTGGTTTCTGTGCCAACATTCATGGCCATGAGGAATTCTCCAGAAACTGCCTCCCCCGGATCAGGAACCGGGAAAGAGGGATGAAAACTCCCCCGCTTCCGTCAGAGGGACGGGAGCAGGGGATGACAGGTCAGTCGTGTGGCTGTTCCGTGATGAAATCCACATGCTGGATGCCCGCTTCCTGACAGGCGGCCACGATCTTGCCGACCGGCATGTACTGGGCCGAGCCGTCACCACGGATCTGTATCTGTGGCTGCGGGCGCAGGCGTGCCGCCTCCACCAGACGGTTGACCAGGTCCTTGTGGTCGCTGACGGGCAGGGTGTTCCAGTAGGTCTGCCCGTCAGCCGTCACGGCCAGCACGATGTTGCCCGGCTTCGTCTGGGTCGGCTGGTTGCGGTCCACCGGCAGCTTGACCTTCACGGTGTGCGTGGCCACCGGAATGGTGATGAGGAAGATGATGAGCAGCACCAGCATGACGTCGACGAGTGGTGTCGTGTTGATGGCTGACACCACCTCTCCATCATCGCCAATGTCTCCGGTGTTGAATGCCATGATCTCAGACCCGTTCGCTGGCTGTTGTGGTGGTCGGGCTGCTGTCCTTCGTTCCTTCGGCGAAGCCCGCCTCATGGCGGTAGCCGCCGATCAGAACGGAGTGCAGGTCGGACCCGAAATTGCGGACCCGGTCCATGGCACCCTTGTTACGGCGGACGAGCAGGTTGTAGCCCAGCACGGCCGGCACGGCGGTGGCCAGACCGATGGCCGTCATGATGAGGGATTCACCCACCGGGCCTGCCACCTTGTCGATGGAGGCCTGACCGGCAATGCCGATGGCCGTCAGGGCGTGATAGATGCCCCAGACCGTACCGAACAGGCCGATGAAGGGGGAGGTGGAGCCTACCGTACCAAGGAAGGCCAGCCCGCCCTGGAGGCGTGTGTTGATGGTTTCCAGGGCACGCTGGATGGACATGGCCGTCCATGAGTGGAGGTCGATGGAATCCCGCATGGAGCCTTCATGATGACGGGCGGCGACAATGCCTGTCTCGGCGATGTAGCGGAACGGGGAATCGGCCTTCAGGGTCTGTGCCCCGTCCTGGACGGTCTTCTGTGTCCAGAAACTCTGGTTGACGGCCTTGGAGGCCCGGAAGAGGCGGGACTGTTCGAGGAACTTGCTGATCATGATGATCCATGTTCCCAGGGACATGATGGCCATGATGAGCAGCACGCCACGGGCGATGATGTCACCATTCTTCCAGAGTGCACCCAGACCGTAGGGGTTTTCCTTGGGGGCTTCCTCTGCTGGCTTGTCGCTCACCGGCGTGGCGGTGACGGGCGTGCCGCCTTCGGCACCGGCCGGAGGAGCGGCGGGCGTGACGCCAGCGGGCGGTGCTGCCGGTGTGGTGCCTGCGGGAGGCTGGGCAGTCATTGTGGCACCGGCCGGAGGAGCGGCAGGCGTGGCTTCCTGTGCAAAGGCAGCGGAGGCCAGTGGCGTGGCCGCCAGAGTCAGGGCCAGGGCCGTGCCATAGACAGCGCGCGCACCCGGCGCAGCAACAGTTACGGGGAGGCGGAACAGTCTGGTCATGAATCCCATATCCTTGTCTAAAAAAGCACCTGTCTGAAGGTGCACCGGTGGGAGTAACCTCCCGTGTCGGTCTTCCTGCCGTCCCTGCCGGGGCGGAACAGTGTGAAAACGGTCTGCTGCCCGACCTTCCGCAAAGGCGTGCCTGGTGGAAGGAGGCGGGGCAGCGTGAAACTGGCTCATCTCAGGCCGGAGGACCCTCACTCGTCACCCATGGTGAAGTCCACATGCAGGACGTGGTTGTGTTCCACGACCGGCTGTCCACCCACCACGGCCGGCTGGTACCGGACTGCCGAATGTTCGAGGAAGTCGAGCGCACTCTCGGCAAAGTCATGCCCGCCCTTGACACTCAGCAGCTTGCAGTGCGCAGGCTTGCCGTTGGTGAGGATGTCGCAGGAGGCCGTCACGGAGCCTTCACGGTTTTCCTCCTGTGCCTCCTCCGGATATTCCGGGCGCACGTTGTTGATGGGGGAAGCCCCTGCCGAATGGTCATTCTCGGACGAGCTGCTGGAGCTTGCCGCAGGAGCCGCCGAGGAAGACTGCGCCGGAGCGGCAGGCGCAGGCTGGGGAGCAGCGGCCTTCGGCTTGGGAGACTTCTGGTGGCTGTGCTGGATCGGTGGTTTTGGCGGTGGTGCCACCTGTATCCTGGGCGGGGGAACATAGGGCGGTGGCGGCTGGACCATCACCGGCTGGGGCGGTGGCGGAGGCGGCGGAGGCGGCGGTGCTTCCGCAATGACCCGTGTCTGGATCGGAGGATGCACGGGTGCGGGCTTCTCCGCCCTTGTGAGCGTCAGGGCGTAGACCACCAGACCGATGGCCAGAAAGGCCACGACAACGGCGACGATATAGTCTGTCGGCTTGCGTTGCTGGACGGCGTAGCTTCTCATTCCAAAACCTTCTTACCCTTTTCCCACACCGTGTGGTCTGGCGTTTCTTTTCGGCAGGGCTGCCCTGCCAGCATGACCGGTTCCTCCACATGGCAGGCCCATGCCCAGCCCGGGAGGGAAAAAGACCCTCTGCCTGCATGTACGGCTGTCGGGTGCGTGCCGACCTAGCTCTCACGGGGGGATGTCTCCTGGGAGAGGACCGGCGAACCCGCACGGGATGGCTCCCGTATCGGTTCTTTTACCAATGGCCTAAGCTGCCTCCCTGATGCAAGTAGTGTTATGCGACTCTTTCGCATGTCATTCTGTGGATAAAACAGGGTGCTTATGTGGATATTTTTCGTGACCGTCTCAAGGATGGCGGATTTCCCGTGTTTTTCGTGAGGAGGCAAGGCTAGGGATGAGGACGGAACTGTGAATTATTTTGACCGGCCCACCCTGTAAAAATAACAGATCGTTCTGGTCAAATAGCCGGATCTGTCAGGAAGTAACGCACTGAAGTCGTGAAACCTGCGGGAATCAGTCTCCGGAAAACTGAAAAAGGGCATGATCCCTGTTGCAGGACCATGCCCTTTCCTGTCCGTCCGATCCGTGACGGCCTCACTGGGCCGTGGCACTGGCCTCCGACCTCGTGGCACTGACACGCTGTGCCAGAGACGCTGCCATGAACTCGTCCAGATCACCGTCAAGAACGGCGTCGGGATTGCCCTTCTCGATGTTGGTGCGCAGGTCCTTGACAAGCTGGTAGGGAGCCAGAACGTAGGACCGTATCTGATGCCCCCAGCCGATGTCCGTCTTGGCGGCCTCGGCGGCGGAGGCCTCGGCTTCCCGCTTCTGAAGTTCGGCCTCATAGAGGCGGGCCTTCAGCATTTCCATGGCCGTGGCCCGGTTGCGGTGCTGGGACCGGTCCGTCTGGCAGGCCACGACGATGCCCGTCGGGATGTGGGTGATGCGGATGGCGGAGTCCGTCTTGTTGACGTGCTGCCCACCAGCTCCGGAGGCCCGGAACGTGTCCACGCGCAGGTCGGAATCGATGATCTCGATCTCGATTGAATCATCCACGACAGGCGAGATGTAGATGGAGGCAAAGGAGGTCTGCCGCCGTGCGGCGGAGTCGAAGGGGGAGATGCGCACGAGGCGGTGCACCCCGGCCTCCGTCTTCAGCCAGCCATAGGCGTTGGGGCCGCTGACGAGGATCGTGGCGGATTTCAGCCCGGCCTGTTCCCCTTCGCTGCTTTCCATCATGGTCACCTTGTAACCATGTTTCTCAGACCAGCGGGTATACATGCGCAGCAGCATTTCGGCCCAGTCCTGCGCCTCCGTGCCACCGGCACCGGCATTGACCTCGAGATAGCAGTCATTGCTGTCGGCCTCGCCAGAGAGGAGGCTTTCCGTCTCACGCTGCTGGGCCTGGGTGGCGAGGCTGCGCAGGGTGGCGAGGCCCTCCTGCACCACGGCGTCGTCATTCTCCATCTCGGCCAGCTCGACGAGGTCCAGCGTGTCCTGCACGTCGGCCTCCAGGGCCTCGACCCCCTCGATCTGGTTGGCGAGCATGGTGCGCTCACGCATCAGCTTCTGGGCGGCATCCGGGTTGTTCCAGAGGTCCGGGTCTTCGGAGAGATGGTTCAGTTCGGCAAGGCGTGTTTTGGCGACATCCCAGTCAAAGATGCCTCCTCAGCAGTGCCACCGACTGCTTGATCTGTTCGGAGAGGGCTTCGGTCTCGGCCGACATTCAGGCGTTCTCCTGTTTCCTTCAGGTTGATGTTGCTGCCTTAGTACAGACCACCGACGCCAATGTCACCTCCTTCCGGCGGTCCGGACCTGCCCTGAGGGGTGGAGCCGGACGGGGCTGGACCGGCACCGGTCTGGCTGGCCGTTCCATCGGCGGAGCTGGGCATGTCAGTCTCGGAATCAGGAATCATGTCCGCACCGGTATCGGCGGCGGTGAGGGCCTGCGTTCCGGCCCCGAAGCCATGCAGCGGCACGGATGCCCCCGGAATCTGGTCCGGCTTGAAGGCGTCGATGGCCCGGATGCGCCCGGTATCGTACTCCGCCAGCGTGATTCCTGCCGGTGCGGGGAATTCCAGCCGGGGGCGGGTGGCGAAGACGGCCTTCATGATGCCGTTCCAGATCGGTCCGGCCAGATGGCCGCCCGTCTCGTTCTTGCCCAAGCTGCGGGGCGCATCATAGCCGATCCACACCACTGTTACGGTATCGGGAGAGAACCCGGCGAACCAAGCGTCATGATAGTCCTGACTGGTGCCGGTCTTCCCGGCGATGGGGCGGTCGATGCCCACGCCAGCCCGCACGCCCGTACCCCGGGCGATGACATCCCGCATCATGGTGGTGATCTGGAAGGCACTCTGCGGCGAGGCCAGGACCGGGCGGCCATCATGGATGACGGGCATCCCGTTTTCGGTCGTCACCGTGCGCTGGTTGGCCTGGTTGCGCCAGATGATGGTGCCATCCGGATTCTGGATGTAGTCGATCAGGCTGGGGGTGATGCTGTGGCCACCATTGGCGATGGCCGCATAGGCTCCGGCCTCCCGCAGGACGGTGGTCTCCACGGCCCCGAGGGCGGCGGGCAGGTAGGGTGGCATGGTGTCCACCATGCCGGACCGCACGGCCATGTCGCTGACGGCCTTCATGCCCAGATGGGCCGCCACACGGATGGTCACGAGGTTGCGGCTTTCCCGCAGGGCATCATGCAGGGTGGTGGGGCCCCAGTTGTCATGCTCATAGTTCTGCGGCTTCCAGTCCCCGAAACTGATGGGTGAATCCTCGAACGTTTCGGAAGGGGAGATGTCCCGCTCCATGGCGGCCAGATAGACCAGCGGCTTGAAGGAGGACCCCGGCTGACGCTGCGCCTGCGTGACACGGTTGAACTGGCTCTGCTGGAAGGACCAGCCCCCCACGAGTGCCAGGACACGCCCCGTATGGGCATCCAGCGTGACGGTCGCCCCTTCCACCAGTGGAATCTGTTCCAGTGCGGCGGAACCGTCATCCTGCGGCTCGACCATCACGAGGTCGCTCGTCCGGAGGGGGTGGGTGCGGTGGCTCCAGGTCTCATCAGCCTTGCGGAGCGTGGCCGTGTGGGCATCGTGGTTTTTCACCCAGCCCACACGCACGGAAGGCTCCGACGACAGGACGACGGCCAGACGCCAGGCCGGGAGCATCCCGGCCGGGTTTTTCTGCTGCGCCAGCCCGGTCTGCCAGTCCGACATGGTGGCGTCGTCCAGATGGCCGACAGCACCATGCCAGCCCTCATGGGTGCGGGCATAGGCCATCAGTCCTTCCCGCAGCAGTTTCGTGCTGACCTGCTGGAGGTGCGGGTCAAGACTGGTATGGACGTCCAGCCCGCCTTCCGTCGTCTGTTCCTCGCTGTAGAGGGATGTCAGCTGGCGGCGGACTTCCGCAGCGAACCATTCGGAATTGGCGAGTGGCCCGAAGCGCACCTGTCCCTGTGGCACGAGCGGATCCTGCTTGGCCTTCTGGGCCTCGTCGGCGGGGATGGCGTGGGTCTCGCCCATGCGGTCCAGCACCCAGTTGCGCCGCCACATGGCCGCCTTGGGGTGGAGGAACGGGTTATAGTTGCTGGGGGATTTGGGCATGCTGGCGAGCATTGCCGCCTCGGCATCGCTCAGCTGGTCCAGTGTCTTGTTGAAGTAGGTCTGCGCCGCCGCCTCGACCCCGTAGGCTCCGTTCCCCAGATAGATGCCGTTCAGGTAGATTTCCAGAATGCGGTCCTTGGAGAGCGTGTGCTCGATCCGCATGGCGAGCAGGGCTTCCCGCACCTTCCGTTCGATGGTCAGGCTGTTGTTGTTCAGCAGCATGACCTTGGCCACCTGCTGGGTGATGGTCGAGGCCCCCAGCGGCCGTCTGCCCTGATGGGTCAGGATGCTGATGATGTCCGTCACGCCTGCCCGCAGCATGGCCAGCGGGTCCACGCCGCCGTGGGAATAGAAGTTCTGGTCCTCCGCCGCAATGAAGGCGTTGCGGACAAGGGGAGGAATGGCCCGGATGGGGACATAGATGCGCCGCTCATGGGACAGCTCGGCCATGAGCTGGTCATCCGACGTATAGAGACGGCTGACCACGGGGGGCTTGTAATGCTGGAGAGCGTCCACGCTGGGCAGGTTGGCACTGAGGTGTGCATACAGGCCCATCCCCGTAAGGATGGTCCCGGAGATGGCAAGTGTGCCGAGGCCAAGGGCGGCTCCCATCAGAAACCGCCAGCGGCGGAAACGGGGTTTCTGGGATGGTGAGGGCGGGCTGTCTGGCAGCATGGAGGAACGCTTCATGCCGCCCTTATAACATGGCCTGCAAAAGAACGGGAAGAAGCAGCATGTCGTCTGTTTTTTGCTGGCGGGTATGGCCGGAAGGGCAGGGGCTGCCTATGGTGGTGCCCTGTCATGGGGTGGCTGGTCCAGTCCCGCCCATGTGGATTTTCTGAAGAGATTCGAGGAAGCTGTTTCATGTTCGAACGTCCCTCCGGCCGTCCTGACGACGCCCTTCGCCCGGTCACCATCGAGACCGGTTTTTCCACTCATGCGGAAGGGTCCGCCCTGATCCGTGTCGGCGGGACGGAGGTGCTCTGCACCGCTTCCGTCGAGACACGGGTGCCGCCGTTCCTGCGGGGCCAGGGCCAGGGCTGGGTCACGGCGGAATATGGGATGCTGCCCCGTGCCACCCACACCCGTGGCTCCCGTGAGGCCGCCCGTGGCAAGCAGTCCGGCCGCACGCAGGAGATCCAGCGGCTCATCGGCCGTTCCCTGCGGGCCTGCGTGGACCTCAAGGCTCTGGGCGAGTGCATGATCACGCTGGACTGTGACGTGCTGAATGCCGATGGTGGCACACGCTGTGCCTCCATCACCGGGGCATGGGTGGCTCTGGCCATCGCTCTGGAAGGCCTGGGCAAGTCGAAGGCCCTGACGGGACAGGTGGCTGCCGTGTCCTGCGGGCTGACGGATGCCGGGCCGGTGCTGGATCTCGATTATGCGGAAGACAGCAAGGCACAGGCTGATACCAATTTCGTTCTGACCGCTGATGGCGGCATCGTGGAAATTCAGGGCACGGCAGAAGAACGTCCCTTCCGGCCTGAAGAGTTCCAGATCCTGTTTGGTCTGGCCCAGAAAGGGACGAAGGAGCTGTTTGCCGTGCAGAAAGAGGCTCTGGCCCGCAGGAAGGAAAGTGCATGATGAGCGGACAGGATTCTGCCCGCCGTCTGGAGCGTGGCAGCGAGATCGTTCTGGCAAGCCACAATGAAGGCAAGCTGCGGGAATTCTCTCTTCTGCTGGCAGAGAGCGGCATCACGGTCCGCTCTGCTGCCGAACTGAATCTGTCGGAGCCTGAGGAGACAGCTGCCGACTTCGAGGGCAATGCGCTCATCAAGGCGGAAGCCGCTGCCAGGGCGACGGGCCTGCCTGCACTGGCCGATGATTCCGGCTTCTGCGTGGCGGCATTGGATGGCAGACCGGGTGTCTATTCTGCCCGCTGGGCAGGCCCGCAGCGGGACATGACACTGGCGATGAACCGTGTGCATGAGGAGATGCAGGCCAGTGGTTCAGATGACAGAACGGCGTCGTTTGTGGTGGTATTGTGTCTGGCATGGCCGGACGGGGTACATCATTTCGTGAAGGGGGAGTGTCGGGGGCAGGTCTCATGGCCACCGAGGGGGAAGCATGGTCATGGCTATGACCCGATGTTCATTCCTGAGGGAGAAAGTCGTACCTTTGCCGAGATGGTCGAAACGGAGAAAAACCGCTTCAGCCATCGTGGGCAGGCGATGCAGCAGTTTCTGAAAGAGTGCGTAGCCTGATTGTAATAGTGGCTGTGTAGGGGATGGGTACGGTACCATTGGTGGCTGTGCCCATCTTTTTTTTGGCTATTTTCACTCTGAGGCAGGCTCGCAGATTTAGCTGAGAATTGAAATCCATCCCATTTTGTGAACAGTATGGTTGGAGGCAAAAATGAACGAATTTACAGGCTGACTTTATTTGGAAGAATGCGGAAGGCCTGTGGGGGAGGACTTCAAGCATACGGACTTTGGCAAGATCATTTTGTCGTTTACCTTGCTGCGCCGCCTAGAGTGTGCGCTGGAGCCGACTCGTGAGGCGGTGAGGGAAGCGCATGACGCTTTCAAAAATGCCGATGTTGAGCTGGATACCATTCTGCGCTCAACTGCTGAATACCCTTTCTACAACACCTCTGAATACTCCCTTGGCACCTTGGGTAGCACCAGGACGCGCCGCAATCTGGAAGACTACATCGCCCTATTTTCGGATAATGCCCGCGCTATCTTCGAGGAATTCGGGTTTGGCAATACGGTGATCCGGCTGGAGAAAGTGGGCTTGCTTTACAAGATTTGCCAGAACTTTGCCAAGATCGACCTGCACCTGGACGCGGTGCCGGATCGGGTGATGAGCAACGGGGTTTTCCAGCCACGAACCGCACCTTGTTAGGAACCCAGGTTAAAAGCGGCAGGAGAGGGGTGGCTCCGCCATGGTGGATGGCCGCCCCTGAGCCTGTAGAGTACAGGTGATCTTCCCTTTGAAATTCAACTTGATTATGACATTTATTTCCTGATCTTCTTTTCTATTTTTTGGAGTAGTGTTTCATTCCTAGGTTGTAAAATGATAAGACTTTTTTTACATTAATTTAATTAAAATATCAAAAAAAATCCTTACTTATAGGAAATCTCTTAATGTAATAATCATTACTATAATGTATTCTTGAAAAGAAATCATAAATATAATCTAATATTAAGACGAGATTATCAATATTTTCACTAATAATTATTAAATTTTTATTTTCATTTTCTGTGAGATAACTTATTTTTTTTAGGTACTTGATCTTCTCCTGAAATAAATAAATCGTAAACTCTAGTATCAATAATAGCCATTTTTTCAGAAAGTTCTAATAAAAAAGTATAATTATCTTTAATATAGAAATCTTCAACATCATTTTTTGAAATAATTTTTATTATCGTATTTATATGTGAATAAATATAATGATAAGATTCATATTTAGAATATCCTTCTCTCATGGAAGATCTTATTAATTTTGTTTTTGTTCTAATATTATCTATCTCTGGAAGAAAATATTCAATTTTCTTCCTTTTTTGAAGGGAAGTTGCCAATTTTAGGAAATTATCTTTCCTATCGTGCAAATATGTATTGATAGCTTCACAATCTTTAAATAGAATGAATATTTCATCTATGTTCCTATAAAGTTTTTTTAAATATTCAACAGCCTCTTTCACGGTAGCTTCTTTTAAATAATTGTATGGAATATTATCATATATTATATTTTTATCATCAGATAACGTCTTAAATTTTCCATAAATAGCAAACCTCTCCTTGAACAAATTCAAGTTATATGCGCTTTTATTGATCTCCTTCTGTTCTCTGGTAATGCGTGAAACACGGTAGGCCAGCCAAAAACTCGCAACAGAACAGATTATGGGGCCAAAATCCTTGAGCCATGTCGCAATCGCCCCATGAGCGGCCGGGGTGGAGCATGACAGTATCATGCCATGTACCGTGCCTTCCGTTATCACGCTTCTGCTCCCCTCATCCCATACAGCGTACGGTCGAGATTTAGCTCTCCCCTCAACTGGCGGTCAATCATGGCACGCAGGTAGCCGCCGGGAGACCTGATCCTGCCTTCGGCCTGGCGGGCGGAGATCACGGCGATGGCCACGGCCGCCTCATACTGGCCCAGAACGTTGCTGGCCTGTGCCCATGCGTGGCGGGAAATGCCCAGGTCATGGTTTGCATAGAGGGCGGCCGCCATGATCTCATCCTCCCGGGGCCTGTAGCTGGAGACGTACTGCCGGAATGAAGGCGCAATCCCAAGGGCAAAGTCCGTACCAGCCTTAGACCCCCGGAGCGGGGATGATGCCGCCCGTGGGAGGGCCGGTTCATCCCGACTACCTGTTTTCTTCATGGCTTGGCGAGCGGAGCGAGCCGCCTTTTTTACAGAAATGATATTATCTGAGTTTGTATCGGTATAGAGGGGGGCACTCAGGTGACCCCATGGGGTCACTTTCCACAGCCTGAAGAGCTGACAGATGGATTTCTGCGGCCTCCAGGAGATCAGTGAGCTGGTCGCACAGGGGGGGAAGCTGAGCCGGGTCCCGGTCCTCGCCACGCTGGAGGGTGATGGCATGGGCCTGCTGGCCAATACTCTCAGCCTCGTTTGGATCCATGCCCATCTCCAGACCTGTCCGGGTGAGGTCGTAGATGCGGCGTGGCAGGGCCGTGATCTGAATAATGGAGACGGTGTCCCTTCCGCCGTGCCTAGTGCAGGGCAGTAATTATTTCGCTGCGGCTGGCGCCTGTCATGAGGAGGGCCTTGGCCGCCCGTTGGGCCTCCAGCATTCTCCCGGTGATCCGGCGTTGTGCCGCCGGGTGTGTTCTGTCCATCTTCATCCTCGATCTGTTGGCCAAACCTGAGGAAGACGGTGCCGGGGGCTAAATCAGAATGCAGCTCTCCTGTGGCAAGAAAAAATGGGCCATGGGAAACGTGATGGAGAGAGAAAAGTTAATTCACGTCTTCACATGGGCAATAAAATGGGATTTAATACAAATAACTATTATTTAAAGTAATAAGTGAGCCGCTCATGCAGACAGGCAGGCCATCGTGGCGGGTGACGATGCAGGAAAGACCGGACCTGTCTCTGAGGTGTGTCAGTCTGTTGGGGCGGACGGGCAGGTTGTTGCGGTCCCCGGTAGTTCTTGCCGTACTGTCCGTTGCTGCAGGGCTGGGACAGGCGGAAGCGCAGATCACCGAAAAGGTTCCGCCTGCCGTGGAGACCATGCCGGGAGCCGGGGTGATCGGCCAGCCACGCCGTGTCACGCTGGAGGAGAACCGGTCCCGCAAGCGGCATCAGGGAGACTGGGGAGCCTTCAACTGGGGAAATGGTGAATTTGCCGGGTTCGGGCCGGTTGGTGTCTATGGGGTCGCCCCCTGGGCCGAGGACTGGAGCAGCAAGAAGGACCCCAGGAATTACACGGATTTTCTTGACCCCCTGAAGGCCATCCGCCTCAATGAGTCGGGCAGCATCTGGCTGTCGCTTTCCGGTGAATCCCGGATACGCAACTGGTATGAGTCGAACCCCATGCTGGGGACGGTGAACAGGCGTCATTCCGGCCGGTTTACGGTACGCAACCTGCTGGGGGCGGACCTTCATCTTGGTCCGCACTGGCGGATATTCGGGCAGCTGAACAATGGTGAGGCGGCCGGATGGAACTATTACGGCTACAATGCGACATGGCGGCGCAGGCTGGGGGTGCAGCAGCTCTTCGTCGGGTATGAGCGTAAACTGTTCAGTGCAAAGACCGGCGTGATGGTCGGGCGGCAGCAGTTTCTCGATGCCCCTTCATGGCTTGTCTACATGCGGGAAACTCCCAACGTCCCGCTTTCGTGGAATGGTGTCCGTGGCTATGCGCTGTGGAACCGGATCAGGCTGGACCTTTACAATTTTGTCGCTACACAGGTGACGAGGGATACCATCATGGGGGGCGGGTTTGATGATGGCACCCGCCTTTACGGGGGGAATGTCGGGATCGCCCTGCGGCCCTTTTCCATTGGGGGGGAGCTGGTCCATTCCTTTCTGGACCTCTTCTGGATGGGTTTCCGTGATGAGGGGAAAACGGCAGCCGTGGCCCGTTACAAAGGGTCGGAGGCGGGAACGCAGACACGACAGAATGGTGGCTTCCGCTGGTATGGTTCGGCACCGTCCTTCGAGTATGAGCTGGGGGGCGTGTATCAGGGGGGACGGTTCCATCCCGGCACGTCATCCATTGCCAGCCGTCCCGTGAGTGCCTGGGCCGTGCGGGGCGTGCTGGGCTGGCGTCATTCCTCATCCTTTCTGCATCCCTTTCTGGGTGTGCAGGCGGAGGCCTACAGCGGAGGAGACAACCGCCGGAAAGAGGGAACCGTGGGCACGTTCTCGGCCCCGTTCTCACCCCGTAATGGAACGTTCGACCTGACACGCACCATTGCGAGGGCCAACATCGTGAGTGCCGGCCCGCTGGCCAGCATCGCACCCCGGCCTTTCATGAACATCCGTATCCGGGTGCCTTACCTCTGGAGGGAGAGCATGAATGACGGGCTGTATAATTCATCATCGCCCTTTTCTTTCCTTTCGGGGCCGAAGCTGCGGCAGGCCGGGCGGGCCGTGGGGTTGCAGCCACAGGGGCAGGTGCAGTTCCAGCTTCAGCAGCACGTCAACTGGCAGATTGATGGGGGAGCGATTCTGCTGACACATCGCATGAGGCAGGCCGGGGGGAAGAACGGGACCTACATGCTTTCGACCCTCACGCTGCGTTTCTGAGTCTGCTGATAACTACGATTTAATATTGTGAAAAATGAAGGGCGGTATCAGAGGCGATTTTCCGCCGTTTCCTGCCGGAGGTCAGGCTTCCTGATTCTCTGGAAAGCTCATAATGACATTCTTATATCCTGAAAAATTGATGATTTATCAAAAATCATCATTGAAGCCCGTTAAATATGTAATTAGTTTCTTTCTTATCGTATTTTCCGCAGGGAGCAGATCACATGGCAATATCGGACGCTGAGTTCCAGGCCCTGCCCCGGCAGGAAGATGTGGCTGCCTCGGAGGAGGAGACGGGCCGTGTGCTGTCCTCCGTTCTGGCCCGCTTTCCGGGCCGTGTGGCGGTGATTTCTTCCTTCGGTGCTGAGTCTGCCGTGCTGCTGGCGCAGGTGGCGGCACAGGACAAAGCCGTGCCTGTCTTTTTCCTCGATACGGAGCGGCATTTCCCGGAAACGCTGGCCTATCGGGACGAGCTGACCCGCCATCTGGGGCTGGAGGATGTCCGCACCCTGCGCCCTGCCCGTGCCGAGGTGGAGTATCGTGACCCGGAGGGCCAGCTTGTGGCTTTCGACCCCGATGCCTGCTGCGCTTTGCGGAAGGTGGAACCGCTGGAGGTGGTTCTGCCGGAGTTCGACATCTGGGTGACAGGCCGCAAGCGGATGCAGGCGGCCACCCGGGCGGCCCTGCCCGTGGCGGAACGGCAGGAGGATGGCAGCGTGAAACTGAATCCTCTGGCTGGCTGGAGCGAGGCCCAGATCGCCCGTTTCATGGAGGAGAAGGCCCTCCCGCCGCATCCGCTGGTGGCGCAGGGTTACCGTTCCATCGGTTGTGAACCCTGTACGAGGCCCGTGGGAGCGGGAGAGGACAGCCGTGCCGGACGTTGGGCCGGGCTGGCCAAGACGGAATGTGGCCTGCACCGGCCCGTTTCCACATCGCCTGACGCCAATGTGGAAGAAATCTCAGCCGCTGCCCTGATTGCAGAGCGGCCCGCACGATGAGACCGGGCCGCATGGCCCATCAGGAAGGAAAGGGAGCAGTCATGGCTCTGGAAGACGCACATATCATGGATGGTCTGGACCAGCTTGAGGCCCAGAGCATCTTCATCCTGCGGGAGGCTTACCGCAAGCTGAAGCCCCTGGCCCTGCTCTGGTCACTGGGCAAGGACAGCAACGTGATGGTCTGGCTGGCCCGCAAGGCCTTCATGGGGCATGTGCCTTTTCCTGTCATGCATGTGGATACGGGCAAGAAATTCCCGGAGATGTATGCCTTCCGGGATGAGTACGTCAGAAAGTGGAATCTGGACCTTGTTCTCGGGGAGTGTCCCCCGGTCGAGGACATGGACCCCTCCCTGCCACCGGCGGCCCGGTCTGCGGCCCGCAAGACGGCTGGTCTGGCAAACCTGATCGACCAGCACAAGTTCCGGGGTGTCGTTGCGGGCATCCGGCGTGATGAGCAGGCCACCCGTGCCAAGGAGCGTGTCTTCAGCCCCCGTGGTGCCGGTCACCAGTGGGATGTTCGCAACCAGCCACCGGAATTCTGGGACCAGTACGCCACGCCTTACGAGGAGGGGATGCATGTCCGTGTCCATCCGCTGCTGGCGTGGCGAGAGCTGGACATCTGGCGGTACATCGAGCGTGAGAAGATTCCGCTCGTGGACCTCTATTTTGCAAAGGATGGCAGGCGTTATCGCTCATTGGGCGATCAGGACATCACCAGCCCGATCGAGAGCAATGCCTCCACCGTGGCGGAAGTGATTGCCGAGCTGGAGACGAGCCGTACCTCCGAGCGTGCGGGCCGTGCCATGGATCATGAGTCGGAAGATGCCTTCGAGCGTCTCCGTGTTGCCGGTTATCTGTGAGGGGACTTTTTCGATGACACAGACTCATTCACCATCATCGCAGGTCCGTCACGGTGTCAGCACGCCGATCGTGATCGTAGGCCATGTGGATCACGGCAAATCCACCCTGATTGGCCGCCTCCTGTATGATACGGACAGCCTGCCGGATGGCCGCCTCGTCCAGATCGTGGAAAGCAGCCGGAAGCGTGGTCTGGCCGTGGAGTGGAGCTTCCTGCTCGATTCCCTCCAGATCGAGCGGGATCAGGGTGTGACGGTGGATTCCACCCGCATTCCGTTCCAGCTGGATGGCCGGGATTTCGTCATCGTGGATGCGCCGGGCCATCGGCAGTTCCTGCGCAACATGATTACCGGTGCTGCCGACGCCGAGGCCGCCGTGCTGGTGGTGGATGCCTCCGAGGGTGTGCGGGAGCAGACACGCCGCCACGCCATGCTGCTGCGGCTCATCGGCATCAATCATGTGATCGTCCTGCTGAACAAGGCCGACAGCATCGGGTTTGATGAAGCCAGACTGAAGCAGGTGGAAGGTGACATCCGCCAGCTGCTGGGGCGGCTGGAGATCAACGTCAACCAGGTCATTCCGGCCTCGGCACGGGATGGCGACAATATCGCCACACGTTCTGAAAAGGCCGACTGGTACAGGGGGCCGACCCTGCTGGAGGCTCTGGCTCTCATCCAGCCCCCGGCATCCCGTCATGCCCTGCCATTCCGTATGCCGGTGCAGGACGTGTACCGTTTCGAGGGCATCCGCTATGTGGCGGGACGCATCGAGCGTGGCACGGTGCGGGAAGGAGACCGGCTGGAAATAGGCGGGCAGGGGCAGGAAGCCACCGTGGCCGAGGTCTGTCGCTGGCATGCTCCGCATCATCCTGTGGCTGGGGCTGGTGAATCCATCGCCCTGCGTCTGGAGCCTGATCTGGTACCGGATCGTGGGGACCTGCTGTTCCCTGCCGGTGATGAAGCCGCAGCCCCGCTGAAGGCCGCCCGTCTCAGGACACGGCTGTTCTGGCTGCGTGGTGAGCCGCTGCGTGTGGGGGAGAGTTTCCGGCTGCGTCTGGCCACGGCAGAACATGATGTCACCGTGGCTTCCATTGATGCCGTGGTGGACCTTGATGATCTCAGCCTGAGTCCGGCGGATGAGGTGCCACCGGATGGCTTTGCCGAGATCACCCTCGCCGTGGCCCGCAACATCCTCTTCGATCCCTTTGCGCCGGGAATGCCGGACGGGCGTGGCGTGCTGGTGGACCGTCATCAGAAGATCGTTGGCGGTGCCCCGCTGATCGGTCCGGCGGCCCTGCCTGAGGGAGCCAATGCCATCCATCCGACAGCCAGCGGCGTGAGCGATGCTGTCCGGGCTGGCCTGCGTGGGCATGGTCGGGCCGTGTTCTGGATGACCGGTCTGCCCGGTGCCGGAAAGAGCACCATCGCCCGTCATGCCGAGGAGGCCCTCAGCCGTGAGGGGCTGCATGTCACCGTGCTGGATGGCGATACGGTCCGGTCCGGCCTGTGCAGCGATCTTGGTTTCTCCCCGGAAGACCGGCGGGAGAATATCCGCCGTGTGGCCCATGTGGCCCGCATTCTGGCAGATGCCGGGCAGATCGTGCTGGTGGCTCTGGTGTCGCCGCTGGTCAGGGACCGTGCGATGGCCAAAGCCATCATCGGGGATGACTGGCATGAGGTCTTTGTGGATACGGCCCCCGAGCTGTGCCGCCAGCGTGACCCGAAAGGGCTGTACGCTCAGGCGGAAGAGGGCCGGATCGCCGAGTTCACCGGTGTGTCCTCGGCCTATGAACCGCCCGCCCGGCCGGATGTGGTGGTGCCCGGTGACGGCGACGTGGCCCGCAGCGTACGGCATCTGACGGAGGCCGTTTACAGGGCCGTGCGCTGAGGCTGGCAGGCCGGGTTTTCCCTCCATGAGGTGAGACCCGGCGGGCCTCGTGTCTGGATGATTATGGAACAGGGGACAGTCCTCCGGTTTTTCCGGTCTGGAGAAACCGGCAGGGGAGGTCTGTCCTGAAAGTGGGGATAAGGTGATGGGGCATCTGGCTTATGTCATCTCCGGCGCACTGGTCGGGTTTCTGGTCGGCATGACGGGCGTGGGTGGCGGATCGCTGATGACGCCGCTGCTCATCCTGCTGTGTGGTATCCACCCCAAGGCCGCCGTGGGGACGGACCTCGTCTATGCCGCCGTGACAAAGCTGTTCGGGACCGTCCTGCACAGGCGGTGCGGGCCGGTACGCTGGTCCATCGTGCTGTGGATGATGGCAGGCAGTCTCCCCGGTGTGGCAGTGGCCCTGCTCTGGCTGCGGCATCTGGGGTCGCCACAGGAGATGGCGCATGTCATCCGCCTGTCGCTGGGCATCTGCCTGCTGGTGACGGCTCCGGCCATCCTGTTCCGCCCGACACTCAAGGCCTGGGTGCTGCGGCATCAGGTGGGCGGACCGGTGCAGTCACGGGTGCTGACGGTCGTGCTGGGTTTCGTGCTGGGCTGCATGGTCAGCCTGTCCTCCGTCGGGGCCGGGGCGATCGGCATGGCCGTGCTTGTGATGCTGTATCCGACCCTTCCTTTGCGTGAACTCGTGGCCATCGACATTGCCCATGCCATCCCCCTGACACTGATTGCCGGGGTAGGTCACTGGGTGGAAGGGGACGTCATGGTGCCCACCCTGCTGCTTTTGTTGAGTGGTTCCCTGCCGGGCATCTGGCTTGGTACCCATTGCGCCGGGCGATGCCCGGAACGCTGGCAGCGGCTTGTTCTGGGCAGCCTGCTCCTGATGATCGGGCTGAAGATGATCTGAAAAAGGGCCGGGATATTCCCCGGCCTTTTTTGTGGGCAGTGGAAGAAAAGGTCCTTCTCATATGTTATATTATAACATAACATATTGAGCAGCATCAGAATGAACAGCCTAAGAGGGATGACGATCAGCATGGCGGTGAAGGGGCGGGGTGGAGCCGTTTATGTGTTTCTGATGGTGGCCTCCGGGGGACTGTTTCAGACGGCACGGGCTGACGATGGGGCAGGGGACCGACGGCAGCAGCCGGTCATGGCGGCTGAAAACCGGGACCAGAGTGGTGGTGACGAGCCTGTCCGTCACGAGGACCATCGGGAAGAATACATCCATGTCACGGCACGGCGGCTGGATCAGGCCCGGGCGGCTCTCCAGCCTGCCATCGGGGCCACCCAGACGAATTTTTCCCGCAAGGCCATCGAGGCCAATCCCGGTGCCGACAATGCGCCGCTGAACAGCATCTTGTTGCAGGCTCCCGGCGTGACGCAGGACAGTTATGGGCAGATTCACATTCGGGGAGACCATAACAACGTCCAGTTCAGGCTGGATGGTGTGGCCCTGCCGGAAGGGGTGAACGTGTTCGGGCAGGCCCTGATGACCCGTTTTGCCCATTCCATGAGCCTGACGACGGGCGTCCTGCCAGCGGAATACGGATTTCGGCAGGCGGGCGTGATCGACATCCAGACCAGGAATGGCGTGGCTGATGAGGGGGGAACGCTCGCCGGTTATGGTGGCGTGCGGGACTATGTGCAGCCTTCCATCCAGTATGGGGGGCACTGGGGGCAGTGGGATGGCTTCATCACGGCGGATGCCGTGCATGACCGGGTGGGCATCGAGAATACCACGTCCAGTTACAATGCCATTCATGATCTCTCGAACCAGTATCATGTGCTGGGGCATCTGCGGTACACGCTCCGGCCGGAGACACGCTTCAGCCTGACGGCGGGTGTGTCCAATGCGTGGTATCAGCTGCCCAACAATCCGGGGCAGCAGCATCAGTTCGCCACGCCGCTTTTCAGGGCGGATGACAGGCCGGTGCAGGAGGATGCGCCAGACAGCAGCCATCTGGACGAGCATCAGCAGCAGATCACGGATTTTGCCATCCTCTCCTGGCAGGAGGACCACGAGAAGATCAGTGCCCAGACCTCGGCCATCCTGCGCTACAGCTCCATGCGCTACTCGCCCGACTGGCTGGGTGATCTCGTCTATAACGGCATTGCCCAGCAGGCGGCCCGGTCGGTGTTTTCCAGCGGCGTGCAGAGCGACGTGACGTGGCGCATCAGCCGGTCGCATACCGTGCGGGGGGGCGTGCAGGCCTATGGCGAGCGGGCCGTGAGCAAGAGCAGTTCACTGGTCTATCCGGTTGATGAGGAGGGTGCCATCAGTCCCCGCACCGTGACGGTGCATGATTCATCGGGGAAGACGGGAGCGTTGTATGGGGCCTATCTTCAGGATGAATGGCATCTGACCCGGTCTCTGGTCCTCAATGGTGGCGTGCGGTTTGATGGCGTGGAGGAGTACGTCCATGCACATCAGTTCAGCCCCCGTGTCTCACTGGTCTGGACACCGTGGCATGGCGGGCGGTTTCATGTGGGCTATGCCCGCTATCTGACGCCTCCGCCCTTCGAGACGATCGGCACGACATCGCTGGACCGTTTTGCGGATACTTCCGCAGCTCCGGCCAACTACCAGAATGACCGTGTGAAGGCGGAGCGGGACAATTACTATGATGTCGGTTTCATGCAGCAGATCACCCCGCACTGGCATGTCGGGCTGGATGCCTACTGGAAGCAGGCGAAGAACCTGATTGATGAAGGGCAGTTCGGCGCACCCGTCATCCTGACGGCCTATAATTATCATCGGGGACGTGTGCGTGGCGTGGAGCTGACGACCGATTACAGTGCGGGACCGCTGACCCTGTATGGCAATCTGGCCGTGTCACGGGCGATGGGTAAGGACATAAACTCGGCCCAGTGGAATTTTGATGTGGAGGACCTCCAGTACATGCGCAGCCACTGGGTCCATCTCGACCATGACCAGCTGATCACGGCCTCTGCGGGCGGGGCCTATGCGTTCTTTCATCGGACGGTCCACCCCCTTCAGCTTTCGGGCACGATGATCTATGGTAGTGGCCTGCGGAAGGACAGGGAGCTGGAAGATGGTTCCATCCCCAACGGTACGCATGTTCCGCAGTACGTCACTTTCAATCTGGGGCTGGTGCAGACCCTGAAGCACATGGCGTGGCTGGGTGGGTACACCATGCAGCTGCGGCTGGATGTCATCAATCTGTTCGACAGGCGGTACATGCTGCGTGACGGCAGCGGGATAGGGGTGGGTGCCCCGCAATATGGCCTGCGGCGCAGCGTGATGGGAGGCGTGGCCCTGTCCCTGTGATGGCGGCCTGACACCGCAGGCCCGCCATCCTGACGGGATTGGATGGTTTCTTTTTGGTGGATTACCCCTTACCCTTGGCGCAGCGCAATAATGGCAAGGCATCGGGGACCGGTACTACATGAGGAAGATACTTTTTACGTCGGGCATTGTGCTGGCCCTCATAGGGTATGCGTTCTTTTCCATCAGTGATGCCTGTTCCAAGGGGCTGGCCGGGCGGCTGGACCCCTTCGAGGTCGCCTTTTTCGGGGGCGTATTCGGGCTGCTGATCGTCCCGCTGCTGAAACGTCCGAATGAATCGTACAGGATGCTGGTGCTTTCCAGCCATCCGTGGCTCTGGATCGTGCGGGCGGCGGCGGTGTTCGTGGCGACGGCGGGGAGTGTGGAAGCCTTCATGCTTCTGCCCATGCCGGAGGCCCTGTCCCTGATGTTCCTGATGCCGTTTTTCGTCACCATCGTGTCCGTGCTGTTCCTCAAGGAGCAGGTGACGGGCTGGGCCTGGCTGTCTGTCCTGATGGGCTTTGCCGGTGTGATGATCGTCCTGCGTCCCGGCGTGAAGGCTCTCCAGTTCGGGCATCTCTGTGCCATCGTGGTGGCGATGGCCTCCGCCGTGAGCGTGATCGCCTACCGGTTTGCAGGCAAGGAGACATCCCGCCTGACGCTGTACGGCTCCAGCCTGTGCGGGCCGCTGGTGGGTGACGGAATTCTCATGGCGCAGCATTTTGTCCTTCCCCACGGGCTGAATGACTGGCTGCTGCTGTTCGGGTACGGGTTTCTGGCGGCTGCAGGGCAGCTTCTGCTCATGCTGGCCGCCTCTATCGCCCCGGCAAACCGTGTGGCCCTGCCGCAATACAGCCAGATGGTCTGGATCGTGGCGTTCAGCTATTTCATCTTCAACCAGCCCGTGGACATGTGGGACGGCATAGGGATTGCCGTCGTCACCCTCTCCGGGATGCTGAACTGGCTGCGGCAGAAGATCCGTTTCGAGAAGATGCTGCATCGTGGCTGGTGGTGGCGGCGCAAGCCCACGCCGGAGGTCATCGCTGCCACCCCTGCCGCCGTCATCACCCCGCCGCTCGAGGATAAACCGCACGAGTGAGGGGGGGGGTTACCTAGGAATTGTTGGGCGTTTCTGTTTTGTGATGACAGCTGGTTGCGAAGGGGGATTCAGTTGATGTGAGAGTGCTTGCGGGCTGCTGTGATTGTGTTGGTAATCATCGTGATAAAGATCTAGATCGCCGAAGCGGGTGAATTCGCCCTCAAAGTAGAGGTGGACGGTCCCGGTCGGCCCGTGACGCTGCTTTTCCAGGATCAGCTCGGCCTTGTTGTGGACGAGAGACATCTTCCGCTGCCATTCCTCAAGGGCGATCTGGTATTTGTCCGGGCTGGGGAAGGAGGCTTCCTTGGGTTTGCGCTGCTGCAGATAATATTCGTCACGATAGACGAACATGACGGCATCGGCATCCTGCTCGATGGACCCGGATTCACGCAGGTCGGAGAGCATCGGGCGTTTGTCGTCACGGGATTCGACCTGACGGGAGAGCTGGGACAGGGCGATGACGGGCACTTCCAGCTCCTTGGCGATGGCCTTGAGACCTTGCGTGATCATCGAGATTTCCAGCACGCGGCTGTCCGGCCTCGTACCGACGGCAGGACGCATGAGCTGGAGATAGTCCACCACCACGAGGCTCAGCCCCTGCGTGCGGGCCAAGCGGCGGCAGCGTGTCCGCATGGCGGAGAGGGAGATGGCTGGCGTGTCGTCAATATGTAGCGGCAGGCGTTGCAGCTCCGTGGCGACACGGACGAACCGGTCGAATTCCTTCGGGCCGACATCACCCCGGCGGATGCGCTCGCCGGAGACCTCGGCCTGTTCGGAGAGGATACGGGTGGCGAGCTGTTCGGCGGACATTTCCAGTGAGAAGATGGCCACGCTGCCCTTGGGTTTGCTGCTGCCTTCTTCCTCCGCTTCCCTCATGAGGGCCTGGGCGGCGGAGAAGGCGATTTTCGTGGCGAGGGCCGTTTTCCCCATGGCGGGACGACCGGCGAGGATCAGCAGGTCCGAAGGGTGCAGGCCACCGGTTTTCTTGTCAAAATCCCGCAGGCCGGAGGTCAGGCCGACAATGTCGCCCGTATGCTGATAGGCCTGGTCGGCAATGTCGAGAGCCTTCTTCAGGGCCTTGGAGAAGACGAGGAAGCCGCCTTCCTGTCCCTTGTCCGTGGCCAGCTTGAAGAGGGCCTCTTCCGAGGCGGAAATCTGTTCCGGTCCGTCCAGATCAGGACGGGCACCGTGGGCATTGTTGACGATGTCCGTGCCAATGCCGATCAGCTGGCGGCGCACCCAGCAGTCATGGATGACCCTGCCATAGTCACGGGCATTGACGATGCCCACCATGGCATTGAGCAGGCTGGCGATATACTCCGTGCCTCCGGCGGCAGCCAGCACGGGGCTGCTCTCAAAATCACCCCGCATGGTGATGATGTCGATGGCACCCTTTCCTCCGTTCCGCTCGACACGCCGGGAGATCAGGTCGTAAATATGGGCATTGACGGCATCGGCAAAATGCGAGGAGTGGAGGAAGTCCGAGACGCTTTCAAAGGCCTTGTTGTTCGTCAGGATGGCTCCCAGCAGGGCCTGTTCGGCCTGAAGGTTGGCCGGGGGCGTACGCTGCAGAAATTCCTGCAGGGGTCCGGTTTCCGTGCCGGTGGCCGGGGAGGCGGGGGGTGTCTGGTCGGTCATGATGTCTGTCCTGCTCCGTTATGGGTATGTATGTGCCGGCACGGGGTGCAGGCATCAGGCCGGACATGGAGGCGGCCCGTCACGTTCATCATGCCGCTGACCGGGGATGTCAGCGGGGTGAGGCACCATCCAGTGCCAGAGCGCAGCCTGCCAGATAGAGGCTGCCGCAGATCAGGATTCGGGCTGGGCTGGCCGTGGGGCTGGCGTCGTCACGCAGGCGTTTCAGGGCGGTGCGGATGTCCGGCCCGGGCAGGGCCGTGCCGCCTGCCGCTGCGGCGGCTTCCAGAATGATCTGGACAGGCATGGCCAGATGCTGTCCGTCTTCCGCCACGGCCTGTATGGTGGTGGCATAGGGGATCAGGGGGCGGAGGAAGCCCTGCACGTCCTTGCTGTCCTTCAGCCCGACGATGAGATGCAGGGGCCTGTCCTGCCATGTCCTGAGGACGTCGGCCAGAACGGTACCGGCACCGGGATTGTGACCACCATCCAGCAGCAGTTCCCAGCCTGCGGGCATGTCCCTGGTGAGGGTGCCGTGCAGCGTCTGGAGGCGGGCAGGCCAGCATGTGCTGGCAATACCGGCAAAGGCCGTGTCTGGCAGGTCCAGCCCGGCATGGCGGAGGGCCGCCACGGCCAGGGCCGAATTCTGTGCCTGATGGGGACCATGCAGGGCCGGAGCGGGCAGTGTCAGGCTTCCGGCCTCGTCCTGATAGAGCAGGCCGCCCTGCCGTGGCGTCATGGTGAATTCATGATCCAGCCGGTAAAGCGGGGCCTCTTGGGCTTCGGCAACGCTCCTGATGGCCGCCATGACATCATCCGGCTGGGGAGCCACGAAGACCGGCACGCCCTGCTTGATGATACCGGCCTTTTCCCGGGCGATGCCTGCCAGATCATCCCCCAGAAAGCCCTGATGGTCCAGGCTGATGGAGGTGATGATGCAGGCCCGGGCGGTGGGGATCACGTTCGTGGCATCGAACCGGCCGCCAAGCCCGACCTCCAGAACCAGCAGGTCGGCCGGAACACGGGAAAAGAGAAGGAACCCGGCGGCTGTCAGCACCTCGAAGACGGTGATGGGTGCCCCGTCATTGATCCGCTCGATTTCCTCAAGGGTGGAGACGAGCCGTTCCTCGCTGACGAGCTGACCGGCCAGACGGAAGCGTTCCGTCACGTCCAGCAGGTGAGGGCTGGTCATGACATGGACTTTCAGACCAGCCGCCTCTGCGATGGCCCGCAGGTTGGCGCAGGTGCTGCCCTTGCCGTTGGTTCCGGCGACATGGATGGTCGGGGGCAGGGCACGCTCCGGATGGCCGAGGCAGGCCAGCAGGACTTCCAGCCGGTCCAGGGAGAGGTCGATCAGTCTGGGGTGCAGTTCCTGCAGGCGGCGCACCACCTCGCCCGTCCGCCCGTGGAATTCACCCTGCGGGGTACTGGTCTGCTGGCCTGTTGCCATGATCGTGTATCCGGTCGTTTCAGAGGAGGAAACAGGGTGAGCCGGGCCGCCCTGTCCACCGCCCTCGGGACGGGGACAGGGGCTGGCGGGACTCAGGAGGCGGGGGCGGCTTCAGCCGGGGCTGCATCCTTGCTGGCGGCAGGGGCCAGCATGCCGATGAGACGGCCCAGCAGGGAGGGGAGTTCGTCACGGGTGGCGATGAGGTCCACCATGCCGTGCTCCTTCAGGTATTCGGAACGCTGGAAGCCTTCGGGAAGTTCCTCACGCACGGTATCCCGGATGACACGGGGGCCTGCGAAGGCGATCAGGGCGTTGGGTTCGGCAATGTGGATGTCACCCAGCATGGCGAAGGAAGCGGACACGCCACCCGTCGTCGGGTTGGTGAGGACCACGAGATAGGGCAGTCCGGCCTCACGCAGCATTTCCACGCCGATGGTCGTGCGGGGCATCTGCATCAGGCTGACGACACCTTCCTGCATCCGGGCACCACCGGAGGCGGTGAAGATGATGAGCGGGGCCTTCTGGCGGATGGCTTCCTGACAGGCGGCCAGGAAGGCCTCGCCAAGGGCACCGCCCATCGTTCCGGCCATGAACTCGAAGGCCATGACGGCCACGACGGCATTTCTGCCGCCAATCCTGCCGTGGGCGACCAGCAGGGAGTCATCAAGGCTGGACTTGGAGCGGGCAGCCTTCAGACGGTCCGTATAACGCTTGGAATCCCGGAAATGGAGCGGGTCTGCCGGTGCCGTGGGGAGGTCGATGGTGGTGTACTGGCCGTCATCAAAGGTCCACTGCATGCGCTCATGGGCCGAGGCCCGCATGTGATGGCCGCAATGGGGGCAGACTTTCTTCTTGCGGGTCAGTTCCTTGGTGAGCATCATCTGCGAGCAGGATTCACAGTTGGTCCAGAGGTTATCCGGCACATCCCTCTGTAGCAGGCTCCGTAATTTGGGACGGACATGTTTCGTCAGCCAGCTCATGGTGTTCTGTTTACTCTCCAGCAGTGGTGCATCATCAGGTGGTCCCATGCCTGCCGGTCCGTCATGGGGAATATGGAACCTCCAGAGAAGGGGGTACCGTGGCACGGGAACCGGAAGGGTATCACAGGTGGGGGGACTTTATCCGGGCTTGCCTGAAGATGCCAGCTTTTTCAGGGCATCCGCAGTGGCAGGGGGCTTTCCGTCTTCAGGGGGCGGAGGGCGATGTAGGACTTGACATGGCCGATCGTGTCATGGGCCAGAAGCTGCTCGGTGACGAAGGTGGAGAGGCTCGGCAGGTCTTTCGTCACGACCTTGAGGATGTAATCGGCATCCCCGCTGACGGCGTGCGCCTCCTGAATCATGGGAGTACCGTTTATGAGGGCCTGGAAGCGTTCGAAGGCCCCGGCAGCATGGCCCTTCATGATGACCTGGACGAAGGCCATCACGCCCAGCCCCATGGCCTGCTGATCCAGCGTGACACCATAACCCCGGATGACACCTGCCTTCTCCAGCAGGAGTCGGCGGCGGGAACACTGGGACGGTGAGAGGCCGACGGCCTCGCCCAGCTCCCGGTTGGTCAGACGCCCGTTGCGGTGCAGGGCGGAAAGGAGTTTCCAGTCAAATTGATCCATGATGTGCGCATCCATGCGTGATCCGTGCGGAGAAAGGGCCATGTTAGACCATATTTGCACACAGGCCGCATGCATGTTGCAGTATGCTCGGAGACTGAAAAGGGATTTCGGGTCGTCAGGCAGCCCTGCCTGTACCGGAGCACATCCTCTTCACATGTTTTAGGACTTTGCCCATGCGCATGCAGATCGGGGCCTATCTGGCCCGCCGCCTCGTCGAGGCAGGAATCAGCCATCTTTTCGGTGTTCCGGGGGATTTCAACCTTTCTTTTCTGGAGCAGGTGGAGGCTGATGCGTCCCTGACCTTCGTGGGGAACTGCAACGAGCTGAATGCCGCCTATGCCGCCGATGGCTATGCCCGTACTTCCGGTCTGTGCGGGCTGGTGACGACCTTTGGCGTGGGTGACCTCGGGGCCATCAGTGGCATTGCCGGAGCCTATGCCGAGCGTGTTCCGTTCGTGCACATCACCGGGATTCCACCGCTTCATGCGGTCGAGGGGCGTGCCCTGCTGCATCATACGCTGGGTGATGGCGGATACGGCAACATCGGGCGGTGCATGGCGGAATATACGGTGGCCCAGGCCCGCCTGACGCCGGAAAATGCCGTGGAAGAAATCGACCGTGTCCTCCAGGCCTGCTGGCGGGAGCGGCGGCCGGTCCATCTCCAGCTGCCATCCGACATCACCCATCTGAACATCGAGGTGCCGGAAGAGCCGTTCCGCTTTGCCCTGCCGCAGGGTGATGTGGAACAGGTGGCCCTGGCGGCCGGGCACATCGCCACACGTCTGGCTGCGGCCCGCTTGCCGGTGATGATTCTCGATTCCGATGCCGACCGCTTCGGCGTGGCCGGGCAGATCGCCGCACTGGCGGAACGCTGTGCGATCCCCTGCGTGGCGGCGGCTCCGGCCAAGGCCGTGCTGGATGAGACGGCCCCTTATTATCTGGGTGGTTATGTGGGTGGGGCCAGCCGCCCGGACATCAGGGAGCTGGTCAGCCAGTCAGACTGCGTGATCGGGGTCGGCCTGCGCTTCACGGAGATCAATACGGGATTCTTCACGCATGAGATCCGGCCGGAGGCGTTCATCAATCTTCAGGCCCATGATGTGAGTCTTGCAGGCCGGTCCATTCCGGCTGCCCCTGTCGGGGCCGTGCTGGAAGCCCTGCTGGCGCAGGTGACGCCGTCTTCCCGTACGCTGCCTGCCCGTCCGGCGGCCTCTGCCGCATCCCTGCCCGGTGGGGCGGCTGACCGGCTGACCCATGCGACCCTCTGGCCCCGTGTGGCCCGTTTCCTGAAGGAAGGGGATGTCGTGGTCGGTGAGGCGGGGACAAGCAACACCGCCCTGCTGGGCACGCCTTTCCCCCGGAACAGCCATTACATTTCCCAGCCCATCTGGGGGGCCATCGGCTATACCCTGCCCGCCCTGTTCGGCTCCCAGCTTGGCAGCCCGGACCGGCGTCACCTGCTCTTCATCGGTGATGGCTCCTTCCAGCTGACGGCGCAGGAACTCTCCACCATCCTGCGGCATGACCAGAAGCCCATCATCTTCCTGCTCAACAACCGGGGCTATACGATCGAGCGTCTGATTCTGGGGGAACGCTCCCGGTACAACGACATTGCCAACTGGCGTTATGCTGACCTGCCAAAGGCGTTCGACCGTAAGGACAGGGCACTGTCCCTCGTGGTGGAAACGGTCGGCGATCTGGAGCAGGCCCTGAAACAGGCGGAGCAGGCCGACTGGGTCGTGTTCATCGAGGTCCTTCTGCCGGAGATGGATGCACCGGACGCCCTGAAGAGATTTGGCATGGTCGTGGCGGATTATGATTACGGTCCGCAGGGTCCACGTAACGCCAGCACGAAAAAAGGATGAAGCGGTCCATGTTCCAGTCTGTTGAACTGTCTCCGGGAGACCCCATCCTGTCTCTGGTGGAGGACTTCAAGCGGGATGACCGGGCGAAGAAGGTCAATCTCAGCATTGGCCTGTATTATGACGAGGCAGGCCATGTCCCGCAGCTGGCCTGCATCCGCAGGGCACATGAAAGGCTGGCCAGCCAGCAGGACAGGCCGGACCTCTACCTGCCGATGGAAGGTCTGGCCTCCTACAGGCAGGCCGTCCAGCATCTGCTGTTTGGCCGTGGCAGCGAGCTGGTGCGGACCGGCCGCATCGCCACGGTCCAGAGTCTTGGCGGGTCCGGTGCGCTGAAGGTCGGGGCGGATTTCCTGCACCGTCACTTCCCACAGGCCGAGCTGTGGGTCAGTGACCCGACATGGGAAAACCATGTATCCATCTTTTCCGGGGCCGGTTTCAGGACACGGGCCTATCCCTATTTTGACCCGGAAACGGGCGGTGTGAATTTTGAGGCCATGATGGCCTGCATCCGCCAGATTCCGGAACATCATGTCGTCCTGCTTCATCCCTGCTGCCATAATCCTACAGGGGCCGACCTGACGGATGAGCAGTGGGATGAGCTGATCCCTGTCCTGAAGGAACGGAAGCTGATCCCGTTTCTGGACCTTGCCTATCAGGGGCTGGGTCATGGGCTGGAGGCGGACGTGTATGCCGTGCGGGCCATGGTGGAGGCGGGGCTGGAGTTCCTGCTCAGCAATTCGTTCTCCAAGATATTTTCCCTGTATGGGGACCGCATCGGGGCCCTGTCGGTCGTCTGCCGGGATGGCGACACGGCAGGGCGGGTGCTGAGCCAGCTCAAGGTCACGGTGCGGCGGAACTATTCCAGTCCGCCGGTCCGTGGGGCGCAGCTTGTGGATGCCGTTCTGGGGGATGAGGCCCTGTCGCAGCTCTGGCGGGAGGAAGTGGCAGGCATGGGGGCACGTATCCGGGAGATGCGTCAGAAGCTGCATGAGCAGCTTTCCGCCCGCCTGCCGGGGCAGGATTTCCACTACCTGCTGAAGCAGCGTGGCATGTTCAGCATGATGAAGCTGTCACCAGCCCAAGTAGACCGCCTGCGGGAGGAACATGGGGTCTATGTTCTCCGCAGTGGCCGTGTCTGCATGGCGGGATTGAACGAGCGTAACCTTCCGCCCGTCGTGGAGGCTCTGGCCGCCGTTCTGGCCAGCTCGTGAGTGCCTTCCAGCCGGAGAAGGGGCAGGACCGGCCTGCCTCCTCCGGCTGGATGTTATGAGGCCGTGGCCGTCTCCGTTTCCACGACGTTCCGGAGCCGCCGCAGCCTGAGGGTATTGCTCAGCACGAAGACGCTGGAGAGGGCCATGGCCCCTGCGGCCAGTGCGGGAGACAGCAGTGTCCCCGTGAAGGGATAGAGCAGGCCGGCCGCCACCGGGATCAGCACGATGTTGTAGGCGAAGGCCCAGAAGAGGTTCTGCCGGATGATGGTCATGGTGGCCCGGGAGAGGGCGATGGCATTGGGTACGCCCATCAGGTTCTCTCCCGTCAGGACGAGATCGGCCGCCTCTATGGCGATGTCCGTGCCGTGGCTGACGGCCAGCCCCGTGTCGGCCCGGGCCAGGGCCGGAGCGTCGTTGATGCCGTCCCCGACGAAGGCCACGGAGCCGTGCTCCTCCCGCAGGGTCTCCACGGCCTGGCTTTTCTCATGCGGCATGACGTGGGCGATGACCTTTTCAATGCCTGCCAGGTTGGCGATGTGGCGTGCCGTGGTCTCGATGTCACCGGTAATCATGGCCGTATGGATGTTCTGTGCCCTAAGGGCGGCAACGGCCCTGACGGCGGACGGACGGATGGGGTCGGCAATGCCCATGAGGGCCACGAGCTTCCCTCTGTGGGCCATGAAAAGTGGAGAGGTGCCTTTCTGGCTGAAGGCCCCGGCCAGCCGGTTGGCTTCCGCATTGTACAGGCCCAGCGTCTTCATGTAGGCGTGGCTGCCGATGTTGATGTCGTGTCCTTCATCATCCTGCGCCTCGATGCCCAGCCCGGCAATGATGCGGGCATGGCCTGTCCGGACGGCTGGCAGGTCCCGGTCTTCCGCAGCTCTGATGATGGCCCGGGCGACGGGATGGTCGGACTGTCTCTCCGTGGCGGCGGCAAGGGCCAGCAGGTGGTTCTCGGCCATGTCAGGGTCGGGACAGGTCGTGCCGTCCAGCAGGAAGAAATCCGTCAGGCGGGGCTGGCCACAGGTCATGGTGCCCGTCTTGTCGAAGGCGACAAGGCGTGTCTTTTCCAGTGTCTGGAGCACCTCCCCCCGGCGGAAGAGCAGGCCCATTTCAGCGGCCGTGCCGGTGCCGACCATGATGGCCGTCGGCGTGGCGAGGCCCATGGCACAGGGGCAGGCGGCGATCAGCACCGCAATGGCATTGACGACCGCGTGGCCCAGTGAGGGGGCCGGTCCCAGCCACAGCCAGAGGATGAAGGTCAGCACGGCCAGCAGGATGATGGTGGGAACGAACCAGAGCGTCACCCTGTCCACGAGGGACTGGATGGGCAGCTTGCTGCCCTGGGCCTGGGCCACCATGCTGACGATGCGGGCCAGCATGGTGTCGGCCCCGGTGGCCGTGGCCCGGATGGTCAGCACACCTTCCTGATTGATTGTGCCACCGATGACCGTATCGCCTGTCATGCGCCGGACGGGCAGGGGTTCGCCTGTCAGCAGGGATTCATCCAGATGGCTTTCCCCTTCCAGGATCAGGCCATCCAGAGGAACCCGCTCGCCGGGGCGGACGAGCAGGGTGTCCCCTGGCTTCACGTCAGAAACCGGCACGATCCGGTCTCCGTCTCCGGTGAGGAGATGCGCCTTCTGGGGCTGTAGATGGACCAGCTTTTCCAGTGCCGTGGAGGTCCGTCCCTTCGCCCGGGCTTCCATCAGGCGGCCCAGAAGGACCAGCGTGAGGATGCCCAGAACCGTGTCGAAATAGAGGTTCCGTGTGCCTTCAGGCAGCAGGGAGGGGAAAAAGACGGCGAGGCTGGAATAGAGATAGGCCGCCCCGGTACCGAGGGCGACGAGGGAATTCATGTTGGGGGCACTACGCAGCAGGGTCGGAATCCCGTTCCGGAAGAAGCGGCGTCCCGGCCCCAGGAGGGCCACGCTGGCGCAGCCCCACTGGATGAAGGGCTGTAGCCGGGGAGGAACAAGGCCAAGCCCGTGTCCCATTGTCATCAGCATGATGATGAACCAGAGCAGGGCGGCGATTTTCAGGTCACGCCACTGGAGGCTCATGCTCTGCCTGAGACGCTCCTGACGGTCCCGCATGGCCTCCGGCCCGTTCTCCTGCTCCAGCAGGGTTGCCGCAAAGCCGATCCGTTCAATGGCCTCGATGAGGGTCTGATGGGCGGCCGTGCCCGTGACGTGGGCCGTGCCGGTTGCCAGACTGACGCTGGCGGTCCTGACGCCCATGACGTCCTGAAGGGTCTTTTCCACCCGGGTGGAGCAGGAGGCGCAGCTCATCCCGTCAATGCGGAGCTGGACGGGAGACGGGAGAACGCTGAAGCCTGTCTGCTCCACGGCGGTGACGAGGGCGGCATGGGATGCCGTTCCTGTGACATGGGCCGTGCCGGTGGCCAGACTGACGCTGGCCGTCTCCACCCCCGGGACGGCCAGCAGGGCTTTTTCCACCCGGGCGGAGCAGGAGGCGCAGCTCATCCCGTCAATGGGGAAGGTCTGGGATGATGGCGTGGCAGGCATGGTCGTCTTTCCATGGTGGTGTCTGTAACGTGATGCAGGAAGAAAATAGCATCCCGCCGAGGTTACGGAGACAGAAAACTGTGCTCCGGGACTATAAAAAGGGCCGACATATGCAGAGAAAGGGACTCTCCCATGAAGGAAATTTGCTGATCGGCCAAATAATCAGTGTTATGTTTACCGTCAGTCAGTATTTTTCTGATGGAAACACAAGATTCGGCCTGCCGGACTGACTGTCTTAATTGAAATGACGGCGGCGGGCAGGTCTAGGGAGGATATCATGGCAGACGCTGTCAACATTGATAAGCTCAAGTCCAAGGCTGAAGAGGCCATCAACCCGGACGAGCTGAAAGCAAAGGCCGAGAAGTTCGTCGATACCGACGGGCTGAAAGCCAAGGCTGAGAGTGTCCTCAACACGGATGAACTGAAGGCCAAGGCTGAGAAGTACGTCAACACGGACGAGCTGAAGGAGAAGGCTGGTCAGTGCGCCAAGCACGCTCAGTCAGCCGTCGATTCCATCGGCAAGGGGCTGAACTCCAAGAGCCGCTGCCAGTGTGTCGGCCAGACCCTGCTGTGGGGCGGCGTCATCGTGGCTGCCCTTGCTGGTCTCTGCGCCATCGGCCGCTGGCTGAAGAAGTAAGCCTTCATCGGCACGGTCCCCGTAGAGGGATAGGTAATCGGGTGAGAACCCCCGGCCACAGGGCCGGGGGTTTTCTTTTGCCCGGTTTCAGCTTCGCACCGCCCTGGCAAGGGAGCGGATTTTCTCCAGTGCCGTGGGGATGCTTCTGGCCGTGGCGTGGCCGTGTTCATCATAGGTGGCGGCCATCTCCTTGATGATGGCAGATGCCACGACGGCCCCGTCGCTGATGCGGGAGGCCGTGCGGGCCTGCTCCGGCGTGCTGATGCCAAAACCGGCCACGACGGGAAGGTCCGTGGCGGCCCGCAGGCGGGTCATGGCGGCTTTCAGCTGCTCTTCCGTGGCACTGCGTGTGCCCGTGATGCCCGTGATGCTCACATGATAGACGAATCCGCTGGCCTTCCTGAGGATGGTCTTCAGCCGGTCATCCGGGGTTGTGGGGGCGGTCAGGGTGATCATGTCCAGCCCTTCCGCTCTGGCGTGGGGGGCCAGCTCCTCGGATTCCTCAGGTGGCAGGTCCACCACGATCAGCCCGTCTACACCGGCGGAGCGGGCATCCTTGCAGAATCGCTCCACACCGTAGCTGTCGATCGGGTTGTAATAGCCCATCAGGATGATCGGCGTATGGTCATTTTCCCTGCGGAAGTCCTGGATGAGTTCCAGCGTTCCCTTCAGGGTGGCCCCGGCTTTCAGGCCACGCCGGGCGGCAAGCTGGATGGTCGGGCCATCGGCGGAGGGGTCGGAGAAGGGCACGCCGACCTCGATGAGATCGGCCCCGGCTTCGGGCATCTGGCGCAGCAGGGCCAGGGATGTCTCCCGGTCCGGGTCGAAGGCTTCCAGATAGGGCAGCAGGGCACCCCGGCCCTCTTTTTTCAGGCGGTCGAAACAGGTCTTGATGCGGCTCATGGTGGCTCTCCTTACAGTTTCACGCCCAGATGGGCCGCAACGGTGGGCACGTCCTTGTCACCCCGGCCGGACAGGTTGACGATGATGGTCTGGTCTCTGGTCATGGTCGAGGCCATGACGATGGCATGGGCCACGGCATGGGCACTTTCGAGTGCCGGGATGATGCCCTCCAGCCTCGTGAGGGTCTGGAAGGCGTCGAGGGCCTGATCGTCCGTGGCGCTGACGTAGTTCACCCGGCCAATATCCTTGAGCCATGAATGTTCCGGCCCGATGCCGGGATAGTCCAGCCCCGCACTGATGGAGTGGGCCTCCGTGATCTGTCCGTGTTCGTCCTGTAGCAGGTAGGTGCGGTTGCCATGCAGGACGCCGGGCCTGCCACGGGCGATGGACGCTGCCGTCTTGCCGCTGTCCAGCCCCAGCCCGGCGGCCTCGACGCCGTAAAGAGGCACATCGGCATCATCAAGGAAGGGATGAAAAATCCCCATGGCGTTGGACCCGCCCCCGATGGCGGCGATGACGGCATCCGGCAGGCGGCCTGTCTGTTCCTGTATCTGCTCACGGGCTTCCGTCCCGATGACGGACTGGAAGTCCCGCACCATGGCTGGGTAAGGATGTGGCCCCGCCACCGTGCCGACAAGGAAGTAGGTGTTCTCCACATTGGCCACCCAGTCCCGCATGGCCTCGTTCATGGCATCCTTCAGTGTGCCGGCTCCCGCCGTGACGGGATGGACCTTGGCCCCCAGCAGGTGCATGCGGAAGACGTTGGGCTTCTGCCGCTCCACATCGGTGGCCCCCATGTAGATTTCGCAGTCCAGCCCGAAGAGGGCACAGACGGTGGCCGTGGCCACGCCGTGCTGTCCGGCCCCGGTCTCGGCCACGATGCGGGTCTTGCCCATGCGGCGGGCCAGAAGAATCTGGCCCATCACGTTGTTCAGCTTGTGGGAGCCCGTGTGGTTCAGCTCTTCCCGCTTGAGGTAGATCTGCGCCCCGCCGAGCGTCTCGCTCAGCCGTCTGGCGTGCCAGAGCGGGCTGGGGCGGCCCACATAGTGGCGGAGGTAATAATCCAGCTCTTCCTGAAACTGCGGGTCAGTCTTGACGTGGTTGTAGGCTTTTTCCAGTTCCAGCATCAGGGGCATGAGGGTTTCGGCCACGAAACGCCCGCCGTGGATTCCGAAATGCCCCCGTTCATCCGGTCCGGTGCGAAGGGAATTGAGCTGGCTGGTGATGGGTTTGTTTACTGGCATGATGTGTGTCTTTACGTCTTGAATGAAGGATCAGTCGATGGATGGGGAGGCGGCTTCCAGACCCAGGGCCTGCCGGACGAGCGTTTCCTGCTCGGCCTGGTGGATGCCGGGCAGCCCGGTGGCGGGTGAGGCGGAGGCCTTGCGCCCGGCATAATGCGGGCGGGTGCAGGCATGGCCGATCTCCCGCAGGCAGGCTTCGATGCGCCGGTCCACGAACTGCCAGGCCCCGCCATTTTCCGGCTCTTCCTGACACCAGATGACGTCTTCTGCCTGGGGGTGATGACCCAGCTCTTCGGCCAGGGCATGATGGGGGAAGGGGTAGAGCTGCTCCAGCCGGATGATGGCGCAGTGTTTCAGTCCGGCGTCTTCCCTCTGCTGGAGGAGGTCGTAATAGACCTTGCCACTGCACAGGATGACCCGTCTTGCGCCACCGGCGCAGGTGGCATCGGCAATGACGGGCGCAAAGCGTGTCTGCGGTCCCATCTCGCTGAGCAGGGAGACGGCCTGCTTGTGCCGCAGGAGAGATTTGGGGCTGAAGACGACCAGCGGCTTGCGGCAGCGGCGGGCGATCTGCCGCCGGAGCAGATGGAAGAAGCTCGCCGGGCTGGAGGGCATGCAGACCCTCATGTTGTTCTCGGCACAGAGTTGAAGGAAGCGTTCCGGCCGGGCAGAGGAATGTTCCGGCCCGGCTCCCTCATAGCCGTGGGGCAGGAGCAGGGTCAGGCCGGATGTCCGCAGCCATTTCGTCTCTCCGGCTGCAAGGAACTGGTCGATGATGATCTGCGCCCCGTTGGCGAAGTCGCCAAACTGGCCTTCCCACAGCACCAGCGCATCCGGGTTGCCCAGAGAATAGCCATACTCGAACCCCATCACGCCATATTCGGAGAGGGGAGAGTTCCACACGTTCACGGGGGCCTGCCGGGGGGCGATGTGGGCCAGTGGTGTGTAGTGATGACCCGTATGCTGGTCCGTCAGCACGGCATGACGCTGGCTGAAGGTTCCCCGGCCGCAATCCTGCCCGGAGAGGCGTATGGCGTGGCCATCAAGGGCCAGCGTGCCAAAGGCGAGGGCCTCCGCCGTGGCCCAGTCCACCGGGCCGCCTGCGGCCAGCGTGGCCTGCTTTGCCCGAAGCTGCCGGGCCAGACGGGGATGGACGGTGAAATCTGCCGGAATGGCCGTCATCGCTTCCCCAACCTGCTGGAGCCGGGGTAGGGGCACGCCCGTCATGGGCTGGATGCGTTCGGGCGTGTCCAGCAGGCGGGTGGGGTCCTGCGGGCTGTAATCCAGCCAGTCGGTCGGGTCCGGCTGGTAGGTGTCGGCGTCCTCGAAGGCCTGATGGAGCTGGGCCTGCACATCATCCCACAGGGCGTCCACCTCGGCAGGGTGGATGTCCGTCTCGGCCAGGACCTTCTCGGCATAGAGGCGGCGGAGTGTCGGGTGCTGGCTGATGGTCTGCACCATCGCAGGCTGCGTGAAGGCGGGGTCGTCCGTCTCGTTATGGCCGTGGCGGCGGTAGCTGATGATGTCCACCACGATGTCGCTGGCAAAGGTCTTCCGCCATTCATGGGCAAGGGCGGCACAGCGGGCCACGGCCTCGGGGTTGTCGCCATTCACGTGCAGGATGGGGGCCTGCACGGTCTTGGCGATGTCGGTGTTCCAGATGCCGGAATGGGCCGAGTCCGGGCTGGTGGTGAAGCCCACCTGATTGTTGATGATGAGATGCACCGTGCCGCCGGTACGGTATCCTTCCAGCCGGGACAGCTGGAGCGTCTCATACACCACGCCCTGCCCGGCGAAAGCGGCGTCTCCGTGGACGAGAATTCCCAGATGTTTCTGGCGGTCCTCATCCCTGTCCCTGTCCTGGTCGGCCCGGACACGGCCCAGCACGACCGGGTCCACCGCCTCCAGATGGGACGGGTTGGGGAGGAGGGAGATGCGGATTTCGTGGCGGCCCTGCCGGATGGTGGTCGTGGTGCCCAGATGGTACTTCACGTCCCCGGAGACCCGGATGCCTTCCGGGTAGAAGGCCTTGCCTGCGAATTCGCTGAAGATGGCGGCATAAGGCTTGCGCAGGATGTTGGCCATGACGTTCAGCCGCCCCCGATGGGGCATCCCGAGCGAGATGGAGCGCACGCCGTCCCGTGCCGCCTCATTCAGCAGGGCCTGAAGGGCGACGATGAGGCTCTCCCCGCCTTCAAGGCCGAAACGGCGCATCCCGGTGAAACGCTGCTGGCAGAAGGTCTCGAAGCCTTCGGCACGGGTGAGCAGGCTCAGGATGCGCTCCTGCGAAAGGGGCAGGGCGGTGGCCGGTTTTTCTTCCAGACGGTCGATCCACCACTGCCGCTGCTGGCTGTCCTGAAGATGCATGAACTCCGCCCCGATCGGTCCGCAATAGGCCCGTTTCAGGCGGGCCAGCAGGGCGGGGTCCGTCCGGCTGTCGGGGGTGAGGGCGTCGATCTGGCGGGCAGGGCGCAGGCCCAGCGGGTCCAGCTCCGCCTGGAGATGCCCGCAGAGGCGGAAGGCCTCCTTCAGCCGTTCATCCCGCAGGCTGACGTCCGGGACCGTGGCATGTGGGTCTGTCTCATGTCTGGCCGGGTCGCCCATGGTGGCGAACAGCGTGTCATAGTCGGAAGGGACGGAGGCCGGGTCCTCCAGCCACTGGGTGTACAGCTCACCGAGATAGGCGATGTTCTCGCCATTGATCGCATTCTGGTGGTTCGGTGAGCCTGTCATGATGGCATCTTTCCTTCTTCCTCGCTGGGGGCGTATTTTTAACCGATCGTGCCGGGAAGGCAAAATCTTCCCTCACCTTGTCGTCAGACGGGCCGGGACGGCTTGCCTGCCCTGCCGGAGGGGGGTAGCGTGACGGCCACCATGAGTACGATTTCCATCAATTACGAGGCCGTCAGGCAGGCCGTGGTCAGCCGGGTGCCGTGTCCGCACATTGTGGTGCCGGATTTCCTTGCGGGGCCGTCGCTGGCCCGGGCCGTGTCCCTGCTGCCGGAGATACGGGCGGGCGGGTCTTTCCCCATCGGTGCGCTGAAGCTCCATCCCGAGCTGAAGGCCATGATGGAGGATTTCGCCGGGCCTCGGCTGAAGGAGATCGTCTCTGAAAAATTCGGGCTGGATGTCCGTTCCGCGCCCAGCATGGTGACCATGCGGGGCCAGACACGGGCCAGGGATGGCCGCATACACAGGGACAGTGCCTCCAAGCGTGTGACCATCCTGCTCTATCTCAATGATCCGGAAAAGGACTGGGATCACAAGGGGGGGTGCCTGCGTTTTCTCAACGGGCCTGACGATGTGGAGGACTATGCCAGCGAGATTTCGCCTGTTGGTGGCACGCTGGTCATTTTTCCGAACGGGCCGGACACATGGCATGGTCACCGCCCCTATGTGGGGGCACGCCACACGGTCCAGCTCAACTACATGGCGCAGGATGGCCGTGCCCGGTATGAGCTGGTGCGCCATCATGTGTCCGCCTTCTGCAAGAGGCTGCCCTTTTTCGGGTAGAGAACAGTCCTTATGATGAGGCCCGGATGGGTTTCTGAATGAAACGGGGGCGGGGTTGGACCCTGCCCGAGGGAGAATGAGAGAATGGGTTACAGGGTTGCCGTCGTTGGAGCGACAGGGGCTGTCGGACGTGAGATTCTGAAGACGCTGGCGGAACGTCAGTTCCCGGTGGATGACATCGTGGCACTGGCCTCCGCCCGGTCTGCCGGGCGTGAGGTGTCCTTTGGCGAGAAGAAGGTCCTGAAGGTCCAGAATCTGGAGACGTTCGATTTCACGGGCTGGGACATCGCCCTGTTTTCCCCCGGTGGGGCGGTATCTGCAAAGTACGCTCCCAAGGCTGCGGCAGCGAAGTGTTTGGTCGTGGACAACACGTCCCATTTCCGCATGGAACCGGGCGTGCCGCTCGTGGTGCCGGAGGTGAATGCCGCCGCCCTGAAGAAGGCCCGCAAGGGCATCATCGCCAACCCCAACTGCTCCACCGCCCAGATGATGGTGGCCCTGAAGCCGCTGCATGACCTGTTCCGTGTCAGGCGTGTAGTGGTGTCCACCTATCAGGCCGTGTCGGGAGCCGGGAAGTCCGGCATGGATGAGCTGTTCAGCCAGACGAAGGGCAGCTTCGTGAACGATGCACCGACCATTGCCCAGTTCACCAAGCAGATCGCCTTCAACCTGATCCCGCATATCGACCGCTTCATGGAGGATGGTTCCACCAAGGAAGAATGGAAGATGGCGGTCGAGACCCGTAAGATTCTGGACCCGGATATCAAGGTTCTGGCCACCTGTGTGCGTGTGCCGGTCTTCATCGGTCATTCCGAGGCCATCAGCATCGAGTGTGAGAAGCCGGTCGATCTGGAAAAGGCCCGTGCCGCCCTGCGGAAGGCTCCGGGCGTCGTGCTGCGGGATGAGCGGGAGGATGGCGGTTACGTTACCCCGATCGAATGTGTGGGTGAGGATGACACCTATGTGTCCCGTCTGCGCATCGACCCGACCGTGGAGAACGGTCTGGCCTTCTGGTGCGTGTCGGACAATCTCCGCAAGGGGGCGGCCCTCAATGCCGTGCAGATCGCCGAGAGCCTGCATGAGCAGCATCTGATCGGCAAGGACTCGCCGCTCTGGCAGCCGGTTGCCCGCCCGGAAGAGCCGGCGTAAAAGGCGTTACTTCCTGGAAAGGTTCTGCCTTTTTGGCGGAGCCTTTCCATAAGTGGGGCCTGTAAAAGAGTGTAAGTGAAATCCTCTTCCCAAAAGGTGGTGCTGTCTCCATAGTGGATGAGCTATGTCTTATTTCACTTACACGCCTCCTCGCACGCCTGTTCCCTCCGGGGGGCGGGTTGGTGTTCTTCTCGTCAATCTCGGCACGCCGGATGATACGGGGTATTTTTCCGTCCGCCGCTATCTGAGGGAGTTTCTTTCAGACAGGCGGGTGATTGAGGCCCATCCTCTCATCTGGCAGCCGATCCTGAACACGCTGGTGCTGGCCCGTCGGCCTTCGTCCAGCGGGGCCAATTATGCCCGCATCTGGGACAGGGAGGAGAATGCCTCCCCTCTGCGTGTCTTCACCCGCAGGCAGGCGGAAGGGCTGGCCGAGCGTCTGGCCCCGGATGGAATCCCGGTGGCCTGGGGGATGCGCTATGGCCAGCCCTCCGTGAAGCAGGCCGTGGCGGAGCTGATGGACCAGGGCTGTGACCGTATCGTCAGCATTCCGCTCTATCCGCAATATTCCGCCACGACGACCGCAACGGCCAATGACCAGCTGTTCCGTGCCCTGATGCGCCTGCGGCGTCAGCCTTCCGTGCTGACGGTTCCTTCCTTCCCGGATCATCCACAGTTCATCGAGGCCCTGGTGGCTTCCGTGAACCGGGTTTATGAGGGACTGTCTTTCGCGCCGCAGCGTCTGGTGGCCTCCTATCATGGCCTGCCGAAAGAGTTCGTGGAGAAGGGCGACTCCTACCGGGATGAATGTGTCCGTACGACGAAAGCTCTGGCGGCGGCTCTGGGTCTGAGTGAGGAGGAGGTTCCGCTGACCTTTCAGTCACGCTTCGGCCCCATGGAATGGTTGCAGCCCTATACGGCCCCTTACATCTCGGCCCTGCCGAAACAGGGGATCACGAAGATTGCCGTCATCATGCCCGGTTTCATGGCGGACTGCATCGAAACGCTGGATGAAATTGGCCGTGAGGTGCGTGAGGAGTTCATGGAAGCGGGTGGTGAGGAATTCGCCTTCATTCCCTGCCTGAATGATGCGCCGGAGGCCGTCACGCTGCTGGAGACCCTGTCCCGGCAGGCCATGAAAGGGTTCCAGTTCTGACAGGTTGAGGGAACCTTTCCTTCTGGCATGAAAAAACCCGGCCATTTCTGGCCGGGTTTTCCTGTTCACGAAGGAGCGGTCAGGCGTCAGTGGGCAGCCGGGGCACTGCCGTCGTTCGGATGCTCGGCATCGTACCACTGGGCCTTCTGGCTGTTGGCGGCGGAGGAATGGTTGTTCCACCAGCTGGAGCCAGCATTCTGCTTGCCCTGCATGGGGTGTTCCTTGTCCCACAGGGCGGCCTTCTCGGCGATGCTCTTGCGGTATTTGTGACGCTGGTACATGCCGACGGCACAGCCACCGATGGCACCGATCACACCGTGCTTGTTGGCCACATGGCCAGCAACGGCACCGGCTGCCCCGTATTTCAGGCAGCCACCCGGTTCTGCTACGGCAGGAGCAGCTGTACCGACCAGCATGGCGGCTGCGATGAGAGAGTAGAACGTGCGGGTCATGATATGATCCTTGCAGAAGAGAAGCTGAAAACCGGTCATGCCTTCATGAGACGCCATGATGTCTGGCATCATGGCAAAAGGCATGGCCTGTCTATCCCCCATGACGGGGAGAACGTCCAGCGTCTCCCGTGAGATGGGGTATGAGAAGATGGATGTTATCCCCATGAAAGATTAAGTCTTGTTTTAACCGTGGGGTCACATCATTCGTGAAGGAACTGGACTTTTCATGAAGCGGGTCACTGTCGGGCCTGAGCATGGGACATGACGGTCTGTCAGGATTCAGAAGAGCGATCCTTGAAAGGTGACGGCTTTTTCTGGGGAAGATGGTCGGAGTGAGAGGATTCGAACCTCCGGCCCCTGCGTCCCGAACACAGTGCTCTACCAGGCTGAGCTACACTCCGACTTTCTGGGGCCATTCCTACCCTTACTGAGGGAAAGGCGCAAGGGGCAATCGGCCTGTTTTTACAGAAAAATGAAGCCTTCTTTTACGCTCCATCCCCCGGGCATGGAAAAACCCGTCCCCGGGACGCAGGGACGGGTCTTCCGCTGGGGCTGAATCCGTCAGAGGGCCTTGGCCAGAGCCGGAAGGATCTCGAAGAGATCACCCACCATGCCATAGTCGGCCACCTTGAAGATCGGGGCTTCAGGGTCGATGTTGATGGCGACGATCACGCGGCTGTCCTTCATCCCGGCGAGATGCTGGATGGCTCCTGAGAGACCGGTGGCAATGTAGAGTTCGGGTGCCACGACCTTGCCGGTCTGGCCGACCTGCATCTCGTTCGGAGCGAAGCCTGAGTCGACGGCGGCACGGGAGGCTCCGATGGCCGCTCCCAGCCTGTCGGCGACCGGCTCCAGCAGGGTGTGGAAGTTGCTGGCATCCTTGAGGCCCTTGCCACCGGAGATGACCACACGGGCCACTTCCAGCTCCGGACGATCGGACTGGCTCTGCTCCAGCTTCACGAAGCGGCTCTTCCCGTCGTCAGCCGGGGTTTCCAGCGTCTCGATGGCAGCCTCGTTGCCGTCCTCACTCACGGGGTCGAAGCTGGAAGAACGGATGGTCATGATCTTGACGCTGTCGCTGGACTGCACGGTGGCCAGCGCATTCCCGGCATAGATGGGCCGCACGAAGGTGGACTCATCCTTGATGGCCACGACGTCGGAGATCGGCTGCACATCCAGCAGACCGGCCAGACGGGGCAGGATGTTCTTGCCCGTGGAGGAGGCAGCGGACAGGATGTGGCTGTAGGAACCTGCCAGCCCTGCCAGCAGGGCAGCGGCCTGCTCGGCCAGGGCGTGCTTCAGGCTCGGGGCGTGCAGCGCCCGGCGAATGCCGGAGAGTCTGCTGGCCGCCTCGGCAGGGGCCTCGCCCAGAAGCAGGACATCAACGTCGCCAAAGTGCGAGGCTGCGGCAATGGCAGAACGGGAGGCCTGACGGACCCTGCCGTTCTCGACTTCGATCAGAACAAGTGCGGTCATCAGATCACCTTCGCTTCCGTCTTGAGCTTCTGGACCAGCTCTTCCACCGTTTCCACAATGATACCGGCCTTGCGTTCCGGCGGTTCCGCCACGCTGACGATCTTCAGGTGAGGCGTCAGGTCCACGCCGAGGGAACCGGCCTCGATCGTCTCCAGCGGTTTCTTGCGGGCCTTCATGATATTGGGCAGGGAGGCATAGCGTGGCTCGTTGAGACGCAGGTCCGCCGTGATGACGGCGGGCAGGCTCAGGGAGACGGTCTCCGTTCCGCCATCGACCTCACGGGCGACCTCGACCCTGCCATCGGCAATCTCCACCCTGCTGGCGAAGGTCCCCTGCGGCCAGCCCAGACGGGCCGCCAGCATCTGGCCGGTGGCGTTCATGTCATCGTCAATGGCCTGTTTGCCCATGGAGACAAGGCCGGGCTGCTCCTTCTCCACGACGGCCTTGAGAAGGCTGGAGACGGCACGGGGTTCGACCTCGGCATCGGTCTGGATGAGGATGGCCCGGTCGGCACCCATGGCCATGGCCGTGCGCAGCACATCCTGGGCGACCTGCGGCCCGATGGTGACAGCAACCACCTCGTCAGCCTGGCCTTTCTCACGAAGGCGGAGGGCTTCTTCCAGTGCAATCTCGTCGAACGGATTCATGGACATTTTCACGCCCTGCGTTTCGACACCACTACCATCAGCCGCGACACGCGGCTTGATGTTGTAATCAACAACCCTCTTGACGGGGACAAGAACCTTCATGGTCATCCTTTGTTGCTGTCGCGGCTCAAAGTAAAACAGGAGTCAGACTATCCGCTTTTGTCCTAAAAGTCACATCCCGGAAGGATAGTTGGGGCCGCTACTGCCTTCCGGTGTGCACCAGTTGATGTTCTGGTCCGGGTCCTTGATGTCACAGCTCTTGCAGTGCACGCAGTTCTGGGCGTTGATGACAAGCTCATCCGTCTCGCTGGTCTCATAGACACCGGCCGGGCAGTAGCGGCTCTCCGGGGCGGCGAAGCGGGCCAGGTTGGTGTTCTTCCATGTGGCCATGTCCTGCACCTTGAGATGGACGGGCTGGTCCTCGTCATGGCTCAGGTTGCTGAGGAAGACGGACTCGGCCCGGTTGAAGGTCAGTTTCCCGTCCGCTTTGGGGTAGCTGATCCTGGGGGCCTTTTCGGCCGGGATCAGCGTCTCGTTGTCGGCATGGCGATGGCGCAGCGTCCACGGGGCCTGCCCACGGAAGATCATGCTGTCGATCCCGCTATAGAGGGCACCGCCCAGCATCCCCCAGTGCGAGAAGGCCGGACGGATGTTGCGGGCGGCGTGCAGCTCCTTCCACAGCCACGAGCTCTTGAGGCGTTCCATGTAGGAGGACGCTTCGGCCTGTTCAGTCTGGATGGCTTCCATCACTGCCTCGGCAGCGATGATGCCGGATTTCATGGAGGTGTGGATGCCCTTGATCTTGGGCATGTTGAGGAAGCCGGCGCAGTCGCCCGTCAGCACACCTCCGGGGAAGACCGGATGGGGCAGGGACTGCACGCCCCCTTCGGAGATAGCCCGTGCCCCGTAGATGATGCGCCGCCCGCCCTCGAAATGCTCCCGGAAGGCCGGGTGCTGCTTGGTGCGCTGCATTTCCTCGAACGGTGACAGCCACGGGTTACGGTAATCCAGTGCCGTGATGAAGCCGTAGGAGACGAGATTCTTCCCGAAATGGTAGAGGAAGGCCCCGCCATAGGTGTGTGTGTCCAGCGGCCAGCCGAAGCTGTGCTGCACGAAGCCGGGGCGGTGCTTTTCTGCCGGAATTTCCCAGACTTCCTTGATGCCGAGGCCGAAGGTCTGCGGGTCGGCCCCCTTGCGGAGGTCGAAGGTGTTCATGGCCTTCTTGCTCAGGGAGCCACGGGCACCTTCGGCCAGAATGGTCTGGCTGGCCCGCAGGATCATGCCCGGCATGTAGTCCGGCTTCTCTTCTCCCTTCCGGTTCACGCCCATGTCCCCGGTGATGACACCGCAGACCCGGCCATCCTCTATGAAGAGATCGGCCCCGGCGAAACCGGGATAGATCTCGACCCCCAGAGCCTCGGCCTGCTCGCCCAGCCAGCGGCAGAAGGCTCCCAGAGAGATGACGTAATTTCCCCGGTTGTCCATCTGCGGCATGAGCAGATGCAGGGCCGGGACGGGAAGGGCGGCCTTTTCGGTCAGGAAGAGCAGCTTCTCGCTGCTCACCGGCGTGTCCAGCGGGGCACCCCGTTCTTTCCAGTCCGGGAAGAGTTCGGCCAGCGTCGTGGGTTCCAGCACGGCACCGGACACGATGTGGGCACCGACCTCGCTTCCCTTTTCCAGCAGGCAGACGGAGAGGTCCGGGTTTTTCTGTTTCAGCCTGATGGCGGCGGTCAGTCCGGCAGGCCCTCCACCCACGATGACAACATCAAAGGCCATTTCTTCCCGTTCAATGGCGGTGTTATCGCTCTGTGGCTGCGTCATGGCGTACTCCTGCTGGCTGCCTGAAACATGAAGCTGGGGGGACGTATCTCACCCTTTCCGTGTGAAGGTCCAGTAAAAAGGCTGCCGTCCCTCACGGAAGGCCTTGGCCTCATAGCGGGTAGGGGACCAGCCTTCAGGCCGTTCCAGTGCGGGGGCCGGAGCCTCGAAGAGGTCCTGCTGGCCCATCACTTCCGTGACCCACTCCTGATAGACGGGATGGTCGCTGGCCACACGCCAGTGGGCACCGGGCCTGAGGAGTCGGGCCATCTGCCGGATGTTCTCGGGATGGATGAAACGCCGTTTGGCATGACGTGCCTTGGGCCACGGGTCCGGGAACATGAGATAGGCACGGTCCAGGCAGCCATCAGGCAGGCCCTTCAGCAGCTGGCGGCCATCTTCCGCCCAGAGGCGCAGGTTGTCGGGACCGGTGGCCGTGGCTTCCTCGCCTTCCGGGATGATGCGGGAGAGGAGGGAGCAGACGCCGTTGTCGAACACCTCCGAGGCGATGTAGCCCGTCTCGGGGTTCCGGGCCGCCTGATCGAACGCATGTTCACCGCCACCGAATCCGATTTCCAGAAAGAGCCTTGAAACCGGCTTTCCGAAGCCCTTCAGCGGGTCGGCCATGTTGCGGAAATGCACACGGGGCAGGGCCTCATCCAGCAGACGCTGCTGGCGTGGGCGGAGAGGATGGCCACGCTGGCGGCCATAGAGACGTTCGGGCTGGGGTTTGATGTCGTCAGGCAACGGTCGATACACAGTCTGAAAATGGCAAAAAGCCCCTACCCTCAACGCATGATCTCATGCGGGTCGGGAGAAGGGGCCTGAAGGGTGGAGGGGGGGCAGCCCCCTCCGTGGAGACAGACTCAGCGGTTGAGCGCACTCTTGAGCTGCTCGGCCAGGTCGGTGTTCTCCCATGTGAAGTTGTCCAGGGCGGGGTCCGGAACACGGCCGAAATGCCCGTAGGCGGACGTCTTGGCGTAGATGGGCCGGTTCAGACGCAGGCGTTCACGGATACCACGGGGGGAGAGGTCCACCATCTCGTTCAGCAGGGAGCCGAGGCGCACCTCATCCACATCCTTGCCGGAGCCGTCGAGATCGACATAGACGGACAGCGGGCGGGAGACGCCGATGGCGTAGCTGAGCTGGATGGTGCAGCGGTCGGCCAGACCGGCAGCCACCACGTTCTTGGCGAGGTAGCGGGCGGCATAGGCGGCGGACCGGTCCACCTTGGTGGGGTCCTTGCCGGAGAAAGCCCCGCCACCGTGAGGAGCGGCACCGCCATAGGTGTCCACGATGATCTTGCGGCCCGTCAGACCGGCATCACCGTCCGGTCCGCCGATGACGAAGTTGCCCGTCGGATTGACGTAGAATTCATGTTCCGGGCACATCCAGCCTTCTGGCAGGACCTCACGGACGGTCTCACGCACCATCTCGCGGATGGTGTTCTGGCGCATTCCTTCGACATGCTGCGTGGAGACGACGACGGAGGTCGCACCGACCGGCTTGCCATCCACATAGCGCAGTGTGACCTGGCTCTTGGCATCCGGCAGCAGGCCGACACCACGGGCATCACCCTGCTTGCGGTAGTCCCGGATGCGTTCGAGGATGTTCTGGGCATAGAACAGGGGAGCAGGCATCAGCTCTTCTGTTTCACGTGTAGCGAAACCGAACATGATGCCCTGGTCACCGGCTCCTTCATCCTTGTCGCCTGCGCTGTCCACGCCGACGGCAATGTCAGCGGACTGGGCATGGAGGAAGGAGGTGATCTCGGCCTTTTTCCAGGAGAAGCCTTCCTGATCGTAGCCGATGTCCTTGATGGCCTGGCGGGCACGGTCGATCAGGGTGTCCTCCACGGCCTTGGGGCCACGGACTTCACCGGCAAGGATGACACGGTTGGTGGTAACCAGCGTTTCACAGGCTACACGGGCTTCTGGGTCGGCCTCAAGGTAAGCATCAAGGACGGTATCGGAGATACGGTCCGCCACCTTGTCGGGATGACCTTCGGAAACGGATTCAGAAGTGAAAAGAAAATCGCCGTGATTGCGCACTCAGGGACCTCGCAGGGAATGAGTGGTGAAAAGAGGCTGCCCCTGCCCCCCGAAAGGCACAAGTGACAGGAATAAGAGTTCTATCGCTTGACTGAAAATGCCTCTCAGGTCAAGAGCAAGCTGCTTCCGGGCATGGTCCGGACCGGGGGTGACGGAGCAGGAAAACGGCATGGTTGGCCCTCATGCAGAAGGGCGGAACAGCCATTCCTGTCCCGCCCCCGAGGCTCCGTATCAGGTCCTGAATCTGTCAGGGTGTGGCCAGCACATCCTGCATCCCGTAAAGGCCGGGAGTGCGGCGGTCATCGGCCAGCCACAGGGCGGCTTTCAGGGCACCGCGGGCGAAGACACGGCGGTCCAGCGCACGGTGGGAGAGGGAAATTTCTTCATCGGCGGCGAAGAAGCGCAGGTCATGTTCCCCGACAACCTGCCCGCCCCGCAGGGAGGCAAAGCCGATGGTACCATCGGGCCGCTTCCCGTTCTGGTCCAGCCGTCTGACGGTCTCAAAGTCATCATCCCGCCCTGCGGCCACGGCCCGACCGATGGCCAGGGCCGTGCCGGAAGGTGCATCCAGCTTCTGGCGGTGGTGGACCTCCAGAATTTCGGCATCGTAGTCCGGCAGGGCGGCTCCGAGCTGGCGGGCCAGAGAGAGCAGCATGGTCAGGGCGGGGGAGAAGTTGGCGGCCTGAAGAACGGCGATCCGTCCGGCGGCTTCCTCCACGGCCTGCTGGGCTTCCCCGTCCAGTCCCGTCGTGCCCAGGACCCAGGCGCAGCCTGCTTCGGCGAAGGCCTGGGCATGGGCGGGAACGAGGCTGGCATGGCTGACGTCAATGATGACATCGCACTGACCGGCCAGCTCGGCGGCGTCGGTGACAATGCTGCGGGCCGGGTCCGCCGTGCGGGACAGGCCCCCGGCCAGAAGAGGCCCGGCCTCCTCGGCACAGAGACGGCCAAGACGGCCCGTGATTCCGGCGATGCCGATGCGGGGAGATGTGCTGCTCATGTCCGGTGTCCTTTATCGATCAAGGAACTTTTTGACACGGGCAAAGAAGCCGTCATGTTCCGGGCTGCCCTTGCTGTGGTCGCTGTTCTCCGCCTCGAACTCTTCCAGCAGTTCACGCTGGCGTTTGGTCAGATGGCTGGGGGTCTCCACGGTGATGCGGATGTACATGTCGCCCCGTGCCTTGGAGTGCAGGACGGAGAATCCCTTGCCACGCAGGCGGAAATTGTCGCCCGTCTGCGTTCCGGCGGGGATTTTCACCATCGTCCGGCCGCCGTCGATCAGCGGGACCTCAATCTCGTCACCCAGGGCAGCCTGTGTCATGCGCAGGGGCACGCGGCAGTGGATGTTGGCTCCTTCACGTTCGAAGAGGCTGTGGCTGTCCACCGTGACCAGAACGTAGAGGTCACCGGGCTGGACGCCCTCACCACCGGCCTCTCCCTTGCCCGGGACACGGATGCGGGTGCCATCGTCAATACCGGCCGGAATGTCGATCCTGACGGTCTCCCTGGCGGCTTCAGTGCCGCTGCCGTGGCAGCTGCGACAGGGGTTGCTGACGGTCTGTCCGGCCCCGTTACAGGTCGGGCAGGGCCGCTCCACCACGAAGAAGCCCTGCTGCACCCGCACGGCCCCCTGTCCGTGACAGGTCTGGCAGGTCTGTCTGCTGCCGTTGGGGTCGGCCGAGCCTGACCCCTGACAGCTGGAGCAGCTCTTGCGTGTGGCGATCTCGACATCCTTGCTGATGCCGGAGAAGGCTTCCGTCAGGGAAATGTCGACCTGGACCTGCACGTCCTCGGCCTGACGCTGCTGGCGGCCACGACGCCCGCCCATGTTGAACATCTGCTCGAAAATGTCGCCCAGACCGCCAGCATCAAAACCGCCAAAACCACCACCGAAGCCACCGGGACCTCCGCCGCCGCCCATGCCGTTCTGGAAGGCCTCATGGCCGAAGCGGTCATAGGCGGCCCGTTTCTGGTCGTCCTTCAGCACCTCATAGGCGGCGTTAACTTCCTTGAACTTCCTTTCGGCTTCCTCATCATCCGGATTGCGGTCGGGATGATAGCGCATGGCCAGCTTGCGGTAGGCCTTCTTGATCTCTTCACCGCTTGCGGAGCGGGAGACACTGAGTGTCTCGTAATAATCCATCTGTGTAGCCATTAGTGATCCTCAGTCACGCAGGAGAGCGGACACCCGGGCAGGGCAGGCGGGACGTATCCCGGCGCAGGGGGCAGGTGCAGGGCCCTCAATGTAAAAAGGGCGTCTGTTCCCCGCAGAGAGAGGGAAACAAGACGCCAACCGCAGGAAGGATGTCCGGCATGGGGATGCCGGACTCCGTTCCATTTCAGCGATTATTTCTTTTTCTTGTCGTCAACGTCTTCGAACTCGGCGTCGACGACATCTTCGTCAGCCTTGCCACCGGCCTGATGGTCCTCACCGGCGGAGGCACCAGCCTGATGGACGGCCTGACCGACCTTCATGGCAACCTGTGTCAGATGCTCGCTGGCCTTCTTGATGGCCTCGGCATCCTCGCCACCCAGAGCCTCACGGGCCTTCCTGATGGCGTCCTCGGCCTCGGTCTTGTCAGCGGCCGGAACCTTGTCACCATTTTCGGAGAGGGTCTTCTCCGTCTGATGGATCATGGCCTCGGTGCTGTTGCGCAGGTCCACCAGCTCACGGCGGGCCTTGTCGGCAGAGGCGTTCTCTTCAGCTTCCTTGACCATGCGGTCGATGTCGGCATCGGAGAGGCCACCATCGCTCTTGATGGAGATGTTCTGTTCCTTGCCGGTGGCCTTGTCCTTGGCGGAGACGTTCACGATGCCGTTGGCGTCGATGTCGAAGGTCACCTCAATCTGCGGCACGCCACGGGGAGCCGGAGCGATGCCCGTCAGGTCGAAGTTGCCGAGCAGCTTGTTGTCCGCAGCCATCTCGCGCTCACCCTGGAAGACCTTGATGGTCACGGCAGGCTGGTTGTCCTCGGCCGTGGAGAAGGTCTGGCTCTTCTTGGTCGGGATCGTCGTGTTGCGGTCGATCAGACGGGTGAAGACACCACCCAGCGTCTCGATGCCGAGGGACAGCGGGGTCACGTCCAGCAGCAGCACGTCCTTCACGTCACCCTGGAGCACGCCACCCTGCACGGCGGCACCGATGGCGACCACCTCGTCCGGGTTCACGTTGCGGGCGGGTTCCTTGCCGAAGAACTCCTTCACGCTTTCCACGACCTTCGGCATGCGGGTCTGGCCACCGACAAGGATGACCTCCTTGATGTCGGCCGGTGTCAGGTCGGCATCCTTCAGGGCCTTGCGGCACGGTTCCAGAGACCGCTTGATGAGGTCGTCAACGAGGCTTTCCAGCTTCGCACGGGTCACCTTGACGACCAGATGCTTCGGACCGGAGGCGTCAGCCGTGATGAAGGGCAGGTTGACTTCCGTCTCCTTGGCGGAGGACAGCTCGATCTTGGCCTTCTCGGCGGCTTCCTTCAGACGCTGGAGAGCCATCTTGTCCGTGCGCAGGTCCAGACCCTGCTCACGCTTGAACTCGTCAGCCAGATAGTCGATCAGCTTGTTGTCGAAGTCCTCACCACCGAGGAAGGTGTCACCGTTGGTGGACTTCACCTCGATCACGCCGTCGGAGATTTCGAGGATGGAGATGTCGAACGTACCACCACCAAGGTCATACACGGCCACGTTGCCGGAATCACCCTTCTCAAGCCCGTAGGCGAGGGCGGCGGCGGTCGGCTCGTTGATGATGCGCTTGACGTCCAGACCGGCGATGCGGCCGGCGTCACGGGTGGCCTGACGCTGTGCGTCGTTGAAGTAGGCCGGAACGGTGATGACGGCCTCGGTCACCTTCTCGCCCAGATAGGCCTCTGCCGTCTCTTTCATCTTGCCGAGGACGAAGGCGGAAATCTGGGAGGGGGCGTAGTTCTCGCCACGGGCACGCACCCAGGCATCGCCGTTGTCACCCTTCACGATCTCGTAGGGGACGGTCTTCTGGTCCTTGGCGACGGTCGGATCATCGAAGCGGCGGCCGATCAGACGCTTGACGGCATAGAGCGTGTTCGTCGGGTTGGTGACGGCCTGACGCTTGGCGGCCTGGCCGACCAAACGTTCGCCGCTGTCGGTGAAGGCGACGACGGACGGCGTGGTGCGGGCACCCTCGCTGTTCTCGATCACCTTGTTCTCGTTACCCTCGCGGACGGAAACGCAGGAGTTGGTCGTCCCGAGGTCAATACCAATAATCTTACCCATGGATATCTGTCCCTTTTCAGCGGCTTCCCACGACCCCTCAAGGCATCGGGAGGAAACCCTATTGTGACGTTATCAGGTCTGGGGCAGGCGTGGCCTGCGGTACCCTCGTTTTCCGATCTGGGGAGGGAGAATTATGGTTTCAAGAGGTAGGGAAAGGAAAAGATTCATGATTTTCCCCCGGGAGCGGATGGAGTTTCCCTTTGGAGAAGCCTTCCGTTTAAGGTAATGTTTCCGGAACGTTCTGCAACCGGCTGTTTTCATGGGAGTCCATCTTCTGTCCTGCCTGTTCTCCCTGTTTCACGAACCGGGCCGTTTCCTGTTGCCTGTCCATGCGGCCGGGCGTGCGGGGCGGTGCCGGTTTTTCCTGTCCGTCATGATCCTGCTGCTGGGAGGCTGCCAGCCCATCGGTCCGGCGCATCTCCAGCATGACCAGCTGGCCTATTCCCGTGCGCTGGGAGAGGTGCAGAAACGGGAGATGCTGCTCAACATCGTGCGGCTGCGTTATGGCGAGCCACCGGCCTTTCTCGACACGACGCAGGTCATTGCGGGCTACAATTTTTCCCGCAGTTTTTCCGGCGGCTATTACGGCTATCCGGCCTCCGCCGTGAGCAACTATCTGTTCGGCAGTGGCACCCTGTCCCAGGCGGAAAACCCCACCATCACCTATCAGCCGCTGACGGGTGAGCAGTATGCGGAGAATGTGGTCCGCCCCATTTCGCCCACAGCCATCATGCCCCTCAGCCTTGGTGGCATGGCGATCGACACCCTGCTCCGGCTGACGGCCCAGTCCATCGACGGCCTGTCCAACGTGCGGGGTGTCGGGCCGTTCGGGGGCGGGTCGGTCCGGTTCTATCTTCTGCTGCATGATCTCCGTCAGCTTCAGCTGGCCGGGGCCATGACGGTGCGCATCTCCACGGATGATCCTGCGTCGTCCGCCTCACCCTCCGCAGGGAAGGCGGGCAGGCAGGGAAATGCCGGGGGGAGTCAGGGTAGTGGTGGCACCGGGGGCAGTGGCGGTTCGGGCGGCTCCGCAGAGCACATCTATCTGGTCCTGACCACGACGGCGGACAGCAACCTCCAGGCCATCCAGGGGGAGGTGCGCCGCCTGCTGCATCTGGACCCCAACACGGCCGAGGCGGAGATCGTCTATGGGCCATATCCCAAGAAGCAGGGGCAGATCGCTATTCTCACGAGGTCCATGCTCGCCATGCTGACCCAGCTCTCCTACGAGATGGAAGTGCCGGAGAAGGATGTCCGGTCCGGCAGGACCCCGCCGACCATCGGGCAGGTCGGCATCGAGAGCCGTCCTGAAGTTGCCATCCATTCTGGCAAGGATGTGCCGCAGGAGAACTATGTCTCTGTTTTCTACAAGAAATGCTGGTACTGGATTTCTGACACGGATTTCCGCAGTAAGGAAGCATTCACCATGGTGCAGGTGCTCAGCACTCTTGCGGCGACCAGTCACAGTGGTGGGGCTGTCGTAACGATTCCGGCGGGTTGACCGGGAGCTGAGTGGGTATGGGCATAGCGGAAAAATGGTAATGAAGCAGAAACCGGTCATTCTTCAGGTTCTACCGGCCCTTGGTGTTGGCGGGCTGGAGCGTGGAGCGATCGACATGGCCGAGGCCATCAGCCAGGCGGGTGGGCGTGCCCTCGTGGCGGCAGGGACCGGGGCCCTCGTGGCCCGTCTGCGTTATGTCGGTGGCGAGTTCGTGGAGATGGAGTTCCGCAAACGGGCTTCCCCGCTCTATTTCCTCAGCCGGGTGCGTGCCCTGCGGGAGTTGATCCGGCGGGAAGGGGTCAGCCTCGTCCATGCCCGGTCCCGTTATCCGGCCCTTGTCGCTTCCGTGGCCTGCCGGAGGGAGAGGGTGCCGCTGGTGACGACATGGCACGGGGACCATCAGACCCGTTTCTGGCCCAAGAAATTCTACAATTCTGGCCTGGTGCGGGGGCAGCGTGTCATTGCCGTCTCCGAACATATCGGGGCACGGCTGCGTCAGGAATATAGGGTCGGGGATGACCGCCTGCGCATCATCCCCCGTGGCAGCGACCCCGAGGTTTTTTCTCCCGATGCCGTGCGGGGCATCCAGATGCAGGGGCTTCTGGAACGCTGGCGCATCGGGGAGGAAAGCCGCATCATCCTCATGCCCGGGCGGATGACCCGCTGGAAGGGGCAGGAATGTCTGATCGAGGCTCTGGGCTATCTGGCCACCCGTCATCCGGAACAGGACTGGGTCTGCGTGATGGTCGGCCCTGGGGAGGACAACAGCTACACCCAGATGCTGAACAAGATGGCCGAGGAGCGGGGCATAGCGACTCGCCTGCGTTTTGCCGGTCCCTGCAAGGACATGGCGGCCGCCTACAGACTGGCCCATGTCGTGACGGTACCGTCCCTGAGGCCGGAACCTTTCGGGCGTGTGCCGGTGGAGGCACAGATGATGGGCTGCTGGGTGATCGGCTCGGCCCGTGGAGGGCTGAAGGAAACCATCCAGCATGGTGAGAGCGGCACGCTCGTCCCGGCAGGGGATTACCGGGCACTGGCCGGTGCCCTGAGGGAAGTGCTGGACGTGCCCCCGGAACTTATGGCAGAGCGGCAGGACGAAATCCGTGCCCATGCCCTTGCCCGCTACACCAAGCAGCACATGCAGCAGGCGACGCTTGGCGTGTATGACGAGCTGCTTTCCCTCGGGCTGAAGGAAGGGTTTGCACGCTTTCATGAGGAACAGAAGGATGCGGGTTCATGAAGCCTGACCAGAACAGGAAGACCGGTGGAACGGCCATGACGGCACGGGAGGAACGCCAGATGCGGGAGGCGCAGGCCCTGCGGGCTAATCTTCTGCGGCGCAAGCAGCAGCAGAGGAGCCGTCCGGCTGCTGTGTCCGGGCGTGCCGGCTCTTCCGTCAGCCAGGGGGAATGCTGAGTGAGCGAGTTACGTCTGCCTTTGCCATCACGGCAGGAGATCGCCCTGGGAATCATCACGATTCTGTGGGGCGGCACCTATTACATCATCCAGATGGCACTGAAGACGAGTGGTCCGCTGTTCTTCATCGGTGTCCGTTTTCTCATTGCCGCCCTGTTCGTCATCTGCTTTGTCGGGCGCAGGCACATCATGCAGGGCATTCCGCGCTCCGAGATATGGCGTGGCGGGCTGATCGGCGTGGTACTGGCCTTCGGCTACATCTGCCAGACGGTGGGGCTCATGACCATCACCAGCAGCCGGTCCGCCTTCCTGACGGCCCTTTACGTGCCGCTGGTGCCGCTGCTGCAATGGATCATCCTGCGAAAGGCTCCCAGCAGGAGTGGCATTGCCGGTATCTTCCTCGCCTTCATCGGTCTCATCCTGCTGGCCGAACCGTGGAAGACCGGCCTGACCATGAGCACGGGTGACGGCCTGACCCTGCTGGGGACGTTCTCCTACGCTTTCGAGATCATCTGCGTCGGGCTTTTCGCCCTCCAGACGGACAGCCGCCGCATGGCCTTCGTGCAGCTGGTGGCGGGGGGGCTGTTCGCCTTCTGCGCCATGCCGGTGATGGGGGAGCATGTTCCGCCCTTCAGCTGGGGGTGGCTCGGCTGTGCCCTGGTGATGGGCATCGTGAGTGCGGCCACCCAGCTGGTGCTCAACTGGGCACAGAAGACGGTCTCGCCGACCAAGGCGACCATCATCTATTCCAGTGAACCGATCTGGGGCGGGCTGGTAGGCTGGTTCACGGGTGATGTCCTGACGATGACCACCTTGGTCGGGGCGGGCTTCATTGTTGCCGGGGTGCTGGCCAGTGAGGTCAAGCCCCGGTGGCCCCGGTTCCGCCGGACGCTGCGTGGTGGTGCGGTGCGTGAGACACCGGCGGAGCGGAAGCGTCGCCGTCGCCCCAGCATGTCCGATCTGGTCATCCGCAACTCCATGGATGACTGACAGCCTTCCGGCCAGGGCGGACAGATGATATGACAGGGCAGGCCCGGCGGCAGGTCGGGCTTCCTCTGCGGGTGGCCCTGCCCGCAGCAGGCCCGTCATCCGGTCGGAAAAGACCATCATCCATTGGGGAGAACGGCCATGTCCATCATGCCCGATCACTGGATACGCCGCATGGCGCAGGAACACGGCATGATTGAGCCGTTTGTCGAGGCGCAGAAGCGTGAGAAGGTCATTTCCTACGGCCTGTCCTCTTACGGGTATGATGCCCGTGTGGCTGACGAGTTTCACATCTTCACGGATGTGGACAGTGCGGTGGTGGACCCGAAGAATTTCTCGGCCGACAGCTTCGTGACCCGCCGTGGCAACATCACCATCCCGCCCAACAGTTTCGCCCTGGCCCATACGGTGGAGTATTTCCGCATTCCCCGTGACACGCTGGTCGTGTGTCTTGGCAAGTCCACCTATGCCCGCTGTGGGATCATCGTCAATGTCACGCCGCTGGAACCGGAATGGGAAGGGCAGGTGACCATCGAGATCAGCAACACCACGCCGTTGCCAGCCCGCATCTATGCGAATGAGGGCATCTGCCAGTTTCTTTTCTTCAGGGGAGACAGCCCCTGTGAGGTCAGCTATGCCGACCGTGCCGGGAAATACATGCGCCAGTCCGGCGTGACGCCCCCACGGCTGTAATTCTGCAAAAAAACGAGGCCCTGTCTGGCCGCCCACGGCCGTGCGACAGGATGATGCAAGGAGAGAGGCAGATGGATTATTTCCTGATTGAGGGAGGCCGCCGTCTTGAGGGGCGCATTCCCGTTGGCGGTGCCAAGAATTCCGGCCTGAAGCTGATGGTGGCCGCCCTGCTTTCCGAAGGTCCCCTCATCCTGTCCAATGTGCCGGATATTGCGGACATCCGCACCATGCGGCTCCTGCTGGGGCAGCTGGGCTATGACGTGACGGAGGTGGACGGGGCCCGGACGCTCAGCCTGGGCGGGACCATCCGGTCTCTGGAGGCTCCCTATGACATCGTGTCCCGGATGCGGGCCTCCATTCTGGTGCTGGGGCCGCTGCTGGCCCGTATGGGAGAAGCCCGGGTGTCCCTGCCCGGAGGATGCGCCATCGGAACCCGCCCGGTGGACCTGCATCTCAGGGGGCTGGAAGCTCTCGGGGCGGAGATCCGGCTGGAGGGGGGCTACATCAATGCCCGTGCCCCCGGTGGCCTGAAGGGTGGACGTGTGGTCCTGCCTTTCCCCAGCGTGGGAGCCACGGAGAATGTCCTGATGGCAGCCACGCTGGCCCGTGGTACGACCGAGATCGTCAATGCGGCCCGTGAGCCGGAGATCCTCGACCTTGCCAACTGTCTCAATGCGATGGGGGCACGGATCACCGGGGCGCAGTCTGGCACCATCACGGTGGAGGGCGTGGACCAGCTTCATGGTGCCCGTTATTCCGTCATGCCGGACCGCATCGAGTGTGGCACCTATGCCTGTGCCGTGGGCATGACCGGTGGTGACGTTCTTCTGGAAGGTGGCCGCATGGCTGACCAGGAGGCCGTCGTCTATGCCCTCCAGCAGGCTGGCGTGGCGGTCGTGGAAGAGGCGGACGGCCTGCGGGTCCGGAGTGACGGCAGACTGCGGGGACTGGACCTGACGACGGAGCCTTATCCCGGTTTCCCCACCGACATGCAGGCGCAGTTCATGGCCATGCTGTCCGTGGCCGAGGGGGCGTCCATGATCACGGAGACGATCTTCGAGAACCGTTTCATGCATGTGCCGGAGCTGAACCGCATGGGGGCCAACATCACCATCCAGGGGCGGTCAGCCGTGATCCGTGGTGTGGAGCGGCTTTCCGGTGCCAAGGTCATGGCCACGGATCTCAGGGCGTCTTTTTCCCTCATTCTGGCAGGGCTGGTGGCCGAGGGTGAGACTGAACTCAGCCGGGTCTATCATCTGGACCGTGGCTATGAACATGTGGAGAAGAAGCTCTCCGCCTGTGGGGCCAGGATCAGGCGTGTGAAGGTTCCTGCAGACGCCTGATGACACCGGCTACATCATCCACGACTTCGTAGAGGGTCTGTGCTCCCTCATCGGCAAAGCCCTGTTGGCGTGTGGCGTCCAGCAGGGCGATGAGCGGGTCGGCCCAGCCACGGGTGTTCAGGATGATGATGGGCCGTCGGCTCAGCCCGAGCTGGCGGTTCACGAGAACTTCCGAGAATTCGTCAAAGGTGCCGAAGCCACCGGGCAGTACGATGTAGGCATCGGCCATGTCGAACAGTCTGGCCTTGCGGGCGGGCATGTCCTCGGTAATTTCGAGGTCTGTGACACCTTCATGCAGGATTTCCCGGGCTTCCAGAAAGCGGGGAATGACGCCTTTCACGGTGCCGCCAGCCTGCAGGGTGGCATCGGCCACGGCCCCCATGAGGCCTGCCTTGCCACCACCATAGACCAGTGTGATTCCGGCGTTTCCCAGGGCCGTGCCCAGGGCACGGGCGGCCTGCATGTAGGCTGGATCATGTCCCGTCCGGGAGCCGCAGAAAACGGAACAGCAGCGGATGGTCATGGTGGCGGGTCTCCTCTGAACAGAAAAATGCCGGGCAGAAACCATGCCCGGCATTCCAGTATGATGATAGCTCCGAGACGGGAAACCGGAGTGGCGTCCCGCCTCAATGGAGGAGCTGTCAGGTGGTGCTCTTCGGCACGCCGCAGCCCGGGATGCGGGAGAAGGCCGCACTGAAGGCAATGCCGCTGACGCAGAGGACGCCGGCCACGGCGAACATGGTACCCCAGCCCATGTGGTCACGCAGGCCACCCATGAACCAGCTGGAGACCACGATGGTCAGGTCCGTGAAGATGGAATAGGCGGCAATCAGGATGCCGTTATATTCCGGCCCGTCGGTCTTGACGGCCATGGTGCCCATGGCGGGGAAGAGCAGGGAGAAGCCCGCACCCGTCAGTGCAGCACCGATCAGGCCACCCGTGGGGTTGTGCACCAGACAGAAGACGGCCATGGCCACGGCTTCCGTCACCAGGGACATGTAGGCGATCGGCACGCCGCCATGCTTGTCGATCTGGCCGGAGACGAAGATACGCATGAAGATGAAGCAGGCAGCGAAGACGCCAAAGGCGACGCCCAGACCGGTCCAGTGGTTTTCCGTGTAATACAGGGCAAGGAAGCTGTTCACCGTGCCAAAGCCGACAGAACCGGCAGCCAGGGCGGCACCGTAGGGCAGGACTTTCTTGACGGCGAGACCGAAGGACATCGGCTTGCCTTTGCCAGCCAGCGGCTTGATGGCCTTGTAGAAGGTCAGCAGGATGAAGCCGCCGACACCCAGGGCCACTTCCACCATGCCGACCGGCAGAAGCTGGATGGTCGGCAGGAGAGTGCTGAGGAACTGCCCGACGGTCACGCCGACGGCGATCCCGCCATAGGAGGTGACACCGTTCCAGGAAATGGCCACGGAAGAATGGGCCGGGCCGACACGGCGCAGGTTCCATGCCGTGACGGATGTGGAGGTGCAGCTCTCCGACCAGCCGATGAACAGACGGCTGATGAGGGCGATGCCGAGGGCGATGTAACGGGATGTGTCATTCAGCCCCATGAGGCCGGGGATCAGGGCTGCAAGACAGACGAGCAGGCCGGAAATGGCACAGAAGATGAGACCGTATCTCAGGACGGTCTTGGGGCCGTAGACGTCAATGCGGTGACCGACGATCATGCGGCCCATGGCCGTGCCGATATATTGCAGGGAGATGGTGCTGGCTGCGACGGCCGTCGTGAAACCCAGCGTGTTGTGTACGAACTGGGCCCCGATGATGGCATTGGGCAGTCCGATGACGAAATAGACGAGTAGGTTGAATAGGACTACAGGCATGACCCGCATGGTTGGCGAGCACGTGTAGGTTGCGTCTTCATCAGACATGAGCGTCCCCTTTGAAGTGTTCCGCAGCCGTGCCCACTTATGTCTGTAACCGGCACAGCCTTTCCTAGAAATCAACCATAGGTGAGAAAGCTCCTTCCGTCACGAGGCAATGGTTTGCTCAGCTTGCATAGTAGTGAATGGCTGCCATGCAGTGGTCTGCTGCTCGGGCGGGCAGTAGGCGGGCGTAAAGCATTTCCCTTTCGTCCAGCCTTCATGATAGAGGGCGGAGACAACCATGATGACCGACCCAGCCAACTAGTATGGGGGCCTGTGTGATGACTGACGACGAGATCAGGAAAGCCTGCGAGGAAGCGGGCTATCAGATTCTCTCTTCCGAGATGGTATATGAGAATCCTTGGACAGCCGTGCGTGAAGACCGGATCATCCATCCCGGTGGCCGGAAGGGCCTGTATGGCGTCGTGGAGCGGGGGCCGTTTGCCGTCATCATGCCCATGCATGCCGACGGACGTGTCACGCTGGTCCAGCAGTTCCGCTATCCGGTGGGCAGGCGTCTCTGGGAGTTCCCGATGGGGATGTGGGAGACACGCCCCGACGCCGATGCCGAGGAGCTGGCCCTGGGTGAGCTGCGGGAAGAGACCGGCCTGCGTGCCGGGGAGCTGATCCATGCGGGCACGCTGTATCAGGGGGCCGGTTATTCCACGCAGATGGGGCATGTCTTTCTTGCCCGGAATCTCGTCCGTGGTGATGCCGAGCGGGAAGCGACGGAAGCGGACATGAAGGTGAAGGATGTGCCGCTCGCCGAGTTCGACCGCATGATTGCCGATGGAGAGATGACCTGCATGGTCACCCTGGCGGCCTATGCCCAGATACGGGCACGGGGTCTGATCTGACCTTTTCCGACCGGACTGACGGACCGGAGGGGCTGACGCCTTTCCGGGCCCGTGACCTGCTGCGTCCTGCCATCCTGATCCTGTGTCTGGCGGGTGGCCCGCTGCTGCTCTGGCAGGTTCCGGCCATCCAGCACGGGCTGGGCCTGATGCGGGACTGGGCCGGGCGGCCTCATGCCGCCCTGCATGTGTTGCCGCTGGCCGTCCTGTACTGTGCGTTCGGCCTGCCCCGGCAGGCTCTCTGTTTCGTGCTGGGAGCCGGGTTCGGCGTCGGGACCGGCCTGGTGGAGGCCAGCCTTGCCTATGGGGCCGGTGCCCTGCTGGGCTATGGCTGGGGCCGGTTCTGGTGGCGGGGGCGGACCTTCAGGGACGGGCCCCTGTCGTGGTTCATACGGGCCGGACGGCGGGCACCGTTCCGTACGGTGCTCTCTGCCCGGCTTCTGCCTGTCGGGTCCGCCCTTCTGGTGTCGGTGTCATCGGGGATGGCCGGTCTGGCCGCAGGGCGGTTTGCACTGGCCACAATGCTGGGGGGACTGCCCCAGAATCTGGTTTTTCTTCTGGCCGGTAGCGGTGTAGAACTGCGCCACGGATGGGCCCTCGTGGCGGCCGCCATGCTGGTGCTCGTCTCGGCGGGGCTGGGATGTTGGGTGCTGCGGGGGTTTCACAGAGAGATGAGAAAGGCGGGGTAGCGGAGCATGAAGACGTCACGGTCTGGTTTTTTTGAACATGCCCTGATCGGAAAACCGGTGATCAAGGGGGGGAAGATGCCTTTCTGGCTGCCGCTCCTGCTGGGAACGCTGACGGCCGTCGGCCCGGTATCGACGGACATCTATCTGCCAGCCCTGCCGGAGATGGAGCATCAGCTTGGGTCCGCCCCGGGGACGGGCAGCCTGACCATGGCGGCCTGGGTGGCGGGGCTGGCCATCGGGCAGATCATCGTCGGGCCGGTGACGGACCGTTTCGGCCGCCGTCGTCCGCTGCTCGTGGGCACCCTGTTCTATGCCCTGGCCGCAGCAGGCTGCGCCCTCTCGACTTCCATGCCCATGCTCTGTTTCTTCAGGGCTTTTGCTGCCCTGATGGGGGCTGCCAGCCTCGTGGTGCCCAATGCCTGCGTCAGGGACCTGACGGTCGGTGACGCCACGGCCAAGATGATGTCCCGCCTCATCCTCATACAGGGTGTGGTTCCCATCCTGGCACCGGCCCTGGGCGGGTTTGCTCTCCAGTTCATCGACTGGCGGGACATTTTCTGGGCGACGTCGCTTTATGGTGTGGTGGGGCTGCTGGCCGTCTTCCTTTTCCTGCCGGAAACGCTGGATCAGGAAAGTCGCCACCCCATGCGACTTCTGGCCATCATCACCCGGTATGGTCAGACCCTGAGGGACAGGAACTATCGTTTCAATGCGCTGATCTGGATGGTGCAGGGGTTTGTCGTGTTCACCTATCTGACGGCGGCCCCGTTCCTCTTCGAGAGCGTGTATGCGTTCACGCCGTTCCAGTATGGCGTGCTGTTTGGCGTGATGGCGGTGTGCATGATCGGTTCGTCCCAGATCAATGCCTGGCTGCTGAACTACTATCACAGCCGGACCCTGCTCCGGGCCGGGCTTGCCATCAGCTGTGTCGGGGCGGCCGTGCTGCTGGGGCTGGCCATCTGGTCCGCACTGGATGTCGATGCGGCAGGGCATCTCAGGCACGTCTATCTCTGGCCGCTGTTCGGGGCGATGCTCTGTGCGCTGGGGCCGGGGGGCTGCATCGGCCCCAATGCCATGGCCGGTGCCCTGCTGACGCAGGGGCGCAATGCTGGCGTGGCCACCGCCCTGGCAGGGACGGGGCAGTATGTGTTCGGCATTCTGGCCAGCGTCATGTTCTCATGGCTGCCGGTGGGCACGGCCATCCCGATGGGGGGGATGCTTCTGGTGGGATTCCTCGTCATGGCCCTGTTCGCCCGCATGGCCCCCTGATGGCAGGAAGGAGAGCCGTCCCTTTCAAAAGGACGGCACAAGGGCCTATAAGGGGGGCTTCGTGCATATCGTGACCTGTAACGTGAAGGCCCGCCATGTCCTTTGAAGACCCCGCTCCGCTGGATTTGAAACAGTACATCCGTGAGGTTCCGGATTTTCCGAAGCCGGGCATCCTGTTCTATGACATTTCCACCCTGATCCGGAATCCGGAAGCGTGGCAGGTGGCCACGGGGCGTCTGGCGCAGACGGTGGCCCGTTTCCAGCCGGACCTTCTGGCGGGGATCGAGAGCCGTGGCTTCCTCACGGCAGCTCCACTGGCAACCCGTCTCGGCTGTGGCTTCACCATGCTGCGCAAGCCGGGCAAGCTGCCGGGCAGGACCATTTCCCACAGATACAGCCTCGAATATGGCGAGGATGAGCTGCACATCCAGGCGGATGCTGTCCGTCCCGGCCAGCGTGTGGTGGTGCTGGATGATCTTCTGGCAACCGGCGGCACGCTGGCCGCTTCCATCGACCTTCTGCGCAAGGCTGGGGCCGAGGTTGTCGGTGCCTCCGTGATGATCGAGCTGCTGGCTCTGGGAGGCCGTGGAAAGGTTGACGTGCCGGTCACGTCCCTTCTGACATACGAGGACTGAGCCGGGACAGGGCCTACAGGAGGCAGCATGATGTCGGATTCCCTGCCCGTGACGGCGGTCCTGCCGGCTTTGCTGGAGGCACTGGCTTCTGGCTCCAATGCCGTGCTTGTGGCCCCGCCGGGTGCCGGGAAGACCACGGCCGTGCCGCCTTTTCTGCTGGAGGCTGCGCCTGACTGGCTGGGGGATGGCCGTATCCTGCTTGTGGAGCCACGGCGTGTGGCCGTGCGGGGAGCGGCTCAGCGCATGGCGGCCCTGCGGGGTGAAGTCCCCGGCGGGGTGATCGGCTATCGCACCCGCATCGACAGTGCCGTTTCGGCCCGGACCCGTATTGAGGTCGTCACGGAGGGTCTGCTGGTCCGCCGCCTGCTGGCAGACCCCCTGCTGGATGGCGTATCTGCCGTCCTGTTTGATGAAGTGCATGAGCGGTCTCTGGATGGCGACACGGCTCTGGGGTTCTGCCGGGACATGCAGCAGAGCCTGCGGCCGGAGCTGCGGCTCGTGGCCATGTCCGCCACGCTGGATGCGGGCATTTTCACGACCGCCCTCCAGGCTCCGCTGATCGAGAGTGACGGACGGCAGCACCCGGTGGAGGTTCGCTACCGGCGGGACATTGCCCATCTGCGTGATCTGCCGGAGAGCTGTGCCCAGGCCGTGGCACAGGCCTGGCGGGAGGAAGAAGGCTCCATTCTGGCATTCCTGCCCGGGGTGGGAGAAATCCGCAGGGCGCAGGCCAGTCTTCAGGGACTTCTTGGGGACCATGTGCCCGTCTATCCTCTTTACGGGGAGCAGTCGGTGGAGGATCAGGCCCGTGCGCTGGCCCCGGAGTCTGGGCGGCGCATCGTGCTGGCGACATCCATTGCCGAAACGTCCGTGACGGTTCCCGGTGTGCGTGTGGTGGTGGATGGTGGCTGGCGGCGTCTGCCCCAGCGTGATGCCGGTACGGGCCTGTCCCGCCTTCATACACGGCGCATTTCCCGGACAACGGCGGAACAGAGGGCTGGCCGTGCGGGGCGTCAGGCCCCCGGTATTGCCATCCGTCTCTGGTCTGAAATGACCCAGCGCAGCCTGATCGTGCAGGAAGTCCCCGCCATAAGGGAGGCGGACCTGTGTGATTTTGCCCTCGTGACGGCAGCCTGGCAGCAGGCGATGGGCACGGCCCCGGCGGCCCTGCCGCTCATCGAGCCAGCCCCGGAGGGGGGACTGACCGCAGCGCAGTCCCTTCTCCAGTTTCTGGGGGCCCTGGATGGTGAGCGGGAGCTGACGGCTCTGGGGCAGCGGATGGTCGGGTTTGGCACGCATCCACGGCTGGCTGCGATGCTCTGCGCTGCCCGGACGGCGGAGGAGATGGCTGTGGCGGCCTGTCTGGCGGCCCTTCTGGAAGAACGTGACCCGCTGGGAGGGCATGGTGGCCGGGGAGGAGAGGCCTCCGCTGATCTCCGGCTGCGCCTGAAACTCTTCATGCAGGATGATGCCCGTGTCCCCAGACATGTGCTGCGGCAGCTCCGCCATGCTGCGGGGCGGTTCCTGCACCGGGCCGGGCAGGGGACAGGGCAGGATGGTCTTGCGGACCTCGTGAGCGATGGACTGACGGGTCACGTCGCAGGGCGTCTGGTGGCGGCGGGGTTCCCTGACCGTCTGGCCCAGCGGACCAGTGCCGATGGACGGTACCGTCTGGCAGGAGGTGGCAGTGCCCGTCTGGGGTCGACGGACCCGCTGGTGCAGGAGGACCTTCTGGCCGGGGCGGCCTTCCATGTCCGCAAGGGGACGGACATGACCCTTGCGGCTCCGGTCACGCTGGAGACCCTGCCCGATGCCGTGCAGGCCAGCCTGAAGGAGCAGCGGGAACCGGCCCTTGACGGTACATCGGGCAAGGTTGTTGTCCGGCAGAGGCTGCGGCTGGGCAATCTGGTGCTGAAGGACCGTAATGTCCCCCCCGAGGCGGAAGACATCATGGCGGCCCTTCTGGCGAAGGTGCGGTCTGATCTGGCCCGGCATCTGGACTGGTCGGCGGCGGCCCGTCAGTTTCAGGCCCGTGTCGCTTTGGCCCGGACGCATTATGCGCCCCATCTGCCTGATCTGTCTGACGAGGTTCTGGCCGAGGACATGGAATGGCTGGAACCGTGGCTTGCGGGGCTGGACCGGCTCACACAGGTTCAGGAGCTGGACCTTGCGGCTATTCTGGCCAGTTGTCTGTCCTATGAGGACAGGCAGGAGCTTGATCGCCAGCTTCCATCTCACGTGGCCCTAAAGGTCGGGCGCAGGCGTATTGACTATACGACGGTCGTGCCGTCCCTTTCTGCCCGGGCGCAGGACTTTTATGGCACCACGGCCCTGCCGAAGCTGGCCGGTGGACGGGTGCCGCTTCATGCCACCCTGCTGTCCCCTGCCGGACGGCCACAGGCCGTGACGGCGGACCTTGCCCAGTTCTGGACGTCAGGCTGGCGGGACATGCGGCGGGACATGAGGGGGCGATATCCCAGACATAAATGGCCTGAAAATCCTGCCGAGGAAGCCTGATTCAGAGCCGATATGGCTGACGGGGTGGAGTGCCCCGTGTGTGAAAGGTCATTCCGTGTCACCGATGCGGGCGGACTGTATCACGAGGGGCAGGACCTGTTCGTGATACTGGTCCCTGCGGTAGACGTTCTTCACCATGTGAGGGTTGAAGCCCTTCGCCAGAATGTTCTCCTGCCTGATGTCGAATTTGTTCAGGTTGTTGAACACGACCCTCGTGAACATGATGGGGCCGGTCACCTTCAGCGTGGCGACGCTGCCCGTGCCATGCAGGTTGGGCGTGTAGAAAAAGATGCTGGCGATCATCTGGTTGATGACCTTGGCCATCAGCGGGTGTCCCGGCGCACAGATGAGGCACCATATGGGGTATTCTCCACCTTCGATATGGGAGATTTCAGCCTTCTTGCCCCACTCGAAATACTGGGGGATGCTCCAGTCCCACTGCGAGATGACGAAGTGGTCATCCTCACGCAGCACGGATGAAAGAGGCTGGCTGCTCCCTGATTTCATGTCCAGATAGACGCCACCATGCTGATACAGGCAGAGATAGCGGAAAAAATCGGCCTGGGCGGCACCATACAGGCGGTTCAGTCTCAGATAGGCACTCAGGGCATCCCAGCCAAAATAGGCATAGATGAAATCAAGACGGTCCTTCTCCGAGTAATATTTGTAGTCCCAGCCTTCGTTCAGTGATCGAAGGGAGTCTATGTTCTCAAGATAGCAGTCCTGGGGGCGGAGCGCATTGTCGGTCTGGTGGATGATGTGCGGGATGCGTGGTGAGTAGGTCTTTTCCTGGATGAACCTGAAGGGGACGGTCGATATCCTTCTGAATTCTTCCCACCAGTTCGCCTTGGTGGCCAGCCCGAACGTGCCCTCGGGGCGGGCGGACAGGAACCTGTTATGTTGCAGCAGAAGGAAAATGTCGTCGCGGGGATTCAGGACCGTGATGCCACGTGCATTCAGCTGTTCATATGTGGGAAGGTAGTCCCTGTATTCCCTGATGTCACAGAAATCGACATGTCTGATCTCGTCATTCTGGATTATGAGGACAGTGCAGAAATATGTCAGGAAAATCGGGTGATCCAGATTGATTGTATTATTTTCGCCGTAATGATGCATTAGGGTGTCCTCTGCGAAGCTTGGAAGTATTGTTTTTTTGATTCCATATGAAAAGGCATGTATTCACTTCGGCACGGTGCGCTCCATTTATTGAAGTAAATAAGATGGCCGTTTCATGATCTACCCTCAGAGTTGCAGGCAGGTAACCTGCCACGCTGGATGGTGTTGTGCAAGTATTTTGCATGATGGCGGAAAGGACGTGTCTTGTCGGGTAGAATAGACGGCCGTCCTATTGTGGAGATCAGGAAGATGCTTTCAAACGGGATGGAGTGTGGTAGGGAGGAAAAAAGTCGAAGCATTGCGGCAGGCGTGCCACAGTGAAGGGAGCGTAATGTTCATGCAGCCGGTTATGAGGCACTTGATATGGTCTGTCCTGCTGCCGGCAGCTGTGGGGGGCACGATGGCCGCAGGCATATGCCTGTGGTGGGTGCCCGGTGGGGAGAAGCTGCCTGAGCCTATCAGGAATACGAGCCTGTACAGGGCGGTGCACAAGCCGTCCGTTCCGGTGTCGTCCCCGCTCGTGCTGCCACCTGTGGCCCTGCCGGTTGCCTCCGGTCCTGCCAGCCAGTCCCACGAGACGGCAGCCGTGCGGGATGCGCTGAATCTGCCCAGCTTTGCACCGCTGGTGCATCAGGTTATTCCGGCCGTGGTCAACATTTCGATCTCGCACGGGTCCGCTTCGTCAGATGATGATGACGATGATGAGGGTGAGACCGCCGGAGCGTCCGGCAGGGAGCCATCTTCCCCCTCACAGCCGAAACGGAAGCGGCATACCCGGCATCACAATGCCGGAAACAGGGGGCATCATGTGCTGCACCCGGCGGATGATGAGCTGACGGGGGCGGGGTCCGGTTTTGTTGTGGACGCCTCGGGAATCATCGTGACCAACCGGCACGTCATCGGTCATGCCACGAGGATCATGGTGTCGCTGTCTGACGGACGTTCCCTGCCTGCCCACAGTCTGGGCGATGACCCCATGACGGATATTGCCGTCATCAAGGTGGAGAGTGCGACGCCGCTGCCCTGTGTTGCTTGGGGCGACAGCCGGCAGGTGGAAATCGGGGACTGGATTCTCGTCGCCGGAAATCCGTTCGGTTTCGGGTCATCCGTCACGGCCGGGATCGTGTCTGCCGTGGGACGTGATCTGGGCAGTGGCGCACTGGACGACTTCATGCAGCTGGATGCTCCCATCAATCCGGGCAATTCCGGTGGGCCTGCCTTCAATCTTCAGGGTCAGGTCGTGGCGATGAATGCGGCCATCGCTTCCCCCAGTGACGGGTCCGTGGGGATCGGGTTCGGCATTCCGTCAGAAATTGTCGCTCCCGTCGTAGAGTCCATCCGCAAGACGGGGCATGTGGAGCATGGCTGGCTGGGTGTGACGCTCAATGACGCCAGCTCTCCCATGTGGGTGGAGGATGTGGACCCGCACGGGGCCGCCTGGCGGGGTGGCCTGCGGAAAAAGGATGCCATCCTGGCGATCGGGGAGATTCCCGTCCATGATGCCCGGACGGTGCTGCGCAGCGTGGCGGCAGCCCATCCGGGGACCATTTTCAATTTCACCATACGCCGGGAGGGCAAGGTCATGACCCTCCCGGTTGCTCTGGGCAGACGCCCGACGGCAGACTTCTAGCAGCCGTATCAGGGTGACGGAGCATCCCGGTCGGCCAGACGGGCCATTGCGCTGACCGTCACACGGACGCTCTGCATGTCCGCCGTGCTTTCAGGTGGCGGTGCGGCACTGCGGGCTTCGGCCATCATGAGCATGGGCGGGGCACCCAGCGGCGGGTGTGGCTCGAAGCCGCCACCGGGGCCGTGCCCGCCAATGCGGACCCGCTCCAGGCCAAGGAGTGTCTGGCCGAGGGCTGCCGCATCTTCCTCGGCTTGCTGACGGAGTTTCTTCAGGGCACCGAGGCGGGCCTGCTGCTCCAGCTTTTCCCGTGTTTCAGGGTTCAGGGTCCACTGCATGTCCTCAATGCCTAGCCCCAGCTTCTGGAGCTTTTCGGCGACGGAAAGCAGGGTGTCACGGTTTTGGCTGCTCAGGGTCAGGCTCTGGCGGGCGACCCAGCTTTTCCTGTTGTGGGGGCCGTATTCTTCTCCCACGGTATAGCTGTCGGCCGTGCTCTTCACGTCGGACTGGTCCTTCAGGACGGCCATGGCACTGCTGACGAGCTGGTTGAGCTGCTGCTGGGTGCCGGTGGGCGATGGCCCTTCCGTTCTGGCGGAGAAGCGGATGGACAGCGTGTCTGGCTTGGCCCGGGCCTCATCAGAGACGGAAAAGGCCAGAAGGGTACCATGCGGGTGCGGCGGTGGCGGTGGTGACGCAACGACGGCCCCACCATCGGGCACGGCATGGGCCGGAGCGGCGGAAATGATGGCACCACCCAGCAGGCAGCCGGTGGCCAGTGCCGTCAGGCAGAGGCGGTTCAGGGGGTGACGTAGGCTCATTGATGAAGCTCTTCCTGATGTTTCAGTAACACGAGTGCGCGCCGCAGGCGGCCAATGCCTGCCCGTATGTGGTTCTGTTGGCACAGCTCCTGCCCCTGCTCCTGCAGATGCCGTGCGTCTTCCATGGCACCGACGGGAACGTCGTGGGGCATGCGCATCTTCTCGGCCAGATGTGCGCTCAGCTGGGCACAGTAGGCCTGACTGTCGCTGGTGATGACGAGGTCCTGCGAGGGAGCAGGCGTTTCATCACCGTGCAGCAGCGATCCCCAGGCCAGCCCTGGCCGTGACGGCATCTGGGCCAGCAGAAGGATGACAGTAAGGAAGAATACGGTGCGCATGGTCATGGGGATATCACAGCCAACATGCCCGGAAGATGGGCAAGGTATGAATATTTGGTAACGGTGATGATGGAAGAGGGGCGGTCATGATGAGCCTTCCGTGAGGGATACGCTTCTGGAAGCCTGCTCCGCCTCCTGCGTGAGGGGAAGGAAGAGCGTGACTTTCAGGCCCGGATGGGCCTGGGTGAGCGTGAGGCGGCCGTGATGCAGGCTGGTGACGGCCTGCACCAGGGAGAGGCCAAGACCGGAGCCGGGCGTGTTGCGGGCACTCTCGGCCCGGAAGAAACGCTCGTGGGCACGGAGTATGTCCGCATCATTCATGCCCGGTCCCTGATCCCGCACGCTGATCTCCACGCCGGCCGGGCCATTCTCCGGGGCCGGGTGCCCGGACGGGGCGATGGAGGGAACGGGATGGGCTTTCAGGGTCAGGGTGCTGTCGGGTGGAGAGAACTTGATGGCATTGTCCAGCAGGTTGGCCAGTGCCTGCTGGAGCATGCGCTCATCCCCATGCAGGGGTGGCAACGGCCTGGTGTCCAGATGCAGCCTCAGCCCGGCATCCTCGGCGGAGGCCTCGTACAGTTCAGCCATGTTGGTCAGGAGCTGGTTTAGGTCCACCATCGTGAAGGCCGAGCGGCGGGAGCCTGCCTCGATCTGGGCGATGCGGAGAAGGGCCTCGAAGATGCCGGTGATGTGGTCCAGATCACCGATGGCCCTGTCCACTGCCGTCCGCAGCTCGTCGGGCGAGGTGGCGGAGAAGAGGGCTTCCTCGAGCTGGTTGCGGGCACGGGTGATCGGTGTCCGCAGGTCATGGGCGATGGCGTTGGAGACCTGCCTGACACCCTCCATGAGCCGGTTTATCCTGTCCAGCATGGTGTTGACCGTCTCGGCCACGAGGTCGGTCTCGCTGCCGGTCAGGGTTATGCGGTGGTTCAGGTCGCCACTGGCCACGGCGGAGGCCGTACGGGCGATGGAACCGACCATCCGGCGGAAGAGGTCCCGCACCACCAGTGCCCCCCCCACGGCCAGAAGGGCGATCATGACGGCACACCAGATGACCGTGCGGGTGATGACGGTGCTGAGCAGCGTCCGCCCCCGTATGTCGTGCCCGACGATCAGCCGGAAACCGTGGGGGAGGTTGTAGGCCTTGAACTCCGCCGGGGTGGTGAAGGTGTAGCGGCGGATGGTCAGCTCGTAGAAGTGGTCCATCCTCTTGATGGCCACCGGCCAGCCCGGCAGGTTCCCGGCCAGCCTGCGGCCGTGGCGGTCAGTCAGCAGGTAGAGGGCGTCGTCATCAATGTTCTGTTCCAGCCTGTCCGTGATGGCATCTCCGAGAGCCGGTGCGCCCCCATAGGTCCAGCGTTTCTGGAGTTCCTGGGCATCGGTCTCGATGAAGGCACGGACATGCTGGTTGAGCAGGTTGGTGCTGCTCCACCAGATGAAGGAGAGGAAGAGCGTGGCGGAAATGAGGAAGAGGACACCATAGCCGAGAGCAAAATTGATGCCGGCGGAGCGGATGGGCCAGCGTCCACGCTTTCCACCCGGCCGTCCTGGCCGCCAGCGGAACCGGCGGCGGCGTGGGAGGCTCCTGTCCTCTGTCATGATCGCGCCCGCACTTCCCGTTTCTCAGTCCTGCGTGGGGCGGAGGATGTAGCCCGCATTGCGGACGGTATGAATGATGGCCGTCTCGAAAGGCTTGTCCACCTTCTGGCGCAGGCGGGAAACATGCACGTCGATCACGTTCGTCTGAGGATCGAAATGGTAGTCCCACACCTTTTCCAGAAGCATCGTCCGGGTGACGACCTGTCCGGCGTGGCGGACCAGGAATTCCAGAAGGCGGAACTCCCGTGGCTGGAGGTCGATCTTCTGACCTCCACGACGCACCTCACGGGAGAGGAGGTCAAGCGACAGGTCTCCCACGGTCAGGGATGTTTCCGGGGCGGAGTCGTTGTGGCCTCGGCGTCCCAGGGCCTCCACCCGGGCCAGAAGTTCGGAGAAGGCGAATGGCTTGGTGACATAGTCATCCCCGCCGGCACGGAGGCCGTCCACCCGGTCATCGACTTCAGAAAGGGCGGAGAGCAGGAGGACGGGGGTGTTGTTCTTCTGCCCACGGAGGGTCTCGAGAATGTTCAGTCCGTCAATGCCGCCGGGCAGCATCCGGTCCAGGATGATGATGTCATATTTTTCCCCGATGGCCAGATACAGGCCATCCTTGCCGTTGTCGGCCTGGTCCACGTTATGTCCGGCTTCTTTCAGCCCCTTGAGGACAAAGGAGCGGACGGTCGGGTCATCCTCAACCAGTAGAATACGCATTGGTCCTGCCTGTTTTCCTGATATGCTGCGGTGCATTCTGTGGGGAAGGATAGCGGCAAGCCGGGGTGAAAGGGAAGCGTGCTCCTGGCCGGGCGGCCCTCACTTTCATTACAGATATGTCAGAATGTCTGGCAGCCGACAATCATTGGCAGGGAGAGATGGCCATGCAGTACAGGAAACTGGGGCGGACAGGCCTGAAGGTAAGTGAACTATGCCTTGGGACCATGACGTTCGGCCAGCAGAATACCGAGGCCGAGGGTCATGCCCAGCTCGACATGGCTCTTGAACATGGCGTAAATTTCATCGACACGGCCGAACTTTATTCTATTCCGCCACGGGCGGAAACGCAGGGTTCGACCGAGCGGATCGTGGGAAGCTGGCTGAAGGCCCGTGGCAACCGGGAGAAGGTCATCCTTGCCAGCAAGGTGGTGGGGCGCAGCCAGAATGACTGGTTCCGTCCCGATGGTGAAAAACCACGCCTGACACCGGCACAGATACGCTATGCCATCGAGGGGTCCCTGAAGCGGCTGAACACCGATTATCTGGACCTGTACCAGCTGCACTGGCCTGACCGTGTGGTGAACATCTTTGGTGAGGGCGGCACGACCTTCCGCACGCTCTCCGATGCCGATGAGGTGCCGATCGCCGAGACACTGGGGGCACTGGGCGAACTCGTGAAGGAAGGAAAGGTCCGTCATGTCGGCCTGTCCAACGAGACCGCATGGGGGGTGTCCGAGTTCCTGCGTGTTTCACGGGAGGAGAAGCAGCCTCGCATCGCCTCCATCCAGAATGCCTACAATCTGCTGAACCGGACCTATGAGATCGGTCTGGCCGAGATGGGGCTGCGGGAAGATGTCGGCCTGCTGGCCTATTCCCCTCTGGCGCAGGGCTATCTGACCGGCAAGTATCTGGATGGTGCCCGCCCGCCGGGAGCACGGACGACCCTGTTCAACCGTGGCCAGCGTTATGAAAAGCCGGGCGTGGATGATGCCATCCGGGCCTATCAGGCTCTGGCGAAGGAATCCGGGCTTGATTTCGCCCAGATGGCCATTGCGTTCGTCACGTCACGTCCGTTCGTGACGTCCAACATCATCGGTGCCACGACGCTGGAACAGCTGGAGACGGCCCTGACCTCCATCAAGGTGGAGATCACGCCGGAGCTGGAAGAGAAGATCAACGCCATCCACCAGCTGAACGCCAACCCGGCTCCCTGAGGCCGGATGTTGCCTTGAGGTAGGCCCCGCCCCGGTTTCGGGGGCGGGGCTTTTCCGTTTCAGGCTTCTTTTTTCAGCAGCCGCCAGAGGGCGATCAGCATTCCGCCCAGCAGGGCGAGATAGAGCAGGACAGCCGTACCGATGAAGCGGCGGGTGCTGCGGTGGGCATCGTCAGCCCACTGGAGAAAGGCCGTCACGTCGCTGGCCATCTGGGGAATGGTGGCCTGCGTGCCATCCGGGAAGGTGATCATGCCCTCATGCAGTGGTGGCCGCATCTTGAACCTGTGATGATGCGTCAGGGCGACGGGATTGTAGTAGGTATGCGGGGCCAGCGTGACGCCGGGCGGTACGGGACGGTACCCTGCCAGCATCTGGCGGATGTAATCCGGCCCGCCCCGGATGGTACGGGCAATGTGGGAAAGGTCAGGTGGATAGTCCCCGCCATTATTGGCCTTGCCCACGGCCACGCTGGGATAGGGGGAGGCGATGGGGCTTTCCAGCCCTGCGTGACGCTGCTGTGCCCAGTGCTGCAGGGCCGTGACGGATGGCTGGAGGGTGATCATGTCCCCGTAATGGGCACGTTCCATGCTGTGGCAGGAGCTGCATACCTGCTGGAAGATCATCAGCCCCCGTTCTTCCGGGCGCATGGGTGGTGGCGGTTCGGCCGGTGGAGGAGATTTCTGTATGGGGGTGATGGGTTCGTCCGTGTCGGCCAGGGAGGGCGGACACATGGCCATCATCAGGGCGGTACATGTCAGGAGAGCGTGCAGCTTTTTCATGGTGTCTCTCCCCGTGAGGATGAACCGGCTTTCTTTCGCTCCCTGTAGGCACTGAGGGGCAGGACGACCAGAAAGACAAGGAACCAGACCAGCATGGCCAGCCTGCTGAGCCAGACCCAGAGAGGGGTGGCCCCATGCAGACCGGCCAGGATGAGGGTGAAGAAGGCGACGAAGAACAGCCCCATGCCGACCCGGACCAGCGGGCGGAAGGTGGCGTTGTGGCAGGGAGAACGGTCCAGCCACGGCAGGATGAACAGGACGAGCAAGCTGGCTGCGGCGGCGGCCAGTCCCCCCAGACGGGACGGGATGGCCCGCAGCATGGCAAACCACGGGGCCAGATACCATTCCGGCGTGATGTCCGCCGGTGTCTTGAGCGGATTGGCCGGAATGACGTTGTCCAGCTCGCCCAGAAGCTCCGGCAGGAAAAAGACCAGCACGGCAAAGAGGGCCAGAAACACGCAGACGGCCAGACAGTCCTTCACCATATGGAACGGGGCGAAAGGCCGGGTCGTGCGGTCCGGGCGGGGGCCGTCCAGCGTGGGATTGCTGGAGCCGGTACCGTGCAGGCAGAGCACGTGCAGCCCGATCACCGCAGCGATGATGAAACCGAGCGTGAAATGGAGGATGAAGAAACGGTGCAGGGCAATGCCGCCCAGCGTATCTTCTCCGAGCAGATAGACGAGCAGCCCGTGACCGATGCCGGGTATGGCCTCCACGGCATGGGTGATGACGGTGGCCCCCCAGTAGGACATCTGCCCCCATGGCAGGACGTACCCTGCAAAGGCGGTCGTCATGAACAGCAGCATCATGAACAGGCCGGAGAGCCAGACAAGTTCCCGTGGGGCCTTGTAGGACCCGTACCAGAGGCCACGCCCGACATGCAGGTACAGGGCGGCGAACAGCATGCTGACCCCGCCCGTGTGGAGGCTGCGGATGAGCCAGCCGGAGGGAACACGCCGTTCTATCGCCTCCACGCTGTCGAAGGCCCGGGCAAGGTCAGGCTGATAATGCAGGGAGAGGAACAGCCCGCTGACGAACATCAGCCCGAAGGCGACCAGCAGGCAGGCTCCCAGCGTCCAGAACAGATTGACGGGCGGCATGGGGAAGCGGGCCATGTGCCGACAGAAGGGACGCAGGAAAGGCAGGCGGGTGTCGAGCCAGCCCGTGGCGGGGGTGGAGGTGTCGTCTGTCATGCGGTCGTCCCTCAGAGCTGCTGGATGCTGTTCATGCTGTAGTGGGGCGAGATCGTGCTTTCTCCCAGCCGGATCGTATGGTCATCCACGAAATGGAGCGGGGGAACGGGAAGATTGTAAGGGGCGGGCATGTTGCGGAGGACCCTTCCGGCCCCGTCGAACTGTGAACCATGACAGGGGCAGAAGAAGCCGCCAGAGGCAGGCAGGCTCTGGATGTTCCTGTAGTTCGGCACGCAGCCCAGATGGGTGCAGATGGTGACATACACGCCGTACTCTGCCCGGAGGGACCGGTGGGGGTTTTCGGCCTCACGGGGCTGCTGGGTCGTGTGGGACTGCGGGTCGGCCAGCTGGGCGAGCAGGGCCGGGTCCTCCAGGGCACGGATCATCTCTGGCGTGCGGTGCTGGATGGCCACAGGCAGCCCCTGCCAGACGACGATCTTGTGGGCACCGGGGTCGAGGTCCTGCACGGAAACGTCCATGACCGCCTCTTCCTGCGTGCTGGCGGCCGAGCTGGCCTGCGTGCGGCGGAGACTGTCGAGGAACGGTACGGCCAGCGTGCAGGCTCCGGCTCCCCCCAGAACGGCCGAGCCTGCCGTCAGGACCGTGCGGCGTGTGGGGCGGGGCAGAAGGGACCCTTCCTCACCGAGGGAAGGATGGGGGACGCTGGCATCGTGTTTCTGGGTCATGGGCGGGTTTCCTCGTCAGGGGCCCATTTATAGGAACAGCGGCAGGGTGGTGCAATCGGGGCGGACGGAAGAGGATGACCGTTTTTTCCTGTCGGGCTTACAGGGCTGCCCGTATCCGCCCACCAAGGTTCAAGCAGCGGCGTTTCAGTCCTTCCATCAGCAGATAGACGGCCGGGGTGGTGTAGAAGGTCAGCAGCTGACTGACGGCCATGCCGCCCAGTATGGCGATGCCGAGCGGATGGCGCAGCTCGCAGCCATAGCCCCGGCTCATGAGCAGGGGGATGCCTCCCAGGGCGGCCGCCAGCGTCGTCATGAGGATGGGACGGAAACGTGTGACCGAGGCATGGCGGATGGCCTCTTCCGCTGTCATGTCCGGGTGGTGGTGGTGAATGTGCAGGGCGAAGTCGATCACCAGAATGGCGTTCTTCTTCACGAGGCCGGTCAGCAGGATGACGCCGATGATGGCGATGAGGCTGAATTTCTCGCCGGTGAGCCAGAGGCCCAGAATGCCACCGATGCCTGCCGATGGCAGGGTGGACAGGATGGTGACCGGATGGATGAGGCTTTCGTACAGGATGCCGAGGGTGATGTACATGACGGCGATGGCGGCCAGGAAGGCCAGCAGCGCATTGACCATGAGTGCGCTCGTCTCCCCGGTCGTCCCCGTGAATTCCCCGTGAATGCTGTCCGAGGCATGGAGGCTGGCCAGCGCATTGTTGATCAGGGCGATGGCGTCGTCATAGCTGGCCCCTTCCGTCAGGTCGAAGGAAAGGGTCGTGGCATAATAGCCGTTATGGTGGGAGATGCGCAGCGGCATGGGGGTGTTGACGATGTCGGCCACGTTGTCCAGCGGGATCATGGTCTCCTGCGAGGAGGACACGGCCGCCCCGTTGGAGTTGTTGCCGGACAGCTTGTTGGCCAGCGAGTTCGTGACGGAATCCCGGGAGATGGACGCCTGTGAGCTGAGCGTCGCATTGGTGCGGACACGGATGAGGTTGGAGGCGATGCCCCCGGCGGCCGTCCCGGCCGAGGTGGAAAGCCACAGATGGTGCAGCATGTTGGGATATTCACGGAACGGTTCCGCCACCACCATGACGACCCTGTGTTCCGTCAGGGGGAGATGGATGGTGGACACGATGCTCTGGCCGTAGGCGTCGAACAGGGCGTTCTGCACCAGCTGGGGGGTGATGTTGTAGCGGGCTTCAAGGTCACGGTTGATGACGACATTGGCGGCAAAGCTCAGCTCCTCCGCATCGGTGGTGAGGTTGCGGAACTTCCCGCTGCTTCGCAGTTTCGCCAGCAGCTGCGGCATGGTGGCATAGAGGGGGCCGCTGTTGTCGCTCTGGAGGACATAGCGGTAATTGCCGGTCGTGTTGCTGTCGCCGCCGCCCTTGCGGTTGTTGTCCAGTGCCCAGAAGAAGGCCTCCGCCCCGGCCTGCTGGGGGATGGCCTTGCGCAGCCGGGCCAGGATGGCAGGAATGGCGTCCCTCACGCTCTTGTCCTTCAGCGTGACGAAGAAACGCCCCGTATGGCTGTTGCGGTTGAAGGTGACGACCGTCTGCACGGCGGGGTCATTCTTGACGATGTTTTCCACCTGATGGAGCCTGCGGGTCAGGGCCTTGAAGGAGAGGCTCGGTTCCCCGTTGATGCTGCCCTGAAGGATGGCGAGGTCCATGTCCGGTATGGCGGTCTTGGGCATGAGGGCGATGCCGCCGAGCATGAGGATGAAGCTGCCCGGCAGGGTCAGCCCGATGAGGAGCGGGTGGCGCAGGCTCCAGTGTATCGACCGTTCATAGATGGAGGTGAGCCGGTACAGGCCGCTCTCCAGACTCCTGACGGTTTTCAGCAGCCCGTATGAGAGCCAGGGCAGGGGCTTCCTGATGAAGGACTGCCGGGGATGAGCCGGCTGTTCTGGCGCATGGCTGGGTGGCTCGATCGTCAGGAAATGGGCGCAGAGCATGGGGGTCAGGGTCAGCGACAGGATCATCGAAATGATGATCGTGGCGGCCATCGTCAGTGCGAATTCCTGGAGGGCGGAGCCGAGCGTGCCGGGAATGTAGAGAAGCGGGATGAAAACGGCGATGAGCGACAGGCTGATGGAGACGATGGTGAAGGCGATCTCCGAGGTGCCGATGATGCTGGCCTGATGGCGGTCCATCCCGTCTTCCATGTGGCGGGCGATGTTCTCCAGCACCACGATGGCGTCGTCGATGACGAACCCGACCGCAATCGTCAGGGCCATGAGGGAGAGGATGTCCAGCGAGAAATTGAACCACGCCATGGCCGTCAGCGTGCCGGAGAGGGCGACGGGGATGGTGATGGTCGGGATGAGCGTACTGGTGAAATGGCGGAAGAAAAGGGCGACGACCAGCACGACCAGGGCGATGGAGATGACGAGCGTCTCCTTTGCATCGACCAGGGAGGCCCGGATGGTCATGGAGAGGTCCAGCCCGGTGCGGAGCTGGGTGCTGGCGGGCAGGGCCTGCCGGAGCCGGGGGAGGCGTTTCAGGATGTCATCGACGATTTCCACCGCATTGGCATGAGGCTGCGGAATGACGGCGATCGTGACGGCCGTCTGCCCGTTCAGCGTGCTGCCCTGATAGACGTCCTGCACGTCGTCCCGAACGGTGGCGATGTCCCGCAGGTAGATGGGGTTCTTCCCGTTACGGTAGGCCACGATGAGGTCCCTGTAATGGGCGGCATCAATGGCCTGGTCGTTCGTCTGGAGCTGGATGCGCTGGTCACCCGTGCTGATGAAGCCCTTCGGGGTGAAGGCATTGGCCGAGGCCAGGGCCGAGCGTATGTCCTCGGGGTTGAGGCCCCAGCGGTACAGGGGATAGGGGTTCAGCTCCACCCGGACGGCGGGATTCGAGGCCCCGAATATCTCGATGCGGCCCACGCCGGGCACCTGGGCCAGCACGGGGCGCACCCGGATGGTGGCGAGGTCATACAGCTTGGGCCGGGGCAGCTGGTCCGATGTCAGATGGAGGAGATAGATCGGCCTGTCCCCGTCCAGCTTGAAGGCCTGCGGGTCGGAATCCAGCGTGCCGGTCGGCAGGTCGCTCCGGGCCGCACGCAGGGCCGCCTGCACGTCCCGCAGGGCACCGTCAATGTTGCGGGAGGAGGAGAAGTCCAGAAAGATGGAGGTCTTTCCGCTGGTGGTGACGGATTCCAGCGTCTGTATGTCAGCGATGGAGGCGAGACGCCGCTCCAGCGGTGTGGAGACGGAGGTGGCCATCTGCTGGGGGTCCGCCCCGGGCTGGTTGGCGACCACCATGATGGAGGTCGCCGTCATGTCCGGCATGGTGGCGATGGGCAGGAAGGGCAGGGCGATCAGCCCGGACAGGAAAATGGCGAGAGCCAGCAGCGTCGTTGCTACGGGGCGGTCGATGAAAAGACGACAGAAGACCATCCCTGACTATCAACTCTTTCTTGTCGTGTTATTAAAAAACCTGTGCCTCCATAAAGATATTTCCCGCCCTGAATCAACCTGTTTTTACTGGCTGTTCAGTTTGGCCGGCCTCTGGAGGGGAGGGGGCCGCAGGGGGAACAGCCCCGGCATCACGCCGGTCAGGGCACGATGGACTGGGGCTGTGCGGGCACGTAACCATACCCCTGGACGTAGGTGGTCGTCTGGGCCACGTAGCCCTGTCCGGGTTGGTAATGGGTGTAGCCGGGGATGGGATAGGGATAACCCGGAACAGGCGGAGGAGCCGCAGGCTGCTGGATGACGACGACGTTCGTGCTTGGAGGGGGCGGCGGCGGCGCATAGCTCTGGACCACATACGGCGTCGCATAGCCGCCACGGTAGCCGCCGTCACCGAATGCGCCATTGAACACACGGTCGACCACGTTGTAACCGACACCGGTCCCGACGCCATAACCCAGCCCCCGGGCGAAGCTGTGGCCAAAACTGTGATGGTGATGCGCTTCCGCCGGAGCTGCGGCTAGCCCGCAGGCCAGAACGGCTAGGCTCGCACCGAAGGTCATCCGTTTCAGCATCGTGGGGACATGGATCATCTTGTTCTCCCTTGTTCCTGCATCATCAGGCACGGTCCGTTTCCCCAATGTGGTGGTACCGTGGCGACAGGATATAGGGGGCGGGAAGGTAAAATGTTAGTGAAATTAACGTCACGAAACGGCCATGTTCCGGTATGGCGGCACCGTCATTCGGCAATGCTGGCAAAGATGCCCCCTGTCACGTCCCGCACGTCCTGCGGGGTGAGGCGGGCCAGCAGCCCCCGCTCTCCGGCGTTGATCCACATGGCGTCGTGGTCCTGCGCACTGAGGTCGATCACGGTCGGCAGCACCTCGCGGGAGCCGAAGGGCGTCGTCCCACCGGAGACGAAACCGGTGCGTTCGTGGGCTTCGTCCGGCTGCATCATCTTGGCGTTTCTGCCGCCGAGGGCGACGGCCAGTGCCCTGAAGTTGACACGCCTGTCCACCGGAATGACGGCAAAGGCGGCCCGTTTCCGGTCGATCTTGACGGCCAGCGTCTTGAAGACGGCGGAAGGTGCCGCACCGATGGCACTGGCGGCCTGCTCACCGATATGACCCTTCCGGGGGGCATAGTCATACCGGCGTGTCTCGTAGGGGACGCCGGTTCCGTCCAGAAAGATGGTGGCGGCGGTTTCGGGCTGGTGGGTCATCGGGCGGGGGTCCTCTCTTCGTGAAGGGGGGAGACAGGCTCCATGAAACCGTGGCCGCCGGAGTCTGGCAAGTGCGGCAGGCACAGCCCTCTCCCGACAGGGAGGCATTGCGGCCCGGTTGCATCCACCTTCCCCAGAGGCCATCCTCCCAGGACGGGGAGCGGCGGCATGTTGCCGCCGGAGTCCGTCATGGAAGGAGACCGTCCCATGTCTGGTCCACTTGTCGTGCTGGCGGAGTTTGAAGCCAGAGAAGAAACGGTGGAGGCTTTTCTCGAGGCCTGCCATCAGGATGCCCTCCGCTCGAAAGCGGATGAGCCGGGCTGTCTGGAATTCACCATCCAGTGTGGTGAGGAGACTCCCACCCTCGTGGTGCTGCATGAGGTCTACAGGGACCGGGCCGCCTTCCAGGCCCATGAGGCGGCTCCACATTTTGCCGAGTTCTCCCGGGCACTGGAGGAGCTGGGCATCGTCACGAGACAGATACGTTTTTTCCATCGGCAGCAGGTGGATGGCTGACATCTGATGGATGATCTCTTCCCGGAGACCCGGGAACGGCTGGTGCTGGCGTCCGGTGCCGTCCTTCTGGGCGGCTTTGCCAAGGCCGAGGCCCAGACGCTTCTGCGTGCCGTGGAGGACGTGGTGCGGCAGGCTCCGTTCCGTCAGTATGGAACGGCGGGCGGCGGCGTGATGGCTGCTGGCATGACGGCCTGCGGCCCCTATGGCTGGGTAAGCGACAGGCACGGTTACCGTTACGTGCGGATCGACCCGCTGACGGGCCGTCCCTGGCCTGAACTGCCTGACGCCTTCGTCGCACTGGCGGGGCGGGCGGCGCAGGCCGCCGGGCATGGAAGGTTCGTGCCCCAGTGCGGGCTGATCAATCGTTACATGCCGGGGGCTGGCATGGGGCTTCATCAGGATCGTGACGAGCGCAACATGGAGGCACCGGTCGTTTCGGTGTCGCTGGGCCTGTCAGCCCTGTTCCTGTGGGGCGGGATGGACCGGCGTGACAGCTGTCTCAGGGTGCCGCTGCATCATGGGGATGTGGTGGTATGGGGTGGGTCCAGCCGGTGCCGCTTTCATGGAGTCCTGCCCGTCAGGCCGGCTCCGCCGGTGGAAGGGCTGGACTGCCGTTATAACCTGACCTTCCGGGCCGTGGACTGACCCGCCTCAGGGGGCGGAGACGGCATCCAGATTGATGAGGCTGGGTGCGGGCTGGAAGCGGCGGCTGGAGTGGGCGGCCCTGTCCAGATCAGTCTCTTCCGCCGTGACGGGAGGCTGGTGGGTGAAGCTGAGCGTCACATGGGCGGTCCGGTTGTGCAGGAAGACGTTGCCGACCGTTCCATCCTGCGCCGGGCTGATGCCGTGGGCCAGCTGGGTCTCCCGCCACGGTGTGATGAGCCGGGCCGACCAGGCATCCTCACGGGAGACGGCATCCGGCTGGTCCGTCTGCTCATCGGAGAAATAGGGCGTGAGCTGCCCGTCCGTGAAGCAGGCATGGGTCATGTACTGTTCCACGGCTTCCCTGTAGGGGCGGGCCCTGTGAGGGCGTGGCATGTAGAGGCCATTCCATCTGGAATCATATGTGCAGGACTGTGCCCGCCACAGCCCGTCCTGCCCCTTTTCCATCGAACATTTCACCCGGACATGCAGCGAGTCGTCACTGCCTGTCGAGGCGTAGGTGAGGGGTGCTCCGGCCAGTTTCTGGCAGGGCAGGGTGGGGACGAGCAGCTCCGGTGCAGGGGGACGCTCCGAGGTTGGCAGGGGGTCTCCCGGCTCCGCCCGGGCGGAGCCGGGCATCATGGCCAGCATGGGCAGGGCAAGCAGCAGGGCGGGCAGATGAGGAAAGGTCATGGAGCGAGACTATCGCAGCGTGATGTGGAAACGGACTCACAATGTCGTATGGACCGTCACGTGATGGCAGGCAAGCCTGTCCCCATCAGCAGGCGGGGACGTTGACGGCGAGTCCGCCCAGGGCGGTTTCCTTGTAACGGTGGTTCATGTCCCGTCCGGTTTCGGCCATCGTCTTGATGACATGGTCCAGCGAGACGTAATGCGCCCCGCTGTCATCGCTCATCGCCAGGGATGAGGCGTTGATGGCCTTGACCGCCCCGAAGGCGTTCCGTTCGATGCAGGGAATCTGCACGAGACCGGCGACGGGGTCGCAGGTCATGCCAAGATGGTGCTCCATGGCGATTTCTGCGGCATGTTCGCACTGTTCCGGCGTGCCGCCCAGTGCGGCGGTCAGCCCGGCAGCGGCCATGGAGGACGCCACGCCCACCTCTCCCTGGCATCCCACCTCGGCCCCGGAAATGGACGCATTGAGCTTGAACAGCCCGCCAATGGCGGCAGCCGTCAGCAGAAAGGTGCGCAGGCCGTCCTTCGTGTATTCGGGGCAGAAATCCCGGTAATAGCGCATGACGGCAGGAATGACGCCTGCGGCTCCGTTCGTCGGGGCGGTCACGACCCGCCCGCCTGCGGCATTTTCTTCATTCACGGCGATGGCGAAGAGGCTGATCCAGTTCATCACCCCGTGAGGGGACGGGGCGGCATTGGTCTTGGCCTGAAGGCGGGCATGGAGCTTGGCGGCCCGTCTCTGCACCTTCAGAGGGCCGGGGAGGGTGTCCGTATTGCGCAGTCCGGCCTCGATGCAGGCCAGCATCGTGTCGGCAATGCGGTCCATGCCCCGCTCCACGTCCCAGAGGGGGCGTGTAGCCGTCTCGTTGGCCATCATGATGGAGGCGATGTCCGTGTTCTGCCGTTTCGTATGGGCCAGAAGTTCTTCTCCGCTGCGGAAGGGGAAAGGAACATCGGGCAGGGAATAGGACATCGTCCGGGCCTGTTCCTCCGGCGTGATGAAGCCGCCGCCCACGGAGCAGAAACGCTGGCGTGTGATGAGGGTTCCATCCCGCCCGAAGGCCTCGAACTGCATGGTGTTGGGGTGGATGGGGGGGATCGTGGCCGTGTCCAGGCAGATGTCGTTCTGATGGTCGAAGGAGAAGCTCGTCCCGTTGAGGTTCAGCAGGTGGGTGCTTTCAATATGCTGGACCAGTTTTCTGGCGGTCTCGGGATCGACATGTTCCGGTGTCTCTCCGGCAAGCCCGAGGAGGACCGCCTTGATCGTGCCGTGCCCCTCGGCCGTCAGGGCCAGTGAACCATAGAGGGTGATGACGATGCGGGACGGGTTTTTCTCAAGGGGGCCATCAGGCAGGTCCGCCAGCACGTCGGCAAAACGCTGTGCGGCCCGCATGGGGCCGACCGTGTGGGAGGATGAAGGGCCAATCCCTATCTTGAACAGGTCAAAGAGGCTGAGCATGGAAACAGGGCCCTTGTTGCGTGAATCTCCCTACCTTTATGGGATAAAATCTCCCCGGCCATAAGGCTTAAAAAATAAATTATTCTGATTATGAAACAAATAAGAGACCCTGCTATGCAGGATAATGCCGGGCCTGTCCCTTTCGTGAAGAAGGCCATGAGAGGAGTCCTTCATGGCCTTTGGAGGGAGCGTCAGCCGGTGACCGGCCCTTCCCAGAGTCGTTCCAGCATGTCCCGGGACTGCGTGATAAGGGTGGAGAGGTCCCCCTCATAGAGGCTGTCCGGCACGTCGGAGGAGAAGATTTCCACGGCACAGGCACCCCGGAACCCGGCATCCCATGTGGCATGGAGAAGCTCATGGAGGGGGATGCAGCCCTTGCCGGGGATGCGCCTGTCGGCGGCGGAACGGGGGGTGCGCCAGTCGCTTATCTGCACGACGTTGATGAATGGCCCGGCCCGGTGGATTGCCTCACAGACATCCGGCTGCTGCCATATGTTCCAGTAATCTAGGCAGAGACCCAGGGCAGGATGGTCCACGGCCCTGATGACGTCCAGAGCCTGGTCGATCGTCCAGATGGCGGTCTCGTAATTGATGGATGTCGGGTTCAGTGGTTCCAGGGACAGGGTGATGCCCAGCTCCTGTGCCAGCGGGCAGAGGTGCCGCAGGGCCTCGACCGTGCGCCTGATGCAGCTCATGATGTCGCCATTCTCCGGCGCACCGGTATTGACGACGAAGGGAACGCCCTGCGCATGGGGGGCATGGCGGCGCATGCTGTCCTCCAGCCGGGCAAGGCGGCGTTCCGGCTCCTGCGGATAGGGCATCATCTTGCTGGCCCCGAAGGTCCTGACGGCAGGCTGGAAGGAGCTGATCTTCAGGCCGCTGTCTTTCAGCAGGGCCATCTGCTCGTCCAGTCGGTGAGGGTCCAGCTTGCTTTCGCAGAGTTCGATGGTCTCCACCCCCAGGGCGGCATAGTGCTTCAGGTCTTCCTCGAAGGACCAGGGCTGGGTGGTGAACTCATTCATGCCAAAGGCAAAGGGGAAGCGGCTCATGCCGTGGCTCCTTCTTCCATGAAGGTGAGGACCGTCTGGTTGAATTTCTCCGTTTCATCGAGGAAGATCATGTGGGAGCTGTCCTCAAACTCCACGGCACGGCAGTGCGGCATGTGCTCGGCAACCCAGCGGGGACCGGCAGCGGGCAGCACCTTGTCCCGGCCCGCAACCATCATGAGGGAGGGCAGGGTGAGGTGGGGCAGCACGTCCCGCCAGTCCTGCGTCGTATGGTCGGCCATCATGAGGGAGGCGGCATGGCTGGGGCATCGGGCCATTTCGCCCAGCAGCATGGTCTTTTCATCGTCCGGCAGGCTGGTGCTGAGACAGTCCTCCAGATTCTGCCGGTCGAAGGCGGTGCGGTTGAAGGCCAGTTGCTGCTGGAGGAAGGTCAGCCCGGCCTCGTCGTAGCAGGTGGCATGGCCCAGCTTCCAGTCCGGGGCGAAGAACTGCTTTGGTGTCTGCTGCACGAAGATGGCACTGCGGAGCCGTTCCTGGCCGAACAGTTCCAGATAGGACCAGATGATGGGTGAACCGATGGACCAGCCCAGGACGGTGACATCTCTCAGGTCCAGCGTCTCGAGGAGGGCCCGGAGGTCTGCGGCCAGACGGGCGATGCGGTAGCCGTGATCGGGTTTGTCCGATTCACCGTGCCCCCGCAGGTCCAGCGTGATGACACGGTACTGTCTGGCGAATGTCTCGATGCTGCGGTGGAAGAAGCGGCCGGAGAACGTCCAGCCATGAATCATGACCAGAGGCCGCCCCTGGCCGTGGTCCCCGTAATGCAGTTTTACATGATCGCTTGTGGTGATGAAGGGCATGTGAGCGTTCCCGTTCTTCATAGGAGGGGCAGGACGTGCCTGTCCGCCTGTCAACTATGGGTGTGTGCCTCCGCCTTCCGCAAGGGGGTGGATCAATTTCCCTGCATCCCGGCCGGGGGCGGGAGAGCGGCGGGGAGCCAGATCAGGCAGGCGGTTCCCCTGCCCGGTGTGCTCTCGATGTGCAGCCTGCCGCCGTGCCTGTCCAGAATCTGGCGGGCGATGGCCAGGCCCAGCCCGGTTCCCTGATCGGCTCCACTGCTGCCGTCCGGCCTGTCCGTGACACGGTAGAAGCGTTCGGTCAGGCGGGGGAGATGATGGGCCTCGATGCCGGGGCCATCATCCTCGACGGAGAGCAGAATTCCTGCCGTACCGGCTGCGGGGTGATCGTCGGGAGTCGCTCGCCGGGCCTGAAGGCGGACATGCAGGGGGTGGTCGGGCCGTGTGGCGTGGCGGATGGCGTTCTCGATGAGGTTGAGGAACAGCTGGACCAGCTCATCCTCATTGGCCAGCAGTGTCAGGCCCTCTTCCTGCCGGACATCCAGCTGGCGGCTGGCATCCCGGAAGCGGGGCGTGACCTCGCCCAGAATGCGGGCGAACAGCTCTTCCACATCCAGCCGGTCACGGGGGCGTTGATGGGTGTTCAGCTCCAGCTGGGAGAGGTAGAGGAGCCGGTCGATGAGCCGCTGCATCCGGGTGGCCTGCTGGTCCATGATGTCCAGATACAGGGTGCGGGAAGAAGATTCGGCAGGGTCATCGGTCCGGAGCAGGTCGATGAAACCGCTGAGGGAGGCGAGGGGCGTGCGGAGTTCGTGGCTGGCATGGACGACGAAGTCGGCCCTCATGCGGTCCACGGCCCGTATGGTGCTGCGGTCATTCAGCAGGGTCAGGACGAGACTGTCCCGGCCCGAGGCTCCGGCCAGACGGCGCATGGACAGGCGGATGGACCGTCTGATCGGGACATCCAGCGTGATGGTGGCCGAACAGGCTGCAGGCAGACCCGTACCGGCGGCCGGGGGTGCATTCAGGGCCGTGTTCAGGGCATCACGCGTGTTGGGATGACGCAGCAGGGCGTTCAGACTGTCCCCGTAACGGGCCTGTGCCTCGGCATTGCAGGCCAGGACCTGTCCCATCGGGCCGAGGATGAGGGCCATGCCGGGAATGGTGTCAGCCAGCCGGGTGATGTCATCCGGGCGTGTTTCCGTGGTGGTGGAAGATTGGACCGGCCCCGTGTGACGGGAGAGACGCCACACCATGCCCCAGCCCGCAAGGGCGAGAATGGCAGACGAGGCGGCCACGAGGTCCAGAAGAAGTGATGACGGGTGCACTGGCGGTCAGCCAGCCGCCGGGCTGGCGTGGCCGTCATCCAAGGCATATCCGGCTGCCCGCACGGTCCGTATGAGGTCTGTCTCGCCCGCACCGTTGAGGGCCTTGCGGAGACGGCGGATATGCACGTCTATGGTGCGTATTTCCACATGCACGTTCGGTCCCCAGAGACGTTCCAGCAGGTCTTCCCGGGAGAAGACCCTGCGGGGATTGTGCATGAACAGCTCCAGCAGGCGGTATTCCGTGGGGCCGAGCATGACGGGGCGGCCGGACCGTGTGATCTGATGGTTTTCCGGCTCCAGCGTGAGGGGGCCGAACGTGATGATGTCCTGTACGGGGCGGGTGCGGCGGAGCAGGGCACGCAGGCGGGCGTCCAGCCTGTCCGCACTGCACGGTTTCGTCAGGTAACCGTCAGCCCCGTTGTCCAGCCCGGCTATGACATCCTGCTCCTCCGTCCGGGCCGTGAGAAACAGGACGGGCAGGTCCCTGAGGCCGGGTTTCTGCCGGATGGTGCGGCAGAGTTCCAGCCCGGACAGACCGGGCATCATCCAGTCCAGCAGGGCCACGTCAGGGCGGGTCGTTTCGAGGAAGGACAGGGCCTTCTTTCCATCTGGGGCGACACTGACCTGATAGCCCCGCTGGTGCAGGCTGCGTTCCAGCAGGAGGCGCAGGGCGGGTTCATCCTCCACGACGAGAACGTGGCCTCTGGTGGCGGCCTGTGGCGGGGGGGTCATGGTCGGCGAGGCTCCTGTCCGGCATGGCCGTGGGGGCGGCTGGGAGGCAGCATGGCCCCCGTGACCATGAAGACCACACGTTCGGCCATGTTCGTGGTGTGGTCACCGATCCTCTCCAGATTCCTGATCACGAAGAGCAGGGCGATGTGAAGGCGGATCGTGTGGGGGTGGAGGGTCATCTGCTCCAGTGAATCGGCGGTCATGGTTTCGCAGTACTGGTCCACCAGCTGGTCGGCTTCCCAGATTGCCCGGGCGGCACTGGCGTCCTTGCGTTCCAGGGCATCCATGACACGGCGGAGATGGTCCAGCACAAGTCGCCCCATCTCTCCCAGGGCGAGGCGGGCTGCATGGGGGATGGGCTGTTCCATCTCGCTGAGGCGGCGGGCAATGGAGCTGGCATAGTCGCCCATGCGCTCCAGTGCTCCGGCCATGGGGATGCAGGCCACGATCTCGCGGAGGTCCGCCGCCATCGGGCCCCGCAGGGCCAGCAGACGGATGGCCAGAGTCTCGACCTCATGTTCCAGGGCGTCGACCGTGTCGTCCTGATGCGCTGCCTGAAGGGCGGTACGGGCATCATTGCCGGTAATGCCGGCGAGTATGAGAGACAGCTGGTGCTCCACCAGCCCTCCCATCTGCTCCATGAGGGACCGTAAATGGAGCAGCTCATCCTCATAGCGTTGCACAATATGCTGCCTCTGGCGCACCATGCTTCTGTCCCCCTTATTGAGGACGCACTCTATCCGAATTTGTCATGGGCGGGAACCGCAGCGGGAGCCGTGGGACGGGTGGGAAGGAGTGGCAGGATTCCGCCGTATTTCTGATGTCCCGGCCCGTATTTTACGGAGATGTCATAAATATTTCATGTCCGTATCAGGTGGCTGCGGGCAGTGTGTTCCGTGTCTGTCATAGGGGAGGTTGTCTGACATGCCGGGGAGACGTCGGGCGTTTCTGAAATGTTGTTCGTTCCTTCCGGCAGCAGCCCTGGCCGGGGCCGTGGAGCGGTGCCATGCTGGAAGGCGGCCTGACGTGCGGGGACTTCTGGGAGACGTGTCCGATTTTCATCCGCTCTGGGAGCAGGGTGGTTCCGCCTCCGTGGAGCAGGTCCATGTGGCGCATGGTGGGCGTGTGTCCGGCATCCGTTGTCCCGGTCTTCATGTCATCAGGCCAGTCCGCCCGAATGGGGCGACGGTCATCATCGCCGCTGGGGGTGGGTATGGGCATCTGGCCATAGGACATGAGGCCCTGCCTGCGGCCCGCTGGCTGGTGTCACTGGGGATTACGGCGGCCATCCTGTTCTACCGTCTGCCGGAAGAAGGGTGGACTGAAGGAATGGAGGCCCCGATGGCAGATGCCCAGCAGGTGCTGCATCTGTTACGGTCCGGCAAGATTGGCAGGAACATTGATGCGCAGCGGGTGGCTTTTCTGGGATTTTCTGCGGGAGGGCACCTGCTGGGGCTGACGGCTTTGCAGGGGGTTATGGTCCCGCCTGCCCTGCTGATGCTGCTTTATCCGGTCGTCAGTGTGGCCCCTCCTTTCACCGGAAGCCGTACCAGCCGGATATGCCTTGGACATGATCATCTGGAGGAGCGGGCTTTCCGCTGGTCTCTGCCGCCTCATGTCCGGGCTGATGCGCCATCCCTGTTTCTGGCCCATGCCGTAGATGATCCCATAGTGTCGCCAGAGCAGGCGGCCCTGCTGGTGCAGGCCTATCAGCGGCAGCATCGTCCCTGTGAGGAGCACCATTTTCCGGTTGGTGGGCATGGTTTCGGCATGGGGGACAGGAATGGGCCGACGGGGCAGTGGCCTGCTCTGGCGGAAAGCTGGATGAGGCGACAGGGCTTCATCTGAGGAGGTCGGATTTTATTCGGGGAAAGCCCTGATGTATCCGTGTGGAGGCTGCCGTGGCATCCCGTACGGGATTCGGAACCGTGCTATCGCCGTGAAAAATCGGTGTTCTGGGACTTCAGACAGATGGTACCGGAGACAGGATCAGGCTGGTCCCGTGGGGTCACCTTTGCCCATGAGGGATGAGTGGCGGCTGTATTCATGAGGCCGGGTGGCCCGTGTCGACAATCTTTCTTCTGGAGCTGGCGGGCTTTCCGAAGAAGAGGGGGTTGTCTGCACTGTCAGACTGTTCTGGGGCTGTACAGGAGCTTACATGTGTTTTGAGATATCATTTTCGATCATGTTGAAAATATGTCAAATATAATAGGAAAATTAATTAAAGTTATGATCAAACAATGAACGTGAGTATGAGAATTTATTACATAATAAATGGTATATTAAATACTAATGTAAAATTAATTTCTTTAATTACAGTATTTTCTGTTGACTGATCACTTTGATTATGACTTTTTGTTCATGGAAGTTCTGAGTGAAACTTCCGACCTCTTAATGAAAAGTGTGTGGAGACTTAAGATGAGAGCTCTTAACGACCGTGAGCTGGACAGCGTTTCTGGTGGTTTTGGTCTGCTGGGCAACCTGCTCGGTGGTCTGTTCGGTGGTTCCAGCAATGGTAATGGCCAGAGCGCTCTGGCTCCGGCTGCCAACACCAACACGATCCCGGCTGCCAACTACGCTCCCAACGGCTATGCCGTGAACGGCTACGTGCCCAACGGTTACGCCGCTGCTGCTGCCAACCCGGCTGGCAGCCTGCTGCAGTCCATCGCTGCTCCGGTCCGTGCCATCACCAACTTCCTGCAGGACCCGTTCGGCAGCATCATCTCCCTCATTGGCACGGGGATTCAGCAGGCTGTGAACTTCGTCACGCGTCTGATCTGAGCTTGGCCTCTCTGCATGTGAGGAGAGCCTGACAGAGGCCTGCATCCGGCTTGGGCAGGCTCTCTGTATGGGGATGGTCCTTCGGGGCCATCCCTTTTTTATGGCTGGGCCGCCTCGGAGAGGACATAAGGGCCGGCACTCAGTATTTCGAGTTTCAGCAGGCAGCCTGTTCCCGGGGCAATGTCCGGGAGAGGAAGGCGGGCCTCACCGTTTGTCCAGCGGCATGGTGTGGCCTCCACCACATCCCAGCCGGTTTCCGCCGGAGCGGTAAGATGTGACGTCAGGGGCAGGTCGGTCCCGTCGGGGCAGGTCAGCGTTATGTCGCCCACAAGGACGCCCAGCTGGCGACGGTCATCCACAAAGGGGCCTATGCTTCTGTCAGGGCGGGTCGTGCGGGACCGGATGAGAAGGAAGGGGCTGCCCTGCCTGAGTTGGAAGATGTAATGCCGACCGTCCTGCCTGAAGAGGGCGAGTTCCGTGCCCTGGGAGTCGAGCAGGGTCAGGGCGGGATTGTCCGTCGTGGGATGGGAGACGGTTCTGGCAGAAAAACCAAGTTTCATGGCCCGTCGTGTCAGGGCGGCATGGAGGGGTTCGACAAAGCCCCGTTCCACCTTCAGGGGGGCGGCCGCATCATGCGCCCAGTCTTTTGTCTGGCTGGGGGATGCCGTCTGTGGCTGGAGGCTGGCCGTGTCATCGGGGGTGATGAAGCTGCTGCGGTTGCCCGTGTCCAGATATGTTTCGGACAGGGCACCGTTGGCACTGATGATGCGGTGTTCGTACGTTTCGATATGGTAGATGTCGTAGGCTGTCCGCTCTTCCCGGGTTATGGTGTGGTCGTTGACGAGCATGCGGGCGGGAACGAAGGCTCCTTTCAGGAACAGGCAGTGTTCCTCCGTGACATAGAGGTCCTGAAAGGGGCAGTTCTCACCAAAGGTATGGGGTCGTATGCGTATGGGCCAGTCATCGGGGGATGTGGCCGTCACGGATTTCCGCCCTACCCAGCGGAGATATTCCACACGCTTCTGTCTGTCATGGAAGACATGGATGGCATCGCCCGGGCGCAGCCGTTCGACCGGGACCGGGCCGTCGGGCGTGTCGATCAGGGTTCCTGCAAGATAGCAGACGAGTTCCGGGGATGATGAGGCTGCCTGCGAGGCAAGGGGGATGCTGCTCCACTGTCCGTCCAGAGAAAGCTGGTAGGGATTCCCGGGAATGAAGATGTTCGTGTGGGCACTGCTGTAGGAGCTGTAATCCTCATTGAGCTGGATGGTCGTCTGGTTGCTTGTGGCGTCGTAACGCTGCTGTGCCTCGGCTTTGCTGCCTCCCTGTGTGGAGAAGGCGAGCTGTATCTTGAAGCTGGAGGGTGGAGAGCTGGTCAGATAGACGTTCAGTGCCAGGCTGGTCTGTAATGTCGTGCCGTTCAGTGCGCCATAATCGACGAGAAGGGTACCGCCTGTTCCGGGATTCAGGGTGATGGTGTGGGGAGCGACCATGGCGGCAGGGCTTATCAGCCCCTGCCATGAGGCGGGAGCGATGATCAGCGTTCCCCCCTGGAAGGTGTAGGAACTGTCGCGGGAAAATGGTGGCAGGTTGTCGGGCATGTAGAGGGTGAACCCGTTGAAGCCCGGCTGGGACTGGGGAATATAGCCAACGGTCTGCCCGGATGAGATGATCATGCGCTTCCGTCTTTGATGGTATCCTGAATGGTCGGGATGAGACGGAACGATAGATAGGACTCATTTCTTCACTGAAGATTAAAGCCCTTCCCTGTGAATGAGGCCATCAGCTTTCGTGTCTGTTTGATGAAGAAGTGAAGAGGTTTCCTTCTGGCGGTCTTTTGCGTGAGGGTCTGCGAGGAAGGGGCAGCAGATCCATGAAAAAAGCGGGCCGGAACATCTGTTCCGACCCGCCTTCCGGTGGATCATCCCGTAAGGAATGAGGCCTGTCTCAGAAACGCATCCGGAAGGAGCCGGTTGCGCCGCTTTCGATGGACCTGTTGCCGTACTGGCCAATGTAGGAGAGGTCCAGATCGATACGGTTCGTCAGCTGTGCCGTCACGCCCGTGTCGACAATGGCAGCATCCTTGGAGAGCAGGACACCTGCCACTTCCATGTCGTTGGTGTTGCCCGTTGAAGCGAAGGCCTCATGCTGACGGGAGCCGAGCTGCCCGAAGCCATGACGGTACCCACCCATGACATGGGGCATGAAGAGCATCTTGCCGATGTTGACCTTCGTGGCGGCCCGGAAGCCGAAGGTTGAGAAGGTCATCCCGCTGTCGGTTCCCTGACCACGCAGGGCGGCCGAGTTGCCATGCTCATGATAGCTGTTGGTCTGCATGTTCACATACGCAACGTTCATGAAGGGTTCGAACACGCTGTTCATGGCGTGGATCTTGTAACCCAGCTCGGCAAAGGCCTGTGCCGTGCCGCCCAGATAGCTGCTGCTGACACGCCCACCATAGGCCCCCACGGCAATGTGGCGTCTGGTGTTGATGACGTTCCAGGTATAGGTGGCACCAAGGCGGAGGTTCAGGTTGCCCCAGTGTGTTCCGGCATAGGCACCGATGCTGATGTTGTTGCTGTTCCCGGAGGAGGAACGGCCACGCTGGACGTTGAACTGGGAATGACCGTAGGAGACCAGCCCACCGACACGCCAGTTGCTGTCACGGATCGGAGCATCCGCACCCATGATGAAACCGGCCGTGTTGTGGTGCATGAGGGCCGCATTGCCGTCACCACTGTTATGACCGAGGCCGCCATAGGCCTGGCCCCACAGGATGGCATGGTCGGAATAGCAGGCCCCGTTCTTTCTGCGGGTCTTCAGATCATAGACGCTCTGCCCGTTGCGCCCGTAGTCACAGTCGGAATTGGCCAGACGGTTCAGGGCGGCATTGCGGGTGTAGAAGCTGTCCTGGATCAGGGCCGTGCGGATGGAGGCGTGGATTTCACCCGAGAGGTTGTCCAGGGCCTGCTTGGCCTGATTGCGTGTCAGCTGCACCATGGCATCTGCCAGCGCATCATTCTGGGCAATGTGGTCAAGGCCGTTCCCTGCCGCAATCTGGTTGCGTGTCCCGCCAATATAGCCGAACCCTTCAAGATTGCGACGCAGGATGATGTCCACATCATTGTCCGTGTAGGACAGGGCCGGGCTCAGATAGGCGTAATCCTGACCGATGTTGGTCTGGAGGTCGTCATAATGCCCGATGACTCCACCGGTTGCCGTCAGGACACGGTAGGCTTCCCCGTAGGTCAGGCCTGTCCCGCCATTCTGGACATGCAGGTCCAGCGTGCCACCCTGAAGGGTCGCCTTGCCGTCGACAGCCACATGGTCGGAATTCACAGCATCATAGCTGGTTCCATCCTTTTCCTGGATTTTCTGCCCGATCATGTCGCTGGTGCCACGGATGCGCAGCACGGAGCCTTTCGCCATGTCCAGATCGCCAGCAATGCGCAGTGTGCCAAGGCTTCCATAGCCACCGGGGGCCAGTGTTGCGTCCGTGGCCACTTCCGTCATGCCGACCGTTCCCGTTCCGGCCAGCGTGGCATTCTGCCGCACTGTCGTGCCGGAATGGGACAGGTCACCATCCACGACCATTTCACCCGCCTGAATGTCCGTCGGACCGCTGAAGGCAGACCCGTTTCCTTCGAAGAAGAAGGTCCCCGTGCCTGTCTTTGCCAGCGTGCCTGCCGCATCGCCCGTCAGGGCGACGTTGCTGGCCAGCGTCAGGTGGTTCTGGTCCTGCACGTCGAACGTTGCACCCTTCGAACCGATGGACGTGTCAACATTGCCCGTCAGGTCAGACCCCTTCTGGTTCTGAAGGGTACCGCCGTCCAGAACCAGTCTGGCTCTAGCACCATCTTCCGCATCCAGGCCGGGCCGGCCATTGGCATCACCCGCCGCCAGCGTACTGCCGTTGAGCACGTTGATGGTGGCATTGAGGCCGTCAGCCGGCATGGTCTCCGCCTTGGCGAAAACGATCGGGCTGCTGCTGTGCAGTCCGGCTCCGTCAGAGAGCGTGACCTCCGACGGGCCTTTGGAACCGATCGTCATGCCACCATCCGTGGCCAGCTGTGCGGCCGAACCGGCGAGGGCCAGCGTTCCCTCATTAACGGCCACGGGGCCGCCAATATGGGACTGGTTCGTCAGCGTTTCCTGACCGCTGGCGAGTGTCAGGCCACCCGTGCCGGAGAGGCTGCCCGCATAGGTGTCATGGGCGTTGGTCAGGCTCAGCGTGCCATCCAGCACGCCATTGCCTGCCCCCGTGAGGGAGCCGACCGTGGAACCGTTGCCGGTGACATCAAACTGGCCCCCATTGGCTGCCAGCGTTCCGTCAACCTTGTTCCCATCAAGGGAGAGCGTGCCGCCATTCTGGGTGGCGTCACCCGTGACGGTATTGCCCTGACCCAGCGTCATGGCACCGCTGTTCGTGGCGGAAGCCAGCTGACCACCCGTCAGGGTCGCTTTGCCACTGTTGTCCAGATGAGCCAGCGTACCGTTCTCGGCGGTCAGGGTGCCGGTGTTGGTCGTCGTGCCACCAACCCTGCCACCATTGACGTCCGTCGTGGCGGCGTTGTGCAGGTTGCCAGCGATGGAGCCCGTGATGTTCAGGCGGCCGTCCAGAACGTCCGTGTCACCTGCATATGTGTTGGCGTTGCTGAGTGTGGTCGTGCCAGAGCCTTTCTGGACGAGCGAACCCGTGCCGGAAATGGGCTGGGCCAGCGTGATGTCGTTGCTGTGATCGACCGCCAGCGTCCCGTTGTTGACGATCTCCTGAGACCCGACAGACCCGGTCGTGCCGCCATTGCCGAGCTGGAGGGTACCGGCATCAATACGGGTCGGCCTGGCAAAGTCATTGTCGGAGCTGAGGATGAGCGTGCCAAGGTCTGCCTTGTGCAGGGCCGTTCCGCCGTCAACATGGCTGCCATCGATGACGGATGCGATCTCGGCTGTGATGTTCTTCCCTTCGGACGTACCATCACCCACACGGATGACCGTGTCACCCGTGGAGGCGAAGAGTCTGTCGCCGGTCACGAGATACTGCTTGCCATCATTGTTGGCGAACTGTGCCCCGGAGAAGGAGACAGGAGCCTTGCCGTTGTCATCATCGACATGAACCGTACCGGCATTGGCGGTGAAGAAGGCCATGCTGCCAGCCTGCCACTGGCTGTTGACGGACCCGTCAGACTTGGTCCAGTTCGCCGTCCCGCTGGGGTTGGCGGCACGCCAGATGCCGTCACCGCCATCCACATGACCATCACCTGTGCCGTTCTGGGTACGATGGGAGCTGTCATCCCCATCCCAGAAATTGTAGCCGTCACTGCCAACGACCAGGTTGACCTGATGGGCAATGGAGGTCTGGAGGGCCAGATCGGACTTCGCATTCTGGAGCAGGTCAATCTGCTGCGTACCGGAGAGAACGCCGCCATAGCTGTACAGGCGGTACAGGCCGGGCATCAGCGCAGAGTTGCTGACGTCCGGAGCCCCTTCGACCGGCTGGATGGAAAGCGTGCCACCGAGCTGAAGGTTGCCCTTCACGTCCACGAAATCGTTATATTTCCCGCCTTCCGTGTTGGTCTGGCCGAGGCGGAAGACCTGACGGGAGCCGTTGTCCAGATTCAGGTTGCCGTTGACGGTCAGCGTACCGGGATTTTCATTCGTGCCCGGTGCCAGCGTGGCTCCGGATCCAATGGTCACGTCCCCGCCGATCGTGCCCTTGCCACGCAGGGTGGCACTGTCCACGACGGAGGTGGGGCCGGTGGCACGGCTGTTGTCGCCATCCACTTCCAGCTGGGCATTGTTTTTCACGAGGGTTGGGCCGGTATAGCTGTTCGCACCCGTCAGAACTTCATGACCGCCAGACACGGTAAGACCGCCATTGCCATCCATGCTGCCGGCATATGTGTCATGGGCGTTGGTCAGGTCCAGCGTGCCATTGAGGGTGCCGTTGCCTGATCCTTTGAGAGAGCCGACCGTGGAGCCGTTGCTGGTGACGTTGAAGTGGCCCCCATTGGCTGCCAGTGTTCCGTCAACCTTGTTGCCATCGAGGGAGAGGGTGCCACCATTCTGGGTGACGTCACCCGTGACGGTGTTGCCCTTGCCCAGTGTCAGATCGCCCGTGTTGGTGGCGGATTTTGTCGTTCCGCCCGTCAGGGTGGCCTTGCCCGTGTTGTCGAAGTCACCCAGCGTGCCGTTTTCGGCGGTCAGGGTGCCCTTGTTCGAGATCGCACCGCCAACCTTGCCGCCATTGATGTCGGTCGTGGCAGCGTTGTTCAGGTTGCCAGCGATGGAACCCGTGATGTTCAGGTGGCCATTGTCGACGTTCGTGTTGCCCGTATAGGTGTTGTCACCTCCAAGAGTGGTCGTACCAGAGCCTTTCTGTACGACGGAGCCCGTGCCGGAAATGGGCTGATCCAGCGTGATGTCGTTGCTGTGATCGACTGCCAGCGTCCCGTCGTTGAAGATCGGCTGAGATCCAACGGACCCGGTCGTGCCGCCATTGCCGAGCTGGAGCGTACCGGCATCAATATGGGTCGGCTTGGTGAAGTTGTTGTCGGAACCGAGAATCAGGGTTCCCAGGTCTGTCTTGTGCAGGCCTGTTCCGCCATCGACATGGCTGCCATCAATGGGGGAATCAATCTCGGCCGTGATGTTCTTGCCTTCAGGCGTACCGTCACCCACACGGATGACAGTGTCTCCAGTCGAGGCCTGGAGAGGATCACCGGTCACGACATATTTCTTCCCATCATTGTTGGCGAACTGTGCGCCGGAGATGGAGACAGGAGCCTTGCCGCCGTCATCATCGACATGAACCGTACCGGCATTGCCGGTGAAGATGGCCGTGTTCCCGTTCTGCCACTGACCGTTGGTCTTGCCATCAGCCTGTGCCCAGTTGTCGGTACCGTTGCCGCCTGGAGCCTTCCAGACGCCATCACCCCCTTCGATTTTGCCGTTACCGGTGTCATTCGGAGTACGGTGAGAGCTGTCGTTCCCATCCCAGAACGTATATCCGCCGCTGTTGACCACCAGATTGACCTGATGGTCGATGGCCGTCTGAAGAGCCAGATCAGATTTTTCCTTCTGGAGCAGATCGATCTGCTGCGTGCCGGACAGGGAGCCGCCATAGCTGTACAGACGGTACAGGCCTGGCATCAGGGCAGAGTTGCTGACATTCGGAGCCCCTTCGACAGGCTGGACGGAGAGCGTGCCACCAAGCTGAAGGTTGCCCTTAACATCCACGAAGTCGTTGTAGGCACCGCCTTCCGTGTTGGTCTGGCCAAGACGGAAGACCTGACGGGATCCGTTGTCCAGATTCAGGTTGCCGTTGACGGTCAGCGTACCGGGATTTTCATTCGTGCCCGGTGCCAGGGTGGCTCCAGAGCCGATGGTCACATCACCACCGATCGTGCCTTTGCCCCGCAATGTCGCATTGTCCACGACGGAAGTGGGGCCTGTGGCTCCACTATTGTCGCCATTGACATCCAGCTGTGCATTGTTCTTCACGAGGGTCGGGCCGGTATAGCTGTTTTTGCCGGCCAGGGTTTCATGCCCGCCGGAGACGGTCAGACCGCCATTGCCATCCATGCTGCCATCATAGGTATCATGGGCATTGTTCAGGTCCAGTGTACCACCGAGTGTACCATTACCCGCACCTTTGAGAGAGCCGACCGTGGAGCCATTGCTGGTGACGGTGAACTGGCCACCTTTGGCTGCCAGTGTTCCGTTGATGGTGTTGCCATCAAGGGAGAGGGTGCCACCATTCTGGGTGACGTCACCTGTGACGGTGTTGCTCCTGCCCAGTGTCAGATCGCCACTGTTTGTGGCGGATGCTGCCGAACCTTCTGTCAGGGTGGCCTTGCCGCTGTTGTTGAGCCCACCAGACAGTGTGCTGTTATTGGCTGTCAGCGTGCCACTGTTTGTGGTCGGACCACTGACCGTGCCGTGATCGATATCAGTATTGCCAGCATTGGTCAGGGAACCGAGGATGGAACCATCCGTTGCCTTGAAGGTTGCATCATTACTGTTGGTGACGTTGCCTGCCGTGCTGTCCGTGAGGGTAGCCGATCCCTTCGCATCATTGACGAGGTCAGCCAGCGTGCCCTTCTCTGCGGTCAGGGTACCGGTGTTGGTCAGGGTACCGGTGTTGATCGTCGTACCACTGTCGGTCGTCGTGAAACCAGCCTTGCCGCCATTGATGTCGGTCGTGGCAGCGTTGTTCAGATTGCCGGTGATGGAGCCTGTGATGTTCAGGCGGCCACCCAGAACGTTCGTGTCGCCCTTATAGGTATTGTTACCTCCAAGAGTGGTCGTCCCAGAGCCTTTCTGCACGACGGAGCCCGCGCCGGAAATGGGCTGGGCCAGAGTGATGTCGTTACTGTGATCGACCGCCAGCGTCCCGTTGTTGACGATTTCCTGTGATCCGACGGACCCGGTCGTTCCGCCATTGCCGAGCTGGAGCGTACCGGCATCAATATGGGTCGGATTGGTGAAGTTGTTGTCGGAACCGAGAATCAGGGTTCCCAGGTCTGTCTTGTGCAGGCCCGTTCCGCCAGGGACATGGCTGCCATCAATGGGGGAATCAATCTCGGCCGTGATTTTACTGCCGTCGGATGTGCCATCACCCACACGGATGACAGTATCGCCCGTGGAGGCCTGGAGAGGGTCACCGGTCACGACATAGTTTTTGCCATCATTGTTGGCAAACTGTGCCCCGGAGAAGGAGACAGGAGCTGCACCCTTCTGGTCATCAACATGGACCGTGCCAGCAGAACCGGCAAAGATCGCCATGTCGTCCTTATGCCATTGGTTGTTGGCAGTACCATCAACATTGGCCCAGTTTTTGGTGCTGCCGGGAGTAGAGGCTCTCCATGTGCCGTCGCCACCGTCGATCTTGCCATTACCCGTATCATTTGGAGTACGATGCGAGCTGGCATCGCCATCCCAGAAGCTGTAGCCACCATTGCTGACGAACAGGTTGACCTGATGGGCGATGGCTGTCTGGAGGGCCAGATCGGACTTTGAATCCTGTAGGATCTGCAACTGCTGCTGCTCGCCGGACAGGCTGCCTCCGTAGCTGTACAGGCGGTACAGGCCAGGCATCAGGGTCGCATTGCTGACACTGCTGCCATTTGCAACCGGCTGGACGGAGAGCGTGCCACCAAGCTGAAGGTTGCCCTTCACGTCCACGAAGTCGTTGTACTGTCCGCCTTCCGTGCCGGTTTGCCCAAGACGGAAAATTTGATGGGAACCGTTATCCAGATTCAGGTTGCCATTGATGGTCAGCTTTCCTGGGGCAGCTTCCGTACCCGGTGCAAGAGTGGCACCCGAATTGATGGCCACATCACCACCGATCGTGCCCTTGCCACGGAGGGTGGCCGTATCCATGACGGAGGTCTGGCCTTTTGCGGCACTGTTGTCGCCATCCACTTCGAGCTGGGCACTGTTCTTGACGAGGGTCGGACCAGCGTAGCTGCTGTTGCCTGTCAGGGTTTCATGCCCGCCGGAGACGGTCAGACCGCCACTGCCATCCATGCTGCCGGAATATTCATCGTTGGCGCTGGTCAGGTTCAGCGTGCCATTGAGGGTACCATTACCCGCACCTTTGAGAGAGCCGACCGTGGAGCCATTGCTGGTGACGGTGAACTGGCCACCTTTGGCTGCCAGTGTCCCGTCAACCTCGTTGCCATCAAGGGAGAGGGTGCCACCATTCTGGGTGACGTCACCTGTGACGATGTTGCCCTGACCCAGTGTCAGCTCGCCACTGTTTGTGGCGGATGCTGCCGAACCTTTTGTCAGGGTGGCGTTGCCGCTGTTGTCGAGGCCACCGTTCAGGGTTCCTTTTTCAGCCGTCAGCTTGCCACTGTTCGTGATGAGGCCACCGACCGTGCCATGGCCCTGATCGGCGGTCCCATCGATGTTGACCGTACCACTATTGTTTGTCAGCCCCTTTTCAAGGGAGCCTGTGAGGGACAGGGAGGCGTCTTTTGCGACGGTTGTAAGGCCACCGAAGGTGTTGGTTCCCGTCAGTGTTTCATGACCAGCAGCGATGGAGAGGCTGCCCTTGTCCCCGGAGAGGTTGCCATCATAGACCCCCGTGCCTGTGGGACTGTTGAGGGTGAGGGCCCCGTCCAGCGTGCCATTGCCCTTTCCTGTGAGGGAACCGACCGTGGAGCCGTTATTGGTGACGGTGAACTGGCCACCTTTGGCTGCCAGTGTTCCGTTGATGGTGTTGCCATCAAGGGAGAGGGTGCCACCATTCTGGGTGACGTCACCTGTGACGATGTTGCCCTGACCCAGTGTCAGCTCGCCACTGTTTGTGGCGGATGCTGCCGAACCTTCTGTCAGGGTGGCGTTGCCGCTGTTGTCGAGGCCACCAGACAGTGTGCTGTTATCGGCTGTCAGCGTGCCACTGTTTGTGGCGGATGCTGCCGAACCTCCTGTCAGGGTGGCCTTGCCGCTGTTGTTGAGCCCACCAGACAGTGTGCTGTTATTGGCTGTCAGCGTGCCACTGTTTGTGGTCGGACCACTGACCGTGCCGTGATCGATATCAGTATTGCCAGCATTGGTCAGGGAACCGAGGATGGAACCATCCGTTGCCTTGAAGGTTGCATCATTACTGTTGGTGACGTTGCCTGCCGTGCTGTCCGTGAGGGTAGCCGATCCCTTCGCATTATTGACGAGGTCAGTCAGCGTGCCCTTCTCTGCGGTCAGGGTACCGGTGTTGGTCGTTTTGCCACCAACCCTGCCACCGTTGACGTCCGTTGTGGCATTGTTGTTCAGGTTCCTAGCGATGAAGCCTGTGATGTTCAGGCGGCCACCCAGAACGTCCGTGTCACCCGTATATTTGTCATGTGTGTCGGCGTTGCTGAGTGTGGTCGTGCCAGAGCCTTTCTGTACGAACGAACCCGTGCCGGAAATGAGCTGGGTCAGAGTGATGTCGTTGCTGTGATCGACTGCCAGCGTCCCGTTGTTGACGATCGGCTGAGACCCGACGGACCCGGTCGTGCCGCCATTGCCGAGCTGGAGGGTACCAGCATCAATATGGGTCGACTTGGCAAAACTGTTATCAGAGCTGAGAATGAGGGTTCCCTGGTCCGTCTTGTGCAGACTGGTTCCAGTTCCACCATCAACATGGCTGCCATCAATGACGGAAGCAATCTCGGCCGTGATTTTACTGCCTTCGGATGTGCCATCACCCACACGGATGACAGTATCGCCCGTGGAGGCCTGGAGAGGATCACCGGTCACGACATAGTTTTTGCCGTCATTGTTAGCGAACTGTGCCGAGGAGAAGATGACAGGAGCCTTGCCGTTGTCATCATCGACATGAACCGTACCGGCATTGGCGGCAAAGATCGCCCTGTCACCGTCGTGCCACTGGCTGTTGGCGGAGCCGTCAGACTTGGTCCAGTTTGTCGTGCCGTTGGGGGTGGATGCACGCCAGACACCGTCGCCACCTTCGACCTTTCCATTGCCCGTACCATTCTGGGTACGATGGGAACTGTCATTACCATCCCAGTAATTGTAGCCGTTACTGCCAACGACCAGATTGACCTGATGGGCAATGGAGGTCTGGAGGGCCAGATCGGATTTTGAATCCTGTAGAATCTGCAACTGCTGCTGCGAGCCGACAAGGTTACCACCATAGCTGTACAGGCGGTACAGGCCGGCCTCCAGTGCAGAGTTGCTGACGTTCGGAGCTCCCTGGACCGGCTGGACGGAGAGCGTGCCACCGAGCTGAAGGTTGCCCTTCACGTCCACGAAATCGTTATATTTCCCGCCTTCCGTGTTGGTCTGGCCGAGGCGGAAGACCTGACGGGAGCCGTTGTCCAGATTCAGGTTGCCGTTGACGGTCAGTGTACCGGGATTTTCATTCGTGCCCGGTGCCAGAGTGGCTCCGGAGCCGATGGTCACATCACCACCGATCGTGCCCTTACCGCGGAGGGTGGCCGTATCCATGACGGAGGTCTGGCCTTTTGCGGCACTGTTGTCGCCATCCACTTCGAGCTGGGCATTGTTCTTGACGAGGGTCGGACCAGCGTAGCTGCTGTTGCCTGTCAGTGTTTCATGCCCGCCGGAGAGGGTCAGGCCGCCGGTCCCACCCATGCTGCCGGAATATTCATCGTTGGCGCTGGTCAGGTTCAGCGTGCCATTGAGGGTGCCGTCACCTGATCCTGTGAGGGAGCCGGCCGTGGAGCCGTTATTGGTGACGTTGAAGTGGCCACCATTGGCCCTTAGTGTCCCCTCAATTGTGTTACCATCCAGCGTCAGACTTCCACCATTCTGGGTGACGTCACGTCTGACGGTGTTGTCCTTGCCCAGCGTCATGGTGCCGCTGTTTGTGGCGGAAGAGAGCTTCCCGCCCGTTGCCGAGAAGGTGGCTCCCGCCTCGTTGGTGACAGCTCCAGCACTGCTTCTGAGCAGGGTAGCTGTACTGACTGTCTGGGATGAGTTGTCACTGACCTTGTTGATGATGTTGGCCAGGTTTGAGGAGGATGCGTTGAGCGTTCCGGTGCTGGTCGTCGTTCCGAGGACCTGACCTCCGGTGATGTTGGCGGTTGCGGCATTGTCCAAC
>NZ_PDLY01000006.1 GCF_014048465.1 Bombella mellum
TTCAACGCATCAAACTTAAAGTCAGATACATCAGCTTCCGTCTTCCATCAGCCTTCGCCAACGAAAACGCCGCCAACATATCCCTTCCAGTCTCTACTTTATAACCCATATTCTCTTGTCAATGATCGCCCCAACCGCCCCAGAACTTCCGCTCCAGCGCCGCCGGTGAATGGGCTTATACGCACCCACCCACACACGGTCAACACGATTCCCGAAACTTTCTCAAAGTTTCTTCACTCAATCCCAAAAAACCCCAGAAAACAGCCACATAAACCCAAAAACACACCCCCAACGAATCACCCCACCAAAAAAGAATCGACAACAGAAAAAAGACACAAAAAAAACCGCCCTCTTTCCAGAGAGCGGTTTTCCGGAGCTTCAATGCACTACGGAAGTATCAGAGAGACTTCAGATCATTCTGCTGAACTTTCTGGGCAACCTCAATTTCCGCACGGGCAGCCTGAATCTGACGGCTCAGGCTGGCACGCAGCTCAACATCACCGGGACCAACCTTTGTCCACTGATCCTTCAGCTCATCAAGCGTCTGACGTGCATCATCAATGGAAAGGTCTTCCAGTGCCCGCACCGAATCCGCAAGAACCGTGCAGTGATCTGCTGTCATGTCGACAAAACCGCCCGTGACGAAGCAGCGTTCCAGAACCTGATCGTCCTTGTACAGGGTGATCACCCCGCCACGAAGCTGCAACATCATCGGGGAACGGCCAGGCATGGCCGCAATGTCCCCTTCTCCCCCCGGCACCACGACCATATCAACCTCACGGTCAATATGACGCTTCTCCGGGCTGACGATCTCGGTGCGAAGCGGCATGGATCAGCCCTCCTGCTTCATCTTCTCGGCTTTCGCCCTCGCCTCTTCAATGGAGCCAACCATGTAGAAGGCACCTTCCGGCAGGTCATCACATTCACCGTTCACCACGGCCTTGAAGGAGCGCACGGTGTCTTCCAGAGACACCAGCTTGCCTGGGGCGCCGGTGAAGACCTCAGCCACATGGAACGGCTGTGAGAGGAAACGCTGGATACGGCGGGCACGCCCGACCACCAACTTGTCTTCCTCGGACAGCTCATCCATGCCGAGAATGGCGATGATGTCCTGAAGCTCCTTGTAGTTCTGGAGCGTGCTCTGGACGGCACGGGCCACATCATAATGTTCCTGGCCCACGATCTTCGGGTCCAGAGAGCGTGACGTGGAGTCCAGCGGGTCCACGGCCGGATAAATGCCCATCTCGGCGATGGAACGGTTCAGCACCGTCGTGGCATCCAGATGGGCGAAGGTGGCGGCCGGAGCCGGGTCGGTAAGGTCATCGGCAGGCACGTAAACGGCCTGGACGGAGGTGATGGACCCTTTCTTCGTGGAGGTGATGCGCTCCTGAAGGGCACCCATCTCCGTGGCCAGTGTCGGCTGATACCCCACGGCGGACGGGATACGGCCCAGAAGGGCGGAAACCTCGGAACCGGCCTGCGTGAAGCGGAAGATGTTGTCCACGAAGAAGAGGACGTCCTGCCCTTCCACATCGCGGAAATATTCCGCCACGGAAAGACCCGTCAGGGCCACACGGGCACGGGCACCCGGCGGCTCGTTCATCTGGCCATAGACCAGAGCCACCTTGGAACCTTCGGTATGGCCATTCTCGTCAACCTTGATGACGCCGGCACCCTGCATTTCGTAATACAGGTCGTTCCCTTCACGGGTACGCTCACCCACGCCAGCGAACACGGACACACCACCATGCGCCTTGGCGATGTTGTTGATCAGCTCCTGAATGATGACGGTCTTGCCCACGCCGGCACCACCGAAGAGGCCGATCTTACCGCCCTTCAGATATGGGCAGAGCAGGTCGATCACCTTGATGCCCGTCACCAGAATCTCGGTGTTGGCAGCCTGCTCCTCAAAGGAAGGAGCGGGGCGGTGGATCGGGAAACGGGTTTCCGTCTTGATCGGGCCTTTCTCATCGACCGGCTCACCGATGACGTTGATGATGCGGCCCAGGGTGGCCGGACCAACCGGAACGGTGATCTGGCTGCCCGTATCCGTCACCTCGGCACCACGGACGAGACCATCCGTCCCCTCCATGGCGATGCAGCGGACCTGACGCTCGCCAATTTCCTGCGCCACTTCCAGAACGACCGTCTGGTCACCATTCATGACATGGAGGGCGTTCAGGATATGCGGCAGCTTGTCCGTAAACTGGACGTCCACCACCGGACCACGGATCTGGGTGATCCGTCCAACACCAACACCGGCATTCCCAGCAGAGCGGTTGAGTTCCTCAGACATCAGATTTCTCTCCTGCATGATCTCAGACGGCTTCTGCGCCGGAAATGATTTCGATCAGCTCGTTAGTAATATTGGCCTGCCGTGTACGGTTATACCTCAGCGACAGACGATCAATGGCCTTGCTCGCATTGCGGCTGGCATTGTCCATGGCCGTCATGCGGGCACCCTGCTCACCAGCTGCACTCTCCAGAATCGCAGCATAGAACTGCACCACCAGATTGCGGGGCAGGAGCTGTGCCAGAAGCTGACCCTCATCAGGTTCAAACTCATACACGGCACCATCCGTCCTGGCCTGCGCAGCATTGTCGTTCTTTGCCACGGGCAGCGGCACGAGGGCGATGTCCTCGGGCTGCTGGGTCATCGCATTGACAAAGCGGTTGCGCAGCAGGGAACAGGCATCGATCCCGCCACTCTCGAGCAGCTCACCAACCCGCCTGGCCAGGTCCTGGGCAAGGGCATAGGCGTTCTGCTGGGTTCCGGCGTCATTGTGGAGAGAATCCACGACCATGTCCGGATAGTACCGCCGGAAGATCTCAGCACCCTTGCGACCGACAGGCAGAAGACGCACGGTACGGCCCCGCCCCTTCAGTTCCTCGATTTTCTGCCGGGCCTCACGCACGATGTTGGCATTGAAGCCACCGGCCAGCCCACGGTCAGACGTCAGGACAACAAGAAGGTGCACATCATCCTTGCCCGTACCGGCCAGCAGCGGCGGCAGGGTGGACGGATCCATCCCCTGCGACGCCGTGGCCAGCTCACTCATCATACGCTGCATGGTCTCAGCATAAGGACGGGCTGCCTCGGCCTGATTCTGGGCCCGCCTCAGTTTTGAGGCGGCGACCATTTTCATTGCGCTCGTGATCTTGCGGGTCGACTTGACCCCCGCAATCCTTCCGCGCAGTTCTTTCAATGAAGGCATGAGCTATGACCCTCAGGCGGAAAAACGTTTACCGAAGGCCTCGAGCAGAGCCTTCAGCTCGCTTTCGATTTCCGGCGTCAGTTTCTGCTCGGTACGGATCTTGTCTAGCACGGCCTTGCCACCATTGCGGAGTTCTTCCAGCAGGGCAGCCTCATAGGCGGTGACCTGGTTCACGGCGATGGAATCCAGATAGCCACGGGTACCGGCATAAAGGACGGCCACCTGCTCCTCGACGGCCAGCGGAGACGTTTCCGGCTGCTTCAGCAGCTCGACCAGACGGGCACCACGGTCCAGCTGGCGGCGGGTGGCCGGGTCAAGGTCGGAAGCGAACTGGGCGAAGGAGGCCATCTCACGATACTGGGCCAGTTCCAGCTTGATGGTACCGGCAACCTGCTTCATGGCCTTGATCTGGGCCGCAGACCCCACACGGGACACGGAACCGCCGACGTTCACGGCAGGACGGATGCCCTTGTAGAACAGGTCCGTCTCAAGGAATATCTGACCGTCCGTGATGGAGATGACGTTGGTCGGAATGTAGGCAGACGTGTCACCGGCCTGTGTCTCGATCACCGGCAGGGAGGTCATGGACCCGGCACCGAACTCCTCGGACATCTTGGCGGAGCGTTCCAGCAGGCGGGAATGCAGGTAGAACACGTCACCCGGGAAAGCCTCACGCCCCGGCGGACGGCGCAGCAGCAGGGACATCTGACGGTAGGCGACGGCCTGCTTGGACAGGTCATCATAGCACAGCAGGGAGTGCATCCCGTTGTCACGGAAATACTCGCCCATGGCAGAGGCGGCATACGGAGCCAGATACTGCATCGGGGCGGCATCGGAAGCCGTGGCGGCCACCACGATGGAATATTCCATCGCACCGGCTTCCGTCAGCTTGCGGACGAGGTTGGCCACCGTGGAACGCTTCTGCCCGACAGCGACATACACGCAGTACAGGGACTTCTTCGGGTCACCTTCCGCATTGACGCCCTTCTGGGCCACGATGGTGTCGATCAGGATGGCCGTCTTGCCGGTCTGACGGTCACCGATCACCAGCTCACGCTGGCCACGCCCGATCGGCACGAGGGCATCAATGGCCTTGATGCCCGTCTGCATCGGCTCACTGACGGACTGGCGGGGCATGATGCCCGGTGCACGGACGTCGGCACGACGGTACTCGACGTTCTCGAGCGGGCCACGACCGTCGATCGGGTCACCCAGAGCATTGACGACACGCCCCAGAAGCCCCTTGCCCACGGGCACTTCCACAACCTTCCCAGTACGCAGGACGGTATCACCCTCGCCGATCTGGTCACCTTCACCGAAAATGACGACGCCGACGCTGTCGCTCTCAAGGTTGAGGGCCATGCCACGCACGCCGCTCCCCTCGAACTCCACCATCTCACCGGCCTGAACGTTCGTCAGGCCATAGACGCGGGCAATCCCATCCCCAACAGACAGGACGGTGCCTGTCTCCGACACAGCGGCAGGCTGATCGAAAGACGCAATCTGCTGCTTGAGAATTTCTGAAATCTCGGCGGGACGGATCTCCATCACGCGGCTCCCTTCATGGCGTTCTGCAGACGGGCCAGACGCCCGGCGATCGATGTATCAAAAAGAACGGAACCGACACGCACGACCATGCCCCCAAGAAGGGCCTGGTCGACATGTTCGGTCATGGCAATGTTGGCGTATCCGGCCTGCTGGAGGCTGGTACGGAGGCTCTCACGCTGTCCATCTTCCAGAGGACGTGCGGTTGTCACCTCCACACGCACCTCACCACGCTGGTGGGAATCCAGAAGAAGGACGGCACACAGGATCTCGTCCAGACCGGACAGACGACGCTGGCGGGCAATGAAACCGACGAAGCGACGCATCGCATCATTGAAGCCGAGCGCAGACCCCAAGGCCTTCACCAGCCCTTCCGCCTGGCTGGCGTCGAACCGGGGGTCCGCCAGGGCGGCACGCAGGTCCGGGAGCTGAGCGATGGCCTCACGCAGTGCACGCACCTGCTCGAGAGTGGCCGCCCTGTCCTGTCCGCTTTCCGAGAGATATTCCTCAAAGGCCCGGGCGTAACGCTGCGCCACGTCGCCTGGCGTCCTGATCTGCTTTTCCTGTGCAACCGTCACGGGTTCATTCCGTCTTCATGAGGTTCTGCTTTCAAACCGGTTTCCCGGTCTTAACCTAACCGGCATGCCCCGCTCCCCTGCACGACGTACAGGTCCCCGAGGCCGGAACCCGGCCAGTGTTTCGTTCACGTTCACTAACACGGGCACCATATCCAACGCAACCGGAAGGCCGCCCGGCCTGCACCCGTCAGGGCAGGCCCGGTCACGACCACCGGTCCGGTCATGCCACGGTCTCAGAACCATACGTCAGAACGCCAGAACCTCTCCGACAGACGAAGGGAACCATATCAGAGCAGATGTTAATTTTCGGGAAAAGATGGAGCGGGCGAAGGGAATCGAACCCTCATCAGAAGCTTGGAAGGCTACTGCATTAGCCATTATGCTACGCCCGCTCTGTACAGGGCGGACTTATACTGCCTCCTCCACGGCAAGACAAGAGGGGATTCTGGCAGGTTCCGGAATATGAAAGGTTTTTTCATTTTCTTGGAGATAGTGCTTGACTTTGAGGCAGTCTCGTTATCTTTTCCTGCCCATCGTCCGGCCCCGAAGGGCAGGGCGGTTAGGTCGATTCGACCCTGAAGGGGTGTAGCTCAATTGGCTAGAGCGCCGGTCTCCAAAACCGGAGGTTGGGGGTTCGAGACCCTCCACCCCTGCCACGTCATACCTTGCCCACCTGACTGCCCTACCCGGTGACAGGCCTCGGGCCGAGATAGATTTGAGGATAATGGTGTCGGTCACAAAGCCGAAAGGCAATTCACCGAAGATGCCTCCGGCCCAGAAAGGCCCAGGATTCAGCCTTCGCAGATATTTTGCAGATGTTCGCGCCGAGGCCAGACGTGTCACGTGGCCAACACGCCGCAACACCATCATCACCACTGCCGCCGTGCTGGCCATGGTAGTTGCCACCTGCATTTTCTTTTTCATCGTTGATCAGGTAATCGGCCTGGGAATTAGCAAAATTTTGGGCATCGGAGGCTAAAGCAGCATCATGGCAAAACGCTGGTACGTCGTTCATGTCTATTCAGGCTTCGAGAAGAAAATTGCCGATCATATCCGCGAGCAGGCCGAGAAGAAGGGACTGAGCGACCAGTTTGAAGAGATTCTGGTCCCTTCGGAAGAAGTGACCGAGGTCCGCCGTGGCCGCAAGGTAAATACCGAGCGCAAGTTCTTCCCCGGTTACGTGCTGGTGAAAATGGAGCTGACGGACCGTGCCTGGCATCTCGTCAAGGACACGCCGAAGGTCACGGGCTTCCTTGGCACACGCAACAACCAGCCGACCCCCATCAGCAATGCTGAAGCCAAGCGCATCCTCCAGCAGGCCCAGGAGGGTGTCGACCGTCCTCGTTCCAGCCTCTCCTTCGAGATTGGCGAGCAGGTCCGTGTTTCCGATGGTCCTTTCACCTCCTTCAATGGCAGCGTCGAGGACATCGATACCGAGAACCAGCGTCTGAAGGTCAGCGTGTCCATCTTCGGTCGCTCCACACCGGTTGATCTGGACTACAACCAGGTCGAGAAGCTCTAAACCGGACAGACGGAGCCTCCCGCTTCGGAACCACCCCTCCTGAGGAGCGGGTGGTTTTTTTTATGGGCTGGATACCCCCTCACCCCGCCCCAGAGCAGCACCGATACAGAAAGCCCTGTACCACACTGAGGCGGCACAGGGCTTTTTTTCAGGCTGTCATGAAAGCGGTCTCGCCACTTACAGGGCGGTGGCTCCCTTTTCCGTCGGCACCGGTGGCAGGGAAGACAGAAGCTGGATCGCCTGATCGGACAGAACCCCCACTCCCTCAGCCAGCACCCGCACCAGATCAACCGGCTTCGTGCCAACAGCCTGGGGGGACACCCACCGCACCGTCACAGCACGGGCCTGCGAGGCTGGCGCATCAGCCCGATGGGCTGACATCACACCCACGATGATGGCCTGGCCAGACTTGTCCTGTTCAAAACGTGTCAGGCTCAGTTCCAGATAGGCCCCGGCCTTCACCCCCACGGAATCATTCTGGGAAAACACCACATGGCCCGGGAGACGCTCCGTCAGGTTGGCCGCCAGCGTATGGCCAACCATCTCGTTGAGCGGCTCACTCCATGCAGCAGCCGGAACCATGTGATCCTGCGAATCACTCATCACCCGCAGCAGACCGTCCCTGTCCAGACGGGCCGTGGTGGAAGGCGTCAGCACCTCGATCGCCGGAGGCAGCGTCATGGCCTGCATTGGAGACGCCACGTTCCCCGGCTGCGGGGCCAGCACATAATAGGTGATGGGCGTACTGCTACACCCGGCCAGCATCCCTCCACCCAGAGCCGCCAGCCCCAGAAGGGAAAGCCGCCCCAGACGTTTCGGAGAGAGACGCTCCCGCAGCACGGAGGAAGAACGGAAAAAACGCATCATGAATCAGGGCCCCCGGCCAGTGATGAAGGATGAAGGATGGTGGTCCAGATAATCAGCCAGCATGTGGAAGGAACGGGACATCCGTGTGAGCTGGACGATCAGCTCCTGAAGATTCCGGCGGAAGTCCGGATTGCCACCATAGGAGGCCAGCATGCCGTTCGCCTGTGAGAGGGTCTCATTCAGGCTCTTCATCAGGGTCGGCAGGTGCTCGTCAGCATGATCCAGAAGATGATTCAGGGCCAGCAGGGACCCACGCATGGCCGCCATGGACTGGGTAAGTTCCGGGCTTCTGATGCGCTCGTCACCATGAGCCAGTATCTCGTTCAGATGATCCCCGATCTGGGTCAGCGGCATCTCGGATATCTTGTCCGCAATGACCGAAGCGGACTGGAGGATGCCATCCATGCCACCCGGCTGGCTCGGAATCACGCCGACACCATTCTCAAACTGCATGGAAGGTGTCTGCTGTCCCTTCTCATGCACGAAGGACAGGGCAATCATGGCCTCTCCCGTCAGGAAGCTGACATTCTGCACGGAGGCCCGCATTCCTTCCTCCACGAGGCGGCCCAGAAGATCGGACTGGCGGACGGCTGCCAGCTCATCCTCATCAATGACACGTTCAGGCTCCAGCTGCATCTCGACACGGACACGGGGATTGCGCCGCTTCTCGTTGCCCAGTTCCAGATGCACGCTCGTCACCTCTCCGACCTGAAGGCCGAACATGGTTACCTTGCTGCCTTCCGTCAGACCGGCCACCGCCGTGTCCACATAGGTCACGACCGGCATCTTGTGTATGTATCGGGAGTTGTCGGCCGCCTCCTGCGTCTCATAGAGGTGGAACACGGAATTGGGGGCAGCGGCAGGCGTATCCTCACTCTGCACCTTGTCAGGACGCCCGAAGGCCACACCACCCGAGAGCAGGGCCTGGAAGGACTGGAGACGGATGTTCATGCCACCGGCCCCGAATCCGATCTGCATGCCGGACACGTTCCAGAACCGGCTGTCCGACCTCAGATAGTGGTCATATGGTGCCTTGACGAACACCTTGAGCAGCAGGGGGCCTTCCCCTCCCGGCGGCATGGTGTAGCCCAGAATCTCACCCACCTGCACGTCCCGGTAGAAGATGGGGGAACCGGCTCCCAGAGACTCCAGCCGTGGAGAGACCAGCCAGTATGTGCTGCCCGGCTTGTCCGACCGGATGCCCGGAGGATTCTCAAGTCCCCTGAAATGATCCCGGTAATGGCCACCTTCCGGCTTGCCCGGGTCCATGGCGATGTAGGCACCGGAGAACAGGGTATCCAGCCCGGTGATGCTGGCTCCGTTGATCCTCGGGCTGACGACCCAGAAACGGGTATGCTCGTTCAGCGTACGGGAATCGATCCCGCTCATCTGGATGGTCACGTCCGCATGGCTCATGTCCGGACTCAGGGACACGCTCTGCACCGTCCCGAGATTCACGGCCTTGTTCTTGACCTGCGTCTGCCCCGGCACGATGCCGTCCGCCGCATCGAAAGAAACGACGATGCGTGGCCCCATGGTGGCAAAATGCCTCCAGGCCAGCCAGCCAGCTATCACCAGGGCAAGGACAGGGATAATCCAGAGCACGGAAAAACGTGACAGCCGGGTATTGGCCTCCACACCACGCTTGTCTCCTGGATGTCGCTTCAGCTGCTCATCTCTCACGCTTTTTCAGGCTCCATATCCTGTAATTCTGTCACACCGCCTCCCTCATCCTGAGCGGAAGGAACCAGCACTTCCTGATTATAACCGGCAGCATCCCACATGCGCCGGGGATCATACAGATCTGCGGCGAAAATAGTTAACACAACCACCATGGCAAAAAACACCACGCCAAGTTCTGCCGTCACACTCGCCATGAACCCAAAGCGGACCACGGCCGCCAGAATGGAAATCATGAAGACGTCGATCATGGACCAGCGGCCAATGAACACCACGACCTTGTAAAGACCCGTGAGACGCTTCAGCGATGCCTCCGAGGCCCGGCCACGGTGCTCGCACCCGATCATCAGGGCCAGCAGGAACACCTTGAGCACCGGGACGGTAATACTGGCAAAAAGCACAAGCAAGGCCAGAAAATAGAGGCCAGCCTCCCAGAGCTGGATCACGCCGGAAATGATGGTGCTCGGATGGCCATGTCCCATCTTTATGAAAGCCATGACCGGAAGAAGATTGGCAGGAATGTAAAAGATGAAGGCCGCCACCAGAAAGCACAGGGCCGCCTGAAAGCTGTTCCGCTTGCGGCGGCGCAGTATCTGGCCGCAGCGGGGGCAGTCCCCCATGTCCTCGTCATTGTCCACCGGGCCACGGGCCACGAAGGTCAGACCACAGGCATGGCAGGAGAGCATGTGCTTTTCCGGTGGCATCCGCCGCCCTTCCGCCCGGTACAGCCCCAGCCCCTTCCGCTTCGTGACGGAACGGTGCTTCCAGATCATGTCAGCATCAAAGGCCGAATCCATGGCGGCCATCATCACCATCAGCCCACCCAGCAGGTAGACGCCAGGCTGCAACGTGACCAGTGCCAGATCCACCAGCTTGGTATAGGCCACGATCACGCCAATGACATACACCTCGATCATGGACCAAGGCCGCAGCTTCTCATACCACGTCAGCAGCGGGCGGACCCACATGGGCATGACCTCACGGGAGGCCCCGTACAGAATCAGGGCCATGCAGACGAGCACGACACCCGGCATGACGATGCTGGCCAGGGCCACCAGTATGGAGATCGTCCCGAAACCCTGCCTGGCCAGCTCGACGGGGCCACTCATGAGAGACACCATGTTCTCCCTGCCGAAAATGTTCAGCGTCATGAGCGGGCTCACCAGCAGCACAATGTACAGGGCCAACGAGGAGAGACAGAAAACCAGCGGACCAGCAATGGCCGATGTCCTGCGCCTGCGGGCCAGTGTCTCTCCACATCGGGCACAGGAGAGGACATGGCCCGGCTTCAGATGAGGAACATGCTGGAACTGGCCGCAGACACCACATTCATGCACTCCCTCCACAATCTTGAGGGGGGGCTGGTCCACCTCATGCCGGAGAAAGGAACAGGCCCCTCCCTGGCTCCAGAGGCCTTTGTGAAAATGGTCTTTCCTGAACATGTGTTCCTCTTGCGCTGCCAGACATGTGTCCGCAACCCCTCCGGGCCTCAATCATGTAAATATTTTACGCACACCATTGCCTGGCCGTCCAATTTTCTGTATAGGCTCGTTCGGACGCCGACATAGCTCAGGGGTAGAGCAACTGATTCGTAATCAGTAGGTCCTCGGTTCAATTCCGAGTGTCGGCACCATTCTCCCCTCACAGGACCAGGGTAGGCATGGCGGCAAGACCGAGCGGTGATTCTATGTCCCCTTCGGGTCCGTCATTTCCAGTCATCCACCACAGAGCCTTGACCCCCTCTTTCCTTCCCGGACATGGCATTGCTGTCCTTCCTGCGGACAGTCTTCTCCTTGCTTTCTTCGTTCTTGTCTTCTTCCAGCGGCGAAAACGTGTGCGACGCAGACGCATGGCATGGAAAATGCTCTGCGATCTGATTGCACAGCATCAGTATACCCTTGCCCAACGCAAACAGATCTGTCTGACCAAGGATCACTATGGCCTTGTCAACACGAAACGCTGGGAACAGGAACTGGATTACTTCTGCCAGAGCATTCTTCTGGCCACCCTGAAGCAGGAAAACCTTGCCGCCTTCTGGCAGCCGTTCCACAGGCGCATCCTGCGGCATATCGCCCATGTCACGGAAACCATCCTCCAGCAGGAGCAGGACAGGATCAACCAGATCCCTGCCGACACGGCTCCACAGAAATTCAGGGCCAACATGGACCCGCTGGATTATGAACGCCTCTGTGCCCACCTGCTCTGCAAGGCAGGCTGGAGAGCACAGGCCACGCCACCGGGGGCCGATCAGGGTCTCGACATCATGGCAGAGCAGGACAGTGTCCGGCTTGTCGTCCAGTGCAAGCTGTACAACCGCCCGGTGGGGAACAAGGCCGTGCAGGAAATCTTCACTGCCCGACAGCACCGTCAGGCCCATTATGCCGCCGTTGTCTCCAATGCCGGTTACACGCGCTCGGCACGGGAGCTGGCACATGCCACGGGCGTGCACCTGTTCCATCACAGCCAGCTTTCCACCCTGACCATTCTGGACCTTCAGCCTCAGCAGGATACCCTCTGGTCATAAAGAAAGACCGGCCCCGGGGCCGGTCTTTCTTCTGGAACGTAAGGCCGGTCAGCCCACCTGGAATCAGGAGGCGGCCGGGACACGGATGATGTGGTCGAAGGCGGACAGGGCAGCCTTGGCACCCTCACCCATAGCCACGATGATCTGCTTGTACGGCACCGTCGTGGCGTCACCGGCAGCAAACACGCCGGGGATGGAGGTACGGCAACGCTCGTCAATGCCGATCTCACCGATGCGGGACATCTCGATGCCACCCTTCAGCCAGTCCGTGTTCGGCAGCAGACCGATCTGGACGAAGATGCCGTCCACGTCGATGCTGTGCTCGCTGCCATCCTTGACATCCTGCCAGCTCAGGCCAGTCATCTTGCGGCCGTCACCACGGATCTCGGTCGTGCGGGCATTCACCACGATGTCAACGTTTGGCAGGCTGCGGACCTTGTTCTGAAGGACCTCATCAGCCGTCAGCACGGGATCATACTGAAGCAGCGTCACGTGGGACACGATACCGGCGAGGTCGATGGCGGCTTCCACGCCACTGTTGCCACCACCGGCAACGGCAACCGGACGGCCCTTGAAGAACGGACCATCACAGTGCGGGCAGTAGGCAACGCCCCGTGTGCGGTATTCTTCCTCACCCGGCACGTTCAGCTGACGCCAGCGGGCACCCGTGGCCACGATGATGGTACGGGCCTTCAGATGGGCACCGCTCTCCAGCACGATCTCATGCAGGCCACCTTCCTTCTCGGCCGGGATCAGCTTGGCGGCACGCTGTGCCGTGATGACACGGACATCATAGCTGCGGACATGCTGTTCCAGATTCTTGGCCAGGGCCGGCCCCTCGGTCTCCGGCACGGAGATGAAGTTCTCGATGCCAGCCGTGTCCATGACCTGACCACCGAAACGTTCGGCCAGCAGACCCGTGCGGACACCCTTGCGGGCCGTGTAGATGGCGGCGGCACAGCCAGCCGGACCTGAGCCGATCACCAGCGTGTCGAACGGAGCCTCGTCATTCAGCTTCTCGGAGGCCTTGGCGGCACCCTCGGTGTCAATCTTGGCCAGAATCTCCGGCAGCTCCATGCGGCCGGTGGAGAAACGCTCACCGTTCAGGAACACCTGAGGAACGGAACGCACGTCCCGCTCGTTCACCTCGTCCTGAAACAGGGCACCGTCAATGGCCGTGTGGCGGATGTTGGGGTTGAGCACGCTCAGCGTGTTCAGGGCCTGCACGACATCCGGGCAGTTGTGGCAGGAGAGGGAGAAATAGGTCTCGAAGTGGAAATCACCCTTCAGGGCCTTGACCTGTGCAACCTGCTCGGCCTCGACCTTCGGCGGATGACCACCGACCTGAAGCAGGGCCAGTACCAGAGAGGTGAACTCGTGACCCATCGGGATGCCGGCAAAGCAGACCTGAACATCTGAATCTGCGGCACGGATCAGGAAGGATGGACGACGGGCATCGCTGCCACCTTCCTGATAGGAAACCTTGTCAGAGAGTTCGGAAATTTCGTTAAGAAATTCCTTCATCTCACGGGACTTGTCGCCATCATCGAGGCTGGCAACAAGAATGATGTTGTGGCGCAGATGCTGGAGGTACCCTCTCAGCTGGCCTTTGAGTTCGTCGTTCAGCATGAATTCTCTCTCCAGAGTCTCTGATGCTCAGGGCCTGGCAGACCGGGGAATCGGCCCCATGAAAAAGGAGGCGCACCGCAATACAGCACGCCTCCCCTCAGCGGTGGGGAGAGGCCCCCCACCAGACTTCCCGTTTCAGGGCGTGATCAGATCTTGCCGACCAGGTCCAGGGACGGGTTCAGGGTTGCCGTGTCGCCACCCTCTTTCCACTTGGCCGGGCAGACTTCACCCGGGTGAGCGGCGATGTACTGGGCGGCACGGATCTTGTCGAGCAGCTCGGCGGCACTGCGGCCCACACCCTCGGAGGTGATCTCGATGTACTGGATCTTGCCTTCCGGGTCGATCAGGAACGTGGCGCGGTCAGCCGTGTGGCTGCCATCGGCACGCAGGGCATCGAAGTTGCGGGCGATGTCACCGGACGGATCACCGATCATGGTGTACTGCACCTTGCCGATGGCCGGGGACGTGTCGTGCCATGCCTTGTGGGTGAAGTGCTTGTCCGTGGAGACACCGAAGATCTCGACGCCCATCTTCTGGAAGGTCTCATAGTTCTCGGCGAGGTCTTCCAGCTCTGTCGGGCAGACAAAGGTGAAATCAGCCGGGTAGAAGAACACGACAGACCACTTGCCGCGCAGGTCTGCATCGGAGACCTGAAGGAACTTGCCATCACGGAAAGCCTGTGCGGTAAAAGGCTTAATTTCGGAACCAATAGCAGGCATGGAAACCTCCTCATTCACTATCAGAATTCTAGACCTCCGCAGGGCCTGCGGATGCCCCTCCTAGGGAGCAGCCCGACCTCTGGAATGTCAAGCATGTTTACCTTCTAGCCCCGGCGGACTGAAGCGTCTAATTGAGAGTTGTTATCAGTATAATTAAGAATCATTATCACTCTTTATGCGATTTAGGTCTTTTCCCCTTGGCCCTGCCCTCAACTCAGCCTATTGGTAGAATCATGTCCTATGTTCCTCTCTCCGGTCTGTCCCTCCGGGACATCGAGTACGTCGTTGCAGTTGATGATCTGCGCAACTTTTCCCGTGCTGCCGAGCGTTGTGGAGTCAGTCAGGCGGGGCTTTCCGAGCAGGTGAGGAAGCTGGAGCAGCTTCTCAACGTCACCCTGTTCGAACGCTCCCGTCGGCATGTCGCTCCCACGCCGGAAGGTGAACGCCTCATCGCACTGGGACGGGATGTGCTGGCCTCGGCCCGCAACCTGCTGGAAGTCGCCCGTGCCCATACCGGCCCGCTGGATGGCCTGCTGCATATTGGTGTCATTCCCACCCTCGGGCCGTATTACATCCCCGGCCTTCTGCCACGCCTGAGACAGAAATATCCCCAGCTCGGGCTGCGCCTGAACGAGAACACGACGCCCAACCTTGTCCAGCATCTCCGGCAGGGTGATCTGGACGTCGCCTTCATGGCTCCCACGACGGCCACCGAATCGCTGGAACATGCCCCGCTCTTTCTGGAGCCGTTCCTGGCCGTCTTCCCGAAGGACCATGAGCTGGCAAACAAGAAGCACCTAACCATCTCGGACCTGGCCCGGCCCGACCTTCTGCTGCTGGAAGACGGACACTGCCTGCGGGATCAGGCCCTATCCCTCTGCCCCAGCAATTTCCGGTCCCAGGACCAGCGTCTGGCGACCAGTCTGGAAATGCTCTGGCATATGATCGGTGCCGGTGAGGGCTTCTCCCTCATCCCCCGCCTTGCCCTGAACAACCGTCATGAGTTCGACAGCCTCGTGACCATCCGGGAGCTGAGCGAGACGGAGGCCCGACGGACCATCAGCCTTGTCTGGCGTCCTTCCGATCCACGGGCCACCTCTTTCCGGGAACTGGCCAACTTCCTTCGGGTTGCCACGCCTGACGGCTGCCTCCCGCTGCCGAAGACAAAAATACCGAACTGACGGACAATCCGGGACAGAGGCTGGCGGACGCCAGCCCATGAAAAACGGGTGGAGGAGCGAGGCTCTTCCACCCGTTTTCTGTTCGTGCATCTCACGACCGAGAGAACCTTGCGGACAGGGGCCGGACCGACCAGCCCGGCCCCGCCGCTGAACCAGCCCTCAGCTCAGGGTCATCAGCTCGGCGTTGCCACCGGCCGCTGCCGTGTTGATGCTGACCAGCTTCTCCTGAAGCATGGCCTCCGGCTGAAGCGTGTCCTCATCCGCCAGATAGACCAGCGGCACGGGAGCATCCGGGTTCTTCAGGTGATCGCTGACGATCTGCCACAGCCCTTCATTGATGGTTTCCGTCAGGATGACGGAACAGCCACCCACATCCTCCAGAGAGTTCGCCGGATGGATCACCTTCCGCAGGACATCAGGCAGCGTATCCAGCGACCGGATCACGGCAGGGGCGGCCAGAGCCACGACCCTGTTCCCACAGCTCACGGCATAGCTGATCATGCGCTTCAGGCCACGGGCCGTCTCGGCCACGATCAGGACACTGCCACGAGGTTCCAGCGTGTAGGTGTTGCTCTCGCCCACAGGGGACGGAAGCTCCAGACGGCAGTCCAGCAGGCCATGATCCATCCACGGCGTCACCTCACGGGACAGCTCACGGTCATCCGAACCGAGCCAGAGCAGCCACGTCCGGGCAATGGCCGGCAGCGCATCCGCCTTGACCAGCGGCGTGCGGGGCGCATGGGCCAGCTGACGGCGCAGGGCCAGCGGACCACCGGCCTTCGGACCGGTACCGGACAGGCCATGCCCACCGAACGGCTGGACGCCGACAATGGCACCAACGATGTTGCGGTTGACGTAGATGTTCCCGGCCTCGACACGATGGACCAGATAGTCGATCCGTGACGGAAGACGGCTGTGCACGCCAAAGGTCAGGCCGTAACCGCCCGCATTGCTGCGGGTGATGAGGGCTTCCAGCTCCTCACGGCGGTAGCGCAGCACATGGAGCACCGGCCCGAATATCTCCCCACCCACATCGGCAATGGAATTGACCTCGATCAGGGTCGGCGGAACATAGGTGCCACCCTCGGTTTCCTCTTCCACGGTCGGGGCCTGGAAGACCGGATGGTTCCGGGCACGCAGGGCCTCGATATGGTCCACGATGCCCTTGCGGGCCACCTCGCTGATGACCGGCCCGACATCCGTCGCCAGCTTGGCCGGAACGCCGATCCGCAGCTCCTCCATCGCTCCCTTCAGCAGGGTGATGATGCGGTCGGCAGCGTCTTCCTGCACACAGAGGACACGGAGAGCGGAGCAACGCTGCCCGGCACTGTCAAATGCGGAGGAGACGATGTCCTTGACGACCTGCTCCGGCAGGGCGGAGGAATCGACCACCATCGCATTCAGGCCACCGGTTTCCGCCACGAGCGGCACGGGCTGGCCGTTCCGCCCCAGGCGGCCCGTCAGCTGACGGGCAATGATCTGGGCCACGACCGTGGACCCCGTGAACATCACCCCGGCAACACGCTCGTCAGCCACCATGGCCGCCCCGACATCACCTTCACCAGGAAGGAACTGGAGCACCTCTTCCGGCACGCCCGCCTCATGCAGCAGCTTGACGGCCTGCATGGCGATCAGCGGGGTTTCCTCGGCCGGTTTTGCCAGCACGGTGTTCCCGGCTGCCAGAGCGGCGGAAACCTGCCCGAGGAAAATGGCCAGCGGGAAGTTCCACGGGCTGATGCAGACGACAGTACCCAGCGGCAGATGGGTCTTGTTGCTGAACTCCCGACGGACCATGCCACCATAGTACCGCAGGAAGTCGATGGCCTCACGCACTTCCGCCACGGCATTGGGGTAGGATTTGCCAGCCTCACGCACGGCAAGCCCCATATAGGCGATGTAGCGTTCCTCAAGCAGATCGGCGGCCCGCTCAAGAATCTCGCCACGCTCGTCGGAGGACCGAGCAGCCCAGCCGTCAAAAGCCTCTTCCGCCACGTCCACGGCCCGGGTGACGTCTTCCGGCACGGCAAAGGTCACCTCCCCGACCTGATCACTGCGCTCCGCAGGATTGGTCACCGGGTGGACAGGACGCTTCGCCTTCCCAAGACCGGGGACCAGCGGGGCGGCCTCGTATGTTTCCGGCAGGGTGTCCAGCTCTTTCCCGAGATGGGCCAGCACGGAATCATCGTGAAGGTCCATGCCCTTCGAGTTCCGCCGCTCCGGCTCGAACATGTCCAGCGGCTTCTTGATCTCACGATGCGGCGCACCGACCGGGCTGTAGGAGCGCGTGACCTGCACCGGGTCTTCCACCAGCTTTTCCAGTGAAACCTTCGAGTCACCCAGCAGGTTGATGAAGGACGAGTTGGCCCCGTTCTCCAGCAGGCGGCGGACCAGATAGGCCAGCAGGGTGTCATAGGTTCCGACAGGCGCATAGATGCGGCACGGACGGTCCAGATGCTTCGGCCCTACGACACGCTCAAAGAGGGCCTCACCCATGCCATGCAGGCACTGGAACTCGTAATACCCCTCCCGGAAGTCCTGACCGGCCATGGCATAGATGGACGCCACGGTGCGGGCATTGTGCGTGGCAAACTGCGGGAAGACCGCATCGGTCGCAGCCAGCAGCTTGCGGGCACAGGCAATGTAGCTGACATCGGTATGACACTTCCGGGTGAAGACCGGGAAGTCCGACACGCCATCAATCTGGGCCTTTTTCAGCTCACTGTCCCAGTAGGCTCCCTTGACCAGACGGACCATGAGGCGGTGCTGGGTCTCACGGCCAAGGGCGATGATGTAGTCCAGCACGCTGGCTGCACGACGGCCATAGGCCTGCACGACGAACCCGATGCCATCCCAGTCGGCCAGCTCAGGGTCACGGCAGAGGGCCTCGAGAATGTCCAGGGAGATGTCCAGACGCTCGCTTTCCTCGGCATCGATGTTCAGGCCGATGTTGTAATGCTTGGCACGCACGGCCAGAGCCTTGACGGTCGGCAGCAGCTCACCCATCACACGCTCACGCTTGGCACGCTCGTAACGGGGATGCAGGGCAGACAGCTTGATGGACAGGCCGGGACGGTTATAGACCGTGTCACCCCGGGCACTGCTCCCGATGGCTTCCAGGGCGGCATGGTAGGAGGCCTGGTAACGCTCGGCGTCCGCACGGTCCAAGGCCGCCTCACCCAGCATGTCATAGGAGTAGGTGAAGCCCTGCTCCTCGCGCTTACGAGAATCCTTCAGGGCACCCTCGATGGTCTGCCCCAGCACGAACTGCTGGCCCATCATCTGCATGGCGAACTGGACGGCCTGACGGACGACCGGCTCACCCCGACGGCGCAGCATGTCGTGGATCACGCCCATGCGCTTCTTGGGAGCCACCAGACGGCTCGTGATGTTCAGCCCCCATGAAGCCGCATTGATGATGAGCCCGCTGTCACGCCCCATGTGGGAAAGCCAGTCACCCACGCTGACCTGATCCCGGATCAGGGCATCACGTGTCTCATGGTCCGGCGTCCGCAGCAGGGCCTCGGCCATGCTCATCAGGGCCACACCCTCGGCAGAGCCAAGGCTGAACTCCTGCACCAGCGTTTCCACCAGACCGGGCCGACGGTGGTCCCTCAGGGCACGGGCAAGCTGCAAGCTGATCCGACTGGCCACCCGCTCTTCATCGAACTTCAGCTCGGCGGCAGGAAGCAGGGCTTCCACGCAGGCCTGTTCCGGGTAACGTATCTTCTCAGCAATGGCCTTCCGCAGGACAGAACGTTCCGGCAATGAACCAAAATGACGTGCAAAATAAGCCATGGCAAACCTTCAAGCTGATAGCGTGACAATCACTTCCTGTTGTTGGTGGAGAAAGAACTTCTCTGCTTCCAGCCAGACCATGAAACATGGGGTTTTGTCCATATCCAAAAATAAGATTCGTACAAAATATATTCGGAATTCGAAACATTCACGAAGGCCGGATGGCCCCATGATGCCGCACGGCCCTTCATTCCGCCCGGAAGGTCCGGCCAGAACTGAGAGAGAAACGTCATTTTCCTGCGGGAAATAAACAGTGCGTGATGAAGGAGGCAGCCCCTTCTCCCAGCCCCTCACCGGTCGGCAAGAATGAATCCTCCACCCAGCACACGGTCACCCTCATACATCACGCAGGCCTGACCTGGAGCCGGCAGGGCAGACTCCTCCAGCCGGACCTCGGCCCGGTTCCCCTCCAGCGGCCGTACCAGAGCCTGCCGCAGCCCCTCCCGTGCCCGGAGCTGCACCCCGCAGCGCACGCCTTCCTCCGGGGCATCAATCAGCCAGTTCATGTCCCGCAGACGGACGACCCGGCGGCTCTCGTCACTGGTCAGCTTCTGCCGTGGCCCCACAATGATGCGGCGGGAGGACACGTCAATGGCCGTGACCATCTGCCGCTCCCCCGTGCCGGTGTGAATGTCGCCCAGACGGCGACTCTGCCCAACCGTGTAGCGGGCGATGCCCTCGTGACGGCCCAGCACGTTGCCGTCCTCATCCACAATGTCGCCCGGTCCTTCGATCTCGGGGCGCATCCGCTCCACCAGCCCCGCATAGGAACCGTTCGTGACGAAGCATATGTCCTGACTGTCCCGCTTGGTGGCCACATCCAGCCCCAGCTCCTCCGCCAAGGCACGCACATGGGCCTTGTCAGGCATCTCGCCCAGAGGAAACCGCAGGAATTCGAGCTGTTCACGGGTGGTGGCGAAGAGGAACCAGGTCTGGTCCCTGTCCCTGTCCACCGGCCGGTGCATCTCCGCACCCTCCGGCCCTTCCACCCGGCGCACATAATGGCCGGTCGCCATAGCCTCGCAGCCAAGGTCCCGGGCCATGTTCAGAAGGTCCGTGAACTTGACCCCCTGATTGCAGGCCACGCAGGGGACGGGCGTCTCCCCTCTGGCATAGGCATCAGCGAAACTCTCGATCACGCTTTCCCGGAAACGGCTTTCCGCATCAATGACGTAATGGGGAAAGCCGATACGCTCCGCCACCATGCGGGCATCCATGATGTCCCGCCCGGCGCAGCAGGCACCGGCTTTCGCCGGGCCGCCATGGTCATAAAGCTGGAGCGTCGCGCCGATGACCTCATGGCCCTGCCGCTTCAGCAGTGCCGCCACGACGGAACTGTCCACACCACCGGACATGGCCACGAGGATACGCATGATCGAAAAACCTCAGCCAGCCTTCGGCAGGTGAACGACAAGCCCGTCCAGCTCTTCCGTCATGACGATCTGGCAGCCCAGACGGGAGGTCTTCTCCAGCCCGAAAGCGAGGTCCAGCATGTCCTCCTCATCATCGGTCGGGCTTTTCAGCTTGTCCGCCCAGGCCGGGTCCACGATCACATGACAGGTCGCACAGGCGAGCGAGCCTTCGCAGGCCCCTTCGAGGTCAATATTATTCTCATGGGCAATCTCCAGCACGGAGAGGCCAGCCTGTGCCTCCACCTCATGGCGGCTGCCATCACGCTCAACAAAAACCATCCGGGCCATAAATCCCTCACTCCCTGTATCCATGCAGCAGTCTCACCTCCCGGCGAGACCCCGCCCAAAACGGGCCACTGCGCACTCCACATCACCTGCCGAGGTAAAACGTCCTACCGACAGACGCAAGCTTCTACGTGCCTCCGCATCCGTCAGCCCCATCGCCTTCAGGACATAGGACGGGGCCCCGGATGCCGCCGAGCAGGCCGAACCCGATGAAAAGGCAACCCCCGGCACGGTGGCCATGACCTGCCGGGCTTCCAGCCCGGCGGACAGGCACACGTTCAGCACACCCGGCAGCCGTGGAGCGGAGGCTCCGTTGCAGCGGGCCGCCGGGAACAGCTGCCGCATACCCTGCCACAGCCTCTCCCGCAAGTCCGCAAGCCGTTCCGCCTCGGCCTCCCGGTGCTCCATGACCAGCCTGGCCGCCATCCCCATGCCGATGGTCAGCGGGACCGGGAGAGTACCGGAGCGCAGGCCACGCTCCTGCCCCCCACCGGACAGCAGGGGCACCAGCCGCACACGGGGCCGCCGCCGGACATACAGGGCACCGATCCCCTTGGGGCCATACATCTTGTGGGCCGAGAACGAGGCGAGATCGACCCCTTCCAGCGGGCAGGGCAGCCGGGCGAACATCTGGGCCATGTCCACATGCAGCAGGGCACCGGCCTGCTTCACCAGCGGCATGAGACGGCCAAGGTCCTGCACCACACCCGTCTCGTTGTTCGCCGCCATGATGCTGACCAGCAGCGTGGGCGTCGCCAGAGCCTCCGCCAGACGCTCCGGCAGCAGGCGGCCATCCGGCTCCACCGGCAGTATGACAGGCTCGAAGCCCTCCCTTTCCAGAGACCGCACGGTCTCCAGAACGCATCTGTGCTCCGTTGCCACGGTGATGATGCGCCGCCGCCCATCGCCCTGCTCCTTCAGGAAACGGGCAGCTCCCTTGATGGCCAGATTGTTGGCCTCCGTGGCACCGGAGGTCCATGTCAGCTCCTGCGGACTGACGGAAAGGGCCTCGGCCAGCATGTCCCTCGCCCGCTCCACGGCCTCCTCGGCCTGCCGCCCCGGCAGATGCAGGCTCCCCGCATTGGCGGGGTGCTGCGTGAACCACGGGAGCATGGCCTCCATGACGGCAGGGTCACAGGGCGTCGTGGCAAGATAATCCAGATAGATCACCTCATCCTTCATGCGTCACCGGCCCTCCCTATCCTTCATGCGTCACCGGCCCTCCCCACATGGGCGTCGGCCTTTTCAGGAGGCCACGCTCGGCAAACCGCCGGGCCATGAGACCATAGGCACGCCCGAAGGACCGGACATCCCCTGCCCTGACATTCCAGGGCAGGGACACACGGATGGCCTGCCCGGCCGCCTCTCCCTGCCCCATGGCCTCCAGAACGTGGGACCGGGCCACCTTGCCGGACGAACAGGCCGAACCGGCCGAGACGCAATAGCCCTCGATGTCCAGTGCCATGAGCTGCATCTGGGCCGCCACGCCGGGCAGCACGGCACTGACCGTATTCGGCAGGCGGGCCGCCCCATGCCCCATGATGATGACCCCGGCTTCCACCATGACGGCCTCCAGCTCGTCCCGAAGGGCTGCCAGCACGCTCCAGTCCTGCATCCGGCTGTCCTCAAGGGCGGCGGCCATGCCCATATGGGACGCAAGGGCCGGGGTGCCCCCACGCCGGCCCCGTTCCTGCCCGCCACCGGGCAGCAGAGGAGCCAGGGGCCTGTCCTCCGGCAGCAGCAGGGCACCGGCTCCCTTGGGGCCACCCATCTTGTGGGCAGACAGGGCCAGGCTGGCCCCGGCCAGGGACCCATCCTTCAGGGCCAGCGAGAACTCGTCCTGCTCCTGCATCCGCCCTGCAGCCTGCACGGCATCCACATGGAGAAAGGCTCCATGCTGACGGCACAGGGCCGCCACATCCCGCAGCGGCGCATGGACGCCCGTCTCGTTGTTCGCCGCCATGATGCAGACCAGCGGCCCCGGCCCGTCGCCTGCCGCCCCGTGGGCCACCAGCATGGCCTCCAGGGCCGCACGGTCGATCACACCCTGCCCGTCCACGGGAATCAGTCCGGCCTCCGGGACCGCCCTGCGGATGGCGTCATGCTCCGTGGCTCCCACGAGGATGCAGCGACCCTCCGCACGCCCCAAGGCATGCAGGGCAAGCGTATCTGCCTCCGTTCCCCCTGACGTGAAGACACAGCCATCCGCCTCCCGCCCGAAAGCAGCAGCAATCCGGCGGCGGGCCTCCTCCAGCATGATGCGGGTCTTCCGTCCGGCCGCATGAACGGATGCGGGGTTTCCCGTCTGCTCCAGACCGGCCAGCATGGCCTCCCGTGCGGCTGGCCGCAGAGGCTCCGTTGCATTGGCATCCAGATAGACCGGGCCTTCCCGCAGAGATGTTCCCTGAACCACACTCCCCCTCTTCAGCCCTGAAAGGACAGCTGCGCCCTCAACACTCCGTGATAGGCTTCACCAGCGTAATGAGACACATACAATCTTCTTTACCAATTTGAAAAAACCATCACGGCAGAGTCGATTTTGGTAGAAATTACCAAGATGAAACCGATATACAACGCCGGTATGTTCCTCCCGGGCAGGGGCCATCCCTGCCGCCGGGGGCGTAAAATCATGCCCAGAGTCCTGACCCGGCCGGGCATAGTCGGTTCGCACATCACTCTGGGCCTCCATCAGGCGGCGGGGTGGACAAGAAGATGAGAGACGCATGCCTGAAGTCATGTTCGCTGGCCCGGATGGGCGGCTTGAAGGCCATTACCATCACTCCGAAGACCCCGATGCCCCTCTCGCCCTGATCATCCATCCGCATCCGCTGCATGGCGGGACGATGAACAACCGCATCGCCTACACCATGTACCGCCGCTTCCAGACAATGGGCTTTTCCGTCCTGCGTTACAACTCCCGTGGTGTTGGCCGCTCCCAGGGACGTTATGACGGTGGAATCGGGGAAATCTCCGATGCCGCCGCTGCGCTGGACTGGATGCAGATGATCAACCCCAACTCCTCGGAGCTGTGGATCGCCGGATATTCCTTCGGTGCCTTCGTGGGGATGCAGCTGCTCATGCGTCGGCCGGAGATCCGTGGCTGGATCAGCGTCGCCCCGCCGGCTGATGATTACGATTTCAATTTCCTTGCCCCCTGCCCGTGCAGCGGCCTGATGATCGCCGGTGGCAAGGACAGCATGGCTCCCGAGCCTGTCATCCGCAAGCTGGTGGACAAGCTGAACACGCAGAAGAACGTCACGGTCGATTACCGTGTCTTCAACGAGGCCGATCACATCTTCTCCCAGCAGGCCGAGCTGATCGCCGATGCGCTGGAGGACCATGTGACGACCCGCCAGCGGAATCTCTTCGCCCCTGAAGAAGCCATGATCCAGCCTGCGGCAGAGGCCGTGGGCTGATATCCCTCCCGCCCTGACAGGACATCTACAGGAAGGCCCCCTCATGACCGACATATCGCTCAAAAGCCCGTTCCTGCGGGAAGCCAAGGCCCGCGGGATGATCTTCCAGTGCACCGACTTCGAGGCACTGGACGAGCTGATGCAGGCAGGCCCCATCACGGCCTATATCGGTTTCGACCCCACGGCAGACTCCCTGCATGTGGGCAATGCCATGTCGATCATGATGCTGCGGCTGCTCCAGAAGCACGGGCACAGCCCCATCGCCCTGATTGGCGGCGGCACGGCGAAGATCGGTGATCCGTCCTTCCGTGATGAGGCCCGCTCCCTGATGACGGACGAGACCATCGCCCACAACCTTGCCGGGCTGCGGGCCTCTCTGGGGCAGTTCCTGGATTTTGAGGATGGCAGCTGCCGTCTCGTCAACAATGCGGACTGGCTGGACAGGCTCTCCTACATCAGCCTGCTTCAGGATGTCGGGGTGCAGTTCTCCGTCAGCCGGATGCTTTCCTTCGAGAGCGTGAAGCAGCGGCTGGACCGTGAGCAGGGGCTGACTTTCCTCGAGTTCAACTATTCCATCCTTCAGGCGTTCGACTTCCGGGAGCTGTACCGCCGCCACGGGGCCATTCTCCAGATGGGCGGGTCCGACCAGTGGGGCAACATCGTCTCTGGCATCGACCTGGCCCGCCGCACGGATGGGGCACGCCTGTTCGGGCTGACGACACCGCTTGTCACCACCTCCTCCGGGGCCAAGATGGGCAAGTCAGCCAACGGGGCCGTGTGGGTCCGCAAGGAGCGGCGGCCTGTCTTCGATTACTGGCAGTTCTGGCGCAACACCGAGGATGCCGACGTGGGCCGCTTCCTGAAGATGTTCACGGACCTGCCCGTGGAGGAATGTGAGCGTCTCGGTGCGCTGGAAGGGGCGGAAATCAACGAGGCCAAGAAGATTCTGGCCACCGAGGCCACGGCCATCTGCCACGGCCGTGAAGCTGCCGAGGAAGCCGCCGAGACCGCCCGCAAGATGTTCGAACAGGGCAAAATAAAAAGCAACGTTCAGACCGCCCTACCAGAAGTGACTCTGCCCACCAGCCTGTTTGCCGAAGGCATCCCTGCCTTCAGGCTCTTTGCGGAGGCCGGACTGGCCGCCAGCGGTGGCGAGGCCCGCCGCCTCATCCGTGGTGGGGGTGCCCGGCTAAATGATGTCGTCATCAAGGATGAAAATGAACTCATCACGGTAGCGAAGCTAGCAAAATCGGAACTATTACTAGAAATAATAGACCCACTAGACTTGGTGGGTCTTATGGACTTGGCTAACATTTTGGGCCTAGTCTATCCACTGTACAAAAATTCAAGAAAAGCCAGTAAAGAGCTCCACGAGAAGATGTATAATAATATCACTAAGAAAGCCAAAATTCCTCTAGGAAATGCTGCACGCTACCTCTTGTACAAAACAAATGTAATCTGCGAAGATATACACGCCCCCCAGAAGACCCTACTGAAGAACCCCGATATCCTATTAAACATTTTGAAGCTACTAATAGGATTGAACCTAGAAGAACTAGTGAAACACACGGAAAGCGTACTGAATACCTTTTCTCAAAATAAGTCTCCCTTTACGGAAATGAACCCTACGCCTTTCAAATACTATGCGCAGATTACGCCTAAGGCATCCGCCAAATGGAAGGCTAGGCTTTCTGGCCTGATTAACGGCAACAAGCCATCAAAACTCGAAACAAGGAATAGAGAGATCATAATTTACAACCTATTCGGGCCAGAATGGCTATCAATGCCCTGCAATCCTAATAGAATAAATAAAAAATTTTCTAATGAAGAGATGATTTCTTCGTCCCTAGTTTATGCCGGACTGATAAAACTACTGAAACCGGAGATATCTGTAAAAGAAAAATCAAAAATAATAACACAATTACAGAAAATTTCAGATGAATTAACTTCTCTCATTTACAAAAATAAGCACTCCTCAAAAACAGGTTCAACTGTCAAGGAAGGCATATCCCGTAACCTCACCTGTAATGAGTGCTCCTCAAAAACAGGTTCAACCGTCAAAGAAGACGTATCCCGTAACCTCACCTATGCAGAAACCATTCATAGGAACAACCAGCCTCTCCCACTAGAAGAACTGATGAACAGTACAATAAAACTATCTTCCGGCAAGAAGAAGCACATCCTCATCCGGATGGAGTAACATCAGCCCCGGCAGGCAGAACGGAAGAAACATGGCAGCACGATAACTGCCATGTTCAGCATTCCTGAAGCCACTTACAGCGGCACATGCTCCAGCACCCACTCGACCCTCTGCTGGCGTCTGGGGGGCTTAACCGCCCTGCTGCTGCCAGACCCGGCCGCCTCTTCGCCTGTAGGAGCAGGCAGGTCACGGCCTGCACAGGCCCGGACGATGATCTGGGACGTCTGCTCAGGGGCACACCGCCCCATGTAGAAATCGTCCTCCAGGGCGATCACGCCTCCCGTCTGCCGGAAACGCCATATCTCCGAGGGAGCATGAAGGATGATCTCCTCATCCTCCCGCTCCACCCGCACGTCCGGATGGACATGGAACCGCAACGTGAAGGGCACGTCACTCTCCCCCTCCACCGTGTCACAGCCTCTCAGCTCCTCCCCGGAAGGTTCCAGAAACAGGGACCGGTGCCAGATGACCCCGTGGGACGGGTAATAGCCGTTCTGGGACATGTGCACCTCCTGCACACGGCCCTGACGCCTCTGCTTGCAGCGCACCTGTGAAGGACGGCGGGTCACATGCCCGTCAGCCCCGACATCGGACGACGACTCCCCGTCCACGACCAGAACCGTATGGGCAGCCGAACTGCGCAGGGCACGCTGCCAGGCCCCTCCCTCTGCCGCACCGCAATTGACGAACAGACGCTGCCGGTGATGGGAAAATTCGAACGACATCGTCCCGGCATGGGCCAGACGGTCCATTCCATGCGGGGCCGGAGCCGCCACGTCGGCCAGAAGCAGGGACCGCCCGGCCGTCATGCGGACGAACCCGCCCTTGCGCAGGCTGGACGCCACGACCCTGTAACGCTCCGCCTGTTCCAGAAGCTCCAGAACGGCCTTTTCCCCCCGCTCCTGCGAACCATTGAACAGGGCCAGCCCTCCATCCCCGTGACAGAAGGCCCGCAGCACGGCACAGGCCCGCCCCAGCATGACAGGCACGCAGTCCGGCGGCATCCACTGCAACGTGGTGAACATTCCCTGAATGGCGGTAAGCTGCTGCACGCAGCGATACTGGGCCTCCGGGCTGCGTTCGGCCACGATGCCGTCCTCTCCCAGAAGCCGCCCCAGCTCCAGCGGAAGCTGCTGCTCGAACCGTTTGAAAAAGCCGTCATAATGCGGCACGGCCATATAGACGGCCAGCAGTCCCCTCAGCACGGCCAGCCCCTCCCAGCCTATGGGAGGCAGGGGCAACAGGGCCGAAAGGCGGCGGGCTTCCTTCACGGCGGCATCCAGAACCAGCTGCTGCGTCCCTTCCGTGGCCGTGGAAAGGCAGAACTCGTAGTGCCCCAGCCAGTTGGAGAGCCGCCGCCCCATCACGCCACTTTCCCGGGCGACCGGATCAGCCGGAGGACGATCAGCCCATGACGCCACCATGGACCGGGCCAGAAGGCGGGCACCGTTGGTGCCGAAGGTCCGCAGGTCCCTCAGCCAGTCGAACCCATAGAACCAGCGACGCACCTCCACGGGCCAGCTGTTGCTCTGCCAGACACCACGCAAGGGAAGACTGTAGGTCTTCTGGGCGAAACGGAACACGCCACCTATCAGCAGTGCCCCCTGGTCCACGTCCCCTTCTTCCCTGTCCTGATAGAGGCAGACAGGGCTTGCCTCCCCATGCTGCCGCTGGGGCAGGGAGACGAGCATCAGCCTGAAATACCGCCGGTAGGAGTTAAACAACCATCATTCCCCTGAGGCTGCAAGCACGGCAGGGCGGGCTGCGGCACGCATCCCTTCCACCGCTGCCCTGCGGTCATCCTTGCCAAAGATGGCCGACCCGGCCACCAGCATGGTCGCCCCGGCCTCCGTCACGAGCGGCGTGGTCGTTTCATCAATGCCACCATCAACGCCCAGAACGATGTCACGGCCACTCTGGCGGATCATGCCGGCCAGGGTCCGTATCTTGGCCAGCTGCCCATGCAGGAATTTCTGCCCCCCGAACCCCGGATTGACCGTCATGACCAGAATGATGTCCACCATGTCCATGACCTCGGACAGGGCCTCCGGCGGCGTGGCGGGGCAGATGGCCACACCGGCCTTGCAGCCCAGCGCATGGATGCTCTGGAGGGTGCGGTGAAGATGGGCGTTGCCTTCCACATGCACGGTGATATGGTCCGCTCCGGCCTCCGCAACGGCGGCAAGATAGGGGTCCACCGGTTCGATCATCAGATGGACGTCGAAACGTGCCCGGCTGTGAGGGCGCAACGCCTTGATGACAGGCATGCCGAAAGAGATGTTCGGAACGAAATGCCCATCCATGACATCAAGATGAAGCCATGGAGCTTCCGCCACGCTGCCCATTTCGTGACGCAGATTGGAAAAATCGGCGGCAAGCAGGCTCGGCGCAATGATGGGCATGTAACCTCCATGTAAAGAAATCAGAACAGGTATTCGCATTTAATATTGGCAGAATGAGGGTTTTTTACAAGAGAATCCGGGCCTTTCCCCCAATCCTGCGGGCGGATGTGAAAGAAACGTGAAAGAAAATGGACACGCCCCCCCTCATCTGCTAACGAAAGGCCTGTTCCGAGGGGTGCCTTCACCATGCAAGGCTGAGAGGGTGGGTTCAGCTCATCCAACCCTTTGAACCTGATCCGGTTCGTACCGGCGAAGGGACAGGAAAACAGCACGGAACGGGACGTCCCCTTCATCTCCCCTGAACTGACGCCTGCACAGCGAACCTTCACCATCGTGCTCCGAAGGCGAAGATTCCATGCGCTCATTTTTTTCCAGCCGCAAGACGGCCCCTCTCTTTCTGCTCCTGTGCAGCCCTGGCTGGGCACTGGCAGAATCAGGAAAACAGCCCCAGCAGTCCACACCCCACCATCCTCCTGTCAGGCCGCCCGCCCATGCCGGACAGGCAAAGGCCGTACAGGCCCGGAAGGTGGAGTACCTCACCACCCGGGCGGTCCCCGAGGCCGTGCAGCGTGGCGGCGGGCTGATCCAGCCCCAGCATGGCACGCAGTCCATCAGCGAGGTGGGCCGCAGCTACATGGACATACAGGCCCCCACGGCCTCGGCCTTCCAGCTCGTGTCCATCCTGCCGGGTGCCAATGTCGTGACGTCCGACCCCTTCGGCATCTCGCCCAACACCAACATCAGCGTCCGTGGCCTGAACGGTGATGCCCTGGGCTATGTGCTGGAGGGAATGCCACTCAATGACATCGCCGCCTATGGCGGATACCCCAACCAGTTCGCCGATACGGAGAATTACAGCAAGGTCGGCCTCCAGCAGGGATCGGCCGATCTGGACAGCCCTGTCCTCAACGCCGCAGGCGGGCTGATGAAGCTCTCCTTTCTCGACCCGTCCCTGAAGCCCGGCGGCCTCGCCTCCTTCTCCTACGGGTCCTTCAACACACGGCGGGGCTTCATCCGGCTGGAAACCGGGGAAATGGGCAACAGCGGCATGAGGGGCTTCGTCTCCTACTCCAACACCCATACGGACAACTGGCGCAGCGGCGGCCATGACACCCGCCAGCACATTGATTTCCGGCTCCTCAAGGAATGGGGACAGGGAAACCAGGCGGGCATTCTGGGGTCATGGAACAGGGCCGACACCAGCTACTACCCTTTCACCTCCCTTGAGGACTGGAAAAGTTCCGGCACCCGCAGCGGTCGGCTGACCAGGCATTTCGAACCCGGGGAGAACAGCACGAACTACTGGCGGCTTTCCCGTGATCCGGAAGAAACGCTCTATGTCGGGGCACCGGTGCACCTGCATTTCAGCCAGCGTCTGTCCTTCGACATCACGCCCTATGCCCAGCGTGCCTATGGCAACTTCCCCTCCGGCTCCACACTCTCCAGCACGGGGAACTATTACGGCACCCAGCCCGTTACCTCCCTGCCCGTGACGGACGGCCAGACCGTACGGGCCGACTACACCCAGCGCAGCTACCGCTCTGGCGTGAACATGGCCCTTCATGCCCGTTACAAGTGGAACGACTTCGTCATGGGCTACTGGTACGACTATTCGGACGACAACGAACCGCAGCCCTTCACGGCCGTCGGAAATGACGGTTCTGCCGCCAGCATCTGGGCCGACAGGAAACGCAGCCGCATCCTCATGCCGGATGGCAACCCCTATCTGGCCGGGGGCTTCCACACCATGTCCCAGACCAACGCCCTCTATGTGGGGGATCACATCTCCCTGATGCAGGACAGGCTGGTCATGGACATCGGCTTCAAGGAGGTCATGATGCACCGCTGGGGAACCAACGACGTACCCGGCCCGCAGCGCAACATCTCTAGCAACAGGCAGGAACCCCTGCCCCGTTTCGGAATGCGCTGGAACGTCACGAGGAAGGACCAGCTCTTCCTCAACGTGAACACCAACTTCCGGGCACCGGCCATCTCCACCTATTACAACAGCTATGCCGGTGTGGATGCCAATGGCGTGCCCAACGGCACCATCAGCCGTACCGGGACCAACCGCCTGAAGAATGAATATTCCGTCTCCGAGGAATTCGGCTACCGCCGCACGGGAGACTGGCTGACGGCCAGCCTGACCTTCTTCAACTACAATTTCCGCAACCGGCAGATAGAGACGGGGGAAGCCACCAACCCCAACATCACCACGACCATCAATGCCGGGAAGCAGACCTCCCGTGGTGTGGATGTGGAACTCGGCACACGCCCCTGGCACCATATCAGCCCCTATGCGTCCTTCGAGTATCTCCATGCCACCATCGACAGTGACATCTCCGCCGGGGCCGACACCCTGCCCACGGCGGGCAAGACAGCCGTCCGCAGTCCGCATTTCCAGGCGGGAGCGGGCCTGCGCTATGATGACGGACATTTCTTCAGCATGATCTCCATGCGTTACATGAGCCATCAATATTCCACCTTCATGAATGACGAGCGCATCCCTGCCATCATGACGGCCGACCTGACCCTTGGTTACCGCTTCAACAATGCGGGCTTCCTGCACCAGCCCACTTTGCGGCTGAACCTGAGCAACATCAGCAACCAGCGTTATCTGTCCGGCATCAACTCCACCACACTGAATGCCCATGACACGACCGGCCTTCATGGCGGGCGGGTCAGCGGCTCGGCTCCGGGCTATTACATCGGGGCACCTTTCGCCGCCCTCGCCAGCCTGACGGCCGGGTTCTGAGCATGTCGGCACGCCCCCTTGGTCTGGAAAGCGGTTACAATGGCTGCGTCTGGCCTCCCCTGACAGACGATGACGTCACGGCCCTTCTGCCACGCTGGGGCGTCCGACCCGCCCGGAATCCTCTCCTCTGGCACAGCCGCCGCCCCTTCTCCGCCTCGGCCATCGTGGCACTGGAAGACGGGGGACGGCTGTTCCTCAAACGCCACGGACGTGCCCTGCGCTCCGTGGACACACTGACGGAAGAACACCGTTTTGCCAGCCATCTGGCGAAGCGGGGCCTGCCGGTCGCCGCCCCGCTGCCCATGCTGGATGGCCGGACCGCCCTGGCCACGCCTGAGCATACCTACGAAGCCTTCCCCCTCCATGCGGAGGAAGACGCCTACCGGGGGCTGGATTCATGGCGGCCCTATCACGACACGGCACAGGCGGCCTCCAGCGGAACGCTTCTGGCACGGCTGCATCAGGCCAGCGAAGGGCATCAGGCCCCACCACGCCATGACCCGCCCCTCATTTCCGCCCGGCATCCCCTGCTGGGCGACAGGCTGGCGGACAGCCTGACCCCTTGGGTCACCCGACAGGAAGGGCTGACGGACACATACCCCCTTCCATCGCTGCAACGGGATGTCCTGCCCCTTCTGGCCCCGTTCCATGAAGCCCTGCTCCCCCTGCTGCCAGAGGACCGCCCCCTCTGGGGGCATGGGGACTGGCACGGGGCCAACCTCCTCTGGCACAGGAACGGTGATCGTCTCGTGGCTGCCCGTGCCTTCGATTTCGGCATGTGTGACCTGACCAGTGCCGCCTTCGACCTCGCCGTGGCCATGGAGCGCAGCTTCATCAGCTGGCTGGACCCTGACGGCTGCCCGACCGTGCATGAAGAACAGCTAAGGGCCTTCCTGCACGCCTATGATGCCCAGCGGCCCCGCAGCCCCGTCGAGAAACGCCTCACCGCCTGCTGGCTGCCCCTCTGCCATGTCACCTTTGCCCTTTCGGAGGTCGCCTATTACGGTCATGTTCTTGGCAACAGGGAGGCCGCCGACATATCCCGGCGGGATTACCTCATCGGCCATGCACGCTGGTTCCGGACGGAGCGTGGCCGTGCCCTGCTGGCCATGCTGGAAAGAGGCTGACGCCCATGACGGAACTGATCGCCGCACTGCTCAGTGCTTCAGGTGTCTGGCTGACCACACACCGCCAGATGCTCGGCTGGCCCATCTCCCTGCTGGCGACGCTGTTCTATGGCACGGTGTTCTTTCAGGCCCATCTCTATGCGGACACGGTGCTTCAGGGCGTGTTCAGCATCGCCATCCTCTATGGCTGGGCTCTCTGGGCACGGGAAAGACGGACCGGGCTGCACCTGCCCGAAAGCCGCCTGCCCCTCCTGCCAGCGGATGAACTCCCCACCCGTCCCCTTTCTCCCGTCCGGGCGATGGTGGAAACGACGTGCTTCCTGATTCTCTCCGTTCTCTGGATTCTGGCCCTGAAATACTGGAGCGACGACCCCGCCCCGATACTGGATGGCGGGCTGAGCGGAGCCAGCCTGCTTGCCCAGCTCTGGACGGCCCGCCGCCACCGGGTGAGCTGGCTGCTCTGGTCCGGCATCGACGTGATCTACACGGTCCTCTTCACCAGCCGTTCCCTCACCATCACGGCCCTGCTCTATGCCGGCTATACCGGCCTCGGCCTCTACGGCTACTGGAAGTGGAGACGCTGATCCCCGGAACGGGCAGGACCGTTCCTACTGGTTCATCCGGTCCAGCTCATCCGGCGTGAGACGCTGGATGCGGATGGGCTTTCCACTGGCATCATAATAGACGACGGCTGCGCCCCGACGCTCGGCATAGCCATCCGGCTGGCCGCTCTTCTTGCGGAAGAGCAGGCGGTCATGCTCCGGCTGCACGGTCACCTCGTCGCCCCGGGGCACGAAATGGAACATGCTGTAATCGGCATGCATTCTGGGCAGGGAGGAGCCGGGCATGGGCTTCCTGACGACGGAGTCCAGATCATCCGCCTGCGCTGGAGCCAGACCGGCCAGCATCAGGCCAGCCCCGGCCAGCAGACCGGCCTGTTTCACGAAACGCATATGCCTTCTCCCTTCTCCCGGCCACCTACAGATGGCCGGGCTGCGTGTTCTGTACCGCCTGGCTCTTCCGGCTCCAGCCACCCCCGAGCGCACGATACAGGGTCACCATGTTCTGGAACCGTGCCGCCTCGACCATGATGCGGGTCTGCTGGGCCTGATAGAGCTGACGCTCCTGCACCAGTGTGGTCAGGTAACTGTCAATGCCAGCATGATAGCGCATCCGGGCAAGATCGTAAGCCCGCTGGGCCTGTGTTTCCAGCACGATCATATGACTGTCCTGCCGCCGGTATGTCTCCCGTGCCGTCAACGCATCGGACACCTCCCGGAAGGCAGACTGGATGGCCTTCTGATATTCGGCGATGCCCTGTTTCAGCTTGGCCTTGGCCGTCCGCAGGTTCCCTTCATTGACGCCCCATGTCAGCAGCGGAATGCTGATGTTGGGAGAGACGCCCCATGTCTCGGCCAGATGGCTGAACAGGCGGCGGAACTGGAGGGAACTGGTCCCCTCGCTCGCCGTCAGCGTCACACGGGGATAGAAAGCGGCCCGGGCCGCCCCGACGGAAGCATGGGCACCCAGCAGGCTGTGCTCTGCCGCCATGATGTCAGGACGCTGCTGCAGCAGGTCGGACGGCAGACCAGCCGGGAGGTCGGAAATCATCGTCTGCCGTCCCATCGGGAGGGGCGGCGGCAGGTCTGCGGGCAGGGGCGTGCCGACGAGCAGCTGCAACGCATGTTCGTCATCCGCCACGGCCCTCGTTTCCTTCTCCTCGTCAGAGCGGGCCTGCTCCAGCTCAGTCGCACTCTGGGCCAGTGTCAGGGCATCCAGCTCGCCATGATCATATTCCAGCCTGTTGAGACGCCATGTATCCGCCCTCGTGCGGGCCGTGCTGTGAGCAAGGTCCAGCAGACGCCGGTCCGCCAGCCACTGGATGTAGGTGCTCGCCACCTGCGAGACGGTGGTGATCCACAGGTTCCGCAGATTCTCCACCGTGCTCAGCGTCTGTTCCTTCTGGGCCTGGCTCAGGTTGCGGATGCGGCCCCAGAGGTCGATCTCATAGGAGGAGAAACCGATGGACGTCTGATAGAAACGCAGTGTGGACACCGATGTGCCAGACCCCGGTGCGAAGGCGAACCCGGCCGTATCGGACGGCCCCATATACTGCGCACCACCCCCGACTGAAATGGTCGGGAACAGGGCGGCATTCTGCACCTGATACTGCCCCCGTTCTGCCGCAACGGCGGCCATCTGGGCGGCGAGGTCCCGGTTGTTGGCAAGGGAGAGGCCGATCAGGGCCTTCAGCCTCGGGTCGGTGAAGAAGTCTTCCCAGCCAAGGTCGGACACCTGCTGATGGACAGGCTGGCCCGGCCTGAGCCCGGCATCTGCCGGGTAGGTCTGCGAGACGGCCGGGTCTGGCCGATGATATTTCGGAGACATGTTGCAGGAGGCCAGCAGCAGGCTGCCCAGCCCCATCACGCCCGCAAGGACGGCCCTGTTCCTGCCATGCAGCTTCATGGTCATGCGTGGTCTCCTTCCTGCCCTGCCCCGTGCTGTTCCGAAAGCCGCCTGACCCGGAAGACTTTCAGCACGATCACGAAAAACAGCGGCACAAAATAGATGGCCAGAATGGTGGCGGTGAGCATCCCGCCCACCACACAGGTCCCGATGGCCACACGGGAAGCCGCACCGGCACCCGTGGCAATGGCCAGCGGGAACACGCCACAGACGAAAGCGATGGAGGTCATCAGGATGGGACGCAGACGCTCCTGCCCGGCCTTCATCACGGCCTCTTCCAGCGTGTCGCCCTGCTCGTAGAAGGCCTTGGCGAATTCCACGATCAGGATCGCATTCTTCACGGCCAGCCCGACGGTCGTCAGCAGCCCGACCTGGAAATAGACGTCATTGCTCAGCCCACGCCAGAGCGTCGAGCCGATGGCCCCCAGCACGCCCAGCGGCAGCACGAGCAGCACGGCGAACGGGATGGCCCAGCTCTCATACAGGGCCGCCAGACAGAGCAGGATCACGATGACGGCCAGCGCATAGAGCGGCCCCGTCGCATTGCCGGACGCCAGCTGCTCGAAGGTCAGGCCGGTCCACTCATGACCGACACCCGGCGGCAGGGTCCTGATGATCTTCTCGATCTCCTCCACGGCACGGCCGGAGCTGACCCCCACGGCAGGCACACCCTGAATCTCATAGGAATTCAGGCCGTTATAGTTCTCCACCTTCTGCGGACCGACAATCCAGTGCCCTGAGGCAAAGGCGTTGAACGGCACCATGTCCCCCACATTGTTGCGGACGTACCAGCGGTTCAGGTCCTCCGGTGTCATGCGGGAGAAAGGCTCACCCTGAATGTAGACCTGCTTCACACGGTCATTGCGGGTGAACTGGTTGACGTAGATCGACCCGAACGCCCCCTGGATCGTCGTGTTGAGGTCCGCATTGCTGATGCCCTGCGCATTGGCCTTCTCACGGTTGAGGTCCAGCACGAACTGCGGAGCATCTTCCAGCCCCATCGGGCGCACGGCAGAAAGGAGCGGATTCCTGGAAGCGGCCGCCAGAAGCTTGTTACGGGCGGCAAGGAAGGCCTGATGGCCGATATGGCCATTATCCTCCAGCTCCAGATCGAACCCGGTGGCGTTGCCAAGCTCCATCACCGCCGGAGGATTGAGCGCATAGATCTGTGCCGCCGGATCACCCCGGAAATGAGCCATGATCCTGTTGGCAATGGCCATGCTGGAATGGGCATAGCCCGGCCGCTTGTCCCACGGTTTCAGCCGGATGAAGAACGCACCGGCATTCTGCCCCTGCCCGGCGAAGCTGAAGCCGTTCATGGTGAAGACGGACTCGACATCCTGACCGTAGGTGTTCAGCACATAATCCGTGACACGCCGGTTGACGGCACCCGTCTGCGCATCCGTCGCCCCGGCCGGCATGCTGATCTGCCCGAAGATGAGGGCCTGGTCCTCATCCGGCAGGAAGCCTGTCGGCACCTTCATGAACAGGAACACCACCAGTCCGGTCAGGGCCAGGAAGATGAGCATGGCCGGGGTACGGAAATGCAGCATGTGCCGCACGCCCCCGACATACCGTCTCGTCAGCCAGTCGAACCGTTCGTTGAACCAGACGGCCGGACGGAAATGGACCTCATGCTTCGTGGGCTTGAGCATGGTGGCACAGAGGGCCGGCGTCATGACCATGGCCACCAGAACCGACAGCCACATGGCCGCAACCACCGTGATGGAGAACTGCCGGTAGATCACCCCGGTGGAGCCGCCAAAAGCCGCCATGGGCAGGAACACCGCACTGAGGACAAGCACGATGCCCACCAGTGCCCCGGAGATCTCATCCATGGATTCACGGGCGGCCTCCCGTGGCGAGAGATTCTTCTCGCTCATCACGCGTTCGACATTTTCCACCACGACGATGGCATCATCCACCAGCAGGCCCACGGCCAGCACCATGGCCAGCATCGTCAGCGTGTTGATGCTGTAACCAAGAACCTCCAGCATTCCGAACGTGCCCAGCAGCACCACAGGCACGGCAATGGTGGGGATCAGCGTGGCCCGGAAGTTCTGGAGGAAAACGAGCATCACGATGAAGACCAGTGCAATGGCCTCCAGCAGCGTCTCGATCACCTCCTCGATGGAGTGGGTGATGAAGGGTTCCGTATCCAGCGGGTAGACGACCTTCAGCCCCTTGGGGAAGAACTGCGACAGCTGGGCGATCTTGGCCCGGACGGCCGCCTCCGTCACCATCTGGTTGGCACCGGGAGCCAGCTTCAGGGCCATGGCCGTGGCCGGCCTGTTGTTGTAGCGGGACGTGAAGTTGTAGCTCTGTGCCCCCAGCTCCACATGCCCGATGTCCCTCATGCGGACCTGGCTGCCATCCTGCTGGACCTTCAGCAGCATGTTGCTGAACTGTTCCGGCTCCGTCAGGCGGACAGGACCGATGATGTTGGCATCAAACCCGATCCCCTTGCGGGCAGGCAGGCCACCCAGTTCACCGGACGCCACCTGGATGTTCTGGCTCTGGATGGCACTCTGCACGTCACCCACGGTCAGGCCATATTTGTACAGCTTGTCCGGGTCCATCCAGATGCGCATGGCATATTCGGACCCGAAGAGCGTATGGTCACCCACGCCGGAAATGCGGGACAGCGGGTCCATCACGTTGGACGCCACGTAATCCGAAATGTCCTTCCCGTTCATGCTCCCGTCCGTGGAGATGAAGCCGATGACGAGCATGAAGTTCTTGGCCGCCTTGGTGACGCTCAGCCCCTGGCTGACCACCTCCGGCGGCAGGCGAGGCTGGGCAAGCTGGAGCTTGTTCTGCACCTGCACCTGGGCGATGTCGGGATTCGTCCCCTGCTCGAAGGTCAGGTCGATCTCCATGTGGCCGCTGCCATAGGACTGGGCGGACAGATACTCCAGATGGTCCAGACCGGACATCTGCTGGAGGATGGGCCGCACCACCGTGTTGTTGACCGTGTCGGCGGAGGCACCGGGGTCATCCACGCTGACGGCAATCTGCGGCGGGGCAATGGTGGGATACTGGGCAATCGGCATCCGGGTGATGGAGACGCCCCCCACCAGCATGATGATCAGCCCGACCACCCAGGCAAAGATGGGACGGTCGATGAAAAAACGTGACAGTGACATGTGCGGTTACTCCAGCCCCATCTCGGCCAGATTGGCCTCATAAGGCTTGACCTCCGCATCAGGCCGGACCTTCTGCAGGCCCTCCACGATGACCTTTTCCCCGACATTCACCCCCCTGGTGACCAGCCAGCTGGACCCGACCGTCTGGCCAAGAGACACCATGCGCATGTGGACATGGTTGTTCCCGTCCACCACCATGACATAGGGATCACCCTTGGGTGTCCGCTGCACCCCGACCTGCGGCAGGAGCAGGGCGTTCGGGTCGCTGCCTTCCTTGATATGGGCATGGACGAACATGCCCGGCAGGAGCAGTTTGTCCGGGTTGGGCATCACACCCCGCATCACCAGCGTGCCCGTGCCGGGATCGACCGTCACCTCGGAGAGTTTCAGCTGGCCCGTCTGGCCATAGGTCGAGCCATCGGGAAGCTCCAGCGTCACGGCGGCCTCGCTGCCATTCCGCTCCAGCTGACCGGATGCCAGCTCACGCCGCAGACGGATCATGTCCTCGGCGGCCAGATTGACGTCCACATAGATCGGGTCCAGCCTCGTGACCACGGCGATGGGAGTCGTCTGATTGGCCGTGACCAGTGTTCCTGCCGTATAGAGCGTCCGGCCGATGCGCCCGTCGATCGGTGACTGCACGTGGGTATAGTTGAGATTGACCTGGGCCGTTTCCACGGCGGCCTGTGCCTGCACCACCTCGGCGTCCGCCTGACGGGCCGCAGCCAGCGCATTGTCATACTCCTGACGGCTGATGGCCCGTGGCCCGACAAGGGCCCTGTACCGCTGAAGCTGGGCACGGGCACGGATGGCACTGGCCTGGGCCTCCATCAGCCGCCCCCGGGCCTGATCATAGGCCGCCTGAAACGGAGCGATGTAAATCTGGTAGAGGGGCTGCCCGGCCTGGACATCCTTCCCCTCCTCGAAGTTGCGGGACACCAGAACCCCGCTGACCTGCGGGCGTATCTGAGCCTGTTCATAGGCTTCCGTCCGTCCGGGCAAGGATGTTTCCAGGGCGACGCTCTGCCTGTGCAGGGTCACCACGGCCACGGACTGCAGCGGCGGGGCCGGAGGGGCCTTCTTCTGACACCCGGCCAGAAGACCGGCTCCCAGCAGGGCCGTGCTGCCATAACAGGCCGTTCGGGACAGACATGTGGCCAGTTTCAGACGGAACATGGACATAGACGGGCAGGCTCTCTAAGGAATGGACGCAGAATGACAGGACTACAGGCAAAAGCTTCCGCCTGCATCATGTCTCACCACGAAAAAATCAGGTGGGAACGGAAACTACTCAGTTTCCACCCGTGAGGTCAATCCCGTACCGGTCCGATCTCATAAAAAACAGGACAGCCGGAGGCCGGTTTTCTCATGGGACTTGACAGACCCATGCCAGCATCGGGCAGAAACTGGCTTTGTCTTCCATCGTGCAAGGAGCCTGGTGCCGTGCAGCCCCATGATGATACGGATCGCCGCAGAACCATTCTCCAGGTGGCCTGCACCCTGCTGCAGAAGCAGGGCTACCACCACACCACGATGGACCACATCGCCCACCATGCCGGTATGTCGAAAAAGACACTCTACCTCTTTTTCCCGTCCAAACGGAACCTGCTGGAACAGCTCCTGCTTTCGGAGCTGTTCACCCCGCTCACGCCCACGCCCATCCCGGAAGCCGAACTGACCGAACAGCTCCGGGGCATGGTCTTCCAGATGGCGGAGATTCTCCTGTGCGAGAAGCGGCTCAGCCTTATGCGGACCATCATCGGCGAGACCAACCGGTCACCCTCCATCCAGCAGCTCATGACCGAGCTGTTCCACATCTCGGGCAACAAGGCGAAGATACAGGGCTGGCTTGATGAGCAGAAACAGGCCGGAAGACTCCATTTTGACAATGCGACCGATGCGGCGGACCATCTCTTCGGCCTGACGGTCGGTGGCCCCATGCTTTCCCGGCTGGCCCACTGCGGCCCGGCACGGGACCAGGACAGCCTGCACCGTTACCTGAACGAGGGACTCCGCATTTTCCTGCATGGCTGTGCCCCGGTGCCGACAAACTGCTAACCGGAAAATAACTTATCATTAAAAACAGCTTTCCCGGCCCCACGCATTGGCAAAGCTTCTGCTGTTGTTTATAGAATCTATTCTTAAAACACATGGCAGACCAGACGGAAACGAAAAGGTACTCCCTGCCGGGCTGCGACCCTCCAGACTGATCATTGCAGGACTATCGCATGACTACATCCCCCCCCGACCAGCACGGCCCCAGACACGCCAGCACCCCCGACGAAGGTTACCAGAAGGACCTGAGCCGGAGGCATGTACAGATGATCGCCATTGGCGGGGCCATCGGTACCGGGCTGTTCCTGGGGGCAGGGTCCCGTCTCCAGATCGCCGGTCCGTCCCTTGCCATCACCTATGCCATCTGCGGCCTCTGTGCCTTCATGATCCTGCGGGCGATGGGCGAGCTGGTGATGTACCGCCCCAGCAGCGGCAGTTTCGTCACCTATGCGCGGGAGTTTCTGGGCGAGGGCGCAGCCTACGCCGCCGGCTGGTTCTTCTTCCTCAACTGGGCCATGACGGGCATCGTGGACATCACGGCCATCGCCCTCTACGTCCATTACTGGCCGATGTTCGGGCACATTCCCCAGTGGCTCATCGCTCTTGGTGCACTGCTCGTGGTCGGGGCCGTCAACCTCACCGGGGTGCGCTATTTCGGTGAGATCGAATTCTGGTTCTCGCTGGTGAAGGTCCTCACGCTGGTCATCTTCCTTGGCGTGGGCGGCTACATCCTGCTGAGCGGAACCCATGTCGGCAGCTACACGCCCGGCATCCATCTCATCACCGAATCTGGCGGCATTTTCCCGCACGGCATGGTCGCCTCCCTCATGCTGATCCAGGGCGTGGTTTTCGCCTATGCGGCAACGGAACTCATCGGCATTGCCGCCGGTGAGTGCGAGCAGCCCCGCAAGGTCGTGCCCAGTGCCGTCAACAGCGTGATCTGGCGCATCGTGGTCTTCTATGTCGGGTCCATCGCCCTGCTGGTCTGCCTCATGCCGTGGTCGGCCTACCATGCCGGGGAAAGCCCGTTCGTCACCTTCTTCCACAAGCTGGGCCTGCCCGCCGCTGACAGCATCATGAACTTCGTGGTGCTGACGGCCGCCCTCTCCAGCCTGAACTCCGGCCTGTACTCCACCGGCCGCATCCTCCGTGCCCTGGCCCTTGGCGGCTCCGGCCCGCAGGCCATGAGCAGGCTCAACCGCAACGCCGTGCCCTATGTCGGCATCGGCGTCACGCTCTTCATCTATCTGGTCGGTGTTCTGATGAACTATCTCTACCCGACACAGATATTCGAGATCGTGCTGAGCATCTCGTCACTGGGCATCCTGGGGACATGGGCGACCATCCTGCTCTGCCAGCTGCGCCTGCACAAGGCCATCAAGCGGGGGCGCATCGCCACCACGGGCTTCTCCATGCCGGGTGCGCCCTATACGGGCTGGCTGACACTGGCCTTCCTGCTGATGGTTCTGGTCATGATGGCCTTTGACTATCCATCCGGCACCATCACCGTCGGGTCCATCCCCGTGCTGGCCCTGATCTTCTATGGGGGCTGGCTCCTCCTGAAACGGAGCAACGGAGATTCAGACTCCTGAGCCTCCTCCCCCACACGCTGACAAAAAACCCCGGCAGAGCAGTCTGCCGGGGTTTTTCATGTCAGGTTGACTCCGATGTCAGCCGACATCCTCATCTGATCCAAGACTGCGTGTGGGGCTGCCACCACGGGGCCGTGTCGTAGGCAGGTTCTCACCCGTCACGGCATAATAGACACGCTCGGCCACATTGGTGGCATGGTCGCCGATGCGCTCCAGATTCTTGGCAATGAAGAGAAGCTCCGTACAGGCACGGATGTTCCGGGCATCCTCGATCATGTAGGTGACCAGCTCACGGAACACGGTCACATAATGCTCGTCCACGCCCCGATCGGCGTGCCAGACCTCCATCGCCTGGTTGGCATCGTGCGCAATGACGGCATCCACCGTGCGGCCCAGATTCTCCTTCACCAGACGCCCCATGCTCCGCAGGCCGGACAGGGAAATCTGCCCATCACCGGATGCCGCCTTGATGGCCTTGCGGGCAATGGAGGCGGCATAGTCACCAATACGCTCCAGATCCCCCGTGATCTTCAGGGCTGCGACGATCTCCCGCAGGTCCGCCCCCATCGGGCTGCGCAGGGCCAGCAGACGGATGACCAGACTCTCGACCTCCCGCTCCAGCTCGTCCACCTCCGGGTCAAGCCTCGTGGCCTCTTCGGCGGCGGACTCGTCATGGTCGGAGATGGCACGGAGGGCAAGCCCCACCTGCTCCTCCACGATACGGCCAATCTTCACCATCATGGCCCGGAGCTGCTCCAGCTCCTGCTCAAAACTCGAGACGATATGAGAACGCTCGTGTGGCATGATCTCTCTCCTCTTCCCGCTTATCCGAACCGGCCGGTAATGTAGTCCTGTGTCTGCTTCTCACGGGGGTTGGTGAAGATACGGTCTGCCGTATCCACCTCCACCAGCCTGCCGAGATAGAAAAAAGCGACACGGTCGGCACAGCGTGCGGCCTGCTGCATATTATGCGTCACGATTGCGATGGTGAACTCTTCTTTCAGCTCATCCAGCAGCTCCTCGATCCGGGCCGTGGAGATCGGGTCCAGAGCGGATGTCGGCTCATCCAGCAGGAGAACCTCCGGCCGGGTCGCAATGCTGCGGGCAATGCAGAGACGCTGCTGCTGCCCGCCAGAAAGCCCGGTCGCCGGGGCATTCAGCCGGTCCCGCACCTCGTTCCAGAGGGCGACACGGGTCAGCACGTCCTGCACCCGCTCGTCCATCTCCGTACGGTTCAGCTTCTCATGCAGGCGCACGCCGAAGGCGATGTTGTCATAGATGGACATGGGGAACGGCGTCGGCTTCTGGAACACCATCCCGATGCGGGAGCGCAGCATGTCCAGATTGATGGAATCATCAAGGATGTTGCGCCCGTCAAACATCACCTCACCCGTGGCCCGCTGGCCGGGGTAAAGGGCGTAAATCTTGTTGAAGACCCGCAGCAGGGTGGACTTGCCGCACCCGCTGGGGCCGATCATGGCCGTCACGCAGCGTGCCGGAAAGTCCAGCGAAATGCCATGCAGGGCATGGTGCGTCCCATAGTGAAAGTTCAGGTCCCGTACGGCAAGGGCGACATCCTGTGCAGGCTCCCTGCCTGACGGACTGGCGGGTGACATCGAAGCAGAAGTCATGAAAGTCTCTTCCCTTGATTTCAGTGACGGGATGAAAGCCGCACGGTGATGTTAATGAGCAGCACGCCGAACGTCACCAGCAGGGCACCCGTCCAGGCCAGCTGCACCCAGTCCTCATAGGAGGCCCCGGCATACTGGTAGATGGCGATGGGCAGGCTGGCCATGGGGCGGGTCATGTCGGTGGACATGGTCTGGTTGCCCAGCGAGGTGAACAGCAGCGGAGCCGTCTCCCCCCCCATGCGGGCCAGGGCCAGCAGGATGCCGGTCGTCACGCCCTTGCGGGCCGAACGCAGGCAGAGGAACAGGATGACCCGCCAGCGGGCCGCCCCCAGGGCCGCCCCCGCCTCCCGCATGGCCGTTGGCACCAGACGGAGCATGTCCTCCGTCGTACGCACGATGAGAGGCAGGGCCAGCACGGCCAGGGCCACCGCACCGGAGAACCCGGAAAAGTGGCCGAACGGCACGACGAGCAGCTGATAGATGAACAGGCCGATCAGGATGGACGGAGCTGACATCAGCATGTCCGCCACGAAACGCACGACACTGGCAAAATGGTTGCCCTTGCGCCCATACTCGGACAGGTAGATGCCGCACATCAGCCCGACCGGAGCCGCCATCAGCAGGGCAAGGCCCGTCTGGAGAAGGCTGCCCACGATGGCATTGGACAGACCGCCGCCAGAGCCGGGAGGTCCCATCCTGTGCGTCAGCGTCGCCCATGAGAGGCCGACCAGCCCCCGGCTCAGCAGCGTCCAGAGGATGGAGACCAGAACCAGCAGCAGGAGGCTGCCCGCCGCAATGCTGACACCCGTCGCCAGATAGTCCAGCATCTGCCGCCGCATGGCCTTGCGCCCCGGCCGCCACCGCCCCGAGTCAGGAACGGACCGGCCTGTCCTGCTGGAAGCCACCGGAGAGGTTTCTGGTACCGTCATTGACGTTTCCCTCTGAGACAGCGTGCCAGCACGAGGCTGACACAGGAAAGGAGCATGAGGATGAAGCCCAGGGCCATGAGCGAGGAGAGACGCAGGGAGCCTTCCGGGCTTTCCGGGAACTGGAGGGCGATCAGCGAGGCCACGGTGCTGCGGGGTGCGAAGAGGGACCAGCCCACGGTCGTCACGTTGCCGATGATGAAGGTCACGGCCATCGTCTCACCCAGCGCACGTCCCATCCCCAGCACGACCGCCCCGATCATGCCATTGCGGGACCAAGGAACGACGATCTTGCGCATCATTTCCCAGCGGGTCGCCCCCAGCCCGTAGGCACTCTCCCGCAGCATGGGGGGAACCGCCCCGAACACGTCCACCATCACGGCGGTAATGAACGGAGCGATCATCACCGCCAGTATGATGCCGGCCGTCACAAGCCCCGTCCCGACAGGAGGCCCGGAAAAAACCGGCCCCAGAACGGGCACATGCCGGAAATGATGGTTCAGGAAAGGCTGCACGTCACGGGCGATGAAAGGCACGATGGTCTGGAAGCCCCACATGCCGAAAATGATGGACGGCACGGCCGCCAGAAGCTGTATGGTCGTCCCGACGATGGACGAAAACCGGCCCGAAGCGATGTAGGTCAGCCAGAAGGCGGTGCCGAAGGCCATCGGCACGGCGATCAGCATGGCGATGAGCGTGCTGACGAGCGTCCCCAGCAGGGGAGCCAGAATCCCGTACACGTCCTTGACCGGATTCCAGGCCGACGTCGTGAAGAATGAAAGACCAAATCTGGTGAAGGCCTGCCAGCCACCCGTGGCCATCAGCAGGATCAGCCCGCCCAGCATGGCCAACACGAGCAGCGAGCACAGAAGGAGCAGCCCATGAAAAACGGTATCAAACCCTGCTCTACGGTGTGATGAACGCAATACGGGCGTCATGCGCATATGTCCGAAGCCTTGGCCGTTTCAACTTCAGGGGCATCACCCTGTCGTGCAGGCTGCCTCCGCCTCCGTGCATTACCGTCCCTGCCAGCAAAGGACAACCGGCAGGAGAAGCGATTACCTCACTTTAGGGGCGGAACCGCCCAATTTTTTCCATCTTCTCCATGCCGTGACAGAGATGCGTCAGAAAATCCCGTGCGCTCGTCCCCGTTTTATTTCATAATTATGAAAGCGGATTTCCTGCCAGACCCCCACAGTTCAGGAGGGATCATTGTCCACAGACCAGTTCCGGGGCCATGTCGAAACCGTGGACACCCAGACCGGCATCATGAGCGGCTGGGCCGTTGACCTGCACGCTCCGGGGCGGCCTGCCCTGCTGCATGTGCTGATGGACGGGCAGGAGATCATGCAGGTTCCCTGTGACCTGCCCCGGAAGGACATCCGCCGGATACTCTCAACGCCCGGGGACAGGCTTGGTTTCCGGTTCGCCCTGCCGGAGGCGGCACATGACGGCCGTCCGCATGATTTCTCCATACGCTTTGACAACCGCAGCGTCCTGCCCTTTCCGGATGAGGATGAGAGCCTGGACGGCCGGGACGTCATCAGCCTGACCCTGTCCCCCCACACGGAGTACATGAGCTACGTGGACGGCCCGGAGGAAGGCATCCTCCGGGGCTGGATCGTCTCCCGGACACCGTCCAGCGAGGCGTGGAAGGGCGGCGTCACCGTCGCCATCAGGCTAGACGGCGTCACCCTCGGGACCGTCCGTGCCAACCACTACCGGAGCGACGTTGCCCAGGCCCTGCACTGCGATCCCGACTGCGGCTTCGAGTTCCCCATTCCCCGACGGTTCCACGACGGCCTGCCGCATGAAATCACCGCCGTAACTATTCCTGACGGCACGCCCCTTTCTGGCACGCCACTGAAGACCTCGCTGGCCGATGACCTGCTGACCGCCCGGCTTGTGCAGATCGAGACCGGCATGGCCCAGCTCCACCAGCAGCTGACAGCCCTGCGGAACAGTACCCGGTCCCTGATTCCCCGCAGACGGCTCGACCTGAACCATTATGACCAATGGGCGCAGGACTATTACAGACTCCTGCACGAACAGGCAGCCCTCCAGCGGAAAGCCCACCCGCTGACGGAAACGCCCCTCGTGTCCGTCCTCCTCCCGACATGTCGGCCCGATGAGAACGGTTTCCGCACGGCCATCGAGTCCGTCCTGAACCAGACCCATGAGAACTGGGAACTCATCATCGTCAATGACGGCAGCCGATGCCGACGAACGACGGCCCTCATCGAGGAATACAGCCGCAAGGACCGGCGTGTCCGGGCCATCACCCTGAAGACGGGTCGGGGCCTCTCCGGAGCCACGGACGAGGCCATCAGGCAGGCTACAGGCCGTTACATCATGTTCTTCAGCCCTGATGAGGTGCTGGTGGACATCGCCCTGGAACGCATGGTCCGGGCCGCCCTGAAAACCGGAGCCAGACTGCTCTACTGTGACGAGGACAGGGTGGACACGGCGGGCCGCTTCCTCAACCCCACCTTCAGACCGTCCTACGATTACCGCTACCTGCTGGGCTGCAACTATATCGGCCATCTCACCTTCATGGACGCTGAAACCGTCCGCAGGGTCGGACCTCTGGAAAACTATGATGACGGTTCCTGGACCCACGACTTCCTCCTGCGGACCACGGAAATCATCCCTCGTGAGGCCATCCTCCATGTTCCGGAAATCCTGCATCACAGGCGGACGACACTTCCCTCCTCCGGCGGCAATGGAGACCGGGGCCTCAGGGCCGGGGCAGACTGCGTCACGGAACATCTGAAGCGGCGTGGGATGAAGGCCGCCGTCTCCGCACTCGGCCAGCCGGGCCTCCAGGCCATAGACTGGTCCTTCAGCCATCAGCCCACCGTCAGCATCGTCATTCCCTTCCGGGACCAGCCGGACATGACACGGGCCTGCGTCGGGTCCCTGCTCGCCTCCCAGACATACCGCCAGTTCGACATCATTCTCGTGGACAATTTCTCCGTCCAGAGAGACACGCTGACATGGCTGGAAGAGATCGGCCAGAACGGGCAGGTCAGCATCCTGTGCGTGGAAGAACCCTTCAACTATGCCCGGCTCAACAATCTGGCCGCACGGCAGAGCGGAAGCGAGCTGCTCCTCTTCCTCAACAGTGACGTCATCATCACGCAGCCGGATTTCCTTGAGAAGATGGTGAAGGAAATGCAGGCATCACCCGATGTCGGAGCGGTGGGAGCACGGCTCCTCTACCCCAACAGCACCATCCAGCATGCGGGCGTCGCCGTGGGGCCGGAAACCATCGGCGTTCATCTCCACAGGCTCCAGCCCGCAGCCTCCCCGGGATATGGCGGACGCCTACGCCTCACCCATGAAGTGACGGCCGTCACGGGGGCCGCCATGCTGGTCTCCCGTTCCCTCTTTGACGGGCTTGGCGGGTTTGACGAGATCGGGCTGGCCGTGGCCTACAATGACGTCGATCTCTGCCTGAAAATCCGTGAATCCGGGCACCGGATCATCTTCTGTGCCGAGGCCGAGGCCGTCCATCACGAGGGCCATTCCCGTGGGAGTGACGACCGGCCGGAACATGAGGCCCGCCTCTTCCATGAAAGGCAGGTCATGCTGGAACGCTGGAAAGACAGTCCGCTCTTTAAAAACGATCCGGCATACCCACATTACTTCAGACAGGACCTGCGGACCTTCTTTGACCTCCGCAGCCCCGAGGAACTATGGTCCTGAGGGGTGAGGAAACACGGCAGGGTCCCGTCCGGTTTTCTGAACTCCTTCCCTTCCATGCGGGGGGAAGAGACCTTGAAGGAATGACATGATGAGCAAGATCAATCATTATCACACAAGCAACAACACGCCAGACAACACGAAGGCCGTCTCCATCGAGACACTGAACGCCCGTCTGGCTGACCTGATCGACCTGGCTCTGGTGACCAAGCAGGCCCACTGGAACCTCAAGGGTGTCAACTTCATCGGCGTCCACGAGATGCTGGACGGTTTCCGCAGCGGTCTGGACGGTTTTGTCGACACGGCCGCCGAGCGTGCTGTGCAGCTGGGCGGTGTCGCCCTCGGCACCGTGCAGAACGTGCAGAAGCACACGAACTGCGCCCCGTACCCCACGGACATCTACACCGTGGCCGACCATGTGAAGGCTCTGGCAGAGCGTTATGGCGTCGTGGCCAACAAGGTGCGGGAAGCCATCAAGGTGACGGCCGAGGCTGGCGATGAGGACACGTCCGACATCTTCACCGAGATCTCCCGTGGTCTGGACAAGAACCTCTGGTTCCTTGAGGCCCACCTCCAGGCTGAAGCCGGTCCTCGCTGAGACCGCATGAAGGGGGCCTGTCCCCCTTCACGCAGAAAGGGCGTGCCCCCATGAGGAGCACGCCCTTTTTTCATGACCTTTCGGCCATCTGTTCCCTCAGAGGGACAGGGCCAGATGAAGGCGGGCAAAATAGAAGGGGTCTTCCTTCAGGACATCCTTCACCAGCCGCCCGTCCGCCAGAACGTCATTGCCGGCCACTTCATCAGCCGGCATGTAATCGGCCCGCCAGTCTTCGACCTTCACGTCCGCCGGGAAAGACGGGAAAATGGCCTGTTCAGGCTGTTCAGGCTGTTCAGGCTGTTCAGGCTGTTCAGGCTGTTCAGGCTGTTCAGGCTGTTCAGGCTGTTCAGGCTCAACCTGCGGGACCGGCTCGACATCATCAAGCCTCAAACTGTTCATGATGGCCTGAAGATCATCTTCCAGCAGGCGTCCCGGTACACCACCCCGCTCACGCTGGGCAATCCATTCGCCCGTCAGGTCCCGCAGGGCATTCCTGTCGGCACCGCCGCCATCGGCGGCCCGCATGGCACGCCAGCTCCGCCGGGCAGCCTCCGCAAGCTGGGTGCAGTCCTCTTCCGTCAGTCTCTGTGGCGCAGAAGAAGGAGACTTCTTGACAATCCAGCCTGCCACCAGCTGCTGCAAGGCAGCTCTGTCCATCTCTGGCATTTTTATAACACCTCCCGACCTGTCATCCTGCATACCAACGCCTCATACTGGGCGAGATACTGCTTCATATCCAACAACTTTTCTGCACGCTGCCGCACATTATGGCTCAACCGTTCGGCCAGGCTCCGGCTCTCCAGCAGGCGCAGCACGGCCTCACCAATTGCCTCCGGTTTCAGGAACGGCACCATGAGGGCCGTTTCCTCATGGGTGAGATATTCCTGCACCGGTGCCGTGTCGCTGGCCACCAGCGGGCAGCCGACCGCCATGGCCTCCCTCAGTGACCATGACAGGACAAACGGATAGGTCAGATAGATATGGGCATCGGACCGTTGCAGAACCCGAACCATCTGCTCACGCTCCAGCCAGCCGACGAAATGGATGCGGGAGAGATCAAGCTTTCCCTTCAGTTCCTTCAGCATGGTCTGCCGCCAGGTTCCTCCCCCGGCGGGGGGAAGCCCGTAGCTCACATCCTCCTGCCCCATGAGGATGACCTGACAGTCCGGCCGGGCCTTCATCAGGGCCGGCAGGGCACGCATCAGGCTGTGAAATCCCCGGTACGGCTCCAGATTGCGGGCGGCATAGGTCACCAGCTTCTCATAGGAGGCAATGGTGATGTCCCCGAGCTGGAAGGGCCGCTGCCGTATGGACGGGTCCGGACGGTACTGCTCCAGATCGACCCCTTCATCCAGCAGGGTCAGCTTCTCCCGTGCCCAGCGGGGATAAGTGTCCCGCTGGAAGCGGGTGGGCGTCTGCCCCAGGCCGGGGCCTTCCAGAGCCTGAAGATTGACGGCATTCTTGCAGCGGATCAGCAGGCTGACCTCTTCCGGCATGGGGAACTCCGGGTCAAACCCTATGTCCCGTCCTTCCAGCCCATAATAGAATTCGAAATAGCCCAGAAGGGGCACGCCAGGGAACACAGAATCCAGATTCAGCAGCTCACCCCAGCCATGATGCCCGATGATGATATCCGGCTGGAAACCCAGATTCTTCAGGGACCGTGCCACGGACGCAATGGCCTCCGCCCTGTGGATGGCATGGTCAAACTCCCTGACGAAATGGTGGGCACCATCCCGCTTCAGCTCCGGGGGGCGGTACATGACACGACGGACACCGGGAATGTCCTCCCCCTTGCCCGCCGTGATGAAAACGACATCATGCTCCGGCCTGCTGGCAAGATGGGCCACCATGTGGGCGTACTGCGCCGGGAAACTCTGATGAACAAAAAGAAAACGCACCACTTCCCCCGGCCAGCCTGCGGCTATGACACCCTGTCAGGACATCCCCGCCTTACGGTCCTACCCTCCGCACCCTTTACTTGCTGCGCCCGACGACACCGGCCGCAGCTGCTGCCTTTCCCTGCCCTTTCACGGGGACAAACTCAAGCCGGAAACTTTCCAGAGGAGCGAGACTCTCGGCCTGGAGAACGTCATCACCTCCATCCAGCGGGCCGACCTTCGTGCCATCCGTGAAGGTCGCCGTCAGCCGCACCTTCCATTTGGGAGACAGGCCACCCTTCAGGCGGACCCGCAGCCCCAGGATCGGCAGGGACATGCCCCGTGACCCGCAGAACTGCCCCCCCTCGGACCAGGGCGACAGCCAGCCACGGCCAAGAACCGCCTGATATTCGATGTCCTTTGCCAGAATGCTGCCCTCAGGCCGGATGGCGAAACCTTCGATCCAGCGTTTGCTGCCCGACTGGCCGACCCACTCACCGACGGCACCACCGACATCACCCCGACGCTGGACATGGACGACCACCTCCCGGACCGCCTCACTGCCGATGGCACCGGAGACGGACGCCTTGGTCGCTCCGCCGGTCTTCTGCGGTGCCTCCGCACTGACCTTGGCCACCTCTTCCTCCACGGCCTCTTCCGAAGGCTGATCCACCAGCACGCCACCGATGAGACGGATCACCTGAAGGCGGGGCGAGTCACTCCCGGTATCGGCCGGGTCCTGATAGGTCGTCACCATCACGCCGGCAGGACCACGCCGGACCCGGATCAGGGCTGCACTGTTGGCCGCACCCATCCAGCCATCTGCCTCGAAGGTGACAACCTCGACAGCATCTTCAGGAACACCCGGTGCCCGGGAGATACGCACGCCCGGCAGACCGCTCGGTCCTGCCTCCGTCTGCCCGGGCGCATGGAACACACAGAAGACACCGGCGTCCAGCGTCATCACGTGAGCACCTGCCTTCAGGTCTACAATAGGATGACGGGGCTGTTCCTTGTCTGTGTCTGGCATGGTATCTCCGGTGGCCATATTCCCGCATAAGGGCAGAACACTTATGCACAGAAATGCTTAAAACGTCTTTGTAATCATATATTATTTTGCAACGCCCTGCAAAACATCGATCCGGCACTTTTTGGCCATCATCAGCTGCGGCATTTCATGCTCATGAAAATATCGGCCAGCCGTTCGACGGGCAGGCCCAGCGGCACGAGCTGCCCCCAGTCCGGCCCCGCCTGCCGGATGCGCTCCGCAGAAGCCCCTATGTCGAACCCGACCACGGCCAGCCGTGCCCGCCACAGCCAACCCAGCGTATAGCACCATGTCTCGGGAGCTATGGATGACACAAATCCGACATCAGCCTGCATGGCCCGGAGTGCGGGAAGCACGTTCCGGTCATCATAAGGACCCGTCACCTCTATGCCAGCATCAAGACAGGCGGCATCATCATGCGTGCCGCCCATCAGGATCAGGCGCAGGGGCAGGGCTTCCTGCTGGACGTGCCTTCCCAGTGACAGAAAGACGTCATAGCCTTTCCAGCGGCTGATCCCGCCCAGCACCACCACCTTCAGCGGCCGCTCCCGTGTCGGTGGCCTGTCACCCCTTACGGGTGGCGGCCCCGCCCTGATCTGCCGGTCATCTTCAAGCGGTTCGATCCCAACCGGCGGCAGCCCCGGCATGTGACGTTCCAGCCGACGGGCGGCATCCTGCGAAGGCGCAATGACACGGCGGGCCTGTCCCAGCTCCGCAGCCGAACGGGCCAGAAAATCGGGCAGGGACAGACCTTCATCAGCAGGTGCGTTTCCCCGGGCCACACAGGCCTCACATCCCCGCAGGGGAGGTTCCCCACAATAGCGGCCATGCTCATCCAGCAGCGCAATGCGGGGGCAGAACCAGATGTGATCATGCACATGAATGTCATACGGCACGCCCAGCTGACGGTGCAGCTCACGCAGGCCGGGTTCATGACCCAGCATGTGGTGCCAGACGACCAGCCTCACGCCCATCTCCTTCAGAAAGGCCAGCAGGAGTGGCCTCTCATCGGGCAGATCGAAGATCATGTTGGGCACGGCCAGTCCCTCGACGGGGCTGACGACCCTGCATCCCTTCTCTGTGGGTTCCAGAATGAGGGACAGGCAGTTCTCCTGCCCCAGCCGGGCCGCCTGTTCCTTCACGGCACGGGCCACGCCGCCCCCGCCCCGATGCTGGAACAGGACCACAGCCCCGGAAAAGCCCTCCCGGTGACGCCCCAGCCGCTGCCAGTCCAGCCTCCTGCGATATGCCCGCAGGGGATTCACCTTCTTCCACTGCCGGATGGCAGCATCATACCCGGGATACAGGCGGTTCAGTATGTCGAGATTGCGGAGCAGAAGAGGAGAAGCCTCCGCCCCGAAAGAACAGTGTCCATGATGCAGGACATAGACATCCAGGGCCACAAGATGACGGAAACCGGCCTCGCTGGCCCTGAGGCAGAACTCGTTCTCCTCCGCATAACCCTGGGCAAAGAAGGCCCTGTTCAGTCCCCCCATCTCTGCCAGACAGGCGGCCGATATGCCCATGCAGAACCCGTTGGCCGTGGGCAGCGTGACTTCCGGCATGAGGCCCTCCGCCTGGCTCCGGAACAGCCCGTCCAGAGCCTCGGCTTCCACCTGAGCCGGGGCAGGATTGTCACGATTGCGGGACGGATAGGCCGTCAGCCCTCCGGCATTGGAAAAGGGCGTGACCGTTCCGACCTTCTCACGGCGCAGCCAGCGGCACATGCGGTCCACCCAGTCACCGAACACCAGCGTGTCACTATTCAGCAGGATGACATCCCACCCTAGAGGAACATGGGCCAGCCCCGTGGTGATGCTGGCGACAAAGCCGCCATTTTCTCCGTGGCGGTGCAGTTCGATGCGCCCCGCTCTGGCCAAATCATCAAGATGGTCCCGCAGTCCCCTCTCGGGCGACGCATCATCCACGACGATGATGCGGCAGGCAGCCGGAACGGTGGCCATGACACTGTCCAGACAGGCCCTCACCACATCCTCGCCCCGATAGACCGGGATGATGATGGCGCAGCCGGATGCTGGCCGTACTGTAATGACTTCACTCCCTGCCCGCCGCACCGCCGCACGACAGCCCTGTCGTGTCCAGCCCTTCCGCCCGCTGCCTGCCGCTTCCGGCAGCCGCATCAGGTTCACGAGCGCAGGGTCAAGAGGAGCCCCCATGAGCAGACGCCCATACTGGTCATGCAGACGGGTTGGCAGGCTCATGAACCGGGGCCAGTCCGCATGGGGCAGGAAGAAACCACGGGGACGTTGCAGAAGGGCCGTGCTGCTGAAACCTTCGGCGGGCGTGTCAACCTTCAGAGGAGCCTCATGCCCTTCCACCCACAGGGACGAGAGAAAATCCGGCTCCCCAGGATACCACAGCCAGCCCCGCACGCCCTGTTCCTCGGCCGTCACCAGAGACTGGCACCGTATCACGCTCTGAATGTCGACAGGGCTGCCCAGCAGGGACTGGCCATCACAGGTCGCCGTCAGCCGCTGTCCCCGCCACCAGGGACCGACTTCAGCCGGAACCAGCTCGGCCATGTCATACAGCCCCGCCGTCAGGCGGCCCAGCGGCCTGCCATCCAGAGCCAGCTCCACCTGCCCGCCCGTCCGCAGCCAAAGCTCTCCACTATTGGAAAGAACCACCCATCCCGGCACTCCGGCCGGAAAGGACAGGCTGTCCGCCAGCGCATGATGGTCCACCGCCAGACTGTTACGGGACATGACCTGCCCCATGACGTGAAGAGCCTCCGCCGTCCGCCCTCCACGGAAATAGCCTCCCGCAAGAGCCAGCCCCGCCTCCCGGACACCATGCTGCGCCCAGAGCGCATCCAGTCGGGGCAGGGCCTGCTGGACATCGCCCTCTTCCAGAAGGGTCACGGCACAGATGAAACTGATGTTGTCATCACGCCCCGAAAGGGCCTCGGCCCGCCTGAGCCAGAACAGGCCATCCGTCCGCCTGCCCTGTTTCAGACAGGCCATTCCCTGATCGAAAGCCTCCCGGATGGTTTCCATGTGCCGGATTTTCCAGCGGGCTTCCTCCTGCGGACGATAGAAACGGCCATATCCCGGAATGAAGCTGGCCTGCCGTCTCACGAGCCGGTTTCACCCTCCTGCCGCTCATGGGATGACATTCCGGAAAAACCGTCCAGCAGCTCCTGCGCCTGCTCCACATCCTGATCCGCCGCCTGCTGGAGCCAGTACCGGGCCTGTTCCTCGTCCCGGGGGCCTCCCAGCCCCTTGAGCAGGTAGCGGCCGAACATCATCTGGGACAGGCCATGACCACGCTGTGCCGCCTCCTCGAAATAGTCACGGGCCTTCGGCAGGTCCGGCTGTATGTCGTGGCCCCCACCATACATGGCCCCGAGTGAGAAATAGGCCTCCGTCAGCCCCTCGTCAGCCGCCGTCTGGTAGAGTTCCAGTGCCCGGGCATGATCCTTCACGCCATCCACCTGACCCGTCACGAGCATCTGGGCCACGCTGACGCAGGCTTCCGGCAGCCCCTTGCGGGCGGCCTTGTCCATCCATGTCAGGCCGGCCTGCATGTCCTGGGCTACCCCACGTCCTTCGAACAGCATGCGGCCATACCAGTACTGGGCATTCACGACACCATCCCGGGCCAGACCAAGCCAGTAGAACGCCTTCGCCTCATCCGGCACTCCCCCGACGCCCTGCGCCAGGCAAACTCCCAGATTGAACGCCCCGAGCGGATTCCCGCCCTCGGCCTGCCGCCTGAGCCGCTGCTGAAGGCTGCGCTGCTCCTCATCCGGGCGGGCCACACCGGCAAGGACCAGATTGCCAAGGTCCGCATCGGCCAGATGGTCACCCAGCATCGCCGCATGATTGAACCAGAACGCCGCCTTGCGCTCGTCCCGTGGCACGCCCGTGCCTGTCAGATACAGGACGGCAAGGGCACGGGCGGCTGGCGTGTGCTGCTGCTCCGCCGCAAACTCGTACCAGCGGGCGGCCTCCATCGGGCGGCGGAACAGCTCCTCACCACGGATATACAGGTCCCCCAGCAGGGCCGCCGCCTCGGCATCGCCGCCATAGGCCGCCTTGCGCAGCCAGCTTTCGGCCCGTATGGCGTTGGCCTCCTCCACCCCGACGCCCTTCAGGAGCATGAGCCCGTAACGGGCCTGAGCGGAGGGAATGTCCTGTTCTGCGGCCTTCAGATAATAGGCCGCCGCCCTGTACGCATCACGGCCCTGGCCACTGGCCCCATGCTCGTAAATCCAGCCCATGGCGGCACTGGCCAGCCCCAGATCACCTTCATCCGCCGCACGCTGGAGCAGCTCCACGGCCTGGGCCTGCTGGCTCTCATCCTCGGCATCATCCAGCAGAATCAGCCCCAGACCAAGGGCACCCTGCATGGAACCGCCACGGACGGATTCCCCGTACCAGTGGCGAGCGGCCTGCCTGTCCTGAATCCCTTCCGGCCCGTGATTGAAGATATGCCCCAGCAGGGCCTGCGCCTCGACATGCCCGGCCGTGGCACTCTTCTCCGCCCAGAAGCGGGCCTGGACAAAGTCCGGCTGATAGGTGTCAACGGCCTCGGCCCGGGCATGGTCATACAGCCCCGCACCACCTGCCACAGACAGGGACGGGTCGAACCCTTCCGGCACTCCCATGGCGAACAGCGTCGCCAAGGTGAAGCTGGCCTCCGGGATGCCTGCCTCCGCCGCACGATAGGTCCAACGTGCCCCTTCCTCCAGCGAGGCGGCCGTCCCCTGGCCGGAAAGATAGCACTGCCCGACCCTGTAGGCGGCCTCCGGCATCCCGGCATTGGCCAGCTTCGCAAACAGGGAGAAGGCCTGCGGGGCCTTTCCGACCTCCAGCAGCCGCAGGCCACGGCTGAGCCTGCGGGAACGGGAAACAAAAAAGGCCAGTCTGCGTACCATGACGGATCCTTCGTCTCAGGAAGGCTCTCTCATGCCCTCTGTTGCCGCCGGCACCGCACGACTGAACAGGTAGTTCAGGATTGTCCGCTTGCCAACATCAATATCAGCCGTCACAGGCATACCTGCGCTGGGATGGAAGAAAGACGGCTGACCATGCAGGGTATATTTGTCAATTTTCAGCCTGACACGATAGAAAAGAACGGAGTTGCCCTCCTTGAGGATGGCTGACGGGTCAATCCCGGCCCTAATGTTTCCTTCGACCATCTCCGGTGGCAGGAACGTGTCCGCACTGATGAGATGGACCGTGCCCTCCGCCCCGCCATACTGGGCATAGGGGAAGCTGGAGAACTTGATGATGGCATGATGGCCCTGCCGCACATAGGCACTGTCCTGCGGACTCATGATGGCTTCCACCTCCAGCCCGCTTGCCGTCGGCTCCAGCGTCACCACGCGCAGGGTCGGGGCCACCATCGCCCCGACGGAAATGGGAGCGACCGTCAGCACGACGCCATCAGCCGGTGCCCGCAGGTCGATCTCCTTCTGCTGCACACGCCCCTTGCGATACTCGCTTCTCAGCTGGTCCAGCCGCCTCTGCCCCGTCACGAGCATGCCGTACACCTTCGTCTTCCAGCTCTGGACATAGCTCTCCCGCAGGGCACGGAGGGCATCAAGACGGTTCTGTGTCCCGCCAGCCGTCTGCTGGGCAGAGATCAGTGCCCGCTCCGTATCCATCAGGGCATCCTGTGCCCCGAGGGTGGACAGGCGTGACCCCACCTCTTCCTTCTGCTCACGCTCCCTCATGTCCAGCACGGCCTGGGTGACCCTCAGCTTGCTGGCATACATGGCGGCACTTCCACGGGCCGCCTGGAGGTCGTTCTGCATCCCGGCGATGCGGCGGTCAAAATCCTGGATGTGGGCCTGATAGTCCGCCTTCATCTGGAGGAACAGCTGCTCTTCCTGAATGGAGGCAGGAACGTTCATGTCCGCATGATAGTCGACATCAGCCGCCTGCGCCTTGAGCCGGGCCACTTCCGCCTGCTGGGATTCCATCTGGGCGGACAGGTTCTCCATGTCCACGTCACTCAGCGTCGGATCAAGCCGGACCAGCACCTGCCCCTTGCGGACATACTGCCCGACGGACACGTTGATGGACTTGACCTTCCCGGGGGCGACAGGCTGCACGACCACGATCGGAGCCGTCGAAATAATCCGCCCCGTGACCGTCACGACCTTGTTGAGAGGGAAGAGGGCCATCGCCAGCACGCTGGCCAGCACGAGTGACCCGATGAGCCACGTGATGTAGCGGGCCGAGGCCGTCATGGGCAGGTTGACCATCCCCAGCGTGGGAGAATGGAACTCCAGCAGGGCCACGGGCATGTCATTGGGAGCGAAGGGATCGTCAGCCTTGCGTGGCCCCTTCAGGTTGTCCCCGTCCTCCAGCACCTGCTCGCCCTGCTGAGGGGTCTCCTGTCTGGCAGGCTTTGCGGGTCCGGTGCTTGGCTCTTTTCTCTCACGCATCACTTCTGTCCTCCTCCGGGCCGCCCTTTGCCGGACTGGTCTCCCTGATCAACGGGCCGGACATTGAGCGGGATCGGCGGCTGTGGGGGTTGAGGTGGCTGCGCTGTCTGCTCAAGATGACGGTTCTGCTGGAGCCACAGGGTCCGGTACACGTCGCAGCGTTCCAGAAGAACGGCATGGGGAGCGATGTCGATGGCACGCCCCTGCTCCATCACGGCGATCTGGTCACAGTCAACCAGCGAGGACAGGCGGTGCGACACGATCACCATGGTGCGGCCCTTGGCCAGATTCTTGAGGTTGGCATTGACCAAGGCCTCGGATTCCGGATCGAGAGCCGAGGTGGCCTCATCCAGGATCATGAGCTTCGGATCGGAGATCACGGCACGGGCAATGGCCAGACGCTGCCTCTGCCCGCCGGAAATGTTGGTCGAACCTTCCTCGATCCATGTCTCGTAACCGGCCGGCATACGCTCGATGAATTCCTCGGCTCCGGCCAGACGGGCGGCCCGGATGACGTCATCCAGCGTCAGGCCGGGACGGCCTGCCGTGATGTTGTCATGGATGGTCCCACGGAAAAGGAAGTTGTCCTGAAGCACCACGCCAAAGGAACGACGCAGATAATGCAGGTTGATTTCCCTCAGGTCGACCCCGTCAAGACGCAGATACCCCTGATAATCCCGGCTGACCCCCTGAAGAAGACGGGTGATGGTCGATTTGCCGGATCCCGAACGCCCCACGAGCCCCAGCATGGTTCCGGCAGGAACGTCGAAATTCACGTCTGACAGGGCACGGGTGGAGGCACCGGGATAGGTGAAGTTGATGTTGCTGAAGCTCAGTGCCCCCTTGATGGGCGGACGCATGCCGTGGGTGAGGGCATAGGTTTCCGTCGGCTGGTTCAGCACCTCACCGGCTTCACCCAAGGAGACGGTCACTTCATTGAGGGATTCCATGATCTTGGCCAGACTGACCAGCGGCGAGGCCACCCGGCCACCCAGCATCATGAAGGCCATGAGCGCACCGCCCTGCATGGAGCTTGAATCCGTCAGCACCAGATAGGCACCGACAAGGATGATGCCCCGGTTGATGAACATGTTGAGCGGCTGGACCATCGTGCTGACCCAGTTGGCCAGACGCTGGGAGGCCAGACGCCAATGAATGACGACGGCCGTGCGGTTGTCCCATTCAGCCCGGCGGGTGTTCTCGAGAGCCAACGTCTTGACCGTCCTGATGCCGGCCACGGTCTCATACAGGGTGGCCCCACGCTGCATCTCGGCACGGACCATCTTGCCCGCCACGCGGCTGACCACAGGCAGCATGATGACCACGATCAGACCGATCGCTCCGGCGGCGACCAGGGTCAGCCACGCCAAAGTGGAACTCATGTAGAACAGCACCGGCATGACGACCATCAGCATGAACATGTCCAGCAGGGTGTTCAGCACCTGCCCGGTCATGAAGTCACGCACCTTGAAGATGGAGTTGAACCGCCCCAGCACCTCACCGGCCTGCTGCCGTTCATAGAATTCCAGCGGCAGGGCCAGAAGACGGTTGAAGGCATGGAGGGAAATGCGGGCATCCAGCCGGGTGGTGACCACCAGCGTCAGCTCCTGCCGGGCATAGGTCAGCAGGATTTCATAAAGGCTGAGGATGACGACGAACCCCGTCAGGGACACGAGGGTGGCCATGGAGTGATAGTTGACGACCCTGTCCACCACCTGCATGACGATCATGGCCGGGAACAAGCCCAGCACGCTCAGGACCATGGACGAGAAGACGATGTCCCGCAGGCCCTGCTTCTCCCGCAGGACCATCTTGGCGAACCAGTAGAAATCAAAATTGGCGTCCGCCTCGGATTCATCACTGCGCTTCTTGATGAGGACGACATCACCCGTCCAGAGCTGCATCAGCCTAAGCTCGTCGATCGGAACGGGAGGCTCCCCCTCGCCCTTGAGGGGGTCACGCAGCCAGACGATGCCCTTTTCCGGATCGGTACGGATCAGCAGGCCGGCAGACCCGTCACGGAACAGCAGCACGACGGGCGGCGTGTAACCCAGCTTGACAAGATAACGCCAGCGCAGGCGCATCCCCTTGGCGACGGCCCCGAAATCTCTCAGCCAGCGGACAAGGGTGGCGGGCGATGGAGACGCCTCACCCGGTTCTGCGGCAAAATCCCGTATGTCCAGCTCGATCCCATGATAGCGGGCGGCGGCCATGGTGGCACGCAGACGGATGTAGACGGGATTCACCCGATGCGGGGTCGATCCTGCACTGTTGCGCTCCGCCCCGGGGGCGTTGGACTCACGGCCTCCAGCATCGTGCCCGGAAGACTGTTTGCCAGTTGGAGGCTGGTTCTCCACAGAATATCCTTATCTTGTCTCGTCATCCGCATCGGGGCCTCAGGAATTAATACCCCATTCATGGTATGTCATGCAGAAATCTATAAGCAGTTACAACCCACAGCAAGGGCACAGGACGAGATTGGCCCTGACTTTTTGTTCAGCCTGAAGGCATTCCGCCCTGTCTCTTCCTGTCCCGTCCGGGGGCGGCCATCATCGGTGCGCCCCCTTTTTCCCTCTTCCATTCCCCCCACCATCTCCCCATCTGGAAGAAAGAAAAATTGGCTGCCCAGAGCCGGACCCTCACAATCGACACCAGAAAGCCGCTTCATGCCTGTTCCGCCCCGCTACGCAACATCCCTGCCTGATTTCTTCCATCGTACCATCAGGCCGGCGGCCTTTCCTGCTCCTCAGATCGTCACCCTGAACGTCCCTCTGGCCCACCAGCTGGGACTGGACGTGGACTGGCTGCATTCCCCCGCCGGGGTGACCTTCCTGTCCCGCGGGCTGCTGGAGGAGCAGGCGGATGGCGGTCCCCGGGGGCCTGTCGCCACGGCCTATGCGGGGCATCAGTTCGGTCATTTCGTTCCGTCCCTGGGGGATGGCCGGGCCGCCCTCATCGCAGACTGCCCGACGGCTGACGGTCACGTCATGGAGGTGCAGATCAAGGGGACAGGCCCCACCCCCTTCTCACGCAGCGGGGATGGCAGGAACACGGCAGGCCCGGCCCTGAGGGAGTATCTCGTCAGCGAGGCCATGCACGCCCTCGACATACCCACCACGAGGGCACTGGCCGTGCTGACCACGGGCGAGACGGTCGAACGGGACAGCGGCCCCGTCCCCGGCGCACTGGTCGTCAGGGTGGCCCGCAGCCATATACGGGTCGGCAGCTTCCAGTATGCCGCCGTTCATGGCGGGCTGGATCACGTCCGGCAGCTGTCCGATTTCACCATCCAGCGTCTCTTCCCCGAGCTTTCGGACGAAGGGCCGGGCCGCCATCTGGCCCTGCTGAAAACCGTCATCAGACGTCAGGCCCGGCTGGTGGCCCGCTGGATGGAGGTCGGTTTCATCCACGGCGTGATGAACACGGACAACTGCGCCCTTTCCGGAGAGACCCTGGATTACGGCCCCTGTGCCTTCATGGACCGTTTCGACCCGATGAAATGCTTCAGCTTCATCGACAGGGAAAGCCGCTACGCCTATGGCCGCCAGCCCGCCCTGGCCCTCTGGAATCTCGGCAGGCTGGCGGAATGCCTCTTCCCGCTCTTCGATGAGGACGAGAACCGGGCCATAGAACAGGCACAGGAAGCCCTGCACGAATATGACAGCCTCTTCCACCATTACTGGCTGGCCGGTTTCCGCCGCAAGCTCGGGCTGGAAGAGCAGGACGAGCACGACATCCGCCTTCTGGAACACATCCTGGAAACCATGCACACGGGGAAAGCGGACTTCACCAACGCATTCCGGATGCTCGGCTCTCCTGATGTGGCGATCAGGGGTGACCATGCAGCCCTGCGGGAGCTGTTCCCCGGCAACAGGGGACATTTCGACCTGTGCCGGACCGAAATCCTCCACCGCCTGACGCTTGAAAAACGCTCCGCCGAGGCCCGCCAGCAGGCCATGCAGACCACCAATCCCCGCATCATTCCCCGGAACCATCAGGTGGAGGCCGTCCTGTCACAGGCCATGAAAGGCAATTACCAGCCTTTCCACGCCCTGCACGAGGCCCTGAAAACGCCTTTTGCAGAAAAGGATGACGGGCTGGACATTCCGCCACGCCCGGAAGAAGAAGTCAGCTACACGTTCTGCGGCACATGACGACGGACAGACATTCCCGCCCCGGAGCCGAGGCGGAACCTTGCCCTGCCGCTCACTGCTGCGTCAGGACACGGACACGCTGGAGAGCCTGAGCCAACCCTCTCGTCGAGAAGAAGAGCTTCATCGGCTGGCCGGAGAACGTCATGGCCGTGAAGACGGCTTTCTTCTCCTTCAGCAGGCTACTCCACTGCTGGTCATCAAAAGACAGGGGAACAAGGCAGCCTGTCGGCAGGCAGGTGGAGAAGGAATAGCTGTCGCCCACCGGCTGGGACGCATTGGTCAGGGTCAGACCACGGACGAGGTCCAGCCCGAAAGGAACGGTGGCCAGCCCCCGCACCTGCACGCCATCCGGTTCCAGACGGATGCTCATGACCCGGCTGTGGGTGTGGGTGTCCAGTGCCTGCTGCCGGGCGAAGCACTGCATGTGCTGGCTCTCCGCCCCATCCTTCGGCTGGCAGACGACCTGCCAATCCTGGTACCGTTCCGGCAGGGCACCGACCCCTCCGAACGGCCCTGACGCCGCCCGGGCGGATGCCCCCAGCAGAAGCGTCAGGCCACACAGTCCTCCCAGCAACCGTCCTGCCTTCATGCCTCGTCCCATAGCCGTTCGTCCCTGAACCGTTTCAGTCAATCACGGGTCTTTAGACCACAGAACCCGGCTCTTCACCAGCCTGTCAGTCACTTTACCCCCACCAGTGATGCTGCTCAGGTCCCCGGAACATGGGCACCATGCCGCCGCACACCATCAGGCGACGTCACGACATCCCCTGCCTCCGAAACACTCAGTAAGCGGCGGGAGGGTCGGCCTGCGTGCCTCCCTTGGAGAACAGGGTATGCAGGGTCTGATTCAGCTGCATGATCTGGGGCAGCAGGCCCGGCCTGGACGATGCCTGCTGCCCGGAGGGCTTCGCTCCTCCCTGCTGGGCGGCGGCTCCCCCCACCCCGGCCTGCTGCTGGGCAAACTCGGCACGCTTCTGTGCAAACTCGGCCTGCTGCTGGGCCAGCTGGGTTTCTTTCTGGATCAGCTCAAGCCGGAGCTGCTGGTCCTTCAGCTCCTGCTCCAACTTGTCCCGCCGGTCATCCGCTCCGTCCGTCTGACCCTGGCTGCTGCGCTCAGATACGGTACGGGAGACCGTACCACCCGAAACCTGCCTGCGCTGGGTCTCCTGTCTCTGGGGGGGAGGCTGCTGCATGGCCTGCTGCCGCATGAGCTGCTGCTGGGCTGCCTCCAGGGCAGCACGCCGCTGGTCCTGGCTGTCCTGAACCCGGGCCAGCGCATCAAGCTGGGCAGGGTCCGTCGTCTGGGCATGAGCCACGGACATCATGCTCCCGAAACCACCCACGCCCAGCATCAGACACACCAGCCCGACGTACCTCTCAGAAATCCCCCCCATCTCACCCCTCCTGCTTTTCAGCAAAAAGCCGTCAGTTAACCTCTCGTCGGGCAGGCCGCATTCGGCTGGACACGGGTCCCGTTATCACCCGTGGAAACCAGCAGGGCGGTTCCCGGCTTGTATTCACATGTCCGGCCCACCTGCGTGGACAGCAGGACATCTCCGCCAGCCCGGTCCTGATAGGCAATCGTCACGCCATCAACGAGCGTGTGACCACGGACGATCTGCCCACCGGCCAGCGCACCAACACCACCGCCACCAGCACCGGCTGCCAGGCCACCGAGCCAGCCGGCATGACCGGCACCCACGGACAGACCACTGCCAAGAGCCGCCCCCAGAACGCCGCCGACAATCTCCGCCGTCTTCTTGTTGCGGGCATTGTCAACATTCACCTTCGCTGCGGACACGGAAATGATCTGCACGGCCCGGCCCCGCTGCACCGTGTTGACCTGTGACTGGTCATAGACATCGGGACGTGATTCCTGACCCGGTGTCGTACAGGCAGTAACAGCCAGAAAAGGCACGATCATGGCAGCCATCAGGCCACGAACTTTCAGCATGGTCTCTCCATTTCTCCAGAACACCCCGCCACGATGACGTGCGGGCAGGGCTGACAGAACTACACGTCAGGGCCTTTCGTCTCAGGCCCGCAGATACCCGGCCCCCGGACAGTGCCATCAGAGGGGTCCGGCCAGTTTCTTTTTCCAGAAACAGGAATGCGCTCGTCAAGTCAGATTTTTGTAAACTCCTCCTGCCATCTCCCCGGACCTTGATGCCATTCCGCCTTTACGGGACATTGCGGGTCCGATAGTGAACCTCCTCACGATCTCCTGACTGTCAGACGGACACATCATCATGACCACTGCCAGCACCCTCCCCCATCTCTGGCTGCCCTACAGCCAGATGCGGACCGCCCCCATACCGGTGGAGGCCACCTCCACCTCTGGCAGCACCATCACCCTTGCGGATGGACGGACCCTTGTTGATGGCATCGCCTCATGGTGGACGGCCTGCCACGGCTACAACCATCCCCATATCCGGCAGGCCCTCGTCCGGCAGGCCGAGACGATGCCACATGTCATGTTCGGCGGGATGGTCCACCAGCCCGCCATGACACTGGCCCGGCGTCTGTCAGACCGGCTGCCCGGCGATCTGGAGCGGGTCTTCTTCACCGATTCAGGATCCGTGGCGATGGAAGTGGCAGCCAAGATGGCCATCCAGTACCAGCTCAACCAGGGGCGGGAAGGACGGCACAGGCTGCTCTCCTTCCGGGGCGGGTATCACGGGGACACGCTGGCCATGATGGCCGTCTGCGACCCGGAAGAAGGGATGCACCGTCTGTTCGGAGAAGCCCTGACACCGCAGATCATTGCCGACCTCCCCACCACGCCTGGGACGCTGGCGGCACTGGAGACCCTTCTCTCCGAGCGGAGCCACGAGATCGCCGCCATCATCACCGAACCCCTCGTGCAGGGGGCGGGCGGGATGCTCTTCCACGGGCAGGAAACCCTCCGTCATCTCCGCCGTCTCTGCGATGACCACGGCATCCTGCTCATCATTGATGAAATCTTCACCGGGTTCGGCCGGACGGGGACATTTTTCGCCTGCGAACAGGCCGGGATCACGCCGGACATCATCACCCTGTCCAAGGCCCTGACAGGCGGCACCATGCCCCTCGCCGCCACCATTGCCCGGAAACACGTGTTCGAGGCCTTCCTCTCGGATGATCCGCTCCATGCCCTCATGCATGGCCCGACCTTCATGGCCAATCCACTGGCCTGTGCCGTGGCCAATGCCTCGCTGGACCTGTTCGATCAGGAGCCACGGCTGGAACAGGTCCGGTCCATCAGTGCCCAGATGGCAGCAGAGCTGGAACCCTGCCGCTCCCTGCCCGGCGTCAGGGATGTCCGTGTTCTGGGTGCCATCGGTGTCGTGGAGCTGGAAACGCTGAATGACCCGGAGGCCCTCAAGCGGGCCTTCATCGAAAAGGGCGTCTGGGTCCGTCCCTTCCGGCGCATCGTCTATCTCACGCCCGCCTTCACCATCACGCCCGATGAACTGAGCAGACTGACCGGCAGCATCCATCATGTCCTGAAGGACCATCTGGGATGAACGCCCTCCAGTCCGCCCTTCAGGCAGCCCTTCATGAGCGGGACCGCCAGCATACCCGCCGCCATCTTGTCCCCATGGAACGGCAGGGCGGCTCTCTGCTCCGTCAGGGCCGGAAGCTGGTTGACGTCACCTCCAACGACTATCTCGGCCTTGCGGACCATCCCCTGCTGCGCCAGAGGGCGGCAGACTGGACAGAACGGTACGGCACGGGCGCACGGGCCTCCCGCCTTGTCAGCGGTACCCTGCCCCTGCACACGCAGCTGGAAGAAAAACTGGCCCGCTTCAAGAAAAGCGAGGCGGCCCTGCTGTTCGCCAGCGGATGGCAGGCCAATGCGTCCCTGCTCCCCGCCCTCAGCCACCTGTCCCGCCAGCAGACGGGCCATCCGGCCATCCTCTTCATGGACCGCCTGAACCATGCCAGCCTGCATCATGGCTGTCTGGCAGCCGGGCTGCGGCAGGTGCGCTTCCATCATAACGATCTTGCCCATCTGGAAACCCTGCTGGACCGCCATGCCGACCAGAAGGGCCTGAAATTCATCATCACCGAGACTGTCTTCTCCATGGATGGAGACCGGGCCGACATCCCCGCCCTGCGGGCACTGGCAGACCGTCACGGGGCTTTCCTTTACGTTGATGAAGCCCATGCCACCGCCGTTCTGGGGCCGGGTGGGTGCGGCCTGTCCAACGGGCTGGCGGACATCACCATGAGCACGGCCAGCAAGGCCCTAGGTGGAATGGGAGCCTTCGTGACGGGAAGTCGGGCACTCTGCGACTATCTGGTCAATCAGGCCTCCGGCTTGATTTACAGCACGGCCCTGCCCCCTGCCTGCCTCGGGGCACTGGATGCCGCCCTTGAGATCGTCCCTTCACTGGAGGCTGAACGCCTGCATCTCCAGCATCAGGCCAGCCGTCTGCGCCAGCGACTGAATGATGCAGGCTGGAAAACAGGCCCCTCCAGCACGCAGATCATTCCGGTCATGATCGGAGACAGTGAAACGGCCCTGCATGTCGCCCGCTCTCTGGAGGAAAAGGGATTCCTCAGCATTGCCATACGCCCGCCCACCGTCCCGCCCGGCACGGCCCGCCTGCGGATCGCTCTGGAAAGCCGCCTTTCCGCCACCACCATAGACCAGCTCGGCGACGCCCTGCTGGACAGCCTGCGGAGTGTGACGCCCCGATGATGACGCTCCATTTCCTGCATGGCTGGGGTTATGACGCCAGCTTCTGGACACCACTGCGGCAGCATCTGCCGGAGTTCCGGCATGTCTGTGCTGATGCGGGCTATTTCGGAGCGGCGACACGGCCAGACCTGCCGGAAACTCCCTTCTGGGCCGTGGGCCATTCCGCCGGGGCCTGTTCCCTGCTGGCTCTGGAAGCACCGCACTGCCTTGGCCTCATCAGCATCAACGGCTTTGCCCGCTTCACCAGAGACGGGGATTTCCCGGACGGTGTGCCGGAACGCATCCTTCACCGCATGATTCGGCAACTGGACCGTCAGCCACGGGATGTCCTGCACCAGTTCCGCCAGATGTGTGGAGAGACCGACCCCGTTCTCCCCACCACGCTGGACCACGAAACCCTGAAAACCGGTCTTGCCGCACTGGCCGGGATGGACCACCGCCCCCTCCTGCCCCGCTGGAAAGGGCGGCTCCACAGCCTGCACAGCCCGGATGACCCGCTCTCTCCTGCCAGAAACGGGCTGGGCCCCGAAACCAGTGGCATCAGCCTGCCCGGCGGGCATCTTCTGCCCCTCACACACCCGCAGGACTGCGCCATCCTTCTCAGGCGCATCATCAGGGACGCTCCTCCGGCATGACATCCCACCGCAGGACCGACATTGCCGCCCGCTTTGATGCCGCCCACGACTATGAACAGGCGGCCTTCATCCAGAAACAGTGTGCCCGGATGCTGGCCGGGCGCATCCGCCAGAGCCCTCTCCTGCACCCGCCCCGCCGGATTCTGGAATTCGGCTGCGGAACCGGCCTTCTGAGCCGTGAGCTGATGACCACTTACCCGCAGGCTGAACTTCACCTGACCGACCTGGCCCCCGCCATGCTAGACAGGGTCCGCCGGACTCTGGCTCCTCTGCCAGCGACCGTGCATCTCTATGTCATGGATGGGGAACATCCCCGACCACAGGATGAAACGGGTGAAGGGTTCGACCTCATCACCTCCAGCCTCTGCCTGCAATGGTTCGAGGACCGGGCCGGGGCCTTCCGTGACCTTGTGGCTCTCCTGCGGCCCGGCGGCCGACTGATGGTCAGCACCCTGCTGGCGGGCAGCCTGCATGAATGGCAGGAGAGCTGTGAAGCCGCCGCCATTCCCTGTGGCGTGCCGGACTATCCCACCCTCACGCAGCTTCAGCAGGACTGGCCACCGGGAGGACATGGCCAATGGGACGCCTGCCCGCTCCATGACCCCGCCCCCTCGGCCCGGCACTTCCTGAAGGGGCTGCGCATGATCGGGGCATCCCTGCCGAAAAACGGGCATCAGCCGACCCTGGGCCTGCGCAGGGCCATGCGCCATTTTGACGGCCATTTCGACCATGTGACCTATCAGGCCGCCTTCGGCTCCTTCCAGAAAGGACACTGACCACCATGCTGCTCTGCCCCCCTTCTCCTCTGCCACAGGCGGCTCCGAAAGGCGTCTTCGTCACCGGGACGGATACCGGCATCGGCAAGACGCTCACCAGTGCCATCCTGACGAAAGCGTGGCGGGGCACGTACTGGAAGCCCTTCCAGACCGGCCTGGCCGAAGAGGAAGGGGATACACCCACAGTCCAGCGTCTGACCGGCCTGCCAGACGGGCATTTCCTGCCCCCGGCCCATGCCTTTCAGGCCCCCCTAGCACCGGCTGCGGCCGGTCTGCTGGAAGGCGTGACGCTGGAACCTGAACGACTCGCCCTGCCAGAGGCCCCTCATGCTCCGCTGATCGTGGAAGGAGCGGGTGGCCTCATGGTCCCCCTCACGGACACCATGCTGATGATCGACCTCATCGCCCGGCTGGGCCTGCCCGTCATTCTGGTCACACGCAGCGGGCTGGGAACGCTCAACCACACGCTGCTCAGCCTAGAAGCCCTGTACCGGCGTCAGATTCCTGTCCTCGGCTTCATCACCAACGGGCCGGAGTCCCCCCAGAACAGCCTGACGCTGGAACGGCTGGGACAGACCCGGTCCCTCCATCATGTTCCCACCCTGCCATCCCCTCCCAGGGCAAAAGATGTCAGCCAGATGGCCGCACAGATTCCTTCATGGGAAAGCCTGTGGTAAGAATAGGTTGGCCTTGACGGACAGAAACTACATTTTTTTAATGTAGCCTGCCATGAAAATACCATTCCCCCGCCCTTCGATGGCGGGTTAGACAGGGTCCACATTACAGACTGACAGGGTTTTTAAATCTCATTATGAAAATTTATCGTCGTGAACTTGTAAAAGCGGGTCTGGGGCTGGGAGCGGGACTGACCCTGACGGGAGGACGCTCCCTGAGGGCACAGACGGTAGACGTGGCTCCGACACGTTTTGATGACAGCACTGTCCGGTCTCTGGCCCAGGGACTGGCCAGCAGGAGCTATCAGCCGCCCCAGAAGGACCTGCCTGATGCTCTGGCCCACATGACATTTGACCAGTTTTCATCCATCCAGTTCAACGCAGAAAAAACGCTCTGGGGGCAGGACCATCTTGCCTTTGATGTCGAATTCTTCCCCCGAGGCTATCTTTACAAACAGAAGGTCGATGTCTTTGAGGTCGAGAACGGGGCGGCCCATCCCGTACCCTGCACGGCAGACATGTTCAGCAGCCGGGACGCCGCGCTGAATGCCAGTACCGAGACGGGCTTTTCCGGGCTGCGCATCCGCCATGCCCTCAACCACCCGGGTGTCATGGAGGAATGTGCCGTTTTTCTCGGTGCCTCCTACTTCCGGGCCGTGGCGAAAGGGCAGAGCTACGGTCTCTCCGCCCGCGGGTTCGCCAAGGACACCGGTACTCCGACAGGAGAGGAATTCCCTGTTTTCCGGGCCTTCTGGCTGGAAAAACCTGCGGCGGGCAGCCAGTCGCTCGTGCTCCACGCCCTGATGGACAGCCCCTCCCTGACGGGGGCCTTCCGCTTCACCATCCGGCCGGGTGAGACGACCCTGTTTGATGTCCAGTCCTCGTTCTTTCCCCGTGTCGACATCACGGCGGGTGGCATCGCCCCCCTGACGGGCATGTATTATTTCGATGCCAATGACCGGACGCATGTCAATGACTGGCGGCCTGCCGCCCATGACAGCGAGGCCCTCCAGATATGGACCGGGGCCGGACAGAACATCTACCGCCCCCTGACCAACCCGACCGACCTCCAGCTGTCTTCCTTCAGTGATGCCGGGCCTTATGGCTACGGGCTGATGCAGCGCAAACGGTCCTTCCATGACTATGAGGACCTCGCCCTGCATTATGAAAAGCGGCCCTCCCTCTGGGTGGAGCCTGTCGGCAACTGGGGTGAGGGCAGCGTCAATCTGGTGGAAATTCCAACTCCCAGTGAGGTCAACGACAACATCGTCTCCTTCTGGCGGCCCCAGAAACCGATGAAGGCTGGCCAGAGCTACAACTTCACCTACCGCATGTACTGGGGCTGGGACACGCCGTGGCCCACCCATCTGGCCCGCATTCATGACACCCGTGTCGGGGCTGTGACGGACCACCCTGAGAAGGTCCAGTTCGTGCTGGATTTTGATGGCGAGCCGTTCCGCTCCCTGCCCAATGACACGGCCTACCATCTCATTGCCCAGACATCGGCTGGCACGATCGAGACCACCACGCTGATGCCCAACCCGGAAATCAACGGCATCCGTGCCTTCTTCCAGCTGACACCCGGGACGGCGAAGCTCTGCGAACTTCAGGTCCAGCTGGCCAATGCACAGGGGCCTGTTTCCGAGACATGGCTCTATCGCTGGACCCCATGAAACAGATGACAAGCCCACAACATTCCCGGCAGGCGTCCTTCCTCCCTCCTGAAGCACCACTGGCCATGCCCGTGCAGGACCTCCACAAGGCACCGGACCGTCATGGCCGGTCCTTCTGGCGGCTGCCCACGACACCGGGCCTGCTCTGGCTGCGGCGGCTGGCCGTGTTCGGAACGGCTTTTCTCCTGACCGGCTACAGCGTGATGAAGATCAATGCCGTCTTCAACTCTCTGGGGACGAGCACGCTGGGGATGATCATGCTGGGGCTGTTCAGCATCCTGAGCTTCTGGATTTCCCTCTCCTGTGCGTCAGCGATGGGCGGGTTCTGGGCCATGCTGCGTCATGGCGGGCTAGGACTTGGCATCCGCCGTACCGGCCCTCTGCCGGAGCTGAGGGGCAAGACGGCCATCCTGCTTCCCACCTACAATGAACCGCCCCAGCGGGTGATGATCAACCTCCGGGCCATGCTCAGGAGCCTTCAGGAGACAGGGCGGGGCGACCATTTCGACATCTTCATCCTCTCCGACACGACAGACCCGGACATCTGGGTGCAGGAAGAACAGGCTGTCCTTGACCTGCACAGACAGGACTACGCCCGTCGGCATCTGTTCTATCGCCGCCGTTTCAGGAACACGGACCGCAAGGCGGGGAATATCGGCGACTGGGTGACCCGTTTCGGCGGGGCCTATCCGGCCATGCTTACCCTAGATGCGGACAGCCTGATGGATGGCGGACTGATCGTCCGTATGGCAGCCGCCATGGAACAGCATGAGCAGGTAGGCCTCATCCAGAGCCTGCCTGTCATCGTGGGCGGGCAGACACTCTTCGCCCGGATGCAGCAGTTTGCCGGACGTGTCTATGGACCACTGATTGCACAGGGCATTGCCTGGTGGCATGGATCCGAGGGCAATTACTGGGGACACAATGCCATCATCCGCACGCAGGCCTTTGCCGAGCAGGCGGGCCTGCCCCACCTACCCGGCAAACCACCTTTTGGCGGGCATATCCTGAGCCATGACTTCATTGAAGCCGCCCTGATGCGCCGGGGTGGCTGGGCCATCCACATGGTTCCCGGCCTGAGTGGCTCCTATGAGGAAAGCCCGCCTTCCCTGACGGACATTGCCGTGCGGGACCGCCGCTGGTGCCAGGGGAATCTTCAGCATGCCCGCATCCTCTTCACCAAGGGGATGCACTGGGTCAGCCGGTCCCACATGCTGGTGGGCATCGGTTCTTACATCATGTCCCCACTCTGGCTGCTGTTCCTGCTGTTCGGCATTCTCATTGCCCTTCAGGCCCATTTCTATCACCCTGAATATTTCAGCACGCAGCGCAGTCTCTATCCGCACTGGCCGCATGTGGACCCTGTTCTGGCCCGGCTGGTCTTCATCCAGACCATGATCGTTCTTCTGGCCCCCAAGGCTCTGGCCTTCCTTGCCACATGTCTTGACCGCAGGGAACGGGAGCAGGCGGGGGGCGTGATACGGCTTGGCTGGTCCATTCTTCTAGAGACACTGATTGGTGCCCTCATCGCTCCCATTGCCATGCTGATCCAGACATCGGCCATCATTTCCATCCTGTCAGGCCGGGATTCTGGCTGGAAAGCGCAGAACCGTGATGATGGCAGCCTGCCCTGGGCAGACACCATCCGGAAATACTGGTTCTACAGCCTGTTCGGTCTCATCCTGAGTGTTGCTGCCTGGTCCGTATCCCTGTCCCTGTTTCTCTGGATGCTGCCTGTCCTGATCGGCCTTCTGCTGGCCATTCCTTTGGTCGGTTTCACAAGCAGCAGCCGGATTGGCCAGATGGCCCGTAAGGCCGGTCTTCTTCTCATTCCTGAGGAAACGGCTCCCCCAGCCATCATCCAGAAAGCACATGAGGAGCGGGACCATCCCCATCCTGTCATTGTTGAAGCCTTCCATGCGCTACGCAGCAATACGGAACTGAGACATGCCCATCTGGCTACCCTGCCAGCCCCCCGCAAGGCAGGTGATCCCATTTCCGTTCCATTGCTGACAGGCTCTCTGAAACTGAAGGAGAGCAGCACGCTGGAAGAAGCCCTGACACGACTGACCCCCGCAGAAAAGGCAGCTGTCCTCAGCTGTGGCAACGACATTGCCATTCTGGCGGACCTGCCTGTCAGCACGCCGAGCCTTACGGACGCTACTGACAGGATCGACTGAACAGCAGCAGTTTTTCAGACGTCAAAAGGGGCTGAGGCATAAAAATATGCCTCAGCCCCTTTGTCTGTTCAGTCATGCACCCCATCTCTGAAATGGACGTTCTGCCAGCTACAGTAAAAGCTGCGGAACATCTGAGAACCCTACAAAAAAGGCCCGTACTATTCGGGCCGGGAGTGCGTTTATGTCCATCAATGTTGTTTATAAGACCACAGCCCGGGCAACTGGTGGTCGTGATGGTTCTGCCGAGACCACCGATGGCAGCTTCCGTGTTGCTCTTGGTGTACCCAAAGAGATGGGCGGAAATGGCCAGGGCAACAATCCGGAACAGCTTTTTGCAGCCGGTTATTCAGCCTGTTTCCTCGGTGCCATGAAGTTTGTTGCTGGCGAAGAGAAGATCAACATCCCTGCTGATACACATGTCCAGACGACTGTTGGCATCGGTCCCCGCTCGGATGGCGGTTTCGGCCTTGAAGTGGCCATTGAAGTGTCTCTTCCGGGCATGGATCGCACAAAGGCTGCCGAACTGGTGAAGAAGACGGAGTTCGTCTGCCCTTACGCCAATGCCACCAAGGGAAACATCAAGACGGTTGTCACTCTGATCTGATTGGTCGATATAGAAAGGCGCATCTTTTGGGATGCGTCTTTTCCTTGCCTGTCTAGCTACAAAAAGACCTAGAGCCCACCTTGTGGGTACCGACCTGATTTATATTTGAGGGGGAGTATATGGATGGATGCGGGGGTAGGATTTGAACCTACGACCTTCAGGTTATGAGCCTGACGAGCTACCGGGCTGCTCCACCCCGCGTTGGTGGGTGGTTTTT
>NZ_PDLY01000007.1 GCF_014048465.1 Bombella mellum
TCCAGGGTCAGAGGGTCGAGGCGCATCTGGGTGACGGGGGCCTGCAGAATGGAGGGTCGCTGGTCGGGCTGACGGGGCTGAGCCTGACGGGCGGGGGCGTGCTGGCCAACAGTGGCGAGCTGGGGGCCCGTCAGGGGGCGGTGTCGCTTGAGGGGACGGGGCTTCGGAATGATGGCGGGAAGCTGATCGCGGCCGATGGTCCGCTGTCCCTGACGCTGCATGGTGGTGACATCTCCAACAGCAACGGCCTGATCCAGTCCAGCGAAGGTCTGACGCTGACGGCGGGCACGCTCTCCAACCAGGGTGGGACGCTGCTGAGCGGCAGAGGTGACGTGGATCTGACGGCCGGGTCGTTCCGGAACGAGGGCGGTCTTGTGCAGGCGCAGGGGACCCTGACGGCCCGTCTGGGACGCTATGGCTCGGATGAGGGGTCCAGCCTGGTGGCGGGGGGTGCGCTGCATCTGAGCTCACCGGGTGTGGTGCATAATGAGGGCGTCCTGGCCTCCTTCGGGGACATGACGCTGACGGCCTCCCGACTGGAAGGGGGAGCGAAATCCCGGCTCCAGGGTCAGAAGGTCGAGGCGCATCTGGGTGACGGGGGCCTGCAGAATGGAGGGTCGCTGGTCGGGCTGACGGGGCTGAGCCTGACGGGCGGGGGCGTGCTGGCCAACAGTGGCGAGCTGGGGGCTCGTCAGGGGGCGGTGTCGCTTGAGGGGACGGGGCTTCGGAATGATGGCGGGAAGCTGATTGCGGCCGATGGTCCGCTGTCCCTGACGCTGCATGGCGGTGACATCTCCAACAGCAACGGCCTGATCCAGTCCAGCGAGGGTCTGACGCTGACGGTGGGCACGCTTTCCAACCAGGGTGGTGTTATTCAGACTGACCGTAACATGTCTCTGATCATACGTCAGTATGAGTCGGATGCAGGGGCATCGCTAAGCAGTCGTGGACATCTTGACGTGCAGGCTCAGGGTCGTGTGCACAATGGTGGTCTGATAGGTGGAGGGGCAGGCGTTGATATGCAGGCCACCTCTCTGGAAAATGATGCGCAGGCTAGACTTGTCAGCGTGGGAGCTCCACTACGGATCAATCTTACAGGCCAGGATGGTCTGAAGAATGCAGGGACAGTGCAGACACAGCATCTTGCAGGCCAGAATTCCGGTGCTGATCTGAACATTGTGACCTCTGTTCTGTTTGATGGCGGAACAATCATGTCCGCAGATGCCATGACCGTGATGGCTGACAGGGTCGTGACCCAAGGGGGTATCCTTCAGGCTGAAAATGGAATGACCTTTGACAGGGTGAAGGATTTTTCCAATTACGGAGGCACCGTTCTCAACAGGAATGGCAATCTGACCCTGAATGTGAACAGCCTGCGGAATGAATCGGGAAGCCTTGAGTCTGGTGGTGATCTGAAGGCTTACCTCGGTCATTATTCTTCTGATGGTTCTTCCCGCCTGGTAGCGCAGCAGACCATGTCGCTTTCCCTGTCGAGCGGGCTGGACAATGATGGTCTTCTGGGTGGGAGTGCTGGCCTGACGGTGGAGGCGGCTTCCATTCAGAATGGTGTGCATGGCCATGTGCTGTCTGATCGGGGTGATGTGAACCTGATCGCCTCCCAAGGACTGATCAGGAATCAGGGAGTCGTGGAAGAGCGGAATGCTGATGGGAGGCTTATTCTGTCGGCTCCCATCGTAAGGAATGAAGGAACGCTACTGTCAGCCGGTTCCATCGGTCTGAATGGCACGAAGGACATGGTGAACTCCGGCACGCTGTATGGCGTGAAAGGATTGACAGGGCAGCTTTCTGGCACGTTGGACAACAGCAATGGTCTGTTGGCAGTGGGGGGACCGGAGGCCCGTCTTTCAGCCGGGCGGATCGTCAATGCAGCTGGAAACATTCGGGCTCTGGATGGTGGACTGACGCTTCAGGCGGGGCAGGTTGACAATAGGGGTGGCCAGATCGGAGCCGTCACTGACCTTCTGGTGCAGGGGGACAGACTGCTCAACCAGAATGGTCTGTTACAGGCGGGTGGAAACCTGGCCATTGGCCGTCATGGAGCGGAGATTGAGAATACCCAGGGCAGCATGCAGGCCGGGCATGACGTCACCATTGCTGCGACCCATCTGGTCAATAATGGTGGGAAAATTCTGGCTCTCGGTGGTGATCTGACGGTCAATGATGCTGTGGATGCTTTGGGTGTCAGGGTGGCTGATGATCAGATGACGGCTCTGGAGACCGGTGCCGGGAGTCTGAAGGCATCCGGGGCCGTTACGCTGGGACTTTCAGGTCTGAAGGATGATGCTCATTCTGTCATAGCATCATCGAAATATCTCTCCATTTCAGCCAGTTCTCCTCTGGTGGTGCAGGGGCTGCTGATGGGAGGTCAGGGGGTTGGTCTACAGTCTGCCGGCCTGTCTCTTGCAGCCGGTGGGCAGGTCGTGTCCAGCAATGGTCCGTTGACTCTGGCCTTGGGTGGGACTGGCCTGAATAATCAGGGTGTGATTGAGGCCCAGGGGCAGGATTCACGCCTGACGGTGCAGTCGGTGGGTGACATCGTGACGTCTGGCACTCTGCTTTCCATGGGAAGCATGGGCCTGACCGGGCAGGGTCAGCTGACAAATGATGGGGTGATGGGGACGCTGGGTGGTGATCTGGTCATCCAGGCACAGGATCTCCACAATCAGGGGAAGGTGGTGTCTTCCGGCTGGCTGAATGGTACGGTTTCCGGAGATATCCGGAATGGTGGCCAGATATACGGGCAGAAGGGGCAGACCCTCTCCGGGAACCGGATTGATAACAGTGGTGGCGAGATCAGTTCTGGAGGCGATCTGACCGTACAGGGTCAGTCTCTGACCAATGATGACGGACGCATCATCTCTGATGCAGGCCGTGTGGTCGTGCGGAGCGCAGACACCGTGAGCAATCATGGGGGGCTTGTGCAGGGGCTGGGTGATGTCACTGTTGTCTCGGGGGTTTTTGACAACAGCCAGCAGGGGAAAATTCTCAGTACGCAGGGGAGTGTCCAGCTTTCCACACCGCAGCGGTCTTTTGACAATCATGGTGGTACCATTCAAGCGGCACGGGATGTGCAGCTGACGGCAGCAGGTCTTGATAATGGACGGGGTGGCCTGATCAATGCTGTTTCGGGCAGTGTGAATCTTATGGCCGCTGGCGGAAATGGCATGGATGTCCTTCATAATGAGGGCGGCACCATACAGGCCAATGGTGCTCTTCACCTTTCTGCACAACATCTCGACAATGCCGGTGGGCAGATTCTCCAGCAGTCTGGCACGCACGGATTGTTTCTTGACGGAGGAACGGGGAAACTTGCTGATGTGGCCGTTGGCCCTGACGGGTCAGTGGGAACTTTCCAAACAAAAGGAAGTCTGAGCCTTGCGGTGACCAACCTGCATGGTTTCGGAGCGCTCATTGCACCGCAGGACCTGAGTGTAACAACCTACACACCCGATGCCGACACTTTTTTTCAGGCTGGACGTGACGTAACCGTAACGGTTCTGGGTGATTACCATGTTGCTTCTGGAGCTGGCGTGCTGGCCGGGCGCAATGCGACGGTGCAGGCGTCTTCCATACGGAATGATGGGGCCTTGATGGCCAATGGTGGCATCCTGACCGTTTATTCCGGAGGTGATGTCTACAATACCGGTCTGCTGTATGGGGCGACAGGGCTGGTCACGACCCTGCCCGGCACGCTGACCAACCATCAGGGAGCCATCCTTGCGGGGAATGGTTCCATACTGGTTCAGAATAATGATCAGGGAAATATATCAGCATTTCTGAATCAGTCTGGTCTGGTTCGTGCTGATGGAACGCAGAGTGACATTTTCATAAAATCTCATGATATCGAGAACTCGATTATAGGAAATATTCGGGTTGTTACACCATCAGAATCGAATCATATGGTTTTTGACCATATGCAGGGGGACGAACGGGACGGAAGGATTGATGTCCCTGAAGGCTTGTTAGATGAGCATGGAAATCAGGGAAAAGGCTATATTTATTTTTGGGCCGGTAAAGGAGGAAAGACGGTAAATCGAGGCTCATACAAGGTTTTAATGACAGAATCATATATTGAGATGGATGATTCTGATAAAGGTAATGCATCTCCTTTAATATCAGCTGGGAATGACATATTATTTTCTTCAGATGGAAGAATAAATAATAAAGCTGGGCATATAGCTGCTGGTCATGATTTGACATTGCAGGGTGCCAGTCTCGACAACTCTGGATACAACATCACGCGTAGCTATGGTATTTATTATTGGGATAGCAGAGGGGCAACATTTGATAGCAGTCATTCAACGGTACCAATTCAGTCCCATGTAGAGGGAGAGTCATATGTTCCTTGGGGAGGGATCATCACGGTACCAGGACCGTATAGTGGAACTATTGTAGCTGGAAATAATATTATTGGAGATATTAAGGGAGATATAAAAAACGTTACTTATTATAACGATGGAGGTAAAGTTTCCTCGGATTTTGGCAGCTCCATTCCTGCCGGGTTGTCTGGGAGGTCTCTCAGGAATGTCAAAGGGGCTGACGGAATCAGTGGGAGTGCAAGCTCAGGGTCAATATCAGAGCTGAATCCTGCTGGTCGGCCATTAGTGGAACCTACGCCGGTTGCGTGGAATGAAAATGCATCACTTCCCGGTTTCAGTGGTGCAACAGTGGCGGTATCGCCTTCCAGCGTATCTGCGGGAGAATGGAAGCCGACAGGCACGTCTGTGTCCGGGTCACTGGCAGCTGGTGGGGTGTCCATTCCTGAGGGCGGGACAGAGGCTCTGCCGTCGTCTGAGACCGTCCATCAGGTGGATGGTGGCACGCTTTCTGGTCAGTCCAGCCCGTCCATGATGTCTGGCAGACCACTGACGGGTGGTGCGACTGTTCATCAGGTGGATGGTAGCACGCTGCCCGGTCAGTCCAGCCCGTCCATGACATCTGGTGGAATACTGACGGGTGGTGCGACTGTTCCCATGGGTGCAGAGAGTTCCCTGCCTTCTTCGGACATACATCAGACGAATGGGGGTGGAACGCTTTCCGACCGGTCTGAGCCGTTCATGAATTCTGCGGGAGCAAACGATTCCCTTCCATCGTCTTCCATTCGTCAGGCCGGTGGTGAAGGTCATCTGGCCAGTCAGTCCGATCCATCCATGTCAGCTGGTGGAAGACTGGCAGGAAGAGGAGTTTCAAGGAAGACCCCGGCCAATACCGTGCTTTATGTACCTTCTGCGGACCTGAAAGCAGTCGTGGCGTCCATCCCGGGTGGTGGGACGCTTTTCGTGCCCAATCCGTCGCCTTCGGTGCATTATCTGCTGGAGACCAACCCACGTTATGCGACCTTTGCGGGGCTTTACGGGTCGGACTATCTGCTGGGGCGGCTGGGCCATTCCATGGGGGATTACCGTTTCCTGGGGGATAGCGGGTTCGATACGCAGTACGTGCAGCAGCAGATTGTCTCTGCCACGGGCCAGACCTTCCTGGGTGGAAGCTATCAGGCAGCCAATGAGCAGATGCAGACACTGCTGGACAATGCGTCCCGGCAGTCTGACCAGCTGGGGCTGACCTTCGGGCAGGCCCTGACGTCGGATGAGCAGTCCAGGCTGACGGACAACATCGTCTGGTATGTTCCCGTCTCGGTGAATGGACAGACGGTTCTGGTGCCGAAGCTTTATCTGGCTCCCGGCAAGGTGAAGCTGGCCAATGGCGGCGTCATTTCCGCAGGGAATGACCTGTCTCTTCAGGGGGGCAGCATAAGCAACAGCGGAGCGATGGCATCCGGCAAGGCCCTGAATCTCGTGGCCACTCAGGGTGATCTCGTGAATGATGGCGGGAGCATTTCGGGTGGCGATGTGACCCTTGCCAGCCTTGCAGGATCTGTCGTGAATGACAGCCAGCTGAGAACAGACCAGATTGTCGGAGGGACGCAGCAGACACTGGGCCAGCAGGGTACGATCACGGCCAGTGGCAATGCCCGGCTGAGTGCTGCGAAGGACATCCTCTTCAAGGGGGCTTCGCTCAAGGCTGGCGGGGACGCCACCCTTGTGGCCGGACAGAACATCAATCTTGACGCCCTCTCGACACATGGGGCGGGTGGAGTGTCCAGGCGTCACTTCACACAGACGGGCAGCTTTGTCCGTAACATCGGGTCCAGCGTCATGGGTGATGGAACGGTCACTCTGGCGGCTCTGGGAGGCGACATAAATCTTGCCGGGTCTGGCGTCATGGCAGGAAAGGACGCTTTCCTTCAGGCCAAGGGCAATCTGGCCCTGAAGGCCATGACGGATGAGGATCACAGCTACAGCAGGGTCGTCAAGAAGGGCTTCCTGAATAAAAAAACCGTCACGACCAGCAAGGACAGCACGACCGGGATTGGCAGCCTTGTCGGTGCGAATGACAACATCCTGATGAGTGCCGGTGGCGATCTGTCCGTGAAAGGCACTGTCAGTGGTGGGCAGGATGTGACGCTGACGTCTGGTGGTTCATTGAGCGTTGATGCGTTCCAGAATACGGCGGCCTCCTATTACCAGAAGAAGAAAAGTGGTCTGTCCTTCCATACCGGGAGCCGCACTTCCATCGGTTATGGCAAATCCAACAATACCGATACGGGAACTGGTACGAACTGGACATCCAGCACTGTCAGTGCGGGCAGGGGTGATCTGACCCTGAAAGCCGGGAGCGCAGCCACGATCACAGGGGCCAACCTGAGTGCGGGGCATGACATCGGTATTGATGCGTCTTCGGTTGCCTTCAAGACGGTTGAGCAGACGCTTAAGCAGACGCAGGATCAGAAGCAGTTTTTTGTCGGTGTTTCTGTCGGTCTGACGTCTGATTCCATCGTGGGGCAGGTCGTGCAGTCTGCCCTGGCTGCGAGCAAGGCCAAAGGGCAGGGCAGCAGCATGGTTGCAGCCATGAATGGTGGTCAGGCCCTTTATACGTTGCAGCAGGGTGCTGATAACCTGCAGCATGTTGGCAGCCTTGATGCGATGAACATGGCACTGATCGGGGTGGAGGCCAGTGTCGGTTTCAACAAGAGAAAGAGTCATGCGGTTGAGGATCAGAGCACCGTAGTGGGCAGCGCGGCCACTGCAGGAAATGGTCTTTCGATCATTGCCCGGGGAGATCATCCCGGGTCTGCGGATGACGGGTCGATCAGTGTGACCGCAGCCCGCTTTTCGGCGAAGGATATCACGTTCGATGCAAAGAAAGACATCAATCTTCTGGCTGGCTGGGACCATGTAAATACCTATTCGAAGAAGACACAGACCAGTGCTTCCATTGGCGTGAAATATGAGATTGGAGGCCCCCAGACAGGCTTTGGTGTCACGGCGGGGGCGAGCCATCAGAGCCAGGAACAGCAGAGTCATCAGTCTACGGCGGTTGATACGACGCTGGATGGCACAAACAGTGTTACGCTGCATTCTGGTGCCAGGACCCTGCTGAATGGGGCGGAAGTCCGTGCCCCCCGGATTGACGTGAAGGCTGCGGAACTTGAGATCATCAGCCCGCAGAACACGTATGACTACCGCAGCGTGAGCACATCTGCGGGGGTTCAGGTTTCTGTACCACTGAACAATCCTGCCGGAGCTGCGGGCGGGACCAGTTTTCAGCATCAGGTCGTGACGGATCATTTTGCCTCCACCGGGAAGGTGCTCTCCGGTCTGTATGCGGGGGAACAGGGTGTCGGGATTGATGTTGCCGGGAACACGACGCTGACGGCTGGCGTGATCTCCAGTGTGGCGTCCCGTGAGAAGAATCACTTCAGTACGGGCAGCCTGATTTCCCGGAATCTGGAGAACGTGTCCCGCTGGCAGCTTGAGAGTTCGGGCTTTCAGGCGAGCCTTGGTGGAGCGGGTCAGGGTGACGCCACGGGCTGGCTTGGTCAGGTTGGCCAAGGGATGGCGGCGAATTCCATGTCTCTTCTGGGAGGTGGACAGAACCACAATGAGAAGACGGCCAGCCATTCTGCCGTCGGTGACAACATCACCATCAATACGACGACGGTTGATGGCGATCTGAGCCGTGACGTTGCCCATGCGAACGGGGCGATAGACAACAAATTCAACGCACAGAAGCTCCAGAACCAGATGCAGGCCCGCACTCTGGGGACACAGCTCGTTGGCGAGATTGTTGGCACGGTTTTCCAGAAGGATCAGGAGAGGGATGACAAGGCCCGTGCTGCGGAGGGTCTTCCGCCAGAGGAGGCTGGCAGTGCCTTTTCTCCCCGGGAGGTGGCCCGTGACCTGATCGAGGCTGGTGGGGCAGCCGGTATTGCGGCCCTGACGGGAGGGAGCCCGGCTGCTGCTGGTCTGGGTACGCTGGCTGGGAAAGTGACGGCAGCGACGACCCGTCCATTGGCGGAGGCCGTGGCGACGGGGCTGACGGGCAGCAGCGACGGTACGCTGCATGACAGTATTGCCAACATGTTCAGCAGTGCTGCCGCAGCGGCTGGTGGGGCTGTTGGAGGACTGGTTGCAGGTAAGGGCAGTGCCTCAGTCAGTGCGCTGACTGGTGCAGCGGCAGCAGCGGCCATCGAGCAGTATAATGATAGTGCTCATCGTGGGAAGGAGGCAGAACAGAAGGAAGAGGACGAGGAAAAAAATTCGAATACAGATGCAGTCGAAGCTTTGGCTTTTGATATTGCTTTAACGGGGGGCTCCATGATCCCAGGCCCACCTGGAACTGCCTTTGGTTATACATTGGCTGGCAGGTTGGAGCAGGAAGGACATCCATATCTTGCTGCTATCCAGGCGGGATCAGCAGGTTTGGATACCTTTGGTATCGATACATCGGCTGTTGTGGCTCCTGTGATTACTGGCTCGCTCCAGCTTATGAAGAGTGCTGTGGTGGGGGTGATCCTCAAGTTTGGTGGGGATGCTTTCGAAAGGCTTGCTCAGGCCCAGTTTATGGCTGTGACTGGGGAGGAGTTTGGGGCTGCTTTGGCAGGACATGCAGCAGAAGGTGCTGCCAATCTTGGCAAAAAAGAAACTGCAGCTGGTCAGGTTGTAAAAAGTGTCAGGCAGGATGACCCTGCATTTAAAAATATAGGAAAAAATTCCTCTCTATTATTAGAGGCTATAGAGGCAAGTAAAGGTGGTAATTCAGATTTAGAGGAAATTGACAGACAGTTTTTAGAATTTAACGAGAAAGCAGCAGGAAAAGGTATTCATGATGGAAAGCAGGGGAAGCATATTGTAGGTCATAATGATTACATTCCAGGTAGATCTATAATGTCTTCGGATGTAGACCCAGTGGAACTGTTGGAAGGAGCATTGTCGAGGAAATATGATTTTTTAGGTATGGGTCCTAGGGACTCTATATATAAGTTTGATTTTAATAAAAAAATCGGGGAATATACACAGGGGGAAGGAAAATTCTATGACACTACTATAGGTAGTATACATGTGTCTAAGAAAGGTGCACATATCGTTCCAGCAGCCCCAAAGGGATGGGAAAATAAATAAAAAGTATTATGAATTTTTCTGCCTTGGTAAAGGCTAAGAAGAGAGGAATCTATGTCTATAGAAATGATACCGGATGTTTATTTATGTATTATGACAGCATTTTTAGGAGAAATATACCCTGAAATTCGTTTAATATCCGCAGATTATGGTGAGGATTTAGTTATTAGAGTACATATGGTTTTAGATAGACCTGTGAATGATGAGGATATTGAGGAGATGGATTGCGTGATTACAGAAATTGATGCTGCATTTAATTTGGAAGATGCATCAGATATAGAAGATAGAATTTTTTTCTCGGAGGAACCGCTTTGTGAAATAGAGACTCTCCCATATATCATTTATATGAGGTATGAAGAATAGTATGTTTGTATTGGATTTATAAGTTTACACAGTGAGGGTAGAATGCAGATTTCACAACGTGAAAGGAATATGAGGCTTGTAGGGGTATCACAAGCTTTACTTGGGGAGGTGCATAGAAATTTACGATTTGTATCGGTTAATTTTATCGGGAATGACATACATGTAACATTCGCTTTTGATGAAAGTTCGAAGGGTAATGTAAAAATGAATTTTTATAGGATTAAGAAAAAAATAGCCACAAGCTCTTTCTTAAAAGAGGTTGGAAATATTATATTTTCAGCTATTTTATCAAATGAAAAATTTAACTCGGTGGGTACGTTTGGGAGAATTATTTATGCTAGAAAAGAGTGTTAGTAGATGATATTTATATTTTTCCGATTAAATATTAAAAATAGATATTAGGGATAGGTTATGAATGTATCTGATGCAGATTTTTTTACATTTTATCAGAATTTTTTAGCAGTCATTGTTGCTGAAGGTGATGGTGACATGTCTTTTACAGCTGATTTGTTTTGGAGCGGATGTAGTTGAGGAGATATGGTTTGAAAAAGCGATGGCAGCTTTGACTCGATTGGGGTTTTCAGGGCTGATTTATTATCGTAGGGATGGATTCGATATTAGAATTATTCTGAAAAAAATGTTTCTAGATAAAAGTGAAGAGAATTGGCTTAATTGTTATTTTATTCCTACCGTTCTTGGTAAGGGTTTAGCTGTGAAGTATCTTATTTATCTCGATGACGAGAATGATCCGCAGGTTATCAATAATATTTGCGAAGAGTTTCGTAAGGATCTGGAGCGTATTTTTGATGAGCATGGTGTAGGATTTGATGTGGACCTACCCCATGATAATTTGCTTTCACTTGATAGTAAATGAGGGGTTTTCGTATTTTATGGTATAGGCTGGGTTCTGTAATGAGAACCCGGTCTTTTCTATTGTAAATCATGATACAGAAGGTATCGATACATCTGTTGTTGTGTCTCCTATGATTATCGGCTCGCTCTGGCTTGCGAAGAGTGCTGTGGTGGGAGCGGTCCTCAAATTTGGTGATGCTGCTGTCGAAAGGCTTGCCAAGGCCCAGTTTATGGCTGCAATTGGAGAGAAACTCGGGTCTGCCGAAGGTCATGCAGTAGAAGGTACTGCCAATCTTGGCGAAAAAGAAACTGTAGCTGGTCAGGTTGTAAAAAGTGTCAGGCAGGATGATCCTGTAGGTAAAATTGCCGAGAGTAATGCTGGTGGCATCATCATCACCGGAGTAGTCTGAGAAGACTGTTTCAGGAGGGGCAGGTGACAACGCATCTAATGCAGCTGCATCAAAAGTGGTGGATACGCAGGAGCCACTTCTTAATACTAAGGATGAGGGTGAGCTGGAGTTTGAGGATGTACCTTTTCTGGCTCACAGGGCTAGGAGGAGATTTTATAGGGTGAAAAAGGGGATAATGAGGATATACGAGAAATATTGACCAATGAACCTTCTGAAGAATTTGCCAAGAAATTTTATAGGGATATCGTTGCTTGGCTTGAAAAAAGTGGTCTCCTTCTTAGATCGCAAGAGTGATCGGGTTATTGATTAGGATGCAGTGGATAGGGGACGTGCGACGGCACGGTTGAGAGATATTTATAAAATGGGGGAGCATATAAAAAAGAGGAAAGATGTGTATGTCGGTTGGCGTAGTGTCAAGAAAGCAAGTTTTAGAACACCAGACGGCATTGAGATTATTGACTTGGATCATCCATATGGTTAAGTGAAGTTCAAGATTATTCATGTTGAAAAATGAATAGTAGTGGTGATTTATGAGTGTATCTGATGATGATTTCTTGAGATTTTATCAAAAGTTTCTTGAGAGTATTGTTATTGATGGGGATGGTGATATTTTTTTTACAAATTATTATTCTTATGATATGGATGAAGATGAGTTATATGAGAAAGCGATAGCGGCTTTGACCCGGTTTGGGGCGTCTGGTTTAATTTATCGTCGTATTCTTGGTCGTAAGATTGAGTGTAACATTGATTACGATATTATGAATTTCTTAAAATATATGTTCCTTAATAAAGATGAAAAGATTTGGATGGATTGTTTTTTTGTTCCAACCGAGTCTGCTGTGAATATGGTAGAGAAATTCCTTATATCTTTTGATGAAGAGAACCGTTTAAAGGTTGTTGCAGATGTCTGTGAAGAGTTTCGTAAGGAGTTAGGGCGTATTTTTGATGAGCATGGCGTAGGATTTGATGGGGACTTGCCCTACGATAAGTTACTTTCACTTGATAGCAAATGAGGGGTATTCCACATTTTATGGTATAGGCTGGGTTCTGTAATGAGAACCCGGTTTTTTTATTGTAAATCATGATACCGATTTCCCTTCCGCATAGGGTCTTGGACGTTCGTCGGTTATGGCAAGTCCCGTGACCCTGATGCGGGGGATGGGACGAGCTGGACCTCCGGTACGGTAAAGTGTCGGCAAGGGTGACCTGACACTGAAGGCCGGGAATGCGGCCATGATCACCGGGTCTAGGGTGCAGTCCGCTCTTGCGGCGAGCCAGGCCAAGGGCAGTACCGTGCTGCGGACCTTCAATGCCATGCAGGGGGCCTATCAGCTGGGTACGGGGCTGAGTACGGTCGTTGATACTGGTTTCTCGAAACTGTTCAGTCTGCCCAGCAGCACGCAGATCGTCGGTGAGGTGATGGGGCGTGTTTCGGACAAGCTCTACAGCCATGGCGTGCAGGGTTTTGACGAGCACGGTGCAACGAACAACTGGGGCCGGGCCATATTGGAGGCAGTTGGCAGGCTTGTGGCAGGACTGGACAATGTTACAGTCAACGCCTTGAATGGGACCTCGCCAGCATCAACCATCTAGTAGTATGATCAGGCTGTGATGTCGGAATTAGGGATGATATTCTTGTTAATGCTGCTGGGCTCCCTCTTGTTGTTACAACAGTATTGATGGGTGCAGAGAAGTTTTATGATGCCTTAAATATGGCTTATACTCCGGGAGCGGCTGGTGTGCCTTCTCAGAGGACGTTTTTCAATAGTAGTCAGAGGTCAGGCAGTGTAAATTTTTAGGTAGTATCTTCTGATAGTTCTTGGAATAAGAAAGTTTTTTATTGTCCGTCATCGGGCTTGTTTGCAAATTTGGGATTCCCGCTTCCGACATCGAATAAGTTTCCGAATCCGGAGATTTTTGATCTTCCGTTACTTGAATCTCTTGGCTTGAGGTTGGGCTATGGTGCTGTATATATGACAGAATTGGGCGGAGATGGTGAGCAGAGTTCCATATCACAATATTTTCTGATGAGAGAATTGCCAATATACGTGATGGTAAATCTTCTGGTAATATAATAGATAAAAGTACTTATACCTTTGGGGTAAGGGGGCATCCAGACGTCGATCGTTTTATCAAGAGCGGGAATCTGAAAATAAAGTTCCGGCAGATTAAGAAATAGAGAGAAAGGTGGAGTAATGACTATATCTGATGACGAATTTATTTGGTTCTATCAGGATTGTATAGCAGATCTTTTGGTTGGGGGAGATTCTTCTATGCCGTCTATGGGAGGTCTTTATGTCAGTTATAAAATTGGATGTACAGAAAAGGAGTGGTACGAAAAAGCGATGGCAGCTTTGACAAGATTGGGAATATCTGGAGTGATTCATTGTTGGCACACTCAAGATGATATACGTCTTGTGTTAAAAGAACTGTTTTTTGATAGAAGCAGCATGACATGGGATAGCTATTATTTCGAATTAACTGAATATGGTGAAAAATTAGCCAAGAAATTTCGCCTCGACGAGGAGGAAGATGTCGAGACAAGGGTGTTTCCCGATTTTCGTAAGGAATTAGAGCGTATTTTAAATGAGCATGGTGTAGGGTTCGATGTGGACTTGCCCTACGACAAGCTGCTTTCACTTGATGGTGAGTGAAGGCTGTTCTGTTTTTCAGAATGTAGGCTGGGTTCTGTAACGGGAACTCAGCCTTTTTTATTGTAATCTGTAATGTAGTTTTTCCTTTCACATAGGGAGCCGGACCTCGGTTGGATATGGCAAGTCCCGTGATCCTAATGTGGGGGATGGCACAGATTGACCTTCGGCAGTCAGTGCCGGTTAGGGAGGTCTAGCTCTGAAGGTCAGAAACATGGCTACGATTATCGGGTCCAGCCTGAAGTGCTGGGTATGGTACTAGCCTTGATGTGTCTTCGGTCGTGTCTAGGGCTGTGGCGCAGAGTGTGAAGCAGATGCAAGATAGCATATTCAGCTATTGCGGTGTGAGTGGTGGTCCTACTGGGTATCGCGTGCTTGGAGGAGGGTGCAGTCTTCTTTGGCGGGCAGCAGTAAGGGAACGTTGATGACAAGCCTTGCCAATTTGTTCAGCGACATTGCGGCAGTGGCCGGTGGGATTGTGGGCGGCCCTTGAGTCTACTTTGGTAGGACATGCAACAGAATATACTGTTAGTCTTGGTGAAAAAGAAACTGTGGTTGGCCAAGTCGTGAAAAGTGTCAGGCAGATGACTCTGTAGGTGGAGCTTCTTGAAATAAAGGCTAGGTCAGGATCATCGTCATCCTTGGGCAGCTTAAGAAGAATGGTCTCATGCGCAAAGAAGGAACAATAGGCAAAGACCGTGGAGGGATACGTTTGATAAATTTATGAAGCGGATAAAAATGGAAAGAGAATAGGGTGTGTTTGTTGGTTCGCAGAGTGATCAAGAATCAAGTTATAGGGCAGCAGATGATGTCTGGACTGTCGATTTAGGTTATCTAGATGGTAGGGGAAAATTTAAATTCATTCAGATTGAAGAATGGAGATGGAGAGAGGTTCATGAGTATATCTGACGCAGATTTTTTTACATTTTATCAGAATTTTTTAGCAGTCATTGTTGCTGAAGGTGATGGTGACATGCCTTTTACAGCTGATTTGTTTGGAGCGGATGTAGTTGAGGAGATATGGTTCGAAAAAGCGATGGCAGCTTTGACTCGATTGGGGTTCTCAGGGCTGATTTATTATCGTAGGGATGGATTCGATATTAGAATTATTCTGAAAAAAATATTTCTAGATAAAAGTGAAGAGAATTGGCTTAATTGTTATTTTATTCCTACCGTTCTTGGTAAGAGTTTAGCTGTGAAGTATCTTGTTTATCTCGATGAAGAGAATGAACCGCAGGTTATTAATAATATTTGCGAAGAGTTTCGTAAGGATCTGGAGCGTATTTTTGATGAGCATGGTGTAGGATTTGATGTGGAGCTGCCCTATGACAAGTTGCTTTCACTTGATGGTTAATGATGGGTATTCCATATTTTATGATATAGGCTGGGTTCTGTAGTGAGGACCCGGTCTTTTTTATTGTAAATCATGATACAGAAGATACCGATACATCTGTTGTTGTGTCTCCTATGATGATCGGCTCGCTCCGGCTTGCGAAGAGTGCTGTGGTGGAAGCAGTCCTCAAATTTGGTGATGCTGCTGTCGAAAGGCTTGCCAAGGCCCAGTTTATGGCTGCAATTGGAGAGAAACTCGGGTCTGCCGCAGGTCATGCAGTAGAAGGTGCTGCCAATCTTGGCGAAAAAGAAACTGTAGCTGGTCAGGTTGTAAAAAGTGTCAGGCAGGATGATCCTGTAGGTAAAATTGCCGAGAGTAATGTTGGTAGCACCATCATCACCGGAGCAGTCTGAGAAGACTGTTTCAGGAGGGGCAGGTGACAACGCATCTAATGTAGTTGCACTAAAAGTGGTTGATACGAAGGAGCCACTTCTTAATACTAAGGATGAGGGTGAGTTGGAGTTTGAGGATGTACATTTTCCTTGGCTCACAGGGCCAAGAGGAGATTTTATAGGGCGCAAAGGGGATAAGGAGGGTATACGAGAAATATTGACCAATGAGCCTTCTGAAGAATTTGTCAAGAAATTTTATAGTGATATCGTTGCTTGGCTTGAAGAAAGTGGTCTCCCTCTTAAACCACAGAGTGATCGGGTTATTGATCAGGATGCAGTGGATAGAGGATGTGCGACGGTATTTATAAAATGGGAGAGGATATAAAAAGAGGAGAAATGTGTATGTCGGTTGGCGTAGTGCCAAGAAAGTAAGTTTTAGAATACCAGACGGTGTTGAGAGTATTGACTTGGATCATCCATATGGTTAAGTGAAGTTCAAGATTATTCATGTTGAAAAATGAATAGTAGTGGTGATTTATGAGTGTATCTGATGATGATTTCCTGAAGCTTTATCAAGATTTTCTGACAAGAGTTGTTATTGATGGAGATGGTGACATATTTTTTATGAATTATTATTGGTATGATATGGATGAAGATGAGTTATATGAGAAAGCGATGGCGGCTTTGACTCGGTTTGGGGCGTCTGGTTTAATTTATCGTCGTATTCTTGGTCGTAATGTTAAGTGTAACATTGATTATGATATTATGAAATTTTTAAAATATATGTTTCTTAATAAAGATGAAAGAATTTGGATGGATTGTTTTTTTGTTCCAACCGAGTCTGCTGTGAAGCTGGTAGAGAAGTTCCTTATATATTTTGATGAAGAAAATCATTTAAAGTCTGTTACAGATATCTGCGAAGAATTTCGGGAGGAGTTGGGGCGTATTTTTGATGAGCATGGTGTAGGATTTGATGTGGACCTGCCCTACGACAAGTTGCTTTCACTTGATAGTTAAGAATAGTTACTCTTTATTTTAGAGTATAGGTTGGGTTCTGTAATGAGAATCCAGCTTTTTCTATTGTAAATCATGATACAGATTTTCTTTCCATATAGGGAGCCGGACCTCGGTTGGGTATGGCAAGTCCCGTGACCTTAATGTGGGAGATGGCACAGATTGACCTTCGGCACGGTCAGTGCCGGTCAGGGAGGCTTGGCCTTGAAGGTCGGAAAATGGCTACGACCATCGGATCCAGCCTGAATGCTGGGAATGATATCAGCCTTGATATGTCTTCAGTTGCGTTCAGGGTTTGAAATAGGCGTTGGACAGCCTGCTTAGTATTACGGTGTCAGCGGTGACCTGTCGGGGCTTCCATGCTTGGAAGTGCGGGGCAGTCCGCTCTGGCGGCGAGCTAGGCTAAGGGTGGTACGTACTGCAAACCTTCAATGATATGCAGGGCCTTAGCTGGGCAGAGGTTGAGTGATGCATTTATTACCGGCTTTCCATCGTGGCTCGTGGTGATCATCCGGGGCTGGCTGATGACAGGTCGATCAGTGCCATTGAGACGCAGCTAACTGGGAAGGACATCAGTCTTGATGCAAAGAGGAACATTGATCTTGAAGCGGGTTGGAACCGTCAGAGTGCCCTGAATCACACCATGCAGAAGGGCCTTTCGGTTGGTGTTGAAGCGAGTGTGGGCACGAGCGGTGTTGGCTTCAGTCTGTCTGCCTCTGGGCAGATGCAGCGGACAAACATGGAGAGCCATCAGGCAGTGGCTGATACGGTCCTGAATGCGGCCAATAGCGTCAGCCTGACATCCGGTGGCAGGACCACGCTGAAGGAAGAGAGATCAAATTCTTGCCCCGGTAGTCTAATGATAGAATACTCTATCAATGGAATTGAGGAAATGGAGACATTCAAGAATGCACCGATACAGAAATGATAAGAGTCAGATAGGGGTTTGTTTTTTTGTTGATGAGCTTCGCTCTTTTCTTGAAAAGAAAGGACTTGATTTTGTTTACATGAAGTTAGGGATTACGTTTTTTGATGATGGCTCTGTTAGTTCGGTAGGTAATAGTCTTATATTTTTCAGAGGAGGAGAAAGAGGTTCTCTGTTATTTTGGAAGATTTGTGAATTTGGGAATTCTACGGAAGATAAAGAATACTGTGTTGATAAGAAATTAGAAGAGGTTCTTTCTGATATTAATAGGTCTATGTTCTCTCATAATAATAAATATTGGAGATTTATAACAATTGGATTAGATAAAGACGGAAGAACGTGTGTAAAATTTTACTATGATCTTTCAGAAGGAGAAGGAGAAGGAGAAGGAGAAGGAGAAGGAGAAGGAGAAGGAGAAGGAGAAGGAGAAGGAGAAGGAGAAGGAGAAGGAGTAGCAGAGATGTTGGAAGAATTTTGAATAAAAAATATTGTCTTCACGTTTTTCTTTAAGGTAAGAATTTTATTTTTTATATGAATTTAAAAAATCTTCATTAAGATAATTTTGTTTCATCGTCCTCTGAGTGAACATGCCTTGAGGGAAGTACCGGTGGCTGTACCTGTACTGTGCAAGCTTATAGGAAGAAGCAGGCCAGTTTTGTGATGGCCTTTCCCAAAGATGGGTTTATTTTACTGAAACTTCATAACGTTTAAGCATGTAATGAGAAGATGACGGGTGTTTATAGTAGAAGGAATGCTGGGGTTGGATGTTGTGGATACAGTATTGCCTTTTTTCCTTCAGGTAAGTTGAAGGCAGGTGAATTGTTGTTCGAAGGTTTTTATGGGATATTTAATAAAATTTATGATGATTCAGAAATAAGAGAGGAAATCTACTTTGTGATTATAAATGTGTTGAAATAGGTCTGCCATCCTTAGAGCACGGTGGTCTTTCATTTAACCTGTCAGGTGAGCTAAAAAAGCTATATCAGACAGGCCCTGTACCACTGAACAATCCTGCCGGAGCTGCGGGCGGAGCCAGTTTTCAGCATCAGGTCGTGACGGATCATTTTGCCTCCACCGGGAAGGTGCTCTCCGTTCTGTATGCGGGGGAACAGGGTGTCGGGATTGATGTTGCCGGGAACACGACGCTGACGGCTGGCGTGATCTCCAGTGTGGCATCCCGTGAGAAGAATCATTTCAGTACGGGTAGCCTGATCTCCCGGAATCTGGAGAACGTGTCCCGCCGGCAGCTTGAGAGTTCGGGCTTTCAGGTGAGCTTTGGTGGAGCGGGTCAGGGTGACGCCACGGGCTGGCTTGGTCAGGTTGGTCAGGGGATGGCGGCGAATTCCATGTCTCTTCTGGGAGGCGGACAGAATCATAATGAGAAGACGACCAGCCATTCTGCCGTCGGTGACAACATCACCATTAGTGCCACGGCCGTTTCTGGCGATCTGAGCCGTGACGTTGCCCAGGCGAACCGGGTGATAGACAACAAATTCAACGCACAGAAGCTCCAGAATCAGATGCAGGCCCGCACTCTGGGGACACAGCTCGTTGGTGAGATTGTTGGCACGGTTTTCCAGAAAGTCCAGGAGAGGGATGACAAGGCCCGTGCTGCTGAGGGTCTTCCGCCAGAGGAGGCTGGCAGTGCCTTTTCTCCCCGGGAAGTGGCCCGTGACCTGATCGAGGTTGGTGGGGTAGTGGGGAGACTGGTTGCAGGCAAGTATTTTGGGGTTAGTGGTTATTAGGTCTAATATGTTTCCGCAAGATGCTAGGTTTAATACAACGGTCTACCGGCTGTTGGAGTTAGACTTCGGGAGGGCGGTGGCAGCTGGTAAGCATGTGAGAGTGTCGGTACAGCCCGTTTATCCTGAGGGAGTGGGAAAAACTTTCAGACCTGAAAAAATAAAAGTAGAATATTCTATAGATGGTGCGACGGAGAAAATGGAGTTTGATAATGCAGCTACGCAAGGAAGAGGAAGGTCAGAGTAATATGGATTTTATATTCAATAATCTTAAATATTTTCTTGAAAAAGAGGATCTTGATTTTATTTATATGAAATTAGGAATTACTTTTTGGGATGATTCTGTTTCTATTAGTACTGTAGGACATGGGCTTATATTTTTTAAGGATGGTAAGAAAGGTTCCCTGTTTTTTGATAATATTTGTGATTTAGATCACTCCATAAAAGATAGAGAGTCTTATGTGCAGAATATGATAAGAAAAACTCTTTCTTCTCTTAATAGAAGTATGTTTGTTTATTCTGGAAAATATTGGAGATTTATGACATTAAAGATTGATAAATCTGGAAAAACATGTGTTAAATTTTACTATGATTTGCGAGAAGGGAAGGGAATGGTAGGGCCTTTGGAAAAACTTGATTGAATTTTTAATTCTCTCGGCAGGTGATTTTCTTTGGTGATCCATAATAAGAAAGGTAGGATTGTAGATTTGGAGGGGCAGTAATCGGAAAATAAGTATCTAAATATTTTTTAAGATATTTGCGCTGGCCTGTTTGTTGGTAGCAGTGAAGCTGCTAGATTTTTTCCGGTATTATCGTTTTGAGAGGAAGGAGTTATGCTTCCCTTGATAAAGCAGAAGCATCTCACGGATATTTTATATGAGGCGATGCTTTTCAGTATTAATAGAGATTTTGATACAGCTGAGTGTGAGTTCTTATATGAGATAATGGATGATGGACGGCCTTCTTTAGAGATAACGTTTCATTATGAATTGAATGGCAGGACCATGGGATGTCTATTGAGCTTGGAGGCTCTGGAGGAGGTGTCTGTGACTGTGCCGGAACTTCATGCGCTCATGAAAGAATTTGGTATGAGGGCTTGGTATAGATGCATGATGTCCTGCCATAAGGATGGTCCTGTTTCGTTAAAATTTCAGTATAAAAACACTGGTCAAGGGTGTGTCGGCAAAAAATATTGTAAATGTCAGGATGTTTAGGAAGGGTGGTTTTCATGTCCAATTTTGAGAATCACCTGAAATTTTTTCTGTCCTGACAAAATCACTCCATAGTACCTATGGAACTGACAAGATTGTGTCATGGACATTTTTATTGAGGAGAGGGGAATATGCTTCCTTTGTTAAAGCAGCAGGAACTTATGAATGAGCTGTATGGTGCTGTAATTTCCAGCGTTGATGGAGATTTCGACAGGGTAGAGTGTGAATTTTTATACGAGGAAGTGGATGATGGTGGGTATTCTGTCGGTACGAGCTTTCATTATGAGCTGGATGGACAGATTTTTCATCGTCCTCTGAGTGGGGAATCTTTGGGGGAGATATCTGCAATCATCCCGGAGCTGCATCAGCTTATGAAAGAAGCTGGCATGGGGGATTGGTATAAATGTACGATGTCTTTTCTCAAAGGTGGTTCTGTCTCGTTGAAATATCAGCATAAGGAAGCCGATAAAGCATAGGTGTTTCTGGCGACAGAAACGTCTTTCAGTGAGGCCATGGTGTGATATCGCCATTGATGCTCGTGGCCTCCATCCCGGGTGGTTGGAGCATTTTCCATGCTCCATCCGTCGCTTTGCGGTGCATTATATCTTCTGAAAATCCTTTCACGTTAGATGACGTTTGCTGGACGTTACGGGCCGGAGTGTCGGAGGGATGTAGCAGACGCTGGATCGATTATGGATAGCGGTAATGTTGCAGCTAACGCTCTGAATGAAGCATCGGTAGCATCAGCTAGCCAGTGGTATATTCAAGGAGGTATTGCTGGGAAAAGAGGATGTTCAAGAAGTTATTGGTGGCGTAAGGCAGATACGAGATGAGCCTCTGAGCGATTTTGATTTATTCAGCATGGAAACACAATGTATGTGAAAAATCACCTAAAGGGGTGGTAAGTCAAGCGGCAAAAATGCCGCTCCCAGATAGCAGGAGACCATGGCGGCTGGCCGGAAACGGTACAGTCGGGCGGGACGTCCTACGGTCGGGCGGTCGTAGGTGCCGGTTTCTTCCACAAGCTGTTGATGCAGGACAAGGCGACGGAAGTTGGGTTTGTGCATGAGGCGTCCGGATACCGTTTCCATTGCCTGTTGCAGCTGCAGAAGAGTGAAGGACGTGGGAAGCAGCTCAAAAACGGCTGGACTGTAGCGGGTGCGGGCACGTAGCCGGGACAGGGCCGTGGCCAGCAGGCGGCGGTCATCCTGGTCCGTGTTTTTCTGTTTGGTCGGGCTGCGTGGCACAAGCCCGGATTCCCACAGCAGTTCGTAACGTTCCAGAACACGGGTATCGTCCCAAGGAAGGCCATCCAGCCCAAAGGCCGGGGCGATGCGGCTCTGGCGTTCCTCATTGTCGTCGGCCCATTGCCTGATGGCCGTGATGAACTCGGCCAGCTGCCTGTTGCCACTTTCGTTCCGGCGGTCTTCCCAAGGAAAACGCTGGTAAAGCGAACCGTGACAGGTCTGTGGATGGCTGTGGCTCAGGGCCAGATAGGTGATGTGAATGTGGGGCGTCTGTTCCCGCATGGGAAAGGAGCTGAATGTATAGAGCTGCTCCATGTAACCGATGGGACAGTGCGTCAGGGTTTCCGCCCAATGGCAGAGGCGTTTCTGGAGAGAGTGATGGCTTTCCTCCAGGGGGGGAGTGTCCCGGTCATGGCGCAGCAGGGCAACGTGAGGTGCATCATCGCCCAGTGTCATGAGGACGGTAATCAGGTCTGTCGGGCAAAGGCTCTGCAAGGTCATTAAGGGTGAGGAGCGAGTTGGCGGAAATGGCTGTACAGGGTCTGCAGATGGTTGGATGAAAGCCCCGGTGGAATACCGTGGTCAAGAGGGATGCTGACCGTCAGGGGATGGGAGGAGAGGGACTGCATCCGGGGGCTGGTCATCATGTCGTTCAGGAGCCCCTGCATGGTGACGGGCACGTTGTGCTGGACCCATGAACTCTGGAGCAGATCATGCAGGGGTTCCTGCCAGTTGGTCAGGCTGACAGACAGGACGCCAGAAAAGGTCGGGACATGGAGTTCTCCACCAAGGGAAAGGTGTGGCGGTGGAGTGTCCCGCTCTCCCGGAGCCACCGGATGGATGGTGGCACTGAGTTCATGGATCCTGAGCCGCAACGGAATGTCAGGCCAAGTGGAGGCGGAATGACTGGTTTCAGGCTGCAATCTGAGGACTGGGGTGTCATTGCCGGGAAGCAGGGCAAAAGCGGCATGAATTTGTTCCACCCGAAAATCCTGTAGAAATGAGGAGGGATAGGTCAGCTCCCTGGCCGTGATGGCAGCAGAAAGCAGTGGCCTGTTCCGCAGGACAGGGTCAGGCTGCGACAGGGATTGAGGTGCGAAACGGATGGTCCCGGCAGGATGATCCAGCATGAGGCTGTGTGACAGGCGGGAAGAGGTCAGTTCCAGTATAGCAATGTGAAAATGCGCCCAGTACAGGGGCAACGTGCCGTGGTCATGGCATTTGGCATCTGGTGGACAGGGAAGCCCCTCCTTGCTGATGCGCAGCTTCGCCTTGCGCAGGCGCAGGGTCAGGCTCTCGTCGTTGCGGACCATGCGGAGGATGGTGCTGTCCGGCAGCTGGAGTGGAAGTTCGGTCCGTGTGGTCAGGGAATGTGCCCAATCCAGCCAGTTTCCACCCAGACGGAGTATGGGGGTGGCCCCGACAATGTCAGCTCCGTTGAGATGGGTGTGAAAGGACACGCCGTAAAGCCGCCGCCAGGCCCCGAATGGCCATCCTCTGGCAGAGGTTTCCCGTATGGCCAGGGTTGGGGTGGGACCGTCCGAAGGCAGGGACTGGACGGCCAGATGGGCCAGCTGGTTGGAGAGCAGGGCCTGCGTCCGGAGGTACAGCCCCCAGCTGCCTGCCAGAAAAGCGATGAACAGGCAGGAGATGATCAGGATGAAACGGCGGCTGGGCAGGCTCAAGATTTGTCCCTCACTCTAGAAGAAGGAGAGAAGGGGGGAGCCGTTACTTTGTCCCCAGAAGGTTCTTCACTTTTTGTGGAGTAATCACGCCATAACGGTGACACGCAGTAAAAAGGGAGACCTCCCGCAGGTTCCAGGAAGTATGTTGTATTACAGATGGTTAGGCAGACACACACAGGGCAGCACTTTCATGGTCTATACCTGCGTCTATTTCGTATGGGACAGGAATTACTGGTTACCCTTCTTCACATCCACAGAGTTTTCCACAGCATCATGGGGCAGGTCGTGCTCCTTGCAGAGTGCTTCCCAGGCTCCGCTTATGGCCGGTATGAGATCACGTCCCTTCAGGCTGGCGGCGAGGGGTTTGCCGATGACGACCCGGAGCGTGCCGGGATATTTCCGCCACGGGGAATGCGGCCAGAACAGGCCGGAATTCGTCACCACGGGAAGGATGGGGCAGGTGGCCTGCCGGGCCAGGGCGATGACGCCATTCTGTAGAGGAACCGCCTGACCGGGCTTCGTACGTGTTCCCTGCGGGAATATGATGATCTGCCGTCCGGCTCCCTGTGCCTTTGCCACGGCCTCTATCATGCCCCGTAGGGCCTGGGACCCGCCGGACCGGTCGACAGGGATCATGCCGCTGAGGATGAGCATGGGCCCGACCAGAGGAATGGCCGTCAGTTCCTTCTTGATGACGTAGGCCGGAAGGGAGACGGTGTTCATCCAGATGAAACCGTCAAAGAAGGACTGATGCTGGGAGGCGATCAGGGCGGGACCGTCCGGCAGGTTCTCCTGCCCGCTGATGACGATGCGGATGCCACACAGCTTTTCCAGCCCCCACAGGACGGCCCGGGACCAGAGTTTGGCGTAGGCCAGGGCCGCATCCCGCCGGTTGAGCAGGCGTATGGGAAAGGCGAAGACCCCCATGATGAGGGTCAGAATCAGGAGATACAGGTTGAACAGGGTGCCACGGACGAGACTCATCATAATAGCCTCCTGATGGCGCAGAAACGGCTCACAGGGCAAGGGAAATATGGAGGAGAGCCCCGAAAATCAGGCAGGACCGGGGGAACCCGGAGGGGCTGGACCAGGCCGGAAGCCTTCCTGGGCATGATCCGGCTGATGGAGGACCATGAGGCGGATGAAGGCTCCGATCAGTTTTCCATATTGGCTGAACATCAGCAGCATGGTGTGTGGATGGAAGGGCGTGCTCATGGCAGGGGGCTGCACCCAGTAGGGCGTGAGGTGAAGCTGCGGGGCGATGTCATGGAATTCCAGCAGGGAGCGGCGCATGTGGTATCCCGCCGTGACGAGCACCAGATGATGCAGATGTTTCTGCCGTGCCCATTGTGCCGTTTCCCACGCATTGCCGATCGTGGTGGCGGCCCGGTAGCCAAGGCTGATCTGCCGGGTCAGGCTGGGGGGCAGTGTCGTCGATTTCGTGGCGGCCAGAATGTGGTTCAGCCCCGTATGAGGGGAGACGCCGGAGATCAGGAGCAGACGGTCCGGCCGCTGGCGGAGCAGGGCAAGCCCGGCCTCTATCCGGTTTTCTCCACCGGTCAGGGCGACGATGCCGTCGCAGTCGGCCGGTATGTCGTGCAGGTCGGGTGAGGGGCGCAGTGCATCGGCACAGAAATAGACGAAGCTGCCCACGAGGACCCAGACGGCGATGGTCAGGCTGACAGACAGGAGCGACCAGATGCCAGAGCCTGACAATTTCATGACGGACGGCGTTCCTGTCTGCGGCAGACAAGGTGCACCATGCCCCAGCCCAGCAGGGCCATCAGGCAGGGGGTCAGGATGAACAGCCCCCATAAGGCCGGTGGCAGGAAGGACTGGGGGTAAAGGGCCGGAATGATCCCGGAAAAGGGCGGCAGACGGAGCAGGGGGCGCAGGGCGGAGGTGATGAACACCAGAGAGGGAACCAGCAGGACGATCCCGGCCAGACTGCCGGAGAAGACCATCAGGGCCATCCGTCGGGCCAGAATGTGGTGCAGGGAGGATGTCCTGCCTCCCAAGGCGGGAAGCAGGGCCAGCTGGCCCGTGTTGGCCAGGGCGATGGTACGGGCACCGAGATGGAGCAGGGCCGGTATGACCAGGGCTGCGGCAAATCCGGCGGCCAGCGAGGCGGTGCTGGCCGCATGGCGGAGGCTTTTCAGCAGGGGAGCGAGTTTTGTCAGCTGCGGTGGAGGCGGAATGACCATGGCTTCCGGTGCCTGCTGGTGCACGAAGCTGGTCAGGTCTGCCATGTCCCCATGATGCGTCAGGGAGATGAGCACGGGCAGCGGTCCCTCCCACGGGGGCGACCAGGCGGCCAGGCTGCGCTCGACATCACGTTCCGGCAGGCGGGTGGCCTGAAGGTTGGGGAAAGCGGCCCGGAGTGGCGGGAGAAGGTCACCGGCGGGGTCGGCGGTCCGGCTGTTGCCGGCAGGCGGCAGGGCGATCATGACATGGTCATTCAGTTCACCTTCCCAGTGCCGGACAGCTCCGTCCACGCCGTAGGGAAGGGCCAGGGCGAGGCCAACCAGCCATGTGATGAAGCACAGGCCCAGCAGTAATGGCCACGGGGAAGGCCAGCTTGCCGCACGGGACAGACGTGTCATGGGAGCAGCCCTTTGTCGTCGGGAGAAAGGAAGAGCGGAGCCGTGATGGCGGACTGGGATGGTCCGGGAGGCGGGGATGACGGACTGGCGGCCTGTGGCAGGGAAAGGGCCTGACCGGGCAGGGCGGGTGCTTCCGGCAACGTCCGGGTGGCCAGAAGGGCCGTGGCTCCATTTTTTGTCAGGCCCCGTATGGTCGTCAGGAGACGGTCCTGAAGGGCCGGGCAGAGGGTGAGGGCCGGTTCATCCACGAGGATGACGGATGGCTGGGTGATCAGTGCCCGGGCACAGGCGACCTGAAGGCGCATGGTGTGGCTCAGTCTGTCCGGCAGGAGGCCCGCCTGCGCCTCAAGCTGGAACCAGCGTATGATGGACTCCGTTTCCCTCTGGATGTCGGCCTGACGGACATGAGCCAGCTCCAGCGGAAGGGCGATGTTGTCGGCCACGGTCAGCCGGTTCATGAAAACGGGAGCGGCCTCGATGTAGCCGATGCGCTGCCGGAGCTGTCGCCGTGCTTCCGAGCCGAGACGGGAGCTGGCCTCATGGTTCATGATGGACAGGCTGCTCCCCATGACCGGGCGGCGCAGGGCCACGGTTTCCAGAAGGGCCGTCTTGCCTGCTCCTGCCGGTCCTGTCACCCAGAGGGTCTCACCCCGCTGCAGCCGCACGGTCACGGGCTGGACCCCACCCGGGACAAGGGATGGACTGGTGGGCAGGGGCAGCATCTTCAGGCTAATCATGCACGTATCCGCATGGTCGGAGGGTTGTCAGAGCCTGCGGGCCAGCCATGCCGCTGCGGTGGAGGACGCCGCCGCCAGGGCCATGAGAAGCAGGCCGTCACTGATGAGGCCATGCGGGGTGAGCAGGTGCCCGGCAACGACAAGCTGGTCGGGAATGGTGTGTGAGATGTGGTTGACGATGTCATGCGTCTGCTGGTCCTCGGTCAGCGAGCCGAGATTGGCGGTGGCCAGGCTGATGAGGTGTGGCAACAGTGCCCACCCCGCCCCGAGGATGAGCAGGATGGGAGCGAAAAGTTCCGTCAGCTGGATGAGGAAACTGAAAGCGAAATGGGCGAGGACCCAGATCAGGTTGAGCAGGACCCGCCCCATGACGAAGCCGCCCTGCTGGTGAGGCCGGGTGCCCGAAAGCAGACGCTCGCTCCGGGCGGAGGAGGAATGGGCGGAAGAGGGCGATGTATCCATGAAACTTTCAGACCTTCCTGTAAGACAATCGTACCGGCAATGGCGTAGAAGGGAGGAAGAAAGGCAGGGCCGGAGGTCTCCCTGTTCTGCTCCCTTCCTTCTGCACCTAGCTTCAAGAGAGGCGTAATGCAAATCTTGCCCACGCTGGACGAAAAAGATGTCCACATCCTTCTTCTGGACCCGGCAGGGCCGGACCACAGCCAGGTGTGCCGGTTGCTGTGCAGCGAGGGGATGGATGTCGTCTGCCGCCAGAGTGCCGAGGTCATGCTGGAGGTGCTGGAGGCTCACTGTCGGGAGAAGAGGGTGGACATGGTCATCTGTTGCACCCTCCAGAAGGGCATGAGTGCCGGGCAGTTCGTCCGGCGGGCCAAGGCGACTCCTGCCATGCAGGATGTCCCCGTGCTGATGCTGACGGAAGACACCTCCCCGAGGGTGGAGCTGGACTGCTTCGAATGTGGGGCGGATGCCTATCTGTCCAGCTCCGCCCATTCCGACCTGCTGCTGCTGCGGATACGCACCATGCTGCATCTGGCGGAGGAGAAGCGGCATCTGCATCCCCAGTGGCATGCGAGGCGGGCCAGGGTCGTCATCGTCCGGGCTCCCGAAGATGAGACCCTGCTGGATTTCTGGAATGATCCTAGCGTCGAGACTTACGACAGGGGTGACGATGGCGTGGAGGATGCCGGTCTGGGCGAACTGCTCTGGCGAGACGGTCACACCGTGACCTCCGTCACGCGCTCCAGTGACCTGCTGAATGGCAGCTGGCTGACAGGGTCCGACGGACCGGACTGCATCGTGCTGGAGGACATTCGGGACAATGAGGCGGATCTGGCCTTCTGCCGACGTCTGGACCAGCGTCGCCATGCTTTGAGGGCACAGGGTGGCATCCCGTTCCGCATTTTGGGCATCATACAGGCGGAGCGTTTCCGTGGGGAATCCTGCGTGGCCTTTCTGGAAACGGGGCTGGAAGACCTCGTCCCCAGTGACATGACGCCGGTGGTGCTGGCCCTGCGCATCCGGGCCATGGTCCGGCGGCGGCGTGAGAACGAGGCGTTCCGTCAGCGCGAGATGGAACGGCAGCAGTCCGCCCTGGCCCTGGAGGCGGCACAGGCGCAGGCCTCGCTGGCGGATGCTCTGGCCCGGGCCAACCGTGAGCTGGCGCAGATGAACGAGGAGCTGGTCCAGACGCAGGCCAGGCTTGTCCAGACGGCCAAGATGGCTTCACTTGGTGAGCTGGTGGCGGGCATCGCCCATGAGATCAACAACCCTCTGGCCTTCACGCTGGGCCATGCGGATACGGTCGAGCGGTGCCTGCGCTGGATGGAAAAGACCGTGCAGGATGAGGGCGGCCAGGCCCGCATCGAGCGGGCCGTGGCCCGTCTGGCGGCGATGAAGACGGGACTGGGGCGGATCCGGGACCTGGTCGTGCGGCTGCGCCGTTTCTCCCGGCTGGAAGAAGGGCATTGGTGCATGGTGGATGCAGGCGAGGCCATAGAGATGGGGCTGGCCCTGGTCAGCCACCGGCTGAGCCGGGACATCACGGTGGAATGCCAGCTTGAGGCCCCCAGGCAGCTGATCTGTCAGGAAACGCTGTTCCATCAGGCGGTCATGAATCTCATCGCCAATGCGGCGGATGCCCTGAACGATGCCCGGCAGGACGGCCCCCTGAACCACGGGGGGCTGATACGGATTGCGACCCGTCTTTATGATGATGTTTACGAAATTACGGTAAGCGACAATGGCCCGGGAATAAGCGAGGCGATCCGCCCCTGGATTTTCGATCCCTTCTTCACCACCAAGGCGCAGGGCGAAGGGACCGGGCTGGGGCTTTCGATCGTTCATGGCATCGTGCGGGCACATGGTGGAACGATTGACGTCACCGATGCGTGCGAGGCTGTGGAAACCCCGTCGGGAGAATGGCAGGCTGGTGTCGGGCGTGGTGCACATTTTGTGATTCGCCTTCCCGTGCACGAGACGGCAGAAGGGTGGGCTGTGCGGGAGCCTGGACGGCACAGGGCACAGGAGGAAGTAAAAACGGCATGAACGAGCCTTACAGTATCGAGGCCCAACCTTGCGTTCTTCTGGTGGATGATGAGGAGGAAATTCTTGTCGCTCTCGGTGATCTTCTGGAGGAAAGCTGCACGCTGCTGAAAGCGTCGGACCCGTGCAGTGCTCTTGCGCTGCTGGAGGCGCATCCCGAGGTTTCCGTCATCATTTCCGACCAGCGCATGCCGGGGATGACCGGGGACCAGTTCCTTACCCGGGCCAGTGCCCTTTCCGATGCCCGGTCCATCCTGATGACGGGCTATGCCGATCTGGATGCCGTCGTGGCTGCCCTCAATCATGGCAAGATCGTCGCCTATGTCCACAAGCCGTGGGATGCGGACCACGTGCTCTGCCTCGTACATGAGGCTCACAGGACATGGCAGGCACAGCGTGCCCTGAAGGTCGAGCAGGCCCTGCTGCATGGCCTCATGAAGAGCCTGCCGTTCGGGCTTGTCTTTTCCGATGCGCAGGGCCGGTGCATACGCAGCAACCGGACCTGTCAGGGGGAAGATGAGAGCGGGCATTATGCGCCCAGCCTGAAGCCGGTGATCGCCCGGCTGAGGGAAAAGGTCTGGCGTGAAGGACAGGCCGAGGAACTGCTGGAGGTCACGGACGAGGAAGGGCAGAGTTCGTGGCATGAGATTGTCCGCATGGCCCTGAAATGGCCGGAGGGCGTGCCCCTGTCCGGGGCGTGGCAGGTCAGCATGGACCGTGACGTGACCCGGCGTGTCCTGTTGGAAAATCGCCTCAACCGGGGCGAGAGGCTGGAGGCCCTCGGGCGGCTTGCCGGTGGCGTGGCGCATGACTTCAACAACCTGCTCACGATTCTGGGGAACTGTCTGGAGGCCCTGTCCGGTCGGGTGCAGGGGGATGGGCAGGCCCGGGCCATGCAGCAGAAATGGATCGACCGGGCGATGGAGACGGTGGACCGTGGTGAGGGGCTGACCCGCCGCCTGCTCCAGTTTGGCCGGGCCGGGAAGGGGGGCAGAACGGGGGAACCGTTTGACATCGGTCCCTTCCTGAAGGAGCGGGCCAGCCTCTTCCGGCAGGGTTTCTATGGGGCGGTTCCGGCCATCCGCTTCGTGCTGGAGCTGCCGGATGAAGGGCCGTTTCTGGTCCTGACCTGTCTGGAGCAGCTGGAGATGGCCCTGCTCAATCTCTGTGTGAATGCCCGTGACGCCATGCCGCACGGGGGGACCGTCACGCTGGCGGCCCGTCGTGTGGCCCATGCCCTGCCCGCCGCCCCTCCGGACTGTGAACAGGAGCAGGCCCTGGCTCTGGAGGTCCGGGATGAGGGTGAGGGCATGAGCGAAGAGGTGCAGAAACACATCTTCGAACCGTTCTTCACGACCAAGCAGCCGGGCAAGGGGACCGGGCTGGGGCTGGCCGGGATTTACAGCTTCGTGCTGGCCCACCATGGGGACGTGGCCGTCGAGAGTGCCCCTGGTCAGGGCACGGTCATGCGTCTTCTGTTACCCCTGCTGAGAGGCTGAGGCAGGGACATTCTGGAGGGGAACGGTTCCCATTTCATGTGGTCCGGGTATGATGGGGACGCCTTGATAGACAACGGAAGAAAAGGTGAGGGCATGGCCGAGACGACATCCTGTTTTGTTCAGCCACAGGAAGGTGAGGCAGCGCAGGCCATTGAGGCCATCGGTGACGAGCTGTCTCTCTTTGACGACTGGATGGAACGGTACCAGTACATCATCGAGCTGGGGCGTAAACTTCCAGCCTTCCCGCAGGACTGGCAGGACGATGGTCACAGGGTTCCCGGCTGCCAGAGCCAGGTCTGGCTTGAGGCCGAGGAGAGGGACGGGCGGCTGTTCTTCGCAGGGGCGTCTGATGCCGCCATCGTTCAGGGGCTGGTTGCGCTCCTGCTGCGGGTCTATTCCGGCCGGACACGGGATGAGATCATGGCGACGGACCCCGTTTTCCTGCATGATCTCGGGCTGGTGAAAGCCCTGTCGGCCAATCGAGGGAATGGCGTGGAGGCGATGGCGAAGGCCATCCGGCAGCGGGCCTCTTTCTGACAGACGGAAAATACGAAAAAGCCCCTCCGTGATGGAAAACGGAGGGGCTTTTTTTATGGGGCCGTTCCATCAGCCTCCCGCTGGAAGGGATGGAATGGTCGCCGCCTGTCCTCAGTGCGTGGCTGCTGCGGCAGGGGCGGAATCGGTGGAGGCCGGCATGTCGGACTTCATCGGGTTGGAGCTGTCCTTCACGGTGTCGGCAGCCTTGTCAGCAGGTTTGGCATCCTGGGTGCCGCACTTGGCGAACTTGCCGTTCTTGTCACGGCAGGGCTTGGCCTTGGGCTTTTCACATTTTGCGAACTGGCCCTTTTCGTTACGGCAGTGGTGGGCCTTGCCATGAGACGGTGCGGCAAAAGCCACCTGACTGGTCAGGGCACTGGCGATGAGGGCGAACGTGGCCATGCGGCGGAGCATCATGGGATCTTCCTTCTATGAAATGGGGGCAAACAGCCTGACGCTCATTTTATACGGAAGCCCTCCCCGGCGATAGTGAAGTCTGCGTCATTTTTCAATAATCACAGCCATCTATTACCGTGTGTTATGATTCCGCTCCAGTAGGCGGAAAATAGGATTATGAAAAAAGGGGAGGCCCTGTCCGGGCACTCCCCTCCTTTACTTTGTGATAAATCTTTTTCAGATCATCACTTTTGTTCATCCTTTTCCGGCAGGGCATAGGCGATCAGATAATCACCCATCCGGCTCAGGAAGGAGCCATGCCCACCGGCATAGGTCACGATGTACTGGCGACCGTTGATGCTGTAGGTCATCGGCGCAGACTGTGCTCCGGCAGGGAGACGGTCTTTCCAGATGACATGACCGGTCGTCAGGTCATAGGCCCGGATGTAGTAGTCCTGCGTGGAGGTCAGGAAAGCCACGTTTCCAGCCGTTGCCAGCGGGCCACCAAGGCTCGGGACACCGATCTTGACGGGCGGCAGCTCGATCGGCAGGGACGAGCCGTGCAGGGAGTCACGCAGCGTACCGTTGCGGTGCTGCCAGACGACCTTGTTTGTCCGCAGGTCGATTCCGGCCACGGCACCCCACGGCGGCGTGCGGCACGGCAGGAAAAGGCCGACCTTGGCCAGCAGCGGGTCCAGGAAGGGATGCAGGTTGACGGCGTACGGGATGCCGTAATTCGGCTGGAGACCCGTCTCACCGCCGCTGCCACCCTTGTCACCATTCGGGTCGGGCCAGCGCGGGTTGCCCGGGCCACGGGGAACCAGAGTGGAGACGAACGGAATGGAGATGGGGTTGGAGAAGGCTATCTGGCGGCGAGGATCAACCGCAAGGCCGCCCCACTCGAACATGCCCAGATCGCCCGGGAAGACCAGCGTGCCCTGCGTGGAAGGCGGCGTGAAGGGGCCTTCATAGCGCAGGCTGTGGAAGTACACGCTGCACACCATCTGGTCGAGGATCGTGGCCCCCCAGATGTCACGGTCGGACAGCGGGTCCTTCGGACGCATGGTCAGCTGGGAGTGAGGCTGGGTCGGGCTCGTGTGGTCACCCGTAGCCGCACCGCCAGGTGCCGGCAGCTCCGGTGCCGGAACGATCGGCTTGCCCGTGCGACGGTCCAGGACGAAGATGTCACCGCTCTTGGTCGGGATGTAGATGGCCGGAACCAGGCTGCCATCCTTCTGGGTGATGTCCACAAGGTTGGGCTGTGCGGAGGCATCCATGTCCCAGAGGTCATGATGGACGGTCTGGTAGAACCAGACGAGCTTGCCCGTGTCCGCATTCAGGGCGACGACACCCGGCGGATAGCGTTCGGCGTCCTTGTCACGGTAGCCACCCCACTGGTCAGGCGTGCCAACCCCCATGGGGATGTACACCATGTTCAGGTTCTTGTCGTAAGACGAGACGGACCAGGAGTTCGGGGAGTTCGGGTGGAAATGCGGATGCTCTTCGCTCGGCATTTCGTTCGGATCAGGGTTGGCGGCGTCAAACACCCAGACAAGCTTGCCCGTGTAGACGTCGTAGGCCCGTGTCGCTCCGGAAGGCTGATGGACGGAGCCGTTGTCCTTCACCGCACTGTTGACGATGATCAGCTTGTCCGTAATGACCGGCGGGGATGTCGGCGCATACTCACCAGCCGTCGTGTAAGGCTGATGGGAGAAGCGCAGGTCCACCTGGCCATTGTCGCCGAAGCCCTGGCAGGCCTTGCCTGTCTGTGCGTCGATCTCGACCATGCGGCCGTCATTGACCATGGCGATGATGCGCTTTGCGCAGTCCGTCGTGGTGACGGGCTGGCCGCTGCTGTCAACGGCATTGTCCGGCGTCGTGTGGGCACTGACGCCACGGCATGTCAGGTGCTGGAAGCCCGGATTGACGTTCACCTTGGGGTCGAACACCCATTTCGTCTTCCCGGTCGTGGCATCGACGGCGAAAACCTTCTGATGCAGGGAGCAGAAATAGAGGGTGTTGTCGAACTCGAGCGGCGTGGCCTCGTTGGTGGCCTCACCCGGATCGCGGGACTTGTCCGGCAGGTCGCCGGTCCGCATGACCCAGGCAACCTTCAGCTTGTTGACGTTCTGGCTGTTGATCTGGGCTAGGGGAGACCAGTGGTTGCCGTCCTGCGTACGGGCGTAGGAGGTCCAGTCACCGTCCGGAACGTTCTCCGGATTGGCCGGGCTGGCATTGACCTGCTCGGTGGGCAGGGAGCCGCTCACGTCATACGGATCGAGGAAGGCGGAAACGATCAGTGCCAGGGCACCGAGGATCACGCCAGCACCCAGGGGGATGGTGGCCAGCCGGTTGGCGGCCAGCGCACGGCGGATGAAGGGCAGCAGAAGCACGATGCCGATGACGAGGACGACATCAAGCCGGGGCACGAGGCTCCAGAAGTTGAGTCCCACGATGCAGAGTGCCCAGATGAGCGTGCCCAGAAGCACGACTGCATAGGTGGCGACGCCGATCGGCTTCCGCTGATGGACGAAGAACGCGCTGAGCAGTATGCCCAGCCCGCTGATGAGATAGTAGAGGGGGCCGCCTTCGCTGATGGAATAGATACCACCAGCAACCAGCAGCAGGCCGACAATTGCCATGAGGATGGCAACCAGCGAGACCCAGATTCCCCCCGCACGGGAAATGGAGGACATGGATAAGCCTCAGTGTTGTTAAACTCGATCACTCATTCAAGTGCGACCCCGGCAGGGCAGTCCTGCAACGGATGATGATCTACTGTCTTTAAGCACAGGGAAGGGGCTGCCGGTCAAGCATCTGCGATCAATAAATTCGGACCGGATGAGTGCTCCTGCTATCATATTCACGGTGATGTGACCGCAAGGCCCGCAGGATGGGGGCTGTGGAAAAACATGTGGCCATGATGTGCTTTTTGCTTGAGGCATGACGGTGTTGTCCCTATAAGCCTCCCAGGTTGTGCACGCGCCCGGGCCGTATGATGTGGCATGCCCGGCCGTGCGGTCCTTTTTCCTGCGAGGGAGAGGGGACTTCAGAACTGAAGGAGATGAAAATGCCCAAGTTGAAGACGAAGTCTTCGGTCAAGAAGCGGTTCAAGATCACTGCGACTGGCAAGGTGACCTGTGGTCCCGGCAACAAACGCCATGGCCTGATTAACCGCCCGCAGAAGATGAAGCGTAGCAACCGTGGTCCGCAGACGATGACGGACATGGATGCCCGTACCGTCAAGCAGTGGGCACCCTACGGGCTGTCGTAAGGAGTTAAGAAACCATGGCACGTGTCAAACGGGGTACGACCACCCACGCCCGTCACAAGAAGGTCCTTGATCTGGCCAAAGGCTATCGCGGGCGTTCTTCCACAAACTATCGCATCGCTCTGGAACGCGTCGAGAAGGCACTGCGTTATGCCTATCGCGACCGCCGCAACAAGAAGCGTGATTTCCGCTCCCTGTGGATCCAGCGCATCAGCGCAGCCGTGCGTGAGCATGGCCTGACCTACAGCCGTTTCATCAACGGTCTGAACAAGGCCGGTATCGAGATCGACCGTAAGGTTCTGGCTGCCATCGCCTATGACGATGCAGCGGCCTTTGCCGAGATCGTGCGCAAGGCTCAGGCAGCCCTGTAAGGGGAGCCCTCATGCTTCATGGTCTGGTCCTGACGGGCCGTGAGGAATGGGACTGATGATTGGCGGGCTGTTCTGGCAACGGAGCAGCCCGTTTTTCTTTGAGGCTGCTTCAGAAACGTTTCAGAAACCGGGCTTCCAGGGCACCGGGGCAGGAAGCGTTCCTGAAACAGGCTCATGAGATGATGGAAGACAGGCTATGGCCAATGACCTCGACACTCTGAAGGATGAGACACTGGCGGCCCTAAAACAGGCCAGTACCCATGGGGAATGGGATGCTGTCCGTGTGGGGACGCTGGGACGCTCAGGCAAACTGACCGGCCTGCTCCGGCAGCTTGGCTCGTTCCCGCATGAGGAGCGGAAAGAGCGGGGCCAGGCCCTCAACCGCCTGCGTGACGAGCTGACGGCCCTGATCGAGCAGCGTGGCAGGGAGATCGAGGAGCTGGCCCTCCAGCAGCGTCTGGCGGAGGAGACGGTGGACATTACCCAGCCTCCCGCCCCGGCACCGGCCGGTCTCATCCATCCCGTCAGCCGGACGATCGAGGAAATCACGACCATCTTCGGGGCGATGGATTTTCATGTGGCGGAAGGGCCGGACATTGAAAGCCAGTGGCACAATTTTTCCGCCCTGAACACGCCGGAACATCATCCGGCCCGGACGGAGCAGGACACGTTCTACCTTCCGGCAGCCGGAGAAGGCGAGGACCTGCGGGTGCTGCGGACGCAGACATCCGGCGTGCAGGTCCGCACCATGCTGGGTGAGAAGCCCCCCATCCGCATCATCGCACCGGGCCGGACCTACCGGGCCGATCATGACGCCACCCATTCCCCCATGTTCCACCAGTGCGAGGGGCTGGTCATCGAGAAAGGCATCACGCTGGGCCATCTGAAGGGCTGCCTGACCGAATTCCTGCGGGCCTTTTTTGGTCAGCCGGACCTGCCTGTCCGGTTCCGTGCCTCCTACTTCCCCTTTACCGAACCATCCATGGAAATTGACATCGGCTGGTCCCGGGAGACGGGCGTGATCGGTGCCGGGGCGGACTGGCTGGAAGTGCTGGGAGCCGGCATGGTCCATGCCCGGGTGCTGAGCAACTGCGGGCTGGACCCGGCAGAGTGGCAGGGTTTCGCCTTCGGCATGGGGATCGAACGTCTGGCCATGCTGAAGAATGGCATCACGGACCTGCGGTCCTTCTATGAAAGTGACCTGCGCTGGCTGCGTCATTACGGTTTTCCATCACTGTCCCCGGCAACGCTGACGGAGGGTTTCTGACATGAAATTTTCACTCTCATGGCTGCGGGATCACCTCGATTTTACCGCCTCTCTGGACGAGATCTGCACGACGCTGAACCGCATCGGCCTTGAGGTCGAGAGCGTGGATGACCCGACGGAACGTCTGGCCGGATTCCGTACGGCAAAGATTCTGGAGGCTTCCCCCCATCCGGATGCAGACCGCCTTCAGCTCTGCCGTGTCTCGGCCGGTCAGGGCTTCGAGGACGTTCAGGTCGTCTGTGGTGCGCCGAATGCCCGCACGGGGCTGCATGTCATTTTCGCTCCGCCGGGGACCTACATTCCCGGCAGTGACATGACGATCAAGCCCGGCAAAATTCGGGGACAGGCCAGCAACGGGATGCTCTGCTCCCTGCGGGAGCTCGGGATCGGTGAGGAGTCCAATGGCATTGCCGAACTGCCCGACGGTTCTCCGCTGGGTGAGGATTATGTCCGCCATGCCCGGCTGGATGATCCCGTCATCGAGATTGCCATCACGCCCAACCGTGGCGATGCGCTGAGCGTCCGGGGCATTGCCCGTGACCTCGCCGCTGCGGGGCTGGGCACCCTGAAGCCGTGGCTGACGGAGACGGTGGAAGGGCAGGGTGAAAGCCCGATCCGGTGGGAGATCTGTCACCCGGCCTGCCGTTATGTTACGGGGAGGCTGATCCGTGGCGTGAAGAATGGCCCCAGCCCGGCCTGGCTGAAGCGTCGTCTGGAGAGCGTGGGGCTGCGGCCGCAGTCCGCCCTGGTGGATGTGACCAACTACCTGATGATGCACATTGGGCGGCCGCTGCATGTTTTTGATGCCGCCCGCCTGACCGGTGACAGGCTCTCCCTGACCTCCGGCACGGGAGAGCATTTCCGTGCGCTGGATGGGCAGGAGCTGGTTCTGGGCACGGATGATCTCGTCATTGCGGATGAGGCCGGGGTGCAGTCTCTGGCGGGCATCATTGGCGGTGAGGCCAGTGCAGTGACTGATGAGACGGTCGATGTCTTCGTGGAGTCCGCCCTGTTCGACCCGGTGCGCATCGCCCTGACAGGCCGCCGCCTTGGGGTGCAGACGGATGCCCGTTACCGTTTCGAGCGTGGCGTGGATCAGGCTCTCGTCCGTTCAGGTCTGGAAGCCGCCACGGCCCTGATCGTGGAGCTGTGTGGCGGTACGCCAAGTGAGGTGACCGAGGCGGGGGCGGAACCGGCATGGCAGAGAACCGCCAGCCTGCGTTTCGAGCGTCTGGCCTCGCTGGGTGGTCTGGAGATTGAGGCGGACAGGGCCGTGGACATCCTCGAGGCCCTGGGGTTTGAGGTGCAGGAGCGCACGGCAGAGAAGGCCGTGTTCTCCGTGCCGTCATGGCGGAATGACGTGGCGGCAGGGCATGGTCTGGCACAGGCTGTCACGCTCGATGCTGCTGTGGCCGAACGGGCTGCCGCCAGTGTGGAGGTCATGGAAGCCGAGGCCGATCTGGTCGAGGAGGTTCTGCGCATCCGTGGTCTGGATGAGGTTCCGGCCCTGTCCCTGCCACGTGCCCATATGGTGCCTGCTCCGGCGGTGACACCACAGCAGGCCCGGGCAGCCCTTCTGCGCCGCCTGTGTGCGGGGCGTGGCCTGATGGAAACTGTTGGTTTCTCCTTCGTGTCCGATCAGGATGCGGCCCTGTTTGAAGAGGGACGGGAGCAGGACCGGCTGCTGAACCCGATTGCAACGGACCTGAACCAGCTGCGGCCGACACCGGTCATCAATCTGCTGCGTGCGTTGGGGCGGAATCTGGCTCATGGGCAGGGCTTCAGCGGGGATGCCTCCTTCTTCGAGCTTGGCCCCTGCTTCGGGCAGCAGGGCACCCGTATGGTGCTGGCGGGCGTGCGGGGAGGCGTCACCCTCCGTGCGCCGGGTCAGGCGGCCGAGGAACCGTCATGGATGGATGCCAAGGCCGACCTGATGGCGGCTCTTGTGGCTCTTGGTGTGGCCGAGGCGTCCCTGAGCAGCACACCGGACGCACCGGGTTATTATCATCCTGGGCGTTCCGGTGTCGTACGACAGGGGCCCAAGCTGGTGCTGGGCAGTTTCGGTGAGCTGCACCCCCGTGTGGCCCGTCACTTTGGCCTGAGCGGTACGGTGGCACTCTTTGAGGTCACGCTGGACAGGGTCCCGCTGCCCAAGGTGAAACGGAAAGCTCCGCCGGTTCTGTCGGCACTTCAGCCCGTGCGTCGTGATTTCGCTTTCCTGGCTGATGAAAAGGTGCAGATACAGGATGTGCTGAAGGCTGTCCGGATGGCAGACCGGAAGCTGATCACGGACGTGCGTCTCTTCGACATTTTTGAGGGCAGTTCAGTTCCGGCCGGGCATCGCTCCCTTGGTGTGGAGGTGACCCTCCAGCCGCAGAAGGACAGCCTGACCGATGCGCAGCTTGACGCCCTGATGGCAGCGGTGGAAAGTGCCGTCCAGAAAGCCACGGGGGCAACGCTGCGCCGTTGATCCTCAGATAACTGCAAGACGAAGGGAACTGATGTCATGGTGGATGCGGGTGCTCCTGTAGAAGGCGAGGTTCCCCTCCACCATCATGGTCGGGTGATCTGGATTCTTGCGGGAGAGCCGAGCGGGGACAGCATCGGGGCACGCCTGATGCAGGCCCTGCACCGCATTGATCCGACGCTGGTCTTTGCCGGTGTTGGCGGGGGGCGGATGGAAGCCCGGGGCCTGCGGAGCCTCTTCCCGATGGAGGACCTGACGGTCATGGGCTTCATGGAGGTCCTGCCCCGGCTGCGTCTGCTGTCCCAGCGTCTGCTGGAAGCCGAGCAGGACATCGTCCTGCGGCGGCCGGACATCGTCATCACCATAGACAGTCCCGGTTTTTCCTTCAGGCTCCTGCGGCGCATCCGCAAGCTGAAGGTCCGGCGGCTCCACTATGTGGCCCCGCAGGTCTGGGCCTGGCGGGAGAACCGGGTCAAGGGCTATCGGGGCCTGTGGGACCGACTTCTCTGCCTGTTCCCCTTCGAAGAGACATGGTTTGCCGAACGGGGGCTGCCGGAGGCCCGTTTCGTGGGGCATCCCATCCTTCAGTCCGGTGTGGCGCATGGGGAGGCGGAGCGTTTCCATAAGCGGCATGATCTCCGGCCAGACAGCCCCATCCTGATCCTCATGCCGGGTAGCCGGTCCTCCGAGGTTCCGAAGCTGCTGCCCGTGTTTGAGAAGACGCTTGCGATCCTTCATGAGCGTTTTTCCGATCTTCAGCCCGTGATTCCGGCCACGTCGGGCATGGCTCCGCTTGTGAAGAAGATGGTGCGGCACTGGGCCGTCCATCCCTCCATCCTGACAGACACGGAGGACAAGCACGACGCCATCCGGGCCGCTGACTGTGCCCTGACCAAGTCGGGCACGTCCATTCTGGAGCTGGCGATCGGGCGGGTGCCGATGGTCGTGACCTATCGGGTGAATCCGCTTTCAGCCCTTCTGGGGCGGCTTTTCCTGCGGCTGCCCTATGTCTCGATGATCAACATTCTGGCAGGGCGTGCCGTCGTTCCCGAACTGATACAGCATGACTGTACGCCGCAGAAGCTGGCCGACGAGATCAGCTCCCTGCTGACGGATGAGGCGAAACGCCGGGCACAGCAGGAGGCTTTCGGAAACGTTCTGGCAATGCTGGAGGCTCCGGGGGGGGATCTGCCTGCCGTATCGGCGGCGAAGCAGGTGCTGGAGCTGATGGACAGGCCCCTTTCCGAAATACGGTCTTTCTCATGAAAAAAGCCTGCCCCATAGAGGCAGGCTTTTTATTGGAGCAGGCAGGGAAGCTTCCACTCAGCGGAGGAAGCCGACCAGTTTTTCCGCTTCGCTCACGATGGGTTCCGAGACGGCCCGGGCCCGTTCGGCTCCCTGGCGCAGGACCTGCATGAGATGTGCCCTGTCTCCCATCAGGCGGCGGGTTTCATCCGCCACGGGGGCCAGCGTCTCGACCAGCAGGTCAGCCAGGGCCTGCTTGAAGGTGCCGAAGCCCTGCCCGGCAAACTGGCCCAGCACGTCGGCCAGTGTCCTGTCGGACATGGCGGCATAGATGGTCAGCAGGTTGCGGGCTTCCGGGCGGCCTTCCAGTCCGGCTTCCTCGGAGGGCAGAGGCTCGGCATCCGTACGGGCCTTGCGGATCTTCTGGGCGATGTCGTCTGCCGTGTCATTCAGGATGATGCGGCTCTGGGCGGACGGGTCGGACTTGGACATCTTCTTGCTGCCGTCCCGCAGGCTCATCACACGGGCGGCGTGAGGCGGAATGAGCGGCTCGATCTGCGGGAAGAACTCGACGCCCATATCGTGGTTGAATTTCTGGGCAATGTCATTGGCCAGCTCGAGATGCTGCCGCTGGTCATCACCAACAGGCACCCGTGTGGCGTGGAAGGCCAGAATGTCCGCCGCCATCAGGTTGGGATAGACATAGAGACCGGCGGAATGGTTCTCCCGGTTCTTGCCTGCCTTGTCCTTGAACTGCGTCATGCGGTTCAGCCAGCCCAGACGGGACACGCAGTTGAAGATCCAGCCGAGACGGGCATGGGCACTGACGGCGGACTGGTTGTACAGGCGGGTCGGGTCGATGCCGGAGGCCAGAAGGCAGGCGGTGGAGGCCAGTGTCTGCTCACGCAGGGCCTCCGGGGACCACAGCATGGTCAGGGAGTGCATGTCCACGAGGCAGAACAGGCAGTCATGGTCCTTCTGCAAGGTGACCCAGTTGCGGATGGCCCCGAGATAGTTGCCGAGATGGGGAATGCCTGTTGGCTGGATGCCTGAAAAAACACGCTGCATGAACATGGTCCTGACAGAAGGAAAAGACAAAACCGCCCCGCTCAGGCGTGAGGGGGCGGCAGGGTGCCCTGTCGGCAGGGCATGAGGGGGAGGAACGTGCCCTTATTGCAGGGAGTTGTCATCCTCGACACCCAGAAGCTGGATCTTGAAGATCAGCGGGCTGTTGGGCGGGATGATCCCCATGGACCGCTTGCCGTAACCCAGCTGTGGCGGGACATAGAGTTCCCACGTGTCACCGACACGCATCAGGGGCAGTCCTTCCATCCAGCCTTCGATGACACCATCAAGAGGCATTTCCATGTAGGCGGCCCCGGTGTGCATTTCCGAGGCATCAAAAATGCCTCCGTCCGGCAGGCGGCCTTCATAGATGACCATCATGGTGCCCCCCTTCTGCGGGTGGGGTGCATCCTTGGGGCCGGATTTCAGCACCTTGTAGGCCAGACCGTCAGGGAGCTTCTGGACCCCCGGCTGTTTGTAGACCTGATCCATGAACTGCTGGGGTGTCAGGTCCGGTTTCGGTTGGCCGCCACAGCCCGTCAGGCCGAGCAGACCAGCCAGCATACAGGCTGGCAGATAACGGAAGAGAGAACGCAGATGGGACATGGAGATGCCTCTTTGCAGACGGGGAGGAAGAGACAGACCCTGCCGGACCATCACGGACCGGCAGGGGAAACGGGACAGGCTCAGGGCGTGCCGCCACGGCGTCCCTTGTTGGCACCCAGCCGCAGCCGCAGGGCGTTCAGACGGATGAAGCCCTGTGCATCCACCTGGTTGTAGGCTCCTTCGTCGTCCTCGAAGGTCACGACACGGGCGTCATACAGGCTGTCGGGGCTTTCACGGCCCACGCAGATGACATTGCCCTTGTAGAGCTTCAGTCGCACACGACCATTGACGGACTTCTGGCTGCTGTCGATCAGGGCCTGAAGCATGTGACGCTCCGGGGAGAACCACAGGCCGTTATAGATCAGCTCGGCATAGCGGGGCATCAGGCTGTCCTTGAGGTGGGCAGCCTCACGGTCCAGCGTGATGGACTCCATGGAGCGATGAGCCTGAAGCAGAATGGTGCCGCCGGGCGTCTCGTAGATGCCACGGGACTTCATGCCGACGAAGCGGTTCTCCACGATGTCGAGACGGCCGATGCCGTTGGCCTTGCCCAGCTCGTTGAGGCGGGCCAGCAGACTGGCCGGGGAGAGGGCCTCACCATTGATGGCCACCGGGTCACCATGCTTGAAGTCGATGGTGATTTCGGTTGCCTTGTCCGGGGCGGCTTCCGGGGAGATGGTACGCTGGAAGACGATCTCGTCCGGCGGCAGGGAGGGATCCTCCAGAATCTTCCCTTCGGAGGAAGAGTGCAGCAGGTTGGCATCGACGGAGAACGGAGCCTCGCCCCGCTTGTCCTTGGTGACGGGAATCTGGTTCTTCTCGGCAAAGTCCAGCAGCTTGGTGCGGGAGGTCAGGTCCCATTCACGCCATGGGGCGATGACCTTCACATCCGGCTTCAGGGCATAATAGGCCAGCTCGAAGCGGACCTGATCGTTTCCCTTGCCTGTCGCACCATGCGCCACGGCGTCGGCACCGACGGCCTCGGCAATCTCGATCTGGCGTTTGGAGATCAGCGGGCGGGCGATGGAGGTGCCCAGCAGGTACTGGCCTTCATAAACCGTGTTGGCACGGAACATCGGGAAGACGTAATCCTTGACGAAGGTTTCCCGCAGGTCCTCGACAAAGATTTCCTTCACGCCAAGGGATTCAGCCTTGCGGCGTGCAGGCTCCAGCTCTTCCCCCTGACCGAGATCGGCCGTGAAGGTGACAACCTCGCAGCCATAATGCTCCTGAAGCCAGCGGAGAATGACGGACGTATCCAGCCCACCGGAATAGGCCAGAACGACTTTCTTGATGCCTGAGGCTTTGCTCATGATCGTTATATACCTCTGCTGAAAGACAGAACCAGATGTCGTTAAGTTATTATGGTCTTGTAACAGCTGTCAGACCATTGGGCCAGAGGCCCATAGCCGCAGGGGGAAGGCTCAGGCCTCGTTCCTGCGGGATTCGGCCTGCCGCTTCCGCTCGCTCTGTGTCTTGAGCTGCCCACAGGCAGCGAGGATGTCCTTGCCACGGGGCATGCGGATGGGGGCGGCATAACCGGCATCCATGACGATCTGGGCAAAGCTGGCCAGCCGCTCCCGTGTGGAGGGGCGGAAGTCCGATCCCGGCCATGGATTGAAGGGGATGAGATTGACCTTGGCAGGCAGGCCACGGATCAGCCGCACCAGCTCCCGGGCTTCGGCATCACTGTCATTCACGTCCCGGATCATGATGTATTCAAAGGTGATGCGGCGGGAATTGGAGGCGGCCGGATAGCGGTGGCAGGCGGCCATCAGCTCCTCGATCGGGTATTTCCGGTTCAGCGGCACGAGCTGGTCCCGCAGGTCGTTGCGGACGGCATGGAGGGAAATGGCCAGATTGATGCCCAGCTCGTCACCGCAGCGGTCCATCATGGGCACGACGCCGGAGGTGGAGAGCGTGATCCGGCGGCGGGAGAGGGCGATGCCTTCGCCATCCATGATGATCTTCATGGCCTTGGCGACGTTCTCATAATTGTAGAGCGGCTCTCCCATGCCCATCAGCACGATGGTGGAGAGCAGGCGGGGCGTGTCCCCCTTGGGGCTGGGCCATTCGCCATAGCTGTCCCGTGCCGCCATGAACTGCCCGACAATTTCGGCTGCTCCCAGATTGCGGACGAGCTTCTGCGTTCCCGTATGGCAGAAGGTACAGGACAGGGTGCAGCCCACCTGGGAGGAGATGCAGACGGCTCCACGGTCCTCCCGCCTGTCTGGAATATAGACGGTCTCTGCCTCCTGCCCGTCCCGGAAGCGGAAGAGGAACTTGCGCGTGTCGTCCTTGGATGTCTGCTGCGTCGTCAGGCTGGGGCGGCCGACAATGAAGTGCTTTTCCAGCTTGGCCTGCAAGGGCCTTGCGATGGTGGACATGCGGGAGAAGTCCGTCACGCCCTGATGATAGATCCAGTGCCAGAGCTGCTTGGCCCGGAAGGGCTTCTCGCCAATCTCGGTCAGGACTTCGGCCAGTTCTTCCCGGGAGAGGCCGACCAGCTCCCGGCGTCCATCCTCCGTGACCGGCGTTGGCGGTGCGAACAGGGCTGACTTGGCCTCGATGCGTTTGCGCTCGCTCTCGTTGAGGGCATTCACGGCATCGGAGGAAACGGGAGCTGAAGAAGGCATCGGATGTGTCATGGGGTGGCTATAGCATGGGAACCCGTTTCCGGGTCAGAAAAGTGAGGGGCGGGGGTTGGTGTTTACCCGATGGCGTCCTTGCGGGCGGCGATGAGGAACTCCCTGTTGCCTTCCGGCCCGGTGATCGGGCTGGGAACCAGGCCAAGGATGGTCCAGCCGGGGAGGCTGGCAAACCAGTCCCGGATTTCCTCGCAGACACGTTCATGCACGGCGGGGTCCCGCACGACCCCTTTGGGGCCGATGTCCGCCCGTCCTGCCTCGAACTGTGGCTTGATGAGGGCCACGGCCCAGGCACCATCTTTTGCCATGTCGAGGGCCGGGGCCAAAACGGTTTTCAGGCTGATGAAGCTGGCATCGCAGACGACGATGTCCGGAGCCTCGGGCACATGTCCGGCATTCAGGTGGCGGGCGTTGGTTTTCTCCAGCACCACCACGCGGTCATCGGAGCGTATCTTCCAGGCCAGCTGGCCGTGCCCGACATCCACGGCATAGACTTTTGCCGCTCCATTCTGGAGCAGCACATCGGTGAAGCCGCCCGTCGAGGCTCCGACATCCACGGCGATCTTTCCCTCCGTAGAGAGGGGGAAGTGTTCCAGCGCATGGGCCAGCTTCAGTCCGCCACGGGAGACCCAAGGATGATCCTGCCCTTTCAGGGTCAGGGGCATGTCTTCGGCGAGCTGATCTCCGGCTTTCTTGACGGGTCTATCACCATGCGGGCCGGCATAGACCAGCCCGGCCATGATGAGGGCCTGTGCCCGGCTGCGTGTTTCCACCAGCCCCCTGTCCACAAGGAGCTGGTCCGCACGGCGTTTGGCCATCAGGCCCCGACCTTGCCATCAAGTGCCTTGCGGGCCAGATCGGCGATGTGACGGGCGGTCAGGCCTGCTTCCTCGTACTGGGCCGCAGGGGTGTTGTGGTCGATCCATGTATCCGGCAGGGCCATGGGGCGGAAACGGACCTGATCGAGCAGGCCTGTTTCGGCCAGATGCTGCACCACCTGCGTGCTGAACCCACCCGGTGCGCCATCCTCGATGGTGATGAAGACCCTGTGCTGGCGGGCCAGGGATTCGATCAGCGCACTGTCAACGGGCTTGGCGAAGCGGGCATCGGCCACGGTGACGGCAATGCCATCCTCGGCCAGCGTCTCGGCGGCCTTCAGGGCCTCGTGCAGGCGGGGGCCGAGAGCCAGGATGGCCACGCCTTCCCCTTCGGAGGAGTGGACAATGCGGCCCTTGCCGATTTCCAGAATTTCCCCTTCATCAGGGAGCTTCTGGCCCAGACCGGCCCCGCGGGGGTAGCGCAGGGCGATTGGTCCGCTGTCATGCGCCCACGCCGTGGCCGTCATGTGAAGCAGCTCCACTTCGTCAGATGGGGCCATGACCGTCATGTTGGGCAGGCAGCAGAGATAGTTCAGGTCAAAGGACCCTGCATGGGTTGCGCCGTCAGCACCGACAAGCCCGGCCCGGTCCACGGCAAAGCGGACGGGCAGGTTCTGGAGGGCCACGTCGTGCATGACCTGGTCATAGGCCCGCTGGAGGAAGGTGGAGTAGATGGCGCAGAAGGGGCGCATCCCTTCGCTGGCGATCCCGGCGGCAAAGGTCACGGCGTGCTGCTCGGCAATGCCGACGTCAAAATAGCGGTCAGGATGCTGCTGGGCCATCTTGTCCAGCCCGGTGCCGGATGGCATGGCCGCCGTGATGGCGACGACCCTGTCATCCTGGTTGGCCCGGTGGAGCAGCTCACGGGAGAAAACGTCCGTGTAGGTGGGGGGACCGGCGGGGGCTTTCTGCTGCTTGCCGGTTTCCACGTCGAAGCGGGCGACGGCATGGTATTTGTCACCGGCGGCTTCGGCAGGCTTGTAGCCACGGCCTTTCTCGGTGATGACGTGCAGCAGGACGGGTCCCTTGTCCTCGGCATCCCGCAGGTTGCGGAGAATGGGGACGAGCTGGTGCATGTCATGCCCGTCCACCGGGCCGATGTAGTAGAAGCCCAGTTCCTCGAACAGCGTGCCACCGGTGATCATGCCACGGGCATATTCCTCGGCCCGCTTGGCCGTGCGCTCGATGCGGGAGGGCAGCCGCTTGGCCAGCTTGCCCGCCATATCCCGCAGGGTGAGGAAGCGGCGGGATGTCATCAGGCGGCTGAGATAGTTGGACATGGCCCCGACAGGCGGCGCAATGGACATCTCATTGTCATTCAGGATGACGATGAGCCGCTCCGCCCCCTTGCCGCCCATGGCCCCGGCATTGTTCATGGCTTCATAGGCCATGCCGGCGGAGATGGACCCGTCCCCGATGACGGAAATGACGTTCCGTTCCCGGTAGGAAGGATGGTCCTCCGCATAGAGGTGGTGGGCAACGGCCATGCCCAGTCCGGCGGAGATGGACGTGGAGGAATGGGCTGCGCCGAAGGGGTCGTAGGGGCTCTCGGACCGGCGGGTGAAGCCGGAGAGACCGCCCGGCTGGCGCAGCGTGCGGATCTGCTCACGGCGGCCGGTCAGGATCTTGTGCGGATAGGCCTGATGGCCGACATCCCAGATCACCCGGTCATCCGGCGTGTTGAACACCGCATGGAGGGCGACCGTCAGCTCGACCACGCCGAGGGAGGCACCCAGATGCCCTCCCGTGGTGGAAACCGCATTGATGGTCTCCGAGCGGAGTTCCTCTGCCAGGGTGGTGAGCTGCTCGATGGACAGGTTCTTCATGTCCGCCGGTACGCTCACCCGGTCCAGCAGAGGATAACGGCCCAGGGTAGGGATGGAGGAAGACGTGCTCATGGACAATCAGTTCCTGCGTTCAACGAAATAATCAGCGAGGGCACGGAGCGTATCCGCACGGGGACCGAAGGAGGAAAGGGACTGGCGGGCCTGTTCGCTCAGGCGCAGGGCCTCCTTGCGGGCACCCTCGATGCCAAGCAGCGAGACATAGTTGGACTTGCAGGCATCCTCATCCTTGCCTGCCGTCTTGCCGAGTTCTTCCGTGCTGGCCGTGGTGTCCAGAATGTCGTCAGCGACCTGGAAGGCCGTGCCGAGATCGGCCCCATAGCGGATGATGGCCTCACGGCGTGGGTCACCGGCCCTGAGGCCAGCCAGAATGGCCCCTGCCTCCGCCGCATAGCGGATGAGGGCACCGGTCTTCATGGCATGAAGGCGTCTGACCTTCTCGAGAGGCAGGGCCTTGCCTTCGCCCCGGATGTCGATGACCTGGCCGCCCACCATGCCCGCACTGCCGGAGGCACGGGCCAGTGCCAGTGCCAGCTCGGCCCGGATGGCGGGGTCCGCACTCGTGGCGTCTTCCAGCAGGACCTCGAAGGCACTGGTCTGGAGGGCGTCACCGGCCAGGATGGCGAAGGCCTCATTGAATTTCTTGTGGGTGGAGGGCTGCCCCCGGCGGAGGTCATCATCATCCATGGCAGGCAGGTCGTCATGGACGAGAGAATAGGCGTGCAGGAACTCGACGGAGGCGGCCACACGCAGGGCGGCCTCACGAGGTGCCCCGAACAGGGCGGCTGTTTCCAGCACGAGGAAGCCACGTAGACGCTTGCCGCCATTCAGGGCGGCGTAGCGCATGGCCTCGAGCAGCAGGGACTCATCACCCGGCACCAGCGGCAGGAGGGCATCGATGCTGGCTTCGATGTCACGACAGGCCTGACGTAGGGCTTCCTTGAGGGAGAGGGCAGGGCTGTCGGTCATTGAAAGGTCTCCTTGGTGGGGGGCTGGGTCATCTGTGGGCAGGGCGTCATCAGAACGGAATCCCGTCATCCAGCTCCGGGGAGGTCTGGCCTCCATTCTGGGGGGCGTGCCTGGTTCCGGTGGCGGCCCTGCGGCGGCGGGGTGCGGGTGTGGCCCTGTCTGCCGCCGTTCCCAGCTCCTCTTCGGAAAGGGAACCGTCAGCCTTCTGGACGATGGCCTTCACGCGCATTTCCGCCTCACCCAGACGCTTCTCACAGTGGCGGCGCAGGGCTGCTCCCCGCTCGTAGGCGGAGATGGCGTCTTCCAGCTTCATCTGGCCACTTTCCAGTCCACGCACGATCTGCTCAAGCTCGGCAAGAGCATTCTCGAAGGAAAGCTGATGGAGCGGTGTGGTCTGTGTCGTACGAGATGTCGTAGGGTCGGGCATGAACCATCCAGCCGGTGTCAGATCATGAAACTTACAGGGCATTACAGGGATACAGAGATTTTTTCCAGCCCTCATCCTGCCTGTTTGGAAAGATCACGGAGTGTCGCAAAGCTTTTCAGGTCACCGGCAACCCTCCCTGAAGGGTTCTGCCGGGGCCATCAGGATGTATCTGTCGTACGTTTTCTTTAAGACCTGCTACGCCCGATCACATAACAGAGAAAAGTGATGACAAGGTTAACGGTGATAGATGTGGCCTTACATGAGGGGGCGACCGGCCGTCCCGTCAGTGTTTCCAGTCGTGGAAAAGCCGGTGCAGCAGCGGCGTGAAGAGGGTGCTGGCTTCCTCGGCAGGGAGCTGGGCATACAGCGCACCGACCACGGAAGGTGAAATCCAGCGGCTCTTCCTTATGGCCTCATGCAGACCGGCCGCCGTGAGGCCGTGGACGGTGAAGTGCCGGAGGGCTTCTTCCATCGTGTCCGGCCTGAAGATGAGGGGAGTTTCTGCGGGAGCGAGGGTCAGGGGGTTGCCGTCAGGAAGGGGCAGCCCCGTCGGAAGAAGGACAAGTTTCACGGTACCGTCTTCCTGTTCCTGAACCCGTATGGGCAGGCAGTCCAGCAGGGTCGGGAAGTAGGTGGAGGCGGGAGCTCCTGCCGGGAGGTAGGGACGGCCCGAGGGCTGTTCCGTATGCAGCCAGGCCCGGGTCTTCATCTCGGGAAATGGATCATCAGGTCTGACGAGACAGAGGGGGATGAGGTTGCCGTCGGTCTCCATCTCTCTCGCCGAATAGAAGCCGAGCGTGCCAGCTTCCCTGTTCAGGGCCATCTTCCGGTCCTGGCGGTATAGATGGAACCGTCTGAAATGGTGGGCCGTTTCGGTAAGGGGGGCGGCAGATATGGGGGCCGGGGCCTGCCCGTTCTGTATGGCGTAACAGGCCCCCACGATCAACCCCTGCAGGATGTGGGCACTGATGTCCAGCGTCTGTGGCAGGAGGGCCTGCCCCTTGTCGAACCGCTGGTCATTACGGTCATAATAGCGGCGGGCCTGAGGAGTCTGGCTGCTGGCGGCAGCGTCATGCAGGATGCGGCCGGAACTCCAGTCCGGCGGAGACTGGATATGGGCAAAAGGGTCGGGCAGGCCCTGCCGGGCCGAAGGGCGGAAAAAGACCCTCGTCACCCGGCTGTCGGGAAAGGTCTCCGGGGCGTGGGTCAGGAAAAGGGCCCGTGGGTGGGCCATCTGACCGTCAAAATGCTGGTGGGTCCATCGTCCCAGGCCCGTCAGGCACCAGTTGACCGGGACATGGGTGGCCCGCTGGAAGGATTCCGGCCCCATGCGGGCGGCCATGCCGGTGAAGAAGCCGTTCACGGACCGGGAGCCGGGCAGGAAATACTCGTCCACGGCCAGCTGGATGATCCAGTCGAAATGCCGTCCTTCCTGCTGGATCATCCGCAGCTGGGCGTTGTGGTGGCGTTGCAGGCGGTCCGTTTCCTGCTGATCGGTGGCCAGAAGGCGGATGTCGTAGTTCCGGGCAGCCTGGGTCAGGATGTCCTGGCTGCCATCGGTGGAGTGGTCGTCACAGATGAGGAGAGCCGAGAAACCCGCTGCCACATGGTGGGCGATCCACCAGCCGAGCCTGTTTGCCTCATTGTGGATGCAGAGAAGGGCGGCTGTCCGAACCATGGGTCAGTCCATTTTCAGGGCGGCGAGGAAGGCACTCTGCGGTATCTCGACCTTGCCGAACTGCCTCATGCGTTTCTTGCCTTCCTTCTGCTTTTCCAGCAGCTTGCGTTTACGGGAAATGTCACCACCATAACATTTGGCCGTCACGTCCTTGGAGAGGGCACCCAGCGTCTCACGGGCGATCACCTTGGAGCCGATGGAGGCCTGAATGGCGATCTTGAAGAGCTGGCGGGGGATGAGGTCTTTCAGCTTGGCGCAGATGGCCCGGCCCCGTGTCTCGGCCACGGTACGGTGGGCGATGAAGGCCAGGGCATCCACCGGCTCGTGATTGACGAGGATGGAGATGCGGACCAGATCGCTCTCCTCGTAACCATCCATCTGATACTCGAAGGAGGCATAGCCCCGGGTGAGGGATTTCAGACGGTCATAGAAGTCGAAGACCACCTCGTTGAGGGGCAGGCGGTACACGACCATGGCCCGGTCCCCGACATAGGTCAGGTCGATCTGGACGCCACGACGTTCCGTGCAGAGGGTGAGGACGGACCCCAGATATTCGTCCCGCACGAGGATGGAGGCCTTGATCCACGGCTCTTCGATATAGTCGATCTTGCTGATCTCCGGCATGTCGGCCGGGTTGTGCAGCTCTTCGACCTCGCCGTTGTTCATGTGCATCTTGTACACGACGGAGGGAGCGGTGGCGATGAGGTCCAGATTGAACTCACGGGAGAGACGCTCCTGGATGATCTCCAGATGCAGCAGCCCGAGGAACCCGCAGCGGAACCCGAACCCGAGGGCGGCCGAGGTTTCCGCCTCGAAATGGAAGGAGGCGTCATTGAGCCGCAGCTTGCCGAGACTGGTGCGCAGCTTGTCGAAATCGTCCGCATCGACGGGGAAGAGGCCACACCAGACGACCGGTATGGAGGGCTTGAAGCCGGGCAGGGCCTTTTCCGCCGGGCGGTTGTCCAGCGTGATGGTGTCACCGACATTGCAGTCCGCCACGGTCTTGATGGCGGCATTGATGTAGCCCATCTCCCCCGGGCCGAGGGAGTCGACGGGCTGCATCTTGGGCAGGAACACGCCGACCTGATCGACATGATAGGTCGCCCCGGTCTGCATCATGCGGATCTTGTCGCCCCGCTTCAGGCGGCCTTCCTTGATGCGGACGAGAATGATGACGCCGAGATAGCTGTCATACCAGCTGTCCACCAGCAGCCCCTGAAGGGGAGCCTCGGCATCCCCCCTGGGGGCGGGCAGACGCTGGACGAGGGCTTCCAGCACGCCCTCGATGTTCAGGCCCGTCTTGGCACTGATCTCCACGGCATCATCCGCCGGGATGCCGACCACCTCCTCGATCTGGGCACGGACACGCTCCGGCTCGGCGGCCGGGAGGTCAATCTTGTTGAGGACGGGGACGATCTCATGGTTGGCATCAATCGCCTGATAGACGTTGGCCAGGGTCTGCGCTTCGACGCCCTGTGAGGCATCCACGACCAGCAGGGACCCTTCGCAGGCGGCGAGGGAACGGCTGACCTCATAGGCGAAGTCCACGTGGCCAGGCGTGTCCATGAGGTTGAGAGTATAGACGTTGCCATCCTTGGCCGGATAGGTCAGCCGGACGGTCTGGGCCTTGATGGTGATGCCCCGCTCCTGCTCCAGCTCCATGGAATCGAGAACCTGCCCCTTCATTTCACGGGCGGTCAGGGCACCGCAGGCTTCGATCAGCCGGTCCGCCAGTGTCGATTTGCCATGGTCGATATGGGCGATGATGGAGAAATTGCGGATGAGGTGAAGCGGTGTGTCGGTCATGACGCCCTAATTAGGTGATTCTGGAGGTTCTGTCAGCAGGGAGGCGGGGAGGGGCAGGCCTGTCCCGGCCCCTCCCGGTGGATCAACGGTCTGTCAGGCGGAATTCGATTCGCCTGTTGCGGGCCAGAGCCTCGGGACTCGTTCCGGTGTCCAGGGGCTGGTAGCCGGAGAAGGCCGTGGCGGCGATGTGATGCGGGTCTATCCCGTTGGCGATCAGCGTCTTGACGACGGTGATGGCACGGGCCGAGGACAGCTCCCAGTTGCTCGGGAAGGTCGAGCGGATGGGCTGGCGGTCCGCATGGCCATCGACACGCAGAATCCACGGCACGTCAGACGGAATGGTGGCCGCAACCTCCCGGAACGTGCGGGCCAGCGTGAGAATCTGCTTCTGCCCTGTCGGTGTGAGGGTTGCGCTGCCGCTGGGGAACAGGATCTCGGACTGGAAGACGAAGCGGTCCCCGACGACGGCAATGCCGGACTGGCCCTTCAGGATGTCCCGCAGCCTGCCAAAGAATTCGGACCGGTAACGCTGAAGCTGGTTGACCTTGTCGGCCAGGGCGATGTTGAGTTTCTGCCCCAGCTCGGAGATGCGGGCATCCTTGTCCGCCTCATTCTTCTTTTCCATGTCCAGCGTGGAGGAGATGGCCTGAAGCTGGCGGGTCAGCTCCGTGACCTGTGAGGACAGGTCGGCGATGCTGCCAAGCTGTGCGCCTTCAATTTCCTTCGCATGATTCTGGGCATCATCCAGCTGGTGCTGCCTGTCATCCAGCTGACTCCGGAGCGAGGAGACCAGGGCACGCTGTTCCTGTTCGGCACTGCTAAGCGTTTTCACCCGGGCCTCACTGAGGGACAGCATGTTGCTGAGATGGCTGAGTTCCCCTTTCAGGCTTTCCAGCGCATGTTCCCTCTGGGTGACGGCGGCGGAGAGGAATTCCTGCCCCAGCACGAAGACGAGCAGCACGAAGGTGACCACCATCAGCAGGGAGGAGAGGGCGTCCACATAGCCCGGCCAGGCGTTGATCGCACCGGAACGATGGCGGCGGCGGGCCATGGTCAGCCCTCCTCACGCCGTACGGCGTGGGCTGGCTTTTCCTCCCTGGCCAGCCTGACGATGTCCTGACGTAGGCCGAGCAGCTGCCGGTCCATGTCCTGGAGAAGCTGCGTGACGGCCGGGTCTTCAAAATGACGCTGGCTCACGCTCCGGCTCAGGGACTGCATGGCCTGCACCGTCGCCTGGCTCCCTTCCTCCAGCCGCAGGAGGGTCGCCTGGAGGTGGGAGAGGTCTGGTGTCCTGTCATGGTCGCGGCGAAGATGGTCGCTGATTTCCGTCAGCCTCTCGATGATGGTGGCCCGCTGGCTTTCACGGATGGACGCATCCTCACGGCTGTGACGGAGATTCTCGCTGATCTCCGTCAGGCTGTCGATGATGGCGGCCTGTTCCTCGACGATGCTTTCATCGGTGCGGAGATGGTCGCTGATTTCCGTCAGCTTGCGGATGATGGCGGCCTGGCCCTTGCGGAGCTCCTCATCTTGGGACGGGGCCGCCGTCTCACGGTGGTGGAGCAGGGACTCGCTGATCCGTGTCAGTCTTTCCATGAGGGACCCCTGTCCTTCACGGAGGGTGGTGGCCGGGGAGGCTGCCGCCTGGTTCTTCTGGAGCAGGGTGCTGATGTCCGTCAGCCTGTCGAGAATGGCCGTCTGACCCTTGTGCAGGAGTGTGTCTCCCTGATGGGTGGAGGCTCCTCCGAGCTTGTGGATGCTGTCATTCAGCGTACGCAGCCCGAGGGCGACCCTGGCGTTGTTTTCCTCACTGGCCTCCATGATGCGGCGCAGCATCGTGATGTTCTGCTGGAGCAGGGCGACATTTTCCGTCGTGAGCCGCATGAAGTCCTGCACCCGTGGCAGCCAGGCACCCATGGCGGCACTGTCCTCCTGCGGGAGAGAAGAGCTTTCACCGGCCTCTCCCTGAGGCGCATCAAGGAAGGTCTGGTCGGCCAGCCACTCCTCGATCTCATTGGCGAAGCGGTTCTGTGCCTGCCCGGATGTCAGGTCGAGGAAACCGAGGATGAGCGATCCGGCCAGACCGAACATGGAGGCCGAGAAGGCCGTGGACATGCCGCCCAGGGGTTTGACCAGCCCGCCCTTGATGTGGTCGAACATGGCGGTCAGGTCGGACCCGCCGGAGGGCATGGCACTGATGACATCAGCTACGGAGCGTACGGTCAGGATCAGCCCGTAGAACGTTCCAAGGAGACCGAGAAATACGAGAAGCTGCGTGATGTAGCGGGAAATCTCGCGCCCTTCGTCCATGCGGGCCTCGAGGCTTTCCAGCATGGCCCGTGTGGTCTGGGTGGAGAAGGTGGGCGGAGGATTCTGGTCACGCCGGGCACGGAGGACACGGGCCATGGGGGAGAGAAGGCGGGGAGGTTCCGGCACCTTCAGTCCGGCCCGTGGCTGCTTCAGTATGTTGACCCAGCGGACTTCCGGGAAGAGGCGGATGGTCAGATGGATGTTCCACAGGATGCCAAGCAGCAGGATGGCGATGATGACGCCATCCAGCCCCGGATTGACCATGAAGGCATGGACCAGCACACCCCGCAGGGAGAAGGCCAGCCCCAGGATGATCAGGAGAAAGACGATGATACGGACGAGATAGCGTGTCGGGCGTGTCATGGTGCCGTGTTTCCTTGTTCAGGGGCGTCTGAAGGGGCCGGGTTGGCTTCCGGGAGGATGTCCAGCCGGTCCGCCGGTGCCGTGTCGGTGCTGTCCGGTCGGCCTTGGGCAATGGGATAGATGCGTGTCGTGGCGATGCCCGCCTGCACCAGCAGGCTGCGCACGGCCAGGGCACGGGACAGGGCCAGCCGACGGGGCATGGAAACATCATTGCCCGGCACTGTGGCATAACTGCGGAGGATGAGGCGTGTGTCCACCCGTGGCACCATGCCTTCCGCATAATGGCGGATGGCGTCCAGTGTGGTGGCGTTCATGGTGGTCCCGTTCGTGTCGAAGAGGACCCGCAGGGCGTCCGGTTCCAAAGGTTCCGTCCGGCTGTGGCTGTCCTTTTCAGGCTGGACCACGGCGGCGGGAACCGGCGGATGCAGGACGACCGGGAAATCGGGAGGCGTGATGACGGCGGGCTTCGGTGCCTCGGCCGGAATGTTGGGAACCCGCGTGTAGCCCGGTGGCGTGGGCGGCGGCGGGGGTGTCGTGTCACGATGGACCGGAGCGGCGGCCTGGCTGTGCCGGACGGTCTGATGGGGTGTCCCGTCTGGTGCGGCCTCGGGAAGGGCATCCAGATTGGTGGAGACCTGCGCCCATGCGACGGGAGCCGCAGGCCCCGCCAGAAGAGGCGCAGCAAGCAGGAAGGAGAGAAAAGCTGACCGGTTCTTCATGTCTGCATCCTAGGCGGGGGAGCTGCATCCTGCAATCTTTATGGCATCACCTTGCCGTTGAGGAGGCAGCTCCCTGTCCCTGCTGGAGAGGCGGGGCGTCAGTCCTGTGTGAGGGCGTTGTGCACCAGTTCACGCAGGGGGGCATGGAAGTGCTGGTTGCCAGCGACGACATGCACGTCATCATCAAGGGCACCGAGATCATTGCCCTGGACATCCGTCGCATGGCCACCGGCCTCACGCACCAGCAGCAGACCTGCGGCACAGTCCCACGGCTTCAGGCCCAGTTCCCAGTAGCCCTCGTAGCGGCCGGCGGCCAGCCAGGCGAGGTCCAGTGCGGCGGCCCCGCAGCGGCGGATGCCGGCGACCTTGGGCATGAGGCTGCCCAGCACCCGGCCGAAAGGCAGGCGGTACTGGGCAGGCACCTTGGCGAAAGGAATCCCCGTGGCGAACATGGCTTCCGAGAGCTTGCGCCGGGCGGAGACACGGATGCGCCGGTCATTGAGGAAGGCACCGACACCTTTTTCCGCCCAGAACATCTCATGGGAGGCCGGGTTGTAGACGAGGGCGGCCACCAGCTCGACGTCCCCATTCGGATGGCGACGCTGGAGGGCGATGGAAATGGCCCAGTGCGGAATGCCGTGGAGGAAGTTGGAGGTGCCGTCCAGCGGGTCGACAATCCAGCGCCACGTCCAGTTGTCACCGCCGGAGGCCCCGCTCTCTTCCATCAGGAAGGCATAGCCGGGACGGGCACGGGCGAGCTCCTCACGGATGGTCTTCTCGGCCCGCATGTCGGCCTGGGAGACGAAGTCTCCCGGACCCTTGATGCTGACCTGGAGCTGCTCGACCTCGGCAAAGTCACGCAGGAGGGACCGCGCCGCTTTCTGCGCGGTATTCTGCATGACGGCCATATGGGGAGAAAGACGCATGATCAGTCCTTGGCACGCTCGACGTAGGTGGCGTCTTCCGTGCGGACGACAATGCGCTCACCGGCCTCGATGAAAGGAGGCACCATCACTTTCACGCCGTTGGAGAGCACGGCAGGCTTGTAGGAGGAGCTGGCCGTCTGGCCCTTGACGACCGGGTCTGCCTCGGCAATCTCCAGCGTGACCTGCGGCGGCAGGGTGACGGCCACCGGGTCGCCCTCGACCAGCTTGACGCTGATGGTCATGTTGTCCTGAAGGAAGGGGAGCTGATCGCCAAGGATGTCCTTCGGCAGCATGGTCTGCTCGAACGTCTCGGGGTCCATGAGGACGATGTTGTCGCCATCCATGTAGGAATAGATGTAGTCGTTGTCCTCTGTGACAAGACGCTCGACGGTGTCGGCCGTACGCCAGCGTTCGTTGCTCTTGTTGCCGCTGGCGAGGTCGCGCATTTCCACCTGGATGAAGGCACCGCCCTTGCCGGGGGTCAGGATCTGCTGCTTGAGGACGGTCCAGCGGCGGCCGTTATGTTCGATGACCTGCCCGGCCCGGATGAGGTTGGCTTGCTGTTTCATGTCAGCTCCTGATGTACATGCAAAAGATCGGGTGTTGCTCAAGGCTTCTGGCCATGCAGGCAGGGCAGAAGCAGGAAACTCTCGGATGAAGTTCAGGGAGACTTCTAGCCGTGTCGGTGGGGCGGGCGCAAGCTCCCTTCTGTACGCTCTAGGTAAAAGGATAAGGCTTTCCATCCGGTCCCCGTGCCTGCGATGAGCTGGAGCTTTTACCGGCCGGGGTGGAGACGAGATAATCCGGCCCGAGTGGGACCTTGCCTTTCCCGCCCGGTATGTCCACGACATAGGTCGGCCAGACCAGCCCGGAGACCCGGCCCCGCAGGCTTTCCAGCAGGGCACGGCCTTCCTCCACCGGGACATGGAAATGCGCCGTGCCGGGGGCGGAATCGAGGTGATGCAGATAATAGGGCTTGATGCGGGCGGCGATCAGGGCACGGAGGAGGGCCTCCAGCGATTCCGTCGTGTCATTCACGCCTCGCAGCAGGACGGACTGGGACAGGACGGGGATGCCCCGGCCCAGCATCTGCCGGACGGCCAGACGAGCCTCGTCCGTCAGCTCCCGGGCATGGTTGATGTGGGCGACCATCCAGAGGGCACGGTCGGTCTCCATGGCGTCGAGAAGCTCCGTGGTCAGGCGTTCCGGGGCGGCGACGGGAACACGGCTGTGGATGCGGATGATGTCGATGTGACTGATCGAGGACAGACGCTGGATGATGTGCCGCATCCGCCGGGGGGAGAGCATCAGCGGGTCGCCCCCGGTCAGGATGATTTCCCGTATCTGCGGATGTGTCTCTATCCAGTGGAAGGCGGTTTCCAGAGCCTCTTTCCCTAGCAGACCGCCATCAGGCCCCACATGTTCCCGCCGGAAGCAGAAGCGGCAGTAGAGCGGACAGACCAGCAGAGGCTTGAGCAGGGCCCTGTCCTCATAGCGATGGACGATGCCGGGAACGGGGGAGAGGGCCTCATCACCGATCGGGTCTTCGCTTTCATGGGGCATGGTCCGCAGTTCCCGGGCGTCGGGAACGACCTGCCGGGCGATCGGATCATCCGGGCTGGTGATGAGCCGTTGGAAGGCGGGGGGAATGGCCGTGGCGTAACGCCTGGCCACCTCCTCGAGGGCCGAGGCCTGTTCCGGCGTGATGAGCTTCGCCTCGAGAAGCGACTGTGTGCTGCGGAGGGTTCTGCCTGACAGGGAGGATGAGGCGGTATCGTGCATGAGGCTGCTCTAGCGAAAGGCTGTGTCCCCCTGCAAGAAAACTCTGCCTATGGTGCCGTGTGGGGCCTCTGGCCTATAGGGTGGGGACGGCATAGCCGGATGAGGGTGGAAGGAAACGGTCATGGAGAGTTCCAGCGCAATACAGACGACAGACCGGATACGGGAGCGGCTGCCCCTGCTGCGCCGGCGTGCCCGGATGGTGCAGGCGGTGCGGGCCTTCTTTGAGGGCAGGGGGTATCTGGAGGTCGAGACACCCTATGCCGTTCAGGCACCGGGGGAGGAGGTGCATCTGCGCTGTTTCCGCACGGTTCTGGAACGTCCTGATGGTACGGACGAGGTCCGCTACCTTCATACCAGCCCTGAATTTGCCATGAAGCGTCTGGTGGCGGCCACGGGGCAGCCCCTGTTCCAGCTGGCCCGTGTCTGGCGCAACGGGGAGCGGAGTGCGACCCACATGCCGGAATTCACCATGCTGGAATGGTACCGCCCCGGTGCCGGGCTGTCGTCCCTCATGGATGAGACGGAGGACCTGCTGCGCCGTGTCCTGCCGCCCCGTCTCACACACGGGGATGTCGTTCTGGAGCTGGACCGGCCTTTTGAACGCCTGACGATGCAGGAGGCCTTTGTCCGTCATGTCGGGGTGGACCTGCTGGCCAGTGCCGGGGATGCCGACCGTCTGGCCCGTGAGGCCGGGGTGCTGCTGCGGGAGGGAGAAAGCTGGGAAGACCTGTTCTTCCGCCTGCTTCTGGAAAGGATCGAGCCGCACATAGGGCGGGAGCGACCGACCTTCCTGACACACTGGCCCGCTGCACAGGCGGCACTGGCGAAGCGTGACCCGGCTGATCCACGGGTGGCCCTGCGGTTCGAGCTGTATGCCGCCGGGCTGGAGCTGGCCAATGCCTTCGAGGAGCTGACGGACCCGCAGGAGCAGCGTCAGCGTTTTGAAGCGGACCGGGCACGGCGGATGCAGATCACGCCGGAACAGGACTGGCCGCTGGATGAGGGGTTTCTTGCCGCTCTGGCGGACATGCCGCCGACCTCCGGCATTGCGCTGGGCTTTGACAGGCTCGTGATGCTGGCGACGGGTGCCCCTCGTCTTGAGGCGATTCTTTGGCTAAGCTGAGGCGGCAGCCCTGATGATGGGCTGTGCGGTCGATGAGCGGGAGGAAGGCATGAGACGCTACTCGGATGGTCCGGGCATGTGGACGAAGGGGATGGTTCTTGGAGCCGTGATGCTGCTGGCAGGGTGTTCCGCACCGGCACTCCAGCAGCCGGGAGTGCTGAACGGCATGGTCGGACAGTCCACCGTGGACGTGCTGAGGCGTTTTGGCGTGCCGACCCGCACTTACGATGCACAGGGACATAACTTCCTTTCCTACATTGAGACGGAGACGCAGTATTCCCCCGGCTATTCCAGCTGGGACTGGGGCTGGGGAAGCGGTTATGGATATGGTGGCTGGGGAGGGATCAATATTCCGCCGAGCTATTACAGCTCCACCTGCCAGACGACGTTTGAGGTGGTGTCGGACAGGGTTGTGGGATGGAAAATGTACGGGGGTGGGTGTTGAGTCTGGTGGATCGGTGTCGTGGCGGGCTGTCCCTGCCTGTGATGGTCAGTGTGGCCTGTGTGGCCCTGTCGGCTCTGGCCGGGTGCCGGAGTGGCCCCCCGGAACGGCAGGACCCGGTGTCCGTGCGTGGGTCCACCCGGGCGGAGATTCTGCCCGAGGCGAAGAGCATTCAGGACAAGTATAAGCCGGAGCCGCTGGGCGCGCCGCCCAATCCGAGGGTCAAGTATCATGTGCCGCCGGTTCCGTCCTATGAGGACAGACCCCTGAGTGACAACATCTGCGGTGCCATCGAGCTGGCCGATTTCGAGGCTGCCGTCATACGGGCCGGTTACTGGCCCTACCTGACGGGCGACCGGGAATATACCGTGCTGGCCGTGCCGAATGGGCCGTTCGAGGCCTACAAGCATCAGGCCGTGCCTGACCTCATGCGGCCTTCAGGTCATGAGTTCCTCAAGGGGTTCGTGGGGCAGATGATCCTCGTGGGGCATTGGGACCTGCCGGCCATCCAGCGGAAGGCCGCCCGGAGAGGGGGCAGCATACAGGTGCCGACACTCGCCGGGCCGGGTCATGACGTCGTCCTGAGACCCACCGCTTTCGGCAACGTGGAGGTCGTTGGCAAGGATGGTACGGTGACGCTGGTGGGGAACAGCTATCCGCAGTCCAACGGTGTCCTGTACGTCACGGATTCGATTCTGCCGTATCAGTGAGGGGCGTGTCGTCCGTTCAGGAAAGGGCGGCACTCACGGCGGAGAAGCGGGCCACGGCATCAGCTGCCGGGTCCATCGTGATGGCGAGGAAATCGGCTCCTGCCTGTGAGGCTGCCCTGGCTTCCTCTGCCGTGCAGACATGCTCCGCCACGGAGGGAAGCTCCGCAAAAAGGTTCCATTGTGTCAGGGCTGGCAGTGCGGCGGCCGGGAGACTGACATAGTCGGCCCCATGCTCTCCTGCCAGCATGGCATCATCCAGCGTCAGGCATGTGCAGCCGATCTGGAGAGTTTTTGGCCTGTCTTTCCTGCTGGCGAATGGGCGGACATCGGAAAGGGTGGAGAGATGGACGCCGTCGATCTCGTCCAGCGGGATGTCCCGCAGCAGGCGCAGGTCGGCAGGGGCGAGAATCAGGGCGACGTCATGTTTCCAGACCATCTGGCGGACTGTGTCGAGCTGGTGCTTTTTCACGGGCGTGTCGAGGCAGAGCCGCAGTGCGGTGACGGCCTCTCCGGCCAGCAGGGGAGGGAGCTGCTCCTGAAGCTCGTCCAGAGCCTGAAGCGAGGGAATGACAGGGTAGAGGTCACAGTGATTCATGACTGCCAGATGTGGCAGATTGCGGCATCCTTGACCAGTCCTTCATGCCTCACGTGATTTTCAGTGCCAGAATGTCCTCACAGGGTGGACGGTCGGGGAAGAGGCGGTGTTTCATGGTGGCGGGCAGTCCCGCCCGGAAGTCACGGCATATGACGCCTGCCACGCCTTCATAGAGGGCTTTCAGGGCCAGGGAGGCACTGGCCCCACAGTCCAGTATGGAAGGGAGGTCGGTCTTTTCGGTCAGGTGCAGCCACCAGTCCAGCCCCAGACTGGCCCCGGCATGGAGGGGCGACACGGGCGTGAAGGGATGCCCGCCAAAATGCTGGCAGGCTAGGGTGAGAACCTGACGGGTGGAAATGGTGACGAAGGGCTGGGGGAAGGGCGGCAAAAAGACGCTTGACGCCCGATGAGGATAGGTCATTCTGGTCTCATGCGGGAAAAGTGGTCATGTGCCCGTATGGGGCACATGACGGTGTGTCATGATGTCGTGACAGGGCACCGGACGGTGCATCATAGGTCATGAAAGCAGGTATGTCAGTGCAGGAGGGGATGCTAGATGAATACCGTGCAGAAAAATCCGGACCTTGAACGGCTGGAGATTGCTCTGGTCCAGCTGGGTTTTGCCCTGGAACAGCAGGAGATTCAGGCCGAATCTGAACGGACCCGGCAGAAGGAGATGAAGAACGCCCTGCTGGCCCGGATTGATGCGCTTGAAGCCCGGCTGCGTGAGCTGCTCGACATGGGGGCGGACAAGGGCGAGGGCACGGCTTCTTCCGAAACGCAGGAGGGACGATAAGGATCATGGCGCAGGTAACGCTTTCGGTTGGTGGTCTCAATTACACGGTCGGCTGCCAGGATGGTGAGGAGGCTCATCTGAGAGAGCTGGCCGCCTCAATCTCAAAACGCCTTGAGGAGGTGCGCCGGACCCTGGGGCCCCGGGGTGATGGTGAGGCCCTGTTCATGGTCGCCCTGCTCATGGCGGATGATCTTTTCGAGGCCCGCAAGAAGCACATGACGGAGGAGGAGCGGGCACTGGTGGAGCGGAGCCGTCAGATCGAGGCCTCCTACCGGCAGACGGCCGGGCGGCTCGCCGATGCGGCGGACATAGCGGGCAGCCTGTTGCAGCGGGTGGAAGAGGGCCTCAAATCATCAGAGAGCCGGGACGCTTCGGGCAGCAGGACAGCCCGGAGCTGATCGTTGCCCGTCTGGCGGCGGTGTCTGTTATCAGGAATACCAGCAGGAAAAAGGCCGCCCGGTGCTTGTCTATCATCGGGCGCAGGTGCAATATGATGGCCGAAGCTGCCTGGCGCGTCAGGCACGATCAACCTCTGGGCCGATAAGCACTTCCAAGGGAACTGGCTCTGTCGTGGCTGTGGTCACGTTATTACCGGTGCCCACCTGCCCTAGCAGGTCCGGGAGGGCTGATGAGACCAACGGCCAAGGCGGCTTCACTAGTACGGATTTTATGGCTAAGACCGTTCCCTCGCCCGATCAGGACAAGAAGCTCATCCGGCAGGAGATTCTGGCCTCCCGCCGTCCCGTCATGCCACGGCAGAACCGTCAGGTGGCTGAAAATCTTCTCAGGGTGATCCATCAGCTTCGTCCGTCCGTCGTGGCGGCTGTCTGGCCTCTGCCCGGGGAGGTGGACCTGCGGCCGCTATGCAGGCAGCTCGTGCGGGCCGGATATCAGGTTGTACTGCCGGAAACTCCGCCCAAGGGGCAGCCTCTCCTGTTCCGTCAGTGGCGGGAGAGGATGCCGATGAAAGTCGGCCGGTTTGGTACCTGCCATCCCTCGGGTGCACGGAAAGTGCCGGATGTCATACTGATCCCTCTGGTGGCTTTCGACCGGCACGGGGGACGGCTTGGCTATGGCGGTGGCTATTACGACCGGACATTGCCGCTTCACCCGCAGGCTGCCCTGATCGGGTATGGCCTTTCCTCTCAGGAGAGGGACGGCCTGCCGATGGATGGACATGACCACCGGCTGCCGGTCATCGTGACGGAACGTGAGATCATTCACACGGAAGAATGAAGGATAGATTTTGAGACTGTTATTTCTGGGAGACATCGTTGGCCGCAGTGGGCGGGAAGCCGTTCTGGCCGGGCTGAAGGACTGGCGGGAGCGGCTGTCGCTGGACATGGTCGTGGCCAATGCGGAGAACGCCTCTCATGGTTTCGGCCTCTCTCCCCAGATTGCGCGGGACCTTCTGGATGGTGGCGTGGATGCCATCACGTTGGGCAATCACGCCTGGGACAGGAAGGACCTCATCGGTCAGCTCGACCAGCTTCCGGCCGTTGTCCGCCCGGCCAACTATCCTGAGGGCACTCCGGGGCATGGAAGCTGTGTCGTCACCCTGCCCTGTGGGCGTAAGGTTCTGGTCATCAATGTGATGGGGCGTGTCTTCATGGATGCGCTGGATGACCCGTTCAGGGCGGTGGAGACGATTCTCTCCCGTCATCGTCTTGGTGGGACCGTTCATGCGGCGGTGCTGGATGTCCATGCGGAAACGACCAGTGAGAAAATGGGCTTCGGTCATCTGTATGATGGCCGGGTGTCGCTTGTCGTGGGGACGCACACGCATGTTCCGACTGCCGATCATCGTATCCTCAAGGGGGGGACTGCCTATCAGACTGATGCGGGCATGTGCGGGGATTATGACAGCGTGATCGGCATGGAGAAGGAAAATGCCATCCGCAAGATGCTCAAGAAAGTTCCGACGGAGCGGTTCCAGCCTGCCGGGGGGAAGGCGACCGTGTCCGGCCTGATGGTGGAAACGGATGATGCCACGGGGCTGGCCATCAGGGTCTGTCCGTTCCGTCAGGGGGGTGATCTTCTGCCGTCCATGCCGGACTTCTGAGTGGGAGGGGATTCCCTTGGGGCAGGGGCCGGGTCGGCAGACCCGGCCCCTGCCGTTTCTGGGGTTTTCTCACTGGTGATTAAAGTTTTTTGAAATTTTTCATTTTTTGGGGTTGTGTGGTCAGGGGGATCTGCGTATAAGCCCATTCACCGGCGGCGCTGGGGCGGGAGTTCTGGGGCGGCTGGGGTGATC
>NZ_PDLY01000008.1 GCF_014048465.1 Bombella mellum
GGTGAGCGAGGGGACCTGGCGGCGACCGACTTTTCCGCTCCTTAAGGAGCAGTATCATAGGCGCTGGAGGCTTTAACGGCCGAGTTCGGGATGGGATCGGGTATGGATCCTCCGCCATGGCCACCAGGTCTTCCCGCTCACCCTTGGTGGGTGTTTGGGGTGTTTTGGTTGGTGTTTTTTGGAGTGTGACTGACTACTGTGCATGTGTTTTGGTGTGTGAGAGATATGGGCGATTAGGATCAGTCAGCTACACATGTTGCCATGCTTTCACACCTGACCTATCGACGTCCTGGTCTTGGACGGCCCTGTGAGACCTGGTTTTGAGGCTGGTTTCCCGCTTAGATGCTTTCAGCGGTTATCCATTCCGAACTTAGCTACCCGGCTGTGCCGCTGGCGCGACAACCGGTGCACCAGAGGTTCGTTCATCCCGGTCCTCTCGTACTAGGGACAAATCCTCTCAAGTCTCTTACACCCACGGCAGATAGGGACCGAACTGTCTCACGACGTTCTAAACCCAGCTCACGTACCACTTTAATCGGCGAACAGCCGAACCCTTGGGACCTGCTCCAGCCCCAGGATGTGATGAGCCGACATCGAGGTGCCAAACCTCCCCGTCGATGTGGACTCTTGGGGGAGATCAGCCTGTTATCCCTAGAGTACCTTTTATCCGTTGAGCGATGGCCCATCCACGCGGGACCACCGGATCACTATGGCCGACTTTCGTCTCTGCTCGAGCTGTCACTCTCGCAGTCAGGCGGGCTTATGCCATTGCACTCGACAGCCGGTTTCCGACCGGCCTGAGCCCACCATCGCGCGCCTCCGTTATTCTTTGGGAGGCGACCGCCCCAGTCAAACTGCCCACCATACAGGGTCCCGGACCAGGCTGACTGGTCTCGGTTAGATATCAGAAAAGTTCAGGGTGGTATTTCAAGGATGGCTCCACCGGAGCTGGCGCCCTGGTTTCAAAGCCTCCCACCTATCCTACACAAAACTTTCCTGATACCACTGTAAAGCTGCAGTAAAGGTTCATAGGGTCTTTCCGTCTGACCGCGGGTACCCCGCATCTTCACGGGGAATTCAATTTCGCTGAGCCGATGCTGGAGACAGCGGGGAAGTCGTTACGCCATTCGTGCAGGTCGGAACTTACCCGACAAGGAATTTCGCTACCTTAGGACCGTTATAGTTACGGCCGCCGTTTACCGGGGCTTCGATTCGACGCTTGCACATCTCCTCTTAACCTTCCGGCACCGGGCAGGCGTCAGACCCTATACGTCATCTTTCGATTTCGCAGAGTCCTGTGTTTTTACTAAACAGTCGCTACCCCCTGGTCTGTGCCACCCGCCGATGGTTGCCCACCAACGGGTCTCGTTTCTTCCGAAGTTACACGAGCAATTTGCCTAGTTCCTTCAGCATCGTTCTCTCAAGCGCCTTGGTATACTCTACCAGTCCACCTGTGTCGGTTTCGGGTACGGTCTATATGCCAGAGCTATTTCCTGGAACGGTCCAAAAGCCAGCTCAATCCGATAAGAGCTGACAACATATCTCGTTCGTCACTTCTGGCAGGCTCAGGACTATTAACCTGATTCCCATCGACTACGGCTTTCGCCCTCGCCTTAGGGGCCGGCTCACCCTGCGTGGATTAACCTTGCGCAGGAACCCTTGGACTTTCGGCGACAGTGTTTCTCGCACTGTTTGTCGCTACTCATGTCAGCATTCGCACTTCTGATACCTCCAGAGAGGGTCACCCCGTCTCCTTCGCAGGCTTACAGAACGCTCCGCTACCGCGCATAGTAAACTATGCACCCACAGCTTCGGCACGTGGCTTGAGCCCCGTTACATTTTCGGCGCAGGGTTTCTATTAGACCAGTGAGCTATTACGCTTTCTTTAAAGGATGGCTGCTTCTAAGCCAACCTCCTGGTTGTTTTGGAATCCCCACATCCTTTCCCACTTAGCCACGATTTAGGGGCCTTAGCTGGTGGTCTGGGCTGTTTCCCTCTCGACAATGGACCTTAGCACCCACTGTCTGTCTGCCGTGCTCATACTCCTCGGTATTCGGAGTTTGGTTAGGTGTGGTAAGGCTTTGGGCCCCCCTAGCCCATCCAGTGCTCTACCCCCGAGGGCAATACACGACGATCTACCTCAATAGATTTCGCGGAGAACCAGCTATCTCCGAGTTTGATTGGCCTTTCACCCCTAGCCACAGCTCATCCCCGACTTTTTCAACAGGCGTGGGTTCGGCCCTCCAGTGCGTGTTACCGCACCTTCAGCCTGGCCATGGCTAGATCACTCGGTTTCGGGTCTTCTACCAGTAACTCAGTCGCCCTATTCAGACTCGCTTTCGCTACGCCTACACCTACCGGCTTAAGCTTGCTACGGACAGAAACTCGCTGACCCATTATACAAAAGGTACGCCGTCACCCCATAAGAGGCTCCGACTGCTTGTAGGCACCTGGTTTCAGGTCTCTTTCACTCCCCTTATCGGGGTGCTTTTCACCTTTCCCTCACGGTACTGGTTCACTATCGGTCACCAGAGAGTATTTAGGCTTGGAAGGTGGTCCTCCCATGTTCAGACAGGGTTTCACGTGCCCCGCCCTACTCAAGGCCTTCAGGAGACATTACGCATAAGGGACTATCACCCACTATGGTCAGACTTTCCAGACTGTTCTGCTTGTTCTCTCGAAGACACTGGCCTGTTCCGCGTTCGCTCGCCACTACTGGCGGAATCTCTGTTGATGTCTTTTCCTCCGGGTACTTAGATGTTTCAGTTCCCCGGGTTTGCCTCATGCACCTATGTATTCAGTGCATGATCCTCATAAGAGGGGGTTGCCCCATTCGGAAATCCACGGATCAGGGTGTACTCACAACTCCCCGTGGCTTATCGCAGTGTGTCACGTCCTTCATCGCCTTCTGGTGCCAAGGCATCCACCAAGTGCCCTTCTCATTCTCACACCACATGCACAGTAGCCAGTCACACATCATTCCATGCGATCACTCACACGGAAATCTGAATGACAGAACTGGACATATAATGTCAGTCACTTCATTCTCACCGTCTGAATACTCTCTGCAATGTTCCGTGGGAAACAAGGAAACATCCCCCACCAAAAGGTCAGACAACCCATTGCAGCGTACGCAGACAGCGCACCAACCGATTCACTCCTCAAAGACCGGATACTTCAGCCAGATGATAAAAAACCATCTGAAAGAAGAACTCTTTCCACTTACCTTTATTCCTTTTCCTGATCACCTCCAGATGAAACCTGGTGGAGGCAGACGGGTTCGAACCGACGACCCCCTGCTTGCAAAGCAGGTGCTCTCCCAGCTGAGCTATGCCCCCATCATCCTGGTGGTGGGCCAGGGAGGACTTGAACCTCCGACCCCACGCTTATCAAGCGTGTGCTCTAACCAACTGAGCTACTAGCCCAGGAAAAGTAAAGGAAGGGATATGCTGACGGCGCTTCCGTCTTGATGCCTACGCTCGGAGCGCAGGTCTTTTTATTCAAAAAGTCTTCCAACGTATCAGAAAACTTCCTTGAAAGGAGGTGATCCAGCCGCAGGTTCCCCTACGGCTACCTTGTTACGACTTCACCCCAGTCGCTGACCCGACCGTGGTCGGCTGCGTCCTTGCGGTTCGCTCACCGGCTTAAGGTCAAACCAACTCCCATGGTGTGACGGGCGGTGTGTACAAGGCCCGGGAACGTATTCACCGCGGCATGCTGATCCGCGATTACTAGCGATTCCACCTTCATGCACTCGAGTTGCAGAGTACAATCCGAACTGAGACGGTTTTTTGAGATCGGCACCATGTCACCATGTAGCATCCCTCTGTCACCGCCATTGTAGCACGTGTGTAGCCCAGGACATAAGGGCCATGAGGACTTGACGTCATCCCCACCTTCCTCCGGCTTGTCACCGGCAGTCTCTCTAGAGTGCCCACCCAGACGTGATGGCAACTAAAGACAAGGGTTGCGCTCGTTGCGGGACTTAACCCAACATCTCACGACACGAGCTGACGACAGCCATGCAGCACCTGTGCGGGAGGTCCGAAGAAATAGACATCTCTGTCTACAGCCTCCCCATGCAAGCCCTGGTAAGGTTCTGCGCGTTGCTTCGAATTAAACCACATGCTCCACCGCTTGTGCGGGCCCCCGTCAATTCCTTTGAGTTTCAACCTTGCGGCCGTACTCCCCAGGCGGTGTGCTTAACGCGTTAGCTCCGACACTGAGTAATAAAATTACCCAACATCCAGCACACATCGTTTACAGCGTGGACTACCAGGGTATCTAATCCTGTTCGCTCCCCACGCTTTCGCGCCTCAGCGTCAGTTCCGAGCCAGGTTGCCGCCTTCGCAACCGGTGTTCTTCCCAATATCTACGAATTTCACCTCTACACTGGGAATTCCACAACCCTCTCTCGGACTCTAGTCTGCACGTATCAAATGCAGTTCCCAGGTTAAGCCCGGGGATTTCACATCTGACTGTACAGACAGCCTACGCGCCCTTTACGCCCAGTCATTCCGAGCAACGCTAGCCCCCTTCGTATTACCGCGGCTGCTGGCACGAAGTTAGCCGGGGCTTCTTCTCTAGGTACCGTCATCATCTTCCCTAGTGAAAGTGCTTTACAATCCGAAGACCTTCTTCACACACGCGGCATTGCTGGATCAGGGTTGCCCCCATTGTCCAATATTCCCCACTGCTGCCTCCCGTAGGAGTCTGGGCCGTGTCTCAGTCCCAGTGTGGCTGATCATCCTCTCAAACCAGCTATCGATCATCGCCTTGGTCAGCCTTTACCCAACCAACTAGCTAATCGAACGCAGGCCCCTCCAATGGCGGATTGCTCCTTTGGCCCTCAGGCATCATGCGGTATTAGCACCAGTTTCCCGATGTTATCCCCCACCTCCAGATAGGTTCCTACGCGTTACTCACCCGTCCGCCACTAACCCCGAAAGGTTCGTGCGACTTGCATGTGTTAAGCATGCCGCCAGCGTTCGCTCTGAGCCAGGATCAAACTCTCAGGTTCAATCCAGACCAACAGAATAAAACATCCAGCTTAATTCAACGCATCAAACTTAAAGTCAGATACATCAGCTTCCGTCTTCCATCAGCCTTCGCCAACGAAAACGCCGCCAACATATCCCTTCCAGTCTCTACTTTATAACCCATATTCTCTTGTCAATGATC
>NZ_PDLY01000009.1 GCF_014048465.1 Bombella mellum
CCAATGACACCGTCGGCTTTCAGGCCGCTGGCCGTCTGGAACGCTTCAACCGCCTGTTTTGTCGAAGAGTCGAATTTTCCGGTAACAGCAAGCGGTCGGCTGTCCTTGTCCCTGTAACCAAGGTCCCTGAGTTCGTTCTGGACCTGCGAGACCTGGCTGCCATGAGAGCCCTGCCGCAATGTTGGCGTGGGGGCCAGCGGGTCCGCCATCCCGGGCTTGTAGCCCATCTCCAGGCGTGTCTCCCACTCATGCACCGCCTTCATGCGTTCTGACAGACCGTTGTATCCGCCGTTGATAATTTTTGTTGCTTTATTAATGTCTTCCTGATGGCCTCGGGAAGCCACGAATGTCTTCCAATAATTGACTGCGGCTCTGGCGGCGATTTCTGGTTTGGCGGCATCGTCTGGGTGATTGACCAGATCCATATTTAGACGCTCGCCTGCCTCTCGATAATTTTTGCGTCCAGTTAACTGAATGAATCCACGCCCTCGATATTCGTAACCGTCTCCCGGTTCAGTGTTGCCTTTTTGTTTTCCCCACTCACCGCCGTAAACGGCATTGCCTACAGCCTCAGGACCACCTGCGACGATTGAGCGAGCCTGATCCAGGGTTTTCACTCCTCTGTTAGAAAATAGTTCCAGAAGCCTCTCTGGAGAATAGTGCAGGTTCTCCTCAAGATGCTGGAAGTTTCCGGATTCGACCTGCATCTGGCCCATGAAATTGGCAAGTTCTTTACGACTGGTGATGCCTGAATCCATGGCCGTTTTCAGGACCAGATCAGCATTTTCTTTCGACATTTCTTCCTTCCAATCTCGCAAGATCACAGATCCGCCCTGAGTCTCAAGACTTAAGGCTCAGGGCATCTGTAGAAGGCTCAGGTATTCTTGTAATTATAAAGATGTATTTTAATTTTTTGTTACAGGAAGTGGTTTCCCATCTAGCTCTGGGTCAATTCCCCAACTGTTCGTGATGTCCAGGAGGTCATCATCCAATGCATGGAATGCTGTGCTGGGTCGGCAGTCCAATTCAACGGAAGCATCTATCTGGTTGACAGGTTTTACTATCACCCCAGCATTTTCTAGACCGGTACCAGATATATGGAACAGAATATATTGAGTACCGTCTTTTATAAAGGAATAAGCGTTGCCGCCTGTACCCCCAGCATATCCGAGAATAGATGTCCGAAAATTGGCACGTGCCCGCCCTTCAGCTGGGTAGATCAATTCTGGGTGCGAGGGGGTTCCAAAAACATAGCGTGCAGCGGGAGGGGTGGTCTTGCCTGGAGCCAGACAGAGTGAAACGATCTTGTGGCTTCTGGCGATGGGACAGCTGAAGGCGACCTGTTCGTCTGGAGCACACAGAGAGGGTGACGGTGCAGCCTTGGCCTGACCAGACATACAGAGAGCCAGCGGCACGACGGGCAAGGCACGGCGGAGCATGTCAAAAAAACGGCTGTTCATGCTAAACTCCCATTCCCAAAAGTCTCGTTTGTGGTTCTTCTGTCGGCCCGTCATGGGGAGACAGGACCCGGATGGCTTCCAGATGGCAATGATCTGCGTGTGGCTCAACATGGAGAAACCTCCCGGCCAGAAAACCGCCCCGGTATCGGGTCGTGCGGCTTTCTGAAGAGAATATGTGACCTGTGAGATGGCTTATGGTCAAGGGCCATTCCAGCACGGGCGGGGGCACAGTGTAAGTCGCCCGTGAGGTGGTCATGTGCGTCTCTACGGGCAAACGGTTTCGGGCTGGGAATGTGTGGATCTACAGACCGGCATGTAGGCTGGTTGTTCTGGTCTTTTCCGGTGTCTGAGTGGCACCCTGACTCTGCATGGTGGTCTGCCTGATCTCCTGTTCTCGGCGGACAAGGTTCCTGAAGTATGAATCTTCGTCCAGCTTACCGTTCGACGATGCGGCCGTCGGGACGCTTTTGCTTCAGGAACGAACGTACGGCTCTTGGCTTCGGATGGAGCATTGTCAGGGGCCGCGGCCTTGGTGCTCTGGTTGGCCTGGTGCGCTTCGTCGAGCCTGTGGCGGGTTGCGGGACCAATGACACCGTCGGCTTTCAGGCCGCTGGCCGTCTGGAACGCTTCAACCGCCTGTTTTGTCGAAGAGTCGAATTTTCCGGTAACAGCAAGCGGTCGGCTGTCCTTGTCCCTGTAACCAAGGTCCCTGAGTTCGTTCTGGACCTGCGAGACCTGGCTGCCATGAGAGCCCTGCCGCAATGTTGGCGTGGGGGCCAGCGGGTCCGCCATCCCGGGCTTGTAGCCCATCTCCAG